>DASXUK010000001.1:0-3630 GCA_036504875.1 Desulfuromonadaceae bacterium
CGAGGCTGGCCAGGCAGTCGCCAATGTTTTTCTCTTCATCGCGGGTGATGATGGTAGCCGAGAGTTTCATCGTCTGTGTTCCTGTTCCTGAATGTGGGTTGAATTCATTAGGGTGCACGCTGCTCCCACCACATCCTCTGCTGTAATCGCCGTCATGCACTTGTGGTCGGTCGGGCACTCCCGCAATTTGCAGGGGGCGCAGGCTACATCTTTGCGAACAATGACGGCTGTCTCTGTATACGGTGCTGTACCTGCATGATCGGTCGAACCGAAGATCGCTACCAACGGGACATTGAAAGCCGTAGCGATGTGCATGGGGCCGGAATCATTGGTAATAAAAAAATTGCAGCGCCGGATCAATGCCATCAGTTCCCGTAAACTGGTTTCGCCCGCCAGGTTGGCGCAGTTCCCCTCGAGCTGCTGCTCGATTTCTGCCGCAATGTCTGTTTCGCCCGGCCCGCCAAAAACCACCACCTTTGCAGCCCATTTATTTGCTAGTCGGCGAGCGACTTCTGCAAAGCGGTCCGGATACCAGCGTTTGGCCGAGCCGTAGGCGGCACCCGGATTAATGCCGAGTAGGTAATCTCCAGGCTGTATGCCGTATTCCATCAATCTCACCGATGCGGCCTGCTCCTCAGCTGGAGTAAGCATAAGCCGGGGTATTGTTGCTCGACCGGTGATGCCGAAGGAGCGCACAAGATCAAGATAGTATTCAACTTCATGGCCAAAATGGATCTGTTTGTCCGGGCGATAGCGTTCTGTGAGAAGAAGACCGCGTCCATCGCTGCTTTTGCCGATGCGTACCGGTATGCCTGCCAGCCAGGGCACCAAGGCGGAGTCAAAGGAGTTCGGCAGGATGACGACCGCGTCAAAGGCCTCTTTGCGAAGCATTGCCGCCAGTCGCAGTCTGCCTGTGATACCCCGGTGAGCGCCGTTGCGGTCGAAGGTGCTGACCCGGTCGACCCATGCGTGGGGAGAGAAAAGTTGTGCCACCAAGGGGTTTGCCAGCAGGGTGATCTCGGCCTGGGGGAAATGTTCCCGGATGGTGCCGATGGCTGGTGTTGTCATGACCGCATCGCCGACCCAGTTGACAGCGCGAATCAATAATTTTCGTACATTGCCGGTTTTAAAGTCGCTCACTGTACCCTGTCTGCCAGACCCTGCTCGTTAGTCTTTTCTGCTTCATCAATTAGCATAACCGGAATGCCCTCTCTGATCGGAAATCCCAGGCCGCAAGGGCGGCAGAGCAGCTTTTGTACTCTGTTGTCCATTTGGAGTGAGCCTTTACAGACGGGGCAGGCGAGTATGTTTAAAAGATCATCCAAGAGCATGCGACACCTTTTTGGGCAAGTGTGAAGTTTGGCCTGTTTTTGCTAAAGGTCCGCTTTCCTTTATCCAAAAACAGGGGGTTCAAAATCTAATTATAATGCCACAAATGGAGTTACTTTTGAAGCAAATTACGCAGTAGCGCTTTTAGGGGGGCGGGATTGTCAATAATCAACTCAAGTCGTGCGAGCAGTGTCTTTTCAGCAAGTTCCTCTGGAAAATGCTTTAGTTTGACGCCATCTTTTTCGGTTGTTATAGCGTAATCGGCGCCAGACGTGCGCAGCATGTCTGCAATCGCAATGATTTGGGTCTTTCCATAGACGACATGGTCCGGAAAGCAGATGGAAGCTACCACATTCAGTTTGTGTAGTCGCAAACCGTCAAAGAAGGTTTGTGGTTCGGCGATTCCGGCGAATGCAACTACGTTTCGGCCGCAAAAGGAATTGAGTGCTAGTGGTTCTCCACCTGAGAGTGGAATTGCATCGGCAAGATTATGACGTGCATTGCAGAAAAAAGCACCTGGTAGCGCCGGTGTAGGCGTGTCAGCTTGAGGACAGCGGGTTTGTATGACCAGATCGGCTCGGGCACTGGCTGACTTAGGTTCGCGTAGCAGCCCCGCCGGTAAGGTCCAGCCGTTACCGAAGGGCCGGGTGCAGTCCAGCAACAGGATATTCAGGTCACGTTCCAGTCGCAGGTGCTGGAAACCGTCGTCCAGCAGGAAAATGTCGGGAGATAATTGCTCCATGGCCAGCAGGCCGGCGGCGTGGCGGTTGCTGCCAGTTACGACCATCAGCTCTGGTACTGTTGTGGCCAGTAGGAAAGGTTCATCACCGCACTCCTCGGCAGAGCGGAATACGGTATTGCCGTCGGAGACGAGGGTGGTCTGTCCTTCCCGGGAACCGCCGTAGCCGCGAGAGAGGACGGCAACCTTCATTCCCTGTGCCAAGAGCTGACGGGCAATGTAGGCCGTGACCGGTGTTTTGCCAGTACCACCAACGGTGAGGTTGCCAATTGAAATCACCGGCCGGGGAAGCTTCCTCGCGGAATATATCCCGATTCGGTACAACCAGGCCCGCAGGTGTTGGACAAGAGCGTAGGGCAGGGACAGCGGGATCAGGAGCGTCAGTAGCAGCCGGTCGAGAAGACTATTGCGGGTACCGTTGCCAAGACCGCGCCAGTATGTTGCATGTGAAGCTTTCATAGATACCTGGCAATAACCTCAAGGTGTCGCTCGGTGGCGCCTCCGTTTTCGCGCATCATTCTGAGTCCGTTCTGCCCCAGGGTGCGCCGTTGATCACGATCCTCGATAAGTGTGCGGCAAACGCCCGTCAGATCAGCTGGTGAGTAAATCTGTAATCCAGCCCGGTATTTTAGGACCAGTGCTGCGATCTCCCTGAAATTGGTCATGTGGGGGCCGAAGATGCAGGGGACACCCAGCGAGGCCGGCTCCAACAGGTTATGGCCTCCGGTCGGAACCAGGCTGCCGCCGACAAAGACGAGGTCCGCTAGGGCGTAAAGCCCCATCATTTCCCCAATGGTATTCACCAGGAGTACCTCGCCACTACGAAACACCACTCCACTGGAAGCGTCTAAAGTAGTGCGGCGGCGGAAAGGGATATCGCTCCGTTCCAAAAGGGCGGCAACTTCGTCGGCCCGCTCGGGATGACGTGGCACGAGTACCAGAAACAGATTGCCGTGGTTAGCCAGCAGTTCCCGGTAGGCGTTCAGGATATGCTCCTCCTCGCCGGGATGGGTGCTGCCGGCGGTCACAACGGTCAGCCTGTCGGGGATGCCGTAGCGTTCACGAAGAGCCGCCTTCTCATCCGGCGGTACCTGGCGATAAGGGATGTCATATTTAAGATTGCCGCAGCTCAGTGAACGCTCCGGCGGGGCTCCAATGGCGATGATGCGTTCGTGGTCGGTATCGGTCTGCAGGCATAAGCTCGAAAAGAGCCGCAGCGATTGGCGAAAAAACCAACTGAAACGCAGGTAACGGCTGTAGGAACGGTCCGAGATGCGTCCGTTGGCCAGGATCAGCGGGATGTTTCGCCTGGCTGCCTCGCGGTTAAAATTGGGCCAGATCTCGGTTTCCATTATTACTATCAGCTCCGGCTTGAGCGTATCCAGCGTGCGGCGCACTGCCGGCAGGAAATCAAATGGAAAATAGATACACAGGTCCTTTTCCGGGAAGCCGGAACTGATTGCCCGCCCTGTCTCGGTAGTATTGGAGACGACAATGGCGTGCTCGGGATAGCGAATGCGGAGCGCTTTAAGCAATGGTCGGGCGGCGATAGCCTCCCCGAC
>DASXUK010000002.1:0-119802 GCA_036504875.1 Desulfuromonadaceae bacterium
GATAGTCTCCACGTTCAGCATCTCCTTTGGATACTCCTCTCTCTGAAATTCCAGAGAGTATGGAGGAGGGTGCTGAGGTGGGTCAATTTTGGACGCCGATTAGGGCCAAAGGTGGGTCATTATTGCATGCCGATTCACACCTACTCTCTCTTTTGAAATTATTATCATCCTGACTAAACGCCAGTGCATCAAAGATCACCTCAGACAGCCGCATGATACTTTCTGGTTTATCCAGCACTACACAGTTGCCACCCGGGCCAAGTTCCAGCCCTCTCTTGGCTATCCCTGTCTTGTGCTGTTTCGTTAATGCAATGGGGAAATATGCCAGCGCTTTAGCACGATCACCCATATAGCGAACAATCCAGCGGTTTACCTTGCCTTGATACAGCACGGTGTAGTACGACTCCGTGTCCTTGCCAACAATTTCGTCCGGATTGACGACCCCGCTCAAAATCTCTTTCAGAATAGACAACAGCTTAAATTCAGCAGCGGTTGTGATGATTTTAGAGTTGTTGGGATCGACAACGTACTCTTTTGAACTGTCAGGTGTGAGGGAGTCTGTTGGCTCTGCCACAGGTTGAACCAGCGGCGCTGAAAGGCCACTAACAACCATTTTACTGATAGCATCGGCAACTGCTTGCTTAACTAATGGACTGATTGTTTCCAAAAACTTAGCTGTTAACATTGCACCATGGTTTGTCCTATTCGCTATAAACCGGACAAAATCCTGGTCAACTTCACGCAGGCAACTTTCAATTACCTCCTGAAAAAGCTCCTGGTAGACTCTCTCTTTTGCAAATGTTCGTAATTGATCCGGCCGAAAGCAACCGTAGCGGAACTGTGAAAGTTTCTCCATGTCAGATTCGGACAGAGAAGCAAAGTCCACCTTAAGAAAAGGCGTTTCGTCCATGATATTGGGCAGTTTCAAATCAGTGAAAAAACGCCATTCACGCCCATTGGTGATTGCTGCGATAGAAACGCCGGGGGTGGAGTTGAAGTACCTGGTCAACTGTCCAGCATGATTGGTCAGCTTGTCATTAAATGCCTTCGCCTCAACAAACATCACTGCTTTTTCCTCGGTGAAAAGTGCGTAATCTACTCGTTCCGTGGCCTTGAGCCCAGGCAGATTGGCGCTGTATTCTGCTTTCACTTTCTGCGGGTCAAATGGGTTAAAGTCGAGAATGTTGAGAAAGGGCAATATAAGCGCCTGCTTCGTAGTCTCCTCTGTTGCACAGTGGTTACCGACGTTCTTGATGTGTTCGACATGGGCCAGCAGTTTTTCTTTGAATTCTTTCATAATACCTCCTGACATTCTATTTGTATAAAAATCATCCTTCAATCTATCGCCACCACCTGCCGACACTTAGGATATGCAGAACACGCCCAGAACGTTTTTCCCGCATGCTGCCCCTTAACCGCTTGCCGCTTGATCATCTCCGACTCACATTTGGGACAAACAGGCGCAGTTACAACAGACAGCACAGATGTGGCCTGCGTGCTCACAGCTATCGCCGGTTGTACCGGATCAGGTTCTTCCTGCACTTTAGGTGCGACAACAGAATCGTTGACTGCTGGTATTTTCTCCGCAAGCCTCGTCCGCACATCCTGCAATGCGTACCCTTTTTGAGCTGGAAAATGTATGACCGGAATTTTAGCCATGTCCAACACTTGATCAACAAACACATCACGCTCAGCACGTTCTTCCCGCTCATGCGACTTGTCGTCCAGTTCTACTACTCCCACCACCGATAGGTCAGAGATCAAGCAGATCACAAAATCCACATGCTTCTGACGTAGCTTGTTCAAAGCGGACGTACGCTTGCTGGGAGTCTGTCCCTTTGCCGGCATGACGATGTCGGCTAGCCTTACTTTGCCGAATACACGGTAGCGACTGTCCAGTGCCTGCTCCAGCACTCCAAGAAATGACCGCTCTGCCGGAGTAAAAAGTGCATCGCACCTGGAGAAGGCGAGTCCACTATCCGAAAGGACCTTCTTTGACTTCAGTGCGGCAAGTAGGGCCACAACAACTGCAATGATAATTACTGCGATAATGAGATTCATTCATGCTCCAAACTGATTTTTTAAAGTTGATTATTCATCCCTCAGTTACAAAATCTAAATCAACCCAAACCCCAGCGCACTATTCACGCCGTCTTAACCACATCCAGCGCCGCATTAATGGCAGCCTCCACAGCTAATGACCCAATACCCTTCACCGTTAGTAGCAGTGTACAGGCCGCGTTCTTCTGCATTTCCAGGTGCAGCCTGGCCTTTTCATCACTCATCAGGTTCAGCGTCCGCTGGGCCTCAATATAGGCGATCATCTCCCCGATCTTTCTGAATTCCGCTTCCGCATAATCCTTGGCCTCGGGCCATTTCTGGGCCAGCTCACCTTTGGCGGCCTGTAGCATGCTGGCAACGAGTTGATCAACCTTGATGGAAGGCATACCTGCCCCTTTCTGCCGGAATAGTACCGACTATGGTTTTCCACGCTTCTTGGCCAGCTCCAGCTTGAGGATCGCCGTACAAGAAGTATTCAAGGCAGTTCGTATAGGTGGAATATCGTTGGCGCTGATCCCGAGTCTGTGCAGCTTTTCAAGAGTTGTTACGCTGTTCGACAATAAGGCCAGCTGCTGCGTCGTGATGTCATTGTCGGGGATGGCGGCGGCGCGGACACGCATGGAGCTGAGATCTACCCGGAGATCGTCGTAGAACCTGGTGTTGTGCGCATAGGAGGCCTCGTCCTTGCCGATGTTCCGTTCCAGCGAGACCAGGAAATGTTCCATCTTGCGCTGGAACTGGGTTACGGCCGCATCCACCTGTTCATCGTAGTCCGCAACCAGCCTAACTGAAACGCATCCGCTCATGACCAGAATCATCAGCGATACAGCCAGCGGAAGCAGGTATCTTCTCAACAGTGTTTCCACGCCCCTCCCCCTTAATCCATCCATATTAGCGGCCACCGCGAAGGATGAACCTTTAGCTAGTCTGCAAGAACAACAGAAGTTTCTTATTAAAGTAGATCTGTTGCAAACAAACCAGATTAAATTTTTCTTGTCAATGCAATATATCCGCGATTTATAAAGCCTTTTCTACTACTTTACGAACCCTGAGAAAAACTTAAGGAAATACTGTGGAATAGATTTTATGTAGTGATAGGACGAGAGGGTAAAATAAGTATAAATTAATTTTTGTGCGGTAGGATCGAATGCAGCCAGATTGGGTTTAGATAGAGAAATGTGGAGTTATGCGTTGGCAGGTTCCAGGAAAATCAGGGCTTCATCTTAAGCAAATCATTGTACATCTCATCGGTAGCCTGGAAAACTTTCAGATTGGCTTTAAAACCAATACTGTTGGCCAAAAGATCGACCGCCTCTTTGGATATGTCAACTTCATCATTACCCGGAACAACAGTAGCGGAAACACCGCCGGTTTTGTTTTCCATGGTTACAGCAGTCGAGGCCTTGTAATCCGTGGTGTTCATGTTGGCAATGTTATTGGAGGTGACGGCCTGTTTGACACCGTAGGCACTTAAAGCGCTCAATGAGATGCTTGAGATGCTGTCCATGGAACACCTCCTATACCAGTCTTTCCAGCTGCTTTAAGGTTAAGCCTTTAAAAAAAATTCTGCAACTTGAAACTTCCGCTCGCCGCCAACAATACTTAATTATTATTTTGTAATATTTGACTGGCAGTTGTATAGTTTTTTTTATAGATGGTTAGAATACAGCTTCCAACAAAGGAGAAAAAAATGCTTGAATCTGCTCTGGCTAATGGTCTCTTGACACTCGCTGTTTTAGCTGCGTTTATGGTGGCCTGCCCTGTACTGTGTCTCTTCTTTTCAATCTTCTCTGACATTTTAAACCTCAACGGTAGTTTTGAAAAACTCGCAGCATCCGTCATAGGTCTCGCTTTTATCCCTTTCATTCTCTTTTTCAAGATAATTGATATGATTACGTCACCTTTCGTTGAACCCCACATGAAATACGCCATTGACAACATCAACAGCTTCAAAGCTCGCGACTAACCATAAAAACCTGCGAAATATAGGCCCTCACCTCCAGGATGAAACCACTTGGTTTCATCCTGCTTTTAAACTTGCTCAATCTCCGAAACATATCCCGAGATCACGCGCCGTCAGCACCGTATCTCCATCGGCCCGTACACGTTTTTGCACTCCCAGCGCTTCTTCCAACGGCACCAGGGCGATATCCGGCGAATGCAGCGCAACCATGTGATCGAACTTCCCCTCCTCGATGGCCCGCACGGCAGCCGCGCCAAAACGCAGGGAGAGCAGGCGGTCAAAGGTCGTGGGGGAACCACCACGTTGCAAATGACCCAATACCATGGAGCGCGAGTCCTTGCCGGTGCGCTCCGAAACCTCTTTGGCCACATATTCGGCAATCCCGCCCAGAACCACATGCTGGCGGCCGGTTTCTCCGGAACCTTTCGATATCACCTCACCACCCTTGGGAAGCGCCCCCTCGGCCACGACCACGATCGCATATTTCTGGCCGTGCAGCTCGTTGTCCATCAGCTTGTCGCAGACCTTATCGATATCGAAAGGTATCTCAGGAATAAGAATCACATCCGCGTTGCCTGATATGCCGCTGTTGAGGGCGATAAAACCGGCATTGCGCCCCATCACCTCCACCACCATGATCCGATCATGGGACTTGGCTGTGGAGTGCAGGCGGTCGATCGCCTCGGTCGCGATGCTGACAGCCGTATCGAAACCAAAGGTAATGACGGTTCCACCCATGTCGTTGTCGATGGTCTTGGGAACGCCTATCACCGGCATCCCCTTTTCGGCAAAGCGGTGGGCAATCTCAAGGCTGCCGTCTCCACCCACGGCAACGAGTGCATCGAAGCGGAGGCGGCGGAAGTTGTCCAGTACCCTATCCGACAGATCACGCTGCTCCCATTCGCCGGCTGCATTGCAGATCGGCATCATGAAAGGGTTGCCCTTGTTGGTAGTTCCCAGAATGGTGCCGCCTATGCTGGCAATGCCGTTGACTTTTTCCGGAGTCAGGTTGATGATCTCTTCAGTGTTCAGAAGGCCGGTATAGCCGCATTTGATGCCGTATACCTCCCATTGCCGATTATAGGCAGCCATGGTGACCGCCTCGATGACGGCGTTCAAACCCGGCGCATCACCGCCGCCGGTATTGATACAAATCTTCATTCTTTTTGACATGCGGCACCTCGAAGGATTAGATTTGGTACGAGACAAAACCCAAAATCGGTTAAACACAAGATCATTTGGGTATTTTTTTCCAAATGTATAAATACCAGTACACAGGCATAGCAAATATATTGCCTAAAAAGACTACCACCGCCCAGAGGGTTTTCTTTTCTTGAGGCACTGCCTCAGTCTTGAAAATGTGCCGTATGTAAATCGCTATCAGCACAAACATCCAGACCATAGTGAGGAAATGCAGAGAAAAGATGATTTTCATGAAGGTTGGCATTTCTCCGGATGGCGGCTGATTCATCATACCCATCATAAAGACCTGCGAGAATATAATGCCCATGAACAAGACCATGTAAACGATGGGCCATATGGTACAGCCGCCCAGTAGTAATGCTTTTGATTTGGTCACGCGTTTCTCCATTCTTTAAATCTACCCGAGACGATAATTTTCTTATCAGAATAGCCCGTAAAACACACCTATTGTTGCATCCAAACCACCTTATTCATAAATATTTATTAATAGATTGAATTTTTATTGTCAATTGAATACCCAGGGCGACAATTCAAGAGTTTTTTTGCTATTTAGAGAGCTTAAGAAAAAACTTAAGGAAATTCGGTAGAATACATTTTAACTACAGATAGGAGGCGAGCTCAAATAAGTATAAATTAATTTTTACAAGGTAGCATTAGTTGCTTTCAAAGGATGCTTTGTTACTGGAATTGGTATCATAAGTCAGGCAGGTTGCGGAAAAACTATGGCTTCTGTCTTCTGCAAGTCATCGTGTTTTTCATGACAGTCAGCCTGCAGTTTTCAAGATTGAACTTGAAATAATGAGCTTTTTGATGGTAACAAAGGGCTTACACCTAAAAATAAGGAGATCAGAATGGCCAGAGCAAGTGCAAGACACATTTTAGTACCGACCGAGGCAGAATGTGCAGAGCTGAAAAGTAAAATAGAGGCCGGGGCGGATTTTGCAGCCTGTGCAGCAGAACATTCAAAATGTCCTTCCGGAAGACAGGGAGGCGACCTGGGGGAATTTGGACCGGGTCAGATGGTTAAGGAATTTGATGAGGTTGTTTTCACTGGTGAGGTTGGCAAGGTGCACGGTCCGATCAAGACCCAGTTTGGATATCACCTGGTTGAGATAACCCGCCGCACCGAATAGTCTCGGCACACCCAAAAAGGATACAAAAGTGGACCGGTACTTTTTGATAAGTGTCGGTCCTTTTTTTCCTGAAAGGATTGTTACTGATGAATGATGATTTACTGCGACCATGTACTGAGGTACCCGGGGCAGATCCCAATGATTTGTTGGAATTGGCGACAATGAGGATGCCGTTTGGCAAGTATCAGGGCCGATTGTTGATTGACCTGCCGGAACCGTATGTAATCTGGTATGCAAACAAGGGATTTCCTGAGGGGAAGCTGGGCAGGATGCTGCAGACCGTCTATGAGATCAAGGTCAATGGCTTGGAATATCTGTTTACGCCATTACGAAAAGGTGAGCCAGTCAAGTAAGGCTGAAGCAATTAGCAATTTCAGTATTACAGTCAATAAACCTCCTTAATGGGTGAGGCTAAAAAATAGCCTCCCTTACAAAAATCCAGCAAACATCTTCCTTACTGCAGCAGGTGCACAATTTGCACCTCTTTTCGTTTTATTTCCCTCCATAATCTAATTTCTACAATTTTATTATTAAAAAACTTGCCACTTTCGTTTACATATGATTATAGATATATTAAATTATTACTACATAATAAATATCTGGTTTTTGGGATATTTTAAAGCCCGTTACAACAAGCATTTGCTGAGTTAGTCAGAGTGGCACGGCCGAAAAAATCACCCGGCACAGGTTGTTCAAAATAAGAAGAACAGAGGATTTCCATGTTTCTACTCCCCAAAGGTCCCCCTCTCGCAGAAAAAGTACCGATTGCAAAGATCAACCTTCCTCTGGCGCTCAACAAGCTTCGCGCTAGCAACTTCACCGGCTATGCTCATCTAAGCTTCACTTCGGCGGAAAGTGTCCTGCTGTATGATGAAGGCAGGCTGATCTCCGCCCTATTCCAACGGGATAAAGGCTGCTTTCATGACATGGATGCCATCCGGGCAACGATTGAGTTTATGGCCTTTAATCGGGAGGGCACTTTTAGCGTTTTTCGCCTCCACGCAGATATTGTTGTTGGGCTTCTTGCACTTATCAGTGGCGAGGCCGTTATCAGTTCTCAACAAATTGTGCTGACCGATTTCAAATCTGTACTGAATAAGATCAAGGAGGAACGGCTAAATGCCTCTCTAGTGGTCTACACCGACGTTCACACTGGTGTTGTATTTTACATAGAGGGTAATCCGGTTGGATTTTTCCATGATGAAGACCTGCAGATCGGGTCATCACCGGTTGATATCCAGAAGATTGCCGGATACTCGGACGCGAAAATTGATTTAAAAACCATCAAGGGCGACCATGTGATAACGCTGGCTGACCTGAATGGCCTGATAGACATCGAGAAAACCTGGGTGGCCGTTACGAACAACATCTTCTTTACTGATGACACTCCAACCCCTACGCCTGTTATCCAAACGATTCGTGCCGGCCAAACAACATCCGGCACTGCAAACAAAGTTAAGCTCGAGACCTTACTTGTTGAAATTGCCGTTACTCATCTGGGAAAATTGGGCAGGACGCTAGCTGAAAAAGAATTGGCAAACATTGGCGATGTCAAAAGCGGGTTGGTGCCTGAAAATATAGAGATTTTCCTGCTTGGGCTGGAAAAAGGTGCCAAGTTACTGACCAGTTCTTCAAAGATCAGGGAGATGAAGGATTCCATCCGGACCGCGATAGCGCAATATTCATGACATTTTTCTAAACTCATAATTCAGATATCTGGAGGTAGAATGGACTTCATTCTCTCGTTGTTGCCAAAGATATACAATCCGGTCGAATATGACGCCTTTACCATTATCCAGATTTTTTTCTGGTTTATGGCGGCCGCAGTAAGCTTCTATTTCAGCTTGGGTAATGCACGACTGTGGACAAGCGTATCGGTCGGTTTTTTCCTCATCTTCTGGAGCCAGGCTTACATGCTTAACCCCTACGCCCAGAGTTACAATAAGATGGTCGCCATCCACTACGTAATCGGAGCCATCTCCGTTCTGGTCATCAGCCACGGTTTCCAGGAATACTACGTTTTTACCCGCACCCTGGAGATCACCGGCAGCAAAAAGTTGGTGTACTTTGTCACTGCGGGCATGATCGTGCTGGGTTCCCTCATAATTACCATCAATCCCAAGCCGAACCTGCATGTTCTCAGAAATTATAAAATCATGGAAAATTCAATCTGGTTTTTCTTCTCAATTGTTAACATCTACACGGTTTGGAAGATCTTTAAGGAGCTACGGGATTCATTCTTGGCCAGCGGCATCCTTTGCTTCACACTGGTATTCTTTTTCATCGTGCTCTGGAAAGGATCGGAGTTGTATCTCCAAGTCTACCAGTGGGACAAGGACTGGATGGACATTATCGACTTTACCGGCGAGGCCACAGACGCGGTTAAATTCACTGCACAGATTGAGACGGCAAAAATGGTGCATAAATACAGCGCGCTCTTGTCCGGTATCACTGTGGGTGGAACTTTTGGCTACCTGTTCAAACTGATGAGATGACAGATGTTTTTTAGAGCAAAACAGATTTGCCCGGCAGGAGAACGGAAGCTATTTCCGCCTCCTGCCCGATTGAGGCTACGCTGCCCGGTGCTTTAGTGTTTGACACTGTGGTGGCGCGACAGCGCCTCGCGAATAAAGGAAAGATGGCGTTGTTCATCGGCATAATTCTCACGTATGGTGGTGGCGATGTCAGTCGGGAAATCTTCTTTTACCGCTTTTTCATAACTTGAATTAGTAAGACGTTCATTTGTCTCCATGGCCTCCAAGGCGCCACCGGTACCGGTCAAGCTGCGCAGGGCCGTGAAGCCGGAAATAAAAAATCCTTTAAAGTCCTTGGCAAATTCAGGCGGAGTCCCCCCCAATTGTGCCATCTTTGCCGAAAGCACGTCCACATGCCGGCGGTGGTCGGCCTTAAACAGAACCAGTTTTTCCTTGACCACAAGTTCATCGATCTTCTCAATGGCTTGGTCGTAGGCATGACAGGCATCAATATCGAGCTGAATCAGTTTTTCAAGATGCTTGAAAATATCCTTGTTTTCCATAGGTCTTCCCCTTTCCCGTTCAACTTAATGTTTTACTACAAGCGTAGCACGGTAAGAGGGTAACGCAACAACCTGACGCCCGGCGGCAGCATCTTGCCTGGTACGTTTTTCTGTGGATCAGTGGCCACAATCTTCTGCGGAAATAACAATAAACCGGTTGTTAAAAAATCGTTTCAGGATCGGCCGGACATCCTGCCAGGAAAGGCCCCCTCCCCCGCATCCAGGACGCGGGACGACCACCGTTTCCCAGCCCGATTCATCGGCCATGGCAGCCAGTTCGCGCGCCGACTGTTCGATCAGCCGCAGGTCGGGCTCTTCATACGGCGAATGCTCAACCGGAAAGCTGACGATGTTGTTGCCGATGTAGTGACAATGGTTGCCACTCCGGGTGATCAGCGCCCCCAGCGTTGCGTTTAGTCCAGGAAACTTTTTTGCGGCCTGGGCCGCCACACCGCGCCCCATGATCGCCTTACCGCTAGCCGTCACCTGACCGTTGGTGGTGATGGCTATGATAGCGGTTTCCTGATAATCCCAGATATTGCCGGTTATTTCCTGCATGGCTTCACCCTTTGAACCGGCCAGTCGACCCTATCGGCCAGCTGGCGGGTATCCTCGATTTCATCTGCTATAATTATTCAAAACTCTAATTTAAATCAAAGGAATATGTGGAGGTCCTATGAAACGGTCGCTTTTTTTCTGCCTTTTGTTCGTATTGCTCCCAGTGATCAACCGGGCTGAAGACCGCCCGTTTATCGTTCCGACTGATCAGGATGGCGTCCAGCGGGTAGAGATTGTTGGCGGCGACTACTTCTTTCGCCCAAGCCATATCGTGGTCAAGGTGAACAAGCCGGTCGAGATGAAGGTTCGCAAACAGGAAGTGATGGTTCCTCACAATATCGTGATAAACGCTCCCGAGGCCGGTATTGCTGTTGCGGAATCGTTGGGGCGCACGCCCAAGACCATTTTTTTCGTGCCTTCCAAAACCGGCCGGTTCCCGATGTACTGCGACAAGAAGCTACCGCTGGCCAAAAGCCACCGAGAAAAAGGGATGGAAGGTCTGTTGGAGGTGGTTGAGTGAATTGTTACGCTGAAGCTCTTCGTTTGCATTTCTATTTCTAAAAATCATGTTATAAAGATCCTCCCATCAGGGGGCCGTCTGGACCAATACCATGACTAATGGCACGTGCGGTTCATCATACAAGTAATTGCACGGGATTTTACAGCAGGGAGAGATAATGAAAAATACACGTGACTACGGGCAGTACATCGCCGAATTGATGAATATGGACAAGAGCACACTGCCGCCCGATGGTGGCGAGCGCTTCAACCGCCTGATCTTTGCCCGCAGCCCTTATCTTCTGCAGCACTCGGAAAACCCGGTTGACTGGTACGAATGGGGCGAGGAAGCCTTTGAAAAGGCGCGGACCGACAGCCGGCCCATTTTCTTGTCAATCGGCTATGCCACCTGCCACTGGTGCCATGTCATGGCCCATGAATCATTCGAAGATAAAGAGGTGGCTGATCTGTTCAATCGCCATTTTGTCTGCATCAAGGTCGACCGCGAAGAGCGCCCGGATATCGATGACTTCTATATGACCGTGTCGCAGCTTTTGACCGGCAGCGGCGGATGGCCGCTCAACATTTTTATGACGCCCGAGCGCCAGCCTTTCATGGCCATTACTTATCTACCGAAAAACAGCCGCAGCGGTGTGACCGGTTTAACCGAGCTCGTGCCCAAGATTGCTGCTATCTGGCGACAGCGACCAGAGCTGGTGGAAAAAAACTGCAAGGAGATCATGGAAGCGCTCGGCACGATCAGTCAGCGTGAAAACCAGGAAACCGGCGACCTGATCGAGCTCACGCGCCGGGCAATGGAACAGCTCGAGGAGTTGTACGATGATCAAGCAGGCGGTTTCGGGACAGCCCCTAAATTTCCAATGCCGATCAACATCAGTTATCTGATCGAGCAGGGCCACAAAGGAGACCAGGCCGCCCAGAAGATGGCGCTGCAAACCCTGCGCCAGATACGGGCAGGCGGCATCTGGGACCAGTTGGGGGGCGGGCTGCATCGTTACTCGGTGGATCAGGTCTGGCTGGTGCCGCACTTTGAGAAAATGCTCTACGATCAGGCCCTGGTGGCACTTGTTTCGCTGGAGGCATTCCAGATCAGCGGCGATAGTCTTTTTCTGCGCATGGCGGAAGAAATTTTTGATTTTGCGGATCGCGAACTCGCTTCACCGGAAGGAGCCTACTGTTCGGCCTTGGATGCCGACTCGGAAGGAGTGGAGGGCAAGTTCTACGTCTGGAGTAAAAAAGAGGTCGATAAATGCCTGGGCTCTGATAGTGATATTTTCTGCACCTTCTATGATATTACCGAGGGTGGCAATTTCGAAGTTGAAAACATCCTGCACACCCCCCGCCCCTTGGCTCAGTTTTGTGCCGAGGCCAGCCTGGAGCAGAAGGAGACCGAAAAAATCCTGGCACGCGGCCGCGGATTGCTGCTGGCACAACGCGAGCGCCGGATCAGGCCTATGCGAGACGACAAGGTGATTACGGCCTGGAACGGTCTAATGATTGCTGCATTGGCCAAGGGGGGAGTCATCAGCGGGAAAACTGAGCGTATTGAGCGGGCTGCTCAGGTCGCCGAATTTATTCTGGAGAGATTGCGGAGAAAAGATGGCCGATTGCTACGCAGTTTTCTTGGCCAGCCCTCTGGGATACCCGCTTTTCTGGAGGATTATGCCAGTCTGATGATGGGGCTGCTGGAGCTTTATGAAGCAACCCTTAATAAGGATTGGCTGAACAAGGCGCTGGAATTGGCCGAGGATACCCTGCGTATCTTCAGGGATCCGGAGAGTGGCCAGTTTTTCAAGGTCGGTGTTGATGTCGAACAGATGCCGGTGACAATTTCGCTTGAGCAGGACGGAGTAATTCCTTCTGCATTCTCACTGGCCGCCAAATGCCTGGTCCGGCTAAGCCACACCTGCAATCGCCCTGATTTATTCGATTTTGCCCATGTACTTGTCGAGGCCCCTGTGTCGGACGCGAAACTACGCCCCATGGCGCATTTAGGCGCCTTGCAGGCCCTGGAGATGCTGGAAAAAGATCCGGTTATCATTCACTTCAAAGGCAAAAAAGAAGATGAACAGCTAAACCGGTTGCTACAGGTGACCAAGACCTGCCTGATTCCAAACCTGGTTCTTTTCTTCGAGGAAACCGTTCATAAAGGCCAGGCCTTTGTCTGCTCCAAAGGAACCTGTCATCCGGCTGTTACCGATGAAAGTGCACTCAAAATGTTGCTTGTCTGAGCGCTGCAAGAGTGCTCTTCCAGCTTAAATTAAAATGCTTGTAATTAATGTTAATTAGTTAGTAAAATTTAAAGTAGAAAGTAAATTGGATGCCCTGGTTACTTCTTGAATATGCTGCCATCAACATGATGAAGTCCGTTAAAACGAGGGATTTTTTCTTTGAGACCATTGATCTCGATGTTCATAGTTTTAATTATGACCGCTGCATTGGTTACTTCCTCAGAAGCAGCCGAGATCAAAGTAGCTGTTCCTATGAGCATCAGGGATGCTTTCAATGAGCTGTCAAATACATACCACCGCAAAACCGCTGGCGGCAGGATTATTCCTTATTTTTCCACTCTTCAGTCATTGGCATTGATGCTCGAAAGTGGAGCTTCGGTAGATCTTCTTATTTCAGACCACCGGGGTTGGATTGATTACCTGAATAGCAGAAAAATTTTAGAGGAGCTTTTTACAACCAGCTTTACATCAAATACCCTGGTTCTGGTTGCCAAGCCGGATAAACGTGCTAATGGCATAAAAGAGTTGCTGAACCTGAAAAAGATCGCTGTTAGCGATCCTGCTACGCAATCTTGCGGACAATATACAATGGAGGCATTTAAAAATGCCGGCATTGAAAAACAGATTCATGACAAACTCGTTTTATTCAAGACCAATCATGATGCATTGATGGCTGCCGAAAGAGGCGAGGTAGATGGTGCAATCATTTACCGGACCGACGCTGTCCATGCAAAAACCTGCCGCTTACTTTTCAGTGTTCTGCCCACCCTTTACTCACCGGTTACCTATCAGCTATCCTTGACCAAAACCGGCATGAAAAACCGTGAGGCAGTGAATTTTCACAAGTTTCTTATGGGTGAGGAATCAAAAACCGTGCTGGAGAAGTACGGTTTCATAACCAAATAATTTAGATCCACGTCCTGCTCGTAACATCTCCTTTCTGCGCCGCCCCCCTATCAGATGCCCACTACAGAGTGATTCCATTGATCAGTTAACCTGTTATACTTTTGTCAGAACTGATGTTGCTGACGCCTGTGCACAACAAAAGAAGGGAGGATTTCTCCATGAAACAGAATTTAGTACTTGTAGCGGCACTGCTGTTAGCTCTCCCGGGTGTAGCGTACAGCTCTGGTAGCAATAACAACATGGTTAGGACAAGTGACACTAACACTAGAGAAAAGAGCGAAGAAATCAGAAATTATCCTAAAACCAACACCGATAGCGGCGGCGCGGGCGGTTCGACCGATGCAATCCTGGACCGGAGCGACAGAAACAACCACGGCAGTGACATGAACAACTCCAATGAGATAAACAGATACGATAAACCGGAATATCCGGAAAGCAGTCCAGGTGGAATAATGGGAACATACTCTAGCCCCACCAAAAAACCTATAAAAAACCCAGACATGGGGTACGAAAGATAAAGTTAAACCTTAAGCAGTAAGATCAGTTTACCAGGGGCGTCAGAGAGATTGACGCCTTTTTTTATTTAAAAAAGGATCAAATAAGAAGCACTACCCTGCCAAATAAATAAACATCTGGTCTGTCCTCCTTAGCGCCCTCACCAGCTTTGTCTTTAAATTACTGGAATTTATACATGGCATGAGTTATGAATAAAACTCAGCTAGAAAGGGGGCCTGCATGAGGAATCGGTTGATAACAATAGTTTGCTTGTTATGTCTGATACCCTCTGCCCTACAGGCAGGGGAAGTTAAAATCTTTGCGGCAGCCAGTCTCAAAGAAGCTATCACTGAAATATGTGCGGCTTTTAAAAAAACTGCTCCAAAAACCAGTTTCTTTAACAACTTCGGCTCATCAGGGGCCTTATCCAGACAACTCGAAAACGGAGCGCCAGCCGACATCTTTGCCTCTGCCAATCAGGGCTGGTCGGACTACCTCACAAGCAAATCATTGCTTGATAAAAAAAGTGCCAATTTGCTGGCCTATAACGAGCTTGTTTTTGCAGGAAAACACAATCCAAAAATTTCAAGTATTCAGGACCTGCCCAGGCTGGAAAGAGTTGCTATTGGCAGCCCCAGGAGCGTACCAGCCGGTGAATACGCCATGGAGGCGTTGAACAAAGCCGGGCTGGAAAGCAAAATGCGCGGCAAGCTGGTCATGGCTCGCGACGTGCGTGAGTGCCTGATGTACGCCGAACGAAACGAGGTCGAGGGGGCTTTTATCTATAAAACCGATCTGCGCCAGGCCCGGCAAGCCAGCCTGTTATTTGTAGTCCCTCAGGAGCTATATCCGAAGGTGACCTACACAGTGGCTTTGACCGTTTCAGGGGCCGCTAATGCCGAAGCCAAGGCCTTCCACCGCTTCCTGCAATCGCCACTGGCGAAAAGCATTTTAAAAAAACATGGCTTTGGGACACCCTGATGTGGCTTTCCGCGCCTGACATACAGGCCATCCTGCTATCGACCAAGGTGGCAACAGTGGCCACACTGCTGTCGTTACCAATCGGGTTCATGTGCGCTTATATCCTGTGTTTCCATGACTTCAGGGGGAAAATTTTGTTGGAAGGCCTGATAAACCTGCCTTTGACTCTGCCGCCGGTGGTAATCGGCTACCTGCTCTTACTACTCTTAGGCGCCAATGGTGCCTTGGCCCCCTTGCTTCACATGTTGGGGATCAGGCTGATCTTCACCTGGAAGGCGGCCGTAATTGCCTCGGCCGTGGTTGGTTTTCCGCTTCTGGTGCGCTCGATCCGGATCGGCATGGAGTCGATCGATCTGCACCTGATCCATGCCTCACGCACCCTGGGCGCAACCTGGTACGACACCCTGGCGAGTGTTATCGCGCCACTCTGCTTGCGCGGTGTAATGGCCGGTTCTTCACTGATGTTCGCACGCAGCTTGGGGGAGTTTGGAGCGACCATTATAGTTGCCGGCAATATACCGGGATTAACGCAAACCATTCCCCTGGCAATTTACGATTATGCCGCCTCACCCCAGGGCGGGCAGGCCGCCCTGTTGTTATGTGTTATATCTGTCATCATTTCGCTGGCGATCCTCATCTTTCATGATGCAGTAGCCGGTCGGCTGATCAGGAAGGATTGATATGCAACTTGATCTGTCCCTGAAAAAAGAACTGCCGCATTTCAGACTCTCAGCCGAGCTCAGTTACAAAGGGCGCAACCTGGGGCTATTCGGACCTTCCGGCAGCGGCAAAAGTACACTGGTGAGCCTGCTGGCCGGCCTTGACACCCCAGGAGACAAAGGACATCTGCGGCTTGATGAACAAGTTCTTTTTGATCGAAATCAAGGCATCAACCTGCCACCGGAACAGCGCCGCATAGCCCTGGTTTTCCAGCAATCGGCACTGTTTCCACATTTGAGCGTCAGGGGCAACCTGCTGTATGGTTTTAAACGCCGCCCGGTCCGGGATAATAATATCGATTTTGATGCGGTTATTGCGGCATTAGGGTTGGAGGCACTGCTGGAGCGGGGGGTTAATAATCTTTCCGGCGGCGAACGTCAACGGGTAGCCATTGGACGGGCGATCCTGTCCAACCCGCGCCTATTGCTGTTGGATGAACCGCTTTCGGCCCTGGACGATGACAGCAAGTTCCAGATCATATCCTACCTGAAGGCCACTTGCGCCCGTTTCAACATCCCTTACATCTTTATCAGCCACTCTCTGGTCGAGATGCGCATGATGACCGATTCCGCCGCTGTGATCGACAACGGCAGCATCACCGATATCTGCAGCACGGAAACATTGGCCAGGAAGTTGATGGGGCGCAGCCCGGTCGGATACATCAATATCCTCGGCCTGGGCGGCATGACTAAACGGGACGGGCTATGTGTCTACAACTGGAACGGTAATGAACTGCTGCTGTCACTGGGTAACCAGGATACGAGGAGCGGACTTTTTGAGCTCTCCTCCAAAGACATCATCCTCTTTAAAAAGCATCCCGAGGCGATCAGCGCTAGAAATCTGCTGGAATGTAATGTTACTTCCTGTTTTGAAAGTGGAACCAAGCTGGGAGTGGAGCTTGAGTGCGGCAATGGGAAACTGATCTCGGAGATAGTGCCGGACGCCGCCCGGGAATTAGAGATTACAGCGGGAAGTGTGGTTTATGCCGCCATCAAAGCATCCGCTTTTCGCAGGTTGGCAGCCGCCGAAACAACCTAAGCAGTTTTAATCATTACCTTTACCGCCACGCTTAAAAGCATCCCTGATATCCTTACCCACCTGTTTCATGGCCTTTCCGGTATCCTGCCCCGCCTTTTTAAAGCCTTTGCCAATCGCCTTGCCTGAATCCTTGGTGAATTTTCCGGCCGCCTCGCCAAAATGCTTGAAGCCTTGGCCGATTTCGCGACCGCTTTTTTTGAATTGATTATCAGCCAGTGCTGAGGTAGCACAAAGAGAAATAATCAACATAACAACTACTTTGCGCAATTGAACCAGCATTTAAATACCTTGTAACGCAGAAAGTGGCAGGATGGTCATACCATCAAGCCCAGGTGTGAAGGCGGCCTCATCAAGTGGGACGTTAATTTCCGGTTCATCCAGCTTAAGGCGGATGCGATCCCCATGCTCATTACGCATCTCAACCTCTTCTGCAACAGCCACACCGTTGATTACTGTGTATTTGGAATAAAAAACCTGATCACCATTGGTGGCGGCCTTATTTGTAACCAGCCCGTCTTCAAAGGTTACCTTCTCTTCAAAACCCAACTTGCTCTGCCTACTAACGCTTTCATTGCTACGCTTTTCAGTGGGAGCATCTATATCCATTACCCAGCGGATCAGACGCCAGCTCTGCAGCCCCCCCTTTTCCGGCAGCTCATCCAGGCGACCACTATAGGCGACCGATTGGGATGGATAAACCAGCACAACCTTTTCACCCAGGGCAAAGGCCTCAAAAAGAGTTGGACCAAAGGGGGACAGCATGATCAGATGCACCTGGTCAGGGCGGCGATAAACCATGAAGCCGTGCCCAGCCATGCTGCGTTCGCTAGAGTGGATTGACATTGACACTGCCGAAGAGAGTGTTTCGACCTGTGCCCCGGGTCGGTATTCCAGGGCCGGCCGCGTCACTGTCGAACAAGCGGGAATCAGGAAAAGCAAAAAAAAGAAAAGTGGTTTTTTAAAAATCATACTGGCTCACGATCGGCAGCGAATGGTTAAAATCTACTGCACTTATTGGGCGGATAGCTTTTTAAATAATAGAGTCTTCAAACTGAAATGTCCAATGCTGGATCGCAGATGTAGACTCAACAGGATTCAACCGCACGTGGAAGAACCACGCTTTTTCTTAAAAAGGCGTACTTACAGCTATTCCAACAACCCGCAACCCCTGGTTCCAAGCGGCACGGATACACTGGCCAATGGCAAGGATCTGTTCAAACTGTTATGAAACACTATTTCTGATCAGACAGGATCTCATAATATCCAAGGCCAAAAGAGGCCTTTTTGCCGGTATGGAGATAGGTGCCGAGGACAAGCATCGGCATGAGAGCGCTGAAGTCCCCCTCAAAACAGCCAGACCCGTGGATTCCGGCCATTTTTTTATCTCCATACATTTCTGATTGATATGAGAATCGATTTTCACTGCAAATTATAGTTGAAGCTAGATCTGCCAGGCTCTTATAATCATAATCGAGCTCATGACCACCGTAATAGTAGGCCAAAGAGGAGACTCGACGCATCAGCGAACGGAAAAACAGCCCGAACTCAAACTGCCGGAGCTGACTTCCATTGGAAAGCAGCTTAAGGGGCGACAGCAAACGAATTGTCAGCCGGGAACATTGCCACGGAGAACGGTCGGCCAGCTCGTTGGCTGACAGAATGATCAAATTTTCAGCTTTGTTAATATCAGCTCCCTTACCTACTGCCAGAGAGTTGCCCTGATAATCGCGGGAATATACCTGAATGTTATTGGAAACAGGACATTCAGCACGGGAAAGCAGCACTCGAAAACCTTGCAGCAACAGTTCCAGATGCGGCACAGCGCTTCCGACCACACTCAGACGGCATTCAAGAGCCTGAGGGTTACCCAGTTGCGAGCAAACTGGAAATGAAAACACGAAAGGAAGCGGAGGTTTCTGGTGACGTCTCAGTGCCGCCGAGTCAACGCTGAGCTCCTGCCCAAAAACAGCCTGCCAGGCACAGTCGCTCTTTAGTCTGCAAATGGTGCAATTAGCTGCCGGATTAAGACAGGCCGCCTGTTTGCAGGCCTTGGCAAAAGCCGCTTCGCTCCGAAACAGGTAGGCACGCAAACCGGCTGGATCATCAGTTTCAATATCAATTTTTAAGTCGATTAGATTGAATTCCACGCTTTATACCCAATGAATACAGTTCTACAACCTAGTGCTTTAGTATTGCTGGCTAAAAACTGGTAAAAGAAAGGGCAGCCAAAGGGCTGCCCTTAATGTACTGCAAATTTAAAGAATCAAATCAGGCAAACTGAGCCTTGAGGAATTCGCGGTTCATACGGGCAATGAACTTGACGTTGATTCCTTTGGGGCAGGCGGCCTGGCACTCATAGTGGTTGGAACAGTTACCGAAGCCACAGTCATTCATGGCCTTAGTCATGTTCTTTACGCGGACAGCAGCCTCGGCCTGACCTTGAGGCAGGATGGCCAATTGGGAAACCTTGGCGCCGGTAAACAACATGGCAGCCCCGTTGGGACAACCAGCCACACAGGCTCCACAACCGATACACTCGGCAGCGTCCATGGCTTCATCGGCAATTGGTTTTGGAATCAGTATAGCGTTACCGTCGGCAACCCCACCGGTATGGCAGGATGTATAGCCGCCGGCCTGCACGATCTTTTCCAAGCCTTCACGATCGACGATCAGGTCACGGACGATCGGGAAGGCACGCGCCCTCCAGGGCTCGATGTAGATTGTATCGCCATCCTTGAATTTGCGCATGTGAAGTTGGCAAACAGTGGTACGATCCTGGCCGCCATGCGGTGCGCCGTTAATAACCTGTGAACACATACCGCAGATGCCTTCGCGGCAATCGTGGTCAAACACGATTGGATCCTTGCCAGTCTGGATCAGATCTTCGTTCACGCAGTCGAGCATTTCCAGGAAAGAGTGATGTTCAGTAATGTCCTTGGCCGTGTAGGTCTCGAACTTTCCGGGATCGTTGGCATTCTTTTGGCGCCACACGATCAGTGTCAATGTCATGGTCTTGTGATCGCTCATTATTTGTAGCTCCTTACTGCGAGATGTACGTTCTCGAATTTCAATGGCTCCTTGTGCAACTCGGGCTCAACGCCAATACCTTTGAACTCCCAGGCACCAACATAGCAGTAGTTGGCGTCGTCACGCTTGGCTTCGCCGTCCTCATACTGGAACTCTGACCGGAAGTGACCGCCGCAAGACTCGTTGCGGTGCAGCGCATCTCGGCACATCAACTCGCCAAACTCCAAGAAGTCAGCGGTACGGCCGGCATTTTCCAACTGCTGGTTGAGCTCGGCACCGGAACCGGAAACCTTGACATTCTTCCAGAATTCTTCACGCAAGGCCGGAATCTTCTTGAGGTTGGTCTCCAAGGATTCCTTGGAACGCGCCATACCGCAGTTTTCCCACATCAGCCCACCCAGTTCGCGCATGAAATCTGTTACTGTGCGCTTGCCATTAATGGAGAGGAATCTGTTGACATCTTTATTCACATCTTCAACCGACTTCTTGAACTCGGCATGGTCTTTTTTGACCTGGCCCGGCTTAACTGTGGTCAGGTAGCCGCCGATGGTGTAAGGGATTACAAAATAACCATCTGCCAGACCCTGCATGAGCGCCGAAGCACCCAGACGGTTGGCGCCATGAACTGAGAAGTTGGCCTCACCCAGCACGAACAGGCCGGGGATATTACTCATCAGGTTGTAGTCGACCCATAAACCACCCATGGAATAATGGGGTGCGGGGTAAATGCGCATCGGGGTTTTATACCCATTTTCATCGGTGATTTTCTCGTACATCTCGAACAGGTTGCCGTACCGCTCACGAATGGTGTCCTCACCCAAGCGTTTGATTGAATCGGCAAAATCCAGATAAACGCCGCGGCCACCAGGTCCGACGCCGCGACTGTCGTCACATTGCTCCTTAGCTGCGCGAGAAGCAATGTCACGCGGGGCCAGGTTACCGAAACTGGGGTACTTACGCTCAAGATAGTAATCGCGTTCGTCCTCAGGAATTTGTTGCGGCGGACGATTATCGCCTTTCTTCTTAGGAGCCCAGCAGCGACCATCATTACGTAGCGACTCGGACATCAGGGTCAGCTTTGATTGATAGTCGCCGGCCTGCGGAATACAGGTCGGATGGATTTGTGTGTAGCAAGGGTTAGCAAAAAGTGCGCCCTTCTTGTGCGCCTTCCAGTTGGCAGTGACCGAGCAACCCATGGCATTGGTGGAGAGGTAGAACACGTTAACGTAGCCGCCTGTGCAAAGGCAAACTGCATCAGCAGCGTAGCTCTCAAGCTCACCAGTGATCAGGTTGCGGCAGGTGATGCCGCGGGCAACGCCGTCTACAACTACCAAGTCAAGCATTTCACGGCGGTTGTACATCTGCACGGTGCCGGCCTTGATCTGACGGGAAAGAGCGGAGTAAGCACCCAGCAAAAGTTGCTGTCCGGTCTGACCACGGGCAAAAAAGGTTCTGGAAACCTGGGCGCCGCCAAAGGAGCGGTTATCCAGATATCCGGCATAATCGCGACCAAAGGGAACGCCCTGAGCCACACACTGGTCGATGATGTTGTTGGACACCTGGGCCAGACGCCATACATCAGCCTCGCGGGCACGGAAATCGCCACCTTTGATGGTGTCATAGAAGAGACGATAAATAGAATCGCCATCATTAGGATAGTTTTTAGCAGCGTTAATGCCGCCTTGAGCAGCAATCGAGTGAGCGCGGCGCGGGCTATCCTGATAGCAGAAAGCCTGGACATTGTAACCCAGTTCACCCAGAGAAGCAGCGGCAGCACCACCAGCCAGGCCGGTTCCAACAACGATTACATTGTATTTACGCTTGTTAGCGGGATTGACCAGCTTCAAGTCGAAGCGGTGTTTGTCCCAGGTCTGTTCAATAGGTCCGGTTGGACATTTTCCATCAAGTATCACAATAACCCCCTTAACCTTTCAGAATTCCGGCAAAAATTGACAGCGGGATGGCAACATAACCCAGGAACAGGACCAAGGCAGTCAAGGTACTGGCCTTCGTGATCCCGGGCTGCACACAATCATTGCTCCAACCCAGGGTCTGGAAGAAGCTCTGAATACCATGTGAAAGGTGCAGAAACAGGGTTACCATGGCGCCGGCATAAATAAATGAGACAAAAAAGTTCTGGAAACCTGAAACCACCATCGAGAGAACATTCACGTTACCAGCGGGGTCCATGACTATTTCCATACCGGGAACCATTCTTAGGGTGAAGTGAGCGATGTGGTAGAGTATGAAGAGCAGCAACAGACTCCCGGTCCAGATCATGTTCTCACTGGCAAAGGTGGTCTTCTGGGTGGACTTAACAGCATATTGCTGGGTTCTGGCAGCGCGGTTCTCAATAGTGAGTTGAATGCCTAACCAGATGTGCACGCAGACCATTGCCAGCATGACAGCCCGGAAAGCCCAGACCATGGGAGGAAAGGCGTGAAGGTGTTCGGCATAGGCATTAATGCCCCCATGGATCCATCCGAAGATGGTCGTGTTGCCGATCAGATGGACCACGACGAACAGAACCATAACCTGGCCCGTGATCGCCATTAAGATCTTTCTGCCGATTGATGACGATAAAAATTGCATAGCTTCCCTTCCTTTTCAAGAATATGACCTACAATGTTTTTTCAGAGGGTGTGGAAACTGCGTGGAACTTAATGGAATTTCTGATGAGGTGGGCCTCGCCAGCGCAATCTGTTAACAACCTGCATACTATCCTCCTTCGAGTGTATTTAAATGCAGCCGTCGCAAAATTAAATCAAGCGTGCCCTAATAAAGAAGACAGCGCATACTAAACGTCGTTTTAATAAAATGCAACAACTTTATGTATACAGGATACCGGAATAGACTCTTTAAACCGGCTTTGGCTGCGGGATTGCAATTAAAGCGACTTTCTGTTAGTAACCATTGTATGATTAAATCATCGGAGGGTAATGTTACCCTTTGAACAATCATTGCACCCGGCACACGCCAAGCGCCTTTTATATTATAACGTATATTTATTTTTATTCTGGAGAAACAATGGACTTCAAGCTTCTCAAAAAAGATCCCGCTAGCTCAGCCCGTCTTGGGATTTTGACTACTTCGCGCGGTGAGATTGAAACACCAATCTTCATGCCGGTCGCTACTCACGGCGCCATGAAACCGCTTACCCCGGCCCAGATCAAGGAGACCGGCGCCCAGATAATCCTCAGCAACACCTATCATCTGCATCTTCAGCCTGGCGAAGGCTTGATAAAAAAAGCGGGCGGGCTGCACAAGTTCATGGCCTGGGACAAACCGATCCTCACCGATTCGGGAGGGTTTCAGGTTTTTTCTCTGCCTAATAAACGTATTACTGAGGATGGTGTTTTTTTCCGGCATGAATTGACCGGTGAAGAGATATTTCTTGATCCGGCCAGCGCCATCCGCATTCAACAGGATTTGGGCTCCGATATTATCATGGCCTTTGATGAATGCATCCCCTACCCTTGCGATCGAAGCTATGCCGAGCAATCCACAAAAAAAACCATCCGCTGGCTGAAGGAGTGCCAAAATGCCATGTCCGGCACTGATCAGGCGCTATTCGGGATAGTTCAGGGTAGTGTTTTTGAAGACCTGCGGGCGATGTGCGCCAGTGAGATGACCAAGCTGGACCTGCCTGGTTATGCCATAGGAGGAGTAAGTGTCGGAGAAGGACTGGAGTTGTTAAAGAAGGTGGTAGGTTGGACCGTGCCGCATCTGCCGGAACATAAGCCACGCTATCTTATGGGAGTGGGCCTGCCCGAGGACATTCTGGAGAGTGTCGAGCGCGGAATAGACATGTTCGATTGCGTGATTCCGACCCGCTACGGCCGCAGTGCGACTTTGTTCACCCGGCGCGGCAAGATCCGCCTGACCAACAAGAACTACAAGCGCGATTTCTATCCGATCGATCCGAGCTGCAACTGCTACACCTGCCAGAACTTTACTCGCGCCTATCTGCATCACCTGTTTGCGGCCAACGAGGTCATCTCGGCCGTGCTCTCAGCCATTCATAACGTGCATTTTTATCTGCAGATGATGAGTGAGATCCGAGGTGCTATCGCAAACAATCGATTTATGGAATACAAAGCTGCGTTTTTGGCGGAATATCTGCCAGGAGACAAAAAAAGAAAATAACTGTAAGAACCATCTAAACCAAAGTAGGAGCAAAGCTTATCTCTTAATTTTCTGTTCCAACTCCAGGTCAAGCTGCTTAAGCCGTTCCAGGCTCTGGCGCAATTCACGGTTTTCACGCCCCAGGGATAGATTAAGATCCTGCAGGGTCTTTAACTGACGACGTTGATCGCGCAGAGATTTTATCCCGGCCATGTATGACAACAGCGGTTTTGACTGCAAACTCCATGGACTATTTGGGAATTCCTTCTTAAGCCGCTCCAGCAGAGCCTCTGCACGGGCGCCAGCCTTAACCGTGCCCTCATCCCCCAGGTAAAGCAGTGCCAGCCTGAAAAGGGCTTCATCGGTTACTCCTGCCAAAGGAGCCGCCTCAGTGATCTGTTCAAGCAGCTCACGGGCCTGCTGCATTCTGTTGCCCCCCAGGGCCTCAAGGGCCTGATCTAATAGCAGCCTTTGCTGGGGAACACCAGCTGTCCGTGGAGCTTGTTTGCCTAGCAGGGTGCACCCTTCCAAGGCGATCAAGAGCACCAGGCATAAAAGTAAAAATTTAACTTCAGGCCGCACTGGTTCCTGACTCCCTCACAATGATATAGTTACTCCCCGAGGACTCCTTCACGTGATCCTTGACTTCGGCGGCTGCCGTGGCAATCTCGGCGGCCGTAGCATACTTTCCGGTCTGACAGGTAAGTACGGCAATGGAAATGGATACAATCGGAAAAACTCGCGGCACACCATAGCGGTCGATACCCTGGATGGCTCCGGCGGCACGATCCTCTTCCGAATAATAGGCCCTGATCATGCTATCGAAATCATGGATGATCAACTGGCAGGTTGATGCCGCCTGTTCGGCACTGATAATGGCCACAAAATCGTCACCACCGATGTGCCCTACAAAGGCATCCGGATCATTGAGCTGTTTAACAGCAGCATAGATAAGCTGTCCGGTTTCTTTGAGAAGTTCACTGGCCTTGATATAACCATAGCGATCGTTGTAGGACTTGAAATTGTCGAGATCCATGTAACACATGGCAAAAGGAGTTTTCTCCCGCAAACGCCGGTTAAGGGCGCGCTCAATGGCGATATTGCCCGGCAGGCGGGTTAGCGGACTGGCATCAAGACTGATCTGTTCAAGCTCTTTGAGTCGGGAAGCCATGCGTGCAAAATCCTGTGCCAATGCGCCGATCTCATCACCCGGCGGTATTTGCGGGTTATGATCGAAATCTCCTTCGGCTATGCGATGAGTGGCTTTTTGAAGTTTTCCAACAGAGGTGGCAAAGGAATAGATCAGCAAAAAGGCAACCACAAAAGTTGAAATTATACCTCCGAATGCCATGGCTATCGATCGGCCAACTATCTCTGTTTTCCTGAGATCCGATTGCTTAAGCTTGTTCTCAAGAGAGCGTTGCTGCTCTTGCCTGAGCTGTTCAAAAATCATCTCCAGCCGCGCAGAGGAACTTTTCAAGATCAGCGGGTCGATCTCGCGGCCGGCAAAAACTGCACTGGCCAGCCTCTGATAGTCATCATATTCAACCGTCAGCTTGCTCAACACGCTACCCTGGTAGATCAGCTGCAGCCGGGCCAGTTCCTTGCGGAACATGTCCGCATTCTGCTTGTAGAGCTCTTTGAATTCGGCCTGTTTGAGTATTTTGTACCTGCCGACATACCGTTCCTGCGCCTGCATCATCTCGCGCAGCGAAATAGTAGCCGTTGCCGCAGCCAGATCTTTCCGGGCAATTTCCTCTTGCATGCGGTGCATGATGCTCAAGCCATACACTGAGTAGACCAGGGCCGCCGACATGCACATGCCGCTGACAACATAGCTGATTATCATCTTTTGAATCAGTGTCAGACGGTTAATTTTAAACATTGCCATAGACAGCCTCTGGTCAGGTAAGACTCATTTAGCAGGTCTTCCAGAAAAATCAATACTATGGTAGTATACGGGCCTTCCAAATGCAAGGACAAGCAAGCCGGTCGCAGATACATCAATTGTCAGAGGAGAACAGGAATATAATGAAAAGTTCAGGGAAGACTATTCGCCCGCTTTTAGTCATTGCAATATTTGTCATATCCGCTTCCAAAGTATGGGCCGGCACTGATTTGCCGGTTGCTCCTCAACAGGATTGTCAGCAGGACAGCGGAGTCTGTCGCGAGGCGCCTGTAGATCTAAAGGTTTTGCAGCAGCGGATAGCGGAGCTGGAGGCGAGGAAAGTGGTCACTGTTGAACGGCTGCACCAGAAAAAGATACTGCGTTTAAAGGAAATAACCTCCGATGTAAAGCTTCAACGCCTGTCAACCAGTGACTTTGAACGGTTTGTCACCTGGATGAGCGCCAATCTTGCCGGCTACAACCGTTATATTCAGGCCGGTTCGTATGCGGCTTTGCTTGCCAAAATGCTGCCGATCCCTTACGCCGGACAGGCTTCAATCTTCACCAAGTTCATTTCCCAGTTTACAGTAGCCCTCAACGCAGCCTCGGTCTCGATCAATAATTATCACAACAGCTCGCAAAAATTCATTGCCCTGACCGATGCCATTGACCCGCTCAAAGCAGATGAAAAAAAGATTCAGGAGGCGGCTGATTTTGCTGAACGGCAGTTGCTTAAGGATATGACCGATGCCCAGTCAAAACTGGCCATGATCTCTGACCTCTCCGCGGGCGCGCTCTCATTCCTGGAGAGTCTTAACCATTATGTAAGTGGCACGGATGAGTACTGGAACAAGATGAAAGGGGTCTTTAAAAAGGATATCGATCCCAAAGAGAAGAGTTATATCTCGGAGAGCACCGGCAATCTCAGAACACAGGCCGAGCGCTTCAACAAAAAATTGCTCAGCTTTGAGGCTCTGGGCAAAAAAGAAACCGTCAGCGTAAAATCACTGACGGTTTATGATGAGCTGGCAGCCGAGGCAAACTTTGAAAAATAAGTGCCAACCCAGATCCCTCTTTCTTATCTGATCAGCAGGTCATCAGGACCAGATTTTTTTTAAAGGCCTTTTCAATAAGGTCTTTTTTGGCATTGGCACCAAATATTTCCACCGAGATATCGTCTGTTCCGAACACCTTCAGGCTGATGGTATCTTCACTCTGCTTCAATTCAACAATTTCCACCAGACCGCTGCGACGGCGGTCAAGACCATCAGCCAATCGTAAAATGCCCCCCAGCCTACTGACCGTTATTTGGTCGGCTTCGCTCAATCGCTGAAATTCAGCATGCTTCTTTTTAGGCAGTGCCTTACGATGATAACGTGCGATTTGAGCAATGATTTCACGTTCACGCGGTGTAAAACCAAACAGGTCGGCATGCCGGATGAGATGATAGGAATGCTTGTGGTGACTATCGTAGCTGATGAAATAACCGACATCGTGCAAAAGCGCAGCCGCTTCCAATAACCGGCGTTGGATCTTTTTCAGGCGGTATTCCTGGGCCAGACCATCGAAGATCGTCAAGGCCAGATTGGAGACATGCCGGCAATGCGCCTCGTCGAAATGAGAGGAGCCGGCAAAATCCAGTACGGATTCACGCCAGGTGCGCCGCGCGGCAGTTTCCGGCATCAGTCCCAGTCTCTTCCTGGCCCTGATGATCAGACCTTCACGGATACCCCGTTCATTAACCATCAGCATGTTGGCGCCGAAGAACTCCATAAATTCATTGACCACACCGAGACCTGCGACAATGATATCGGCCCGGTCCGGGTTCAGCCCAGGAACAGCCCGCCTGGCCTTGAGGTCCTTTCGCATCAGCATGGCCAGCATATGGACCACCTCAGACCGCAGCACTTGGTAACCGTGTACCGAAGAGTAAGATTGACCACGCATCTGCATGACCATTCCCCCCAATGAGGTGATGGTCCCGCCGGAACCGATGAAGGTCTGGACAGCGATGCGTTCACTGGAAAAGGTCTTTTTGAGCACCGTTCTGACATGCTGCTGAAACTTCTTATAGTCAGCAGGCTTGACTGGGTCACTGTTAAAAAACCGCTCGGTCATCAGCACCGCACCCAGATCAACAGAATAGTACTCTTCAATATGACTACCAAGGGCAGTCACAACCTCGGCACTGCCACCGCCGATATCGAGCATGGCATAGCGCTTGCCCTTCATCTCAAAATTATTCAGGGCTGAGATGGCAGCCAATTCCGCCTCTTCCTCGCCTGAGATGATCTTGATCTCATGTCCAAGCTTGCTCGAAAGAGTTTTAATCAGTTCCTGTCCATTGGAGGCCATCCTGACCGCACTGGTAGCAATAGCTTCAATCTCAGTCACCTGTAGCGAATCGAGCAACTTGCGCATCAAAACCATTGAATTTATAGCGCGTTCCACTGCTAACTCAGATATCGCTCGCGTTTTACCAATATTTTCTCCCAAGCGCACGGTTGCCTTTTCGTCGTCAAGCACAACGAACCGGCCCTGCTGATCAACCTCGACCACGATGCAGCGGATCGAGTTGGTCCCTATGTCAATAGCCGCTAAGCGCGTCTTTTTCATGCAGGCCTCTCTCAAAGGAAAAATTCATAGCGCAACGGTCTAAGTTCAGCCAGCTCAGCCAAGCGGGAAAGGTAAACATCCCGTTTGCCATCCACCACCTGCTGCAGGTTTCTGCGCTCTTCAACATGGATACCGCATTCACTAGCCAAATCCCAGAATACCTCCAGGTCATTAAGGTGTCCCAGCAAGGTTTGATAATCTTTGAGAAGCTCAAGATTGCGGCTGTAATCCTGCTGGGAAATCTCGGCTACAATCTCCAAAAAGTATCGCCAGCGTTTGATGGCGATACGTAGTGCATGCCTTTGGATTACATCTTGTGCCGCACAAGGAGGAGGTAAAAATTTATGCACTTCGCCGTAAAGACGGATGCTTGCTTCAGACAGATATCCAGGCAGTGAGAGTACCTTTACCGGGTCGGAATAGCAAGTTTCCGGCTTAACATGACCAGCCCTGATTCTTTTCAGAAAACCTTCAATTACACTTTTATCCAGTCTGTTTAACAGCCTCTGAACTTTGGCTGCTTCCTTGTCACGCCTGGAATGCAGGTCTTTTAGCAGGGCCAAAAAAAGTTTTTTATTGCCCTGCCTGGCAGCCTCTTTATTCTGCTGCGAGAAGAACAGCAGCCCCTCATCGAGGTTCCTTAGGGAGCCTATCTGCCGGGTTAACTCACGGACTGCGTTTTTGGCATGGGCCGGATGAGAATCATTACAGAGCGGGCCAAAAAGATCCAGGGCGGTCCTAAGACGCCGAGTTGAGACGCGCAGATCATGAACCGCATCCACATCATCGTGTCGCAGGCAGGCATCTCTATCTGCAAGCAGGTTTTCCCAGCGTATCTGCAAAACAGGAATGGCAGTATGTATGATCAAATCGGCCATTGAGCTTATCACCGGCGGTTAGTGCACAACTTAACTGCATTGTACTGAATGAAGTGCTAAAAGCAAGCTGATAGAATAAGCCTTGGCGCAGATGTTCTTACAAAAAAACCCCGTCTAAAAAAGACGGGGTTTATCAGTCAGTGGTGAAGCGTGTCTCTTCGCCACTATGTTAACCAACAATTATTCTTCTGTTTTATAACCTTCCACCTTGCTGCCGTCAGGATTGAGGCCAAGCGCCTCTTTGCGGGAAAGCTTGATCTTGCCGTTTTTATCAACACCAATGCACTTGACCAGAACCTGGTCACCCTCATTGAGGATCTCGGTAACGGTCTTGACCCGCTTGGTATCCAGCTCGGAGATATGCACCAGTCCGTCGGTACCGGGCATGATTTCCACGAAAGCGCCAAAATCCATGATCTTTTTGACAATACCCATGTAAAGGCGCCCTTCTTCGGCATCTTCGGTCAAGTCGCGAATCATCTTGATAGCCAGGTCACAGGCTTCTTTGCTGGTACTGGCGATGTTGATGCGTCCGGTATCATCGATATCACAGGTAACCCCGGTGGTCTCGGTGATGTTGCGGATATTTTTGCCGCCGGTACCGATGACGTCGCGGATTTTATCTGTCTTGACATAGATAGTGGTGATGCGTGGTGCAAAGGGTGACATCTCGGCACGCGGGGTAGAGAGTGTCTCTGCCATTTTGCCCAGGATGAACATACGGCCTTCACGAGCCTGCTTAAGCGCTGTCTGCATGATTTCTTTGGTAACACCGCCGATCTTGATGTCCATCTGCAGGGCAGTGATACCTTCGGCGCTGCCGGCTACCTTGAAGTCCATATCGCCCAGGTGGTCTTCGTCACCCAGGATGTCTGACAAAATAGCAACTTTTTCGCCTTCCTTGATCAGGCCCATGGCAATACCTGCCACCGGGGTGGAAATCGGTACGCCGGCATCCATCAGCGACATGCAGCCGCCGCATACCGATGCCATGGAAGAGGAACCATTACTCTCCAGGGTCTCGGATACGATGCGGATAGTGTAAGGGAAATCATCGTGCTTTGGCAAAATAGCGGCAATTGCCCTTTCAGCCAGCATGCCGTGACCGATTTCGCGGCGGCCAGGTCCGAGGCGGAAGCTGGTTTCACCCACCGAGAAGGGGGGGAAGTTGTAATGCAACAGAAAACGCTTACGGGACTCCCCATAAAGCGAGTCTATCCGCTGTTCATCACTGGATGTACCCAGGGTGGTGGATACCAGGGCCTGTGTTTCACCACGGGTAAACAGTGCTGAACCGTGAACGCGTGGCAGAAGACCAGCCTCAGTGGTTATGGGGCGGATAGTGGTGGTATTGCGACCATCAATGCGGATGCCGGTGTCAAGTACGTCGGCACGAACTCGATCATATTCGAAATCGCTTAAAAATGCTTTGATATGCTTGGCTTTGCCCTCATAGTCTTCCTGTAAAGCAGAAATGGTATCAGCTTTTATCTGATCAATCTGTTTGTAACGCTCTTGCTTGGACTTAATTTTAACCGCCTCGGACACGCGATCATAGGCCAACTCGCGGACCTTTGCCAGCAGGGCCTGGTCAACAACCGGCGGCAGTACCTCGCGTTTGGCAACCCCGGCCAATTCCTTAAGTTTTAATTGGGCATCCAGCACCGGCTGAACCGAGGCATGGCCGAAGAAGATTGCTTCCAGCATATCCTCTTCCGATACGAATTTGGCCTCACCCTCGACCATGATGATGGCATCGCGGCTAGCAGCCACAACAATCTCCAGATCGCTCTGCTCCAGCTCTTCGGCAGTCGGGTTGCAGATGAACTTGCCATCCACCCGGCCGACCTTGACACCGGCAATCGGTCCGTGAAAGGGAATGTCGGATATTTCCAGAGCAGCAGATGCGCCCAGCATGGACAGGATGGCAGGATCGTGATCCTTGTCGGCCGAGACAACCGTCGCAATAATTTGGGTATCATTTAGAAAGTTTTCCGGAAAGAGCGGCCGTATCGGGCGGTCAATCAAACGGCAGGTCAGGGTTTCGGGATCAGAGGGCCGCGCTTCGCGCTTAAAAAATCCACCCGGGATTTTACCGCCGGCATAGGCTTTCTCAGTATAGTTAACGGTCAGCGGGAAGAAATCCTGCCCTTCTTTGGCCTCTTTCTGAGCAACAGCAGTCACCAGTACCATTGTATCGCCGCTTTTTACAACCACGGCACCATTGGCCTGTTTGGCCATCTTGCCGGTGGAGATAGTGACTTCCTTGCCACCAAACTCGACTTTTACAACTTGTTCCATACATTTCTCCTCTAGTTGCGTTGGGGCCGTCGCTACAATTTCCCGAAAATGAATGCCGGCAATGCCACCGCTGCTTGTTCTTCAATGACTACCAGCCAGACTTTAGTAGGCTGCAAGCCCTCTCATCACAAACGGTTGCTTCATCTGAATTCGATTAAAGGGAAATTCTACCCACGCCCCCAACAAAAATAAAAAGGGCTAAAAAGCCCTCTTCCAAAAACGAGCATACGAAAATGAGAAAAGGCAATATACCCGCTAAAAAACAGGTATACTGCCCTCCATTATCTGCGTATCCCGAGTCGCTCGATGACCTTTTTGTAGCGGTCCATTTCTTTGCCTTTCAGGTAGTCCAGAAGGCGCCGCCTCTGACCGACGAGCTTAAGAAGCCCTCTCCGGCTGTGGTGGTCTTTTTTGTGAATCTTGAAGTGCTCGGTTAAATAGGTAATCCTTTCAGTGAGGATTGCGATCTGCACCTCGGGAGAACCTGTGTCGCTGTCATGTTTTTTAAATGAATTGATGATTTCCTGTTTCTTTTCAGTTGCCAGCACTGCCAACACCTCCTTTTATTTACGCTTTTCCAGCATTATTCTATTTTAGACGCTTCAAAACAATCATAAATCAATACCATACCATTACAAGCATGTAAAGTACTAACTTAGTTGAAAACTCGTTTTAACACTATTTGGGCCGAGCCACAGTTCGGCTGCAGCTGGGCAATCGCTATCAGTCCATATTCCCTTGAAAGCCTGACCAGTTCAGACTCTTGGCAAACATTGGGCAATAATGCTGATGTGTCGTCCCAGCCGGGCGAAATGCCATGGCTGACTTTAAGCAGACCGCTATCTGCCAGAGGAATATCCAGCAGATGGTTGAGTGCCTGATAAGGAGAAATGAACAGTTCATCTAGTGCGGACTTGTGAACCGATTCCTCCAGCGTCTCCAGGGATACGGCCGCCTCTATTGCAAACGGGCCGCTGGCAGTTCGACGCAGTTCCTGCAACGCAGCGCCACAGCCAAGAGCACTACCAATATCATCCGCCAGCGAACGGATATAGGTCCCGCGTGAACAAACCACCCTGATTTCAACGAAAGGCAACCGGTAGGAGATCAGTTCTAGTTCATAAATCTCAACCTGTCGCGGCTCCCGCTCAATTTCCTGTCCTTGCCGAGCCAACTTGTAAAGGGGTTGACCACCGAGCTTGATCGCTGAAAACATGGGGGGCACTTGACTGATGGGTCCTGTAAAACCAAGCAACAGAGATCTAAGCAGTTGTTCATCCACCAGGGAAGAATCTGTTTCAGAGAGCACTTTTCCAGTCATATCAAGCGTGTCGGTTGTAACACCCAGACGCATGAGGGCCTGATAACATTTGCGCCCTTCATCCAGATAAGGGATGGCCTTAGTCCCCTCATTGACTGCTACAGGCAGAACCCCGGTAGCAAAAGGGTCCAAGGTACCGGTGTGCCCTACCTTTTTGGTGCCGAGAATCCTGCGCACCCGGCTGACGACGTCATGGGAGGTAATCCCCGCCGGTTTATCGATAATTATAAAACCGTTCATTTAGTGTTGGCTTAAGTCAGATAAAAGTAGTTTCAGGTCTGAAGAGAATGAAGCTGGCGGCGAGGCAAATCTGACGCGGCCTAAATTGGTGATATTGGAGCGACGACAGAGATCATGATTCAATTGAAAGAGGCTTCCATAACAGCATATACCTGGGCTTTAACCACTTCCAATGTTCCGTCCACTGTGCAACCGGCAGCATTATGGTGCCCACCGCCGCCAAGCAGGGCAGCAAAATCAGCCACATTGACCTTGCCTTTGGAGCGGAAGCCGACCTTGTATCTCTGTTCATTGATCTGCCGGAAGAAGATTGCCACTTCCACCCCTTTGATCGAGCGGGGATAGTTGACAAACCCATCCGTCAATTCAGAATCAGCATCGACCTGAGTGAACATATCGGTGGTAACGGTTATCGAGGCTACCTGGCCACCCTTGATCACATCCAGGGTGGCCAGTGCCAGCGATAACAGCTCAAGGCGTTTTAAAGGCTGATTTTCATATATTTGTTCTGCAACATCCCAGGCATTGATACCACAGTCAACCATTTCCCCGGCAATAGCAAAGGCCTCGCGATTAGAGTTTGAGTAATGGAAGGAACCGGTATCGGTGACAATCGAAATATACAGGCACAGTGCTGTTTCCAGGTCAAACTGATAGCCATAAGCGGATAGAATCCGGTATACCAATACCCCTGTTGCGGCTGCCTGAGGATCAATCAGGTTATAAGCGCCAAATGACTCGCATCCGAGATGATGATCCAGGTTGATATATTTCCCGACCCGCTTGAACTGTGAAAAAGCCTTGCCTGCTCGGCTAAATTCACCTATATCCAAAACAAAAGCCAGATCAAAATCCTGGTCTGGAACGTGCAATTGAACTGTTTCGACACCCGGCATGAAGGCGTATAATTCGGGGACCGGATCACACAGGTGAACGCAAACCTCTTTACCGATCTTGCGCAGAAAAGAGGCCAGCGCCAATGTGGAGCCGATAGCATCGCCATCCGGATTTTCATGGGAGGTCAACAGAAATGATCTGGCAGAATCTATCTCATTAATTATTTTCTGTATCATCTTCTTTATGCTCTGTAACGATCTCTTTTAAAATGGCATCAATGCGGTTACCGTAGTCCTGAGAGCGGTCGTATTTGAAGACGATCTCCGGCACGTGGCGGATGGTCAGGACACTTGCTAATTCTTTACGAATGTAACCTTTGGCGCTATTCAAGCCGATTTCGCTGTTCTTTTTTGCATCTTCATCACCGATTACAGTGAAAAAAATCTTGGACAGCGCCAGATCAGTGTTAACCTCGACAGCAGTGATAGTTACAAAACCGATCCGTGGGTCATTAAGTCCTCGGCTGAGGATAGAAGAAACCGTCTCGTGAATAGTCTCGGCGACCTTTTCTGATCGTTTACTCATATAGGCACCTACTATTGTTTAAAGTTTGGTTGCAATTTTCTCAATTTCAAAGGCCTCGATTATATCACCGATCTTGATGTCATTATAGTTCTCAAGTCCGATACCGCACTCATAGCCGGTAGCCACCTCTTTGATATCGTCCTTGAAGCGTCTGAGCGAAGACATTTTTCCTTCGTAGACAACCACGTTGTCACGCAACAATCGTACCTGTGAGTTACGGAACACCTTGCCATCCAGGACATAACAACCGGCAACATTGCCAATCTTGGGCACTGAGAAGACCTCGCGTACTTCGACCCGTCCAAGGAACTTCTCTTTGAGGGTCGGCTCCAGGAGACCTTCCATGGCCTTCTTCACATCCTCGACAGCATCATAAATGATGCTGTACAAGCGGACATCGACACCCTCTTTCTCTGCCAACCCCTGGGCCTTCACCTCAGGGCGGACGTTGAAGCCAATGATGATGGCGCTGGATGCCGCGGCCAGATTAACGTCGGTTTCGGTAACCGCACCGACCGCCGAGTGAATAACATTGAGTCGTACCGCTTCAGTGGAAAGCTTGCGAAGGGACTCGCTGACAGCCTCGACCGAACCCTGTACATCGCCTTTGACGATAACATTGAGGTCTTTGACTTCGCCACTCTGGATCCGTTTGTAGAGATCTTCCAGAGACAACTTGGTGTGCTTGGCCAGTTCGACCTCGCGCATTTTTATCTGGCGCAGAGTAGCAATCTCTTTGGCCTGTTTCTCATCTTTCATGGAAACGAAAACATCACCAGCATCAGGCACACCGGAAAGACCGACCAGCTCGACCGGCATAGATGGACCAGCCTCGATTACCTTTTCTCCGCGATCATTCTGCATCGCCCTGACACGGCCGGAATGAACTCCAACCACGCAGTAGTCTCCATTTTTAAGGGTACCTTCCTGCACCAGAACAGTCGCCACTGGTCCACGACCCTTGTCAAGTCGAGCTTCAACAACGGTTCCTTTGGCCTGTTTGGCAGGATTGGCAACCAGATCCATCATATCTGCCTGTAATAATACCATCTCCAACAGTTCTTCCAGGTTAAGCCGTTTTTTGGCAGAAACCTCAACCATGGTGGTGTCGCCACCCCATTCGGAGGAAACCAGCCCGTATTCCATCAACTCCCTTTTCACCTGATCAGGGCGGGCATCCGGCTTGTCAACTTTGTTAACCGCAACAATAATCGGCACTTCAGCTGCCTTGGAGTGATTAATCGCTTCACGGGTCTGCGGCATAACACCATCATCGGCGGCCACAACCAGAATAACAATGTCGGTTACCTTGGCCCCACGGGCACGCATGGCAGTAAAGGCCTCATGACCGGGAGTATCGAGGAAAGTGATCTTCCGACCGTTGAGCTCGACATCATAGGCGCCGATATGCTGGGTAATACCGCCTGCCTCGCCGGCAATCACGTTTGCTTCCCGAATAGCATCCAGAAGAGATGTCTTGCCGTGGTCAACGTGGCCCATGATGGTTACAACCGGTGGCCTTTTTTCAAGAGTTTCCGGCGCATCCGGCGTTGATTCTAGTATTTCGTCCAGGTCGACTGCAACGTTCTCAACCTCATAACCATATTCAGAAGCGAGGATCACTGCGGTGTCAAAATCAAGCGGATGATTAATGGTAACCATCATTCCCATTTTCATCAGTGACTTGATCAGGTCATTGGCCTTGATACCCATGCGCTTGGCCAGTTCACCAACACTAATGGTTTCAGATATTTTGATTATACGTTTGATAGCTTTGGGAATTGTGATCTCAGTTTTACGGGTTTCGGATACGACTTTTTCGCGACTTTTTTTCTTGGAGCCTTTATAGACAGGGTCAAAGATCCGTTCACGTTTTTCAATGACCTCGTTTTTGCGCGGCTGCAGCTCTTTTTTCTTGGCTGCAGGAGGGCCACCTTTTTTGCCACCCTTGGCGTTATCGGTGTATCCCCCGGCAGGCCCCTTGCCGCCAACTTTGCGACGATCTTCTGCTCCCGGAGGTGAAGCGGGTGCAATCGGTACCTGTTTCATGCGTGACCGATCTTGCTCAGTTGTGGCAGCCGGTGCAGCAGCTGGCCTTCTTTGACCTGAGTCGGCCGGGCGCGAGGCAGCAGGAGGCCGCGGCGCAGAAGGACGCTGCGGAGCTCCGGTGGTCTCTCTCGGGGGCACCACGCGGGTCGGCCTGTTGGTAACGCCTGGGATCTCCATACGTCCAAGGATGCGTGCCTGGTTTGGTCCCAATTTAACAGGCTCAACAGGCGGCGCAGGTTTTTCGGCAGGAACTGGTTCAGCTGCTTTTTCAGCAGTTGCAGGTTTTTCCGGAACAACTATTTGTTCAGCAGCCTTTTTTTCAGGCTCGGCCGGCTGCATAATCTCCACCGGCGGCTCGACCTTAGGAGCTTCCAGAACAGGAGGCACTTCTTCCACCGGCGCAACTACAGCCTTGGCACGGCGTCGAATTATATTGGTGGTAACCCTGACTTCATCAGTGTTGCCCTCTTTAGGTTGTGGACTGGTCATTCTGCTGACAAGTTCTTCCTCTACCAGCGAGGTGCCTGTTTTGGCATCAACACCGAGCTCTTTCAGGCGGGACAACACCTCGCGGGTTTCAAGCCCCAACCGTTCAGCCAGGTTATTTACACGTATCTTAGTCATAGGTCCTACACCTCCCCCAGGAAGTTTCTGTATCGTTTAATTACGCTGGCCAGCTCTTTCACAAAGCCGCCAGATTTCACAGCAAACGCGCTTCGAGGCGCTTTGCCGAGTATGGCCCCAATTTCGTCCTTTGTCAGGATGTAAACGCAAGGTATGCTGTTCACATCGGCAATCATTTTAATTTTTATGCCTATAACATCTGAAACATCTGTAGCAATAACCACAAATCCGGGCTTATGGGCACTTCGGATTGCGTCGCTGACCATCGCACCGCCTGAGACAATTTTCCCGGCTCGATTAGCCAATCCTAAAAAACCCAGTACACGTTCCTTTAGTAAACCGGCCACCCCTTCAACAACCTTTTCAGGCGGCGGAACATGAACATCCTGCTTGAAAGCCCGGTTGAATTGTCGCTGTTTACATGCATCGAGCAGGCAGGTCGAGTTGATGCAGGTGTAAGCACCTCGTCCCGGCAATTTAGCATCCACGTCGGGGGTCACTTCACCCTGAGGCGAAAGGACAAACCGAATCAGTTGACCTTTATCCCTTGCAGTGCGACAGCCTAAACAGCTTCGCTGGGGCGCTTCATGACTCTTTCGTGACATACTTATTGACTACTCCACTGCCTCTTCGATAGCTGCTTCGACCGGTTTTTCGACAGGCTCGGACTCGGATGCTTCATCAGCAGGCTCTTCCTGGGTACCATCAAAGGAGGCGTATTCCTGCAGCTCTGCCTCAGCAGCCTTGGATTCGCTCTTGATATCGATACGGCAGCCGGTCAGTCGTGCTGCCAGGCTGACGTTCTGGCCCCGCTTGCCGATTGCCAGCGAGAGCTGGTCATCTGCCACAACCACTTCAAGATTGCGATTCTCCTCATCAACAAACACCTTGGAAACCTGGGCTGGCGAAAGGGAATTGCAAGCAAAACGGGCAATGTCTTCGGACCAGGGAATAATATCGATTTTCTCTCCGCGTAATTCAGAAACTACATTCTGGACACGGGCACCGCGCATACCAACGCAGGCGCCAACCGGGTCAACATCCGAATCATTGGAAGAAACCGCCAACTTGGCACGGCTACCTGGATCACGCACGATAGCATTGATTTCCACAATCCCCTCGGCAATCTCGGGCACCTCGGCCTCAAAAAGCTTGGCCAGCATGCTGGGATGAGTTCGGGAAAGGATAATCTGCGGGCCTTTGGTAGTCATTCTAATATCTGTAATGATTGCCCGAATGCGGTCTCCAGGACGATAAACCTCGCGCGGCATCTGCTCCTTGGAAGGAAGAATCGCCTCGGCCCGGCCCAGATCAACCAGCAAATCGCCTTTTTCAAAACGTCGTACCATGCCGGTGATAATCTCCCACTGGCGATCGCTGTACTCGTTGAAGATGGTCTCCCGCTCCGCCTCTCGAACCTTCTGGATGATAACCTGCTTGGCGGTCTGGGCCGCAATGCGGCTAAAACCGCTCGCGTCCAGTTTTTCACCGAGCGAATCGCCTATCTCGACATCCGGATCGATCTCGCGGGCCTCTTCCAAGGTGATTTCCTTGTAGGAATCCTGAACCTCGTCTACCACGATCACAAACTCGAACAGCTCCACCTCACCTGAATCAGGGTTGTAGCGGGCCTCAAGGTCACGGGTATTGCGGTACTTTTTGTTGGCAGCAGTCAAAACCGCCTGCTCCATGGCTTCCAGAACCACCTGCCGATCGATTCCCTTTTCCTTTACAATCTGCTCGATGGCATGCTTGATGCTGATATTTGTTTCCACGGTTGCTTCTCCTTGCTGATTTATATGAAATCAGATCAACATATTAATCTTTTGTCAACACACAGCTAACATGAAGATTAACCTGCCTACTAGAATTTTATAACTGGAACTCAAGATTGGCCTTGGCAATCCGCTCCAATGGGATGGAGGCAGTCTGTCCTTCGGTTAATCTAATAACTACGACACCATTTTGCAGGCCTAGCAGGTGCCCCAGAAATGTCTTGCGGCGATTACCGGCATCATCTTGAAATGGTTCATAGGTCTTGATTCTTATGAGGCGTCCAACAAAACGATCGTAATCAGCGGGTTTTTTCAACGGACGGTCGAGACCAGGCGATGACACCTCAAGATTGTAACTGACCGGGATAAAATCCTCTACATCGATGATCGCCGACAACTCGCGACTTAAATCCGCGCAATCATCCAGATTAACGCCACCCTCTTTGTCTATGAACAGGCGCAGCACAGATTCCCTGCCGCTACGCTTGTACTCGATATCCACCAGCTCAAGATGCATTGACTCAAGGATCGGCTGAGCCAGAACAATGACCTTTTCTATAACATCTTCTTTTTGTTGTACCATAAGACATTACCCAATAAAAAAAGTGAGCCTTGCGAGCTCACTTTTCAAGTGAACAAAAATTGTAGAGTTTATTTAACACACATAAACTGCCAATAGCAAGTTTTTTTTAGCATTAAAAGGCTCCTGTAGCGGATCCAAAAGCTAAAAAAGGTATCTCGGGGAGTTACTTAATACAAACCCGTCGTACTTCGTGAATATCGGTCAATCCTTGAAATACTTTTAAAATTCCATCCTGCTTCAGGCTTGTCATTCCATCCACTGCCGCCTGTTCACGGACACTGTCGGTGTCGGACCTTCGTTTGATGAGACTTTTTAGTTTGCTTGTGCATTCCAAAACTTCATGAATACCAAGCCGTCCACGATAGCCGCTGTGTCCGCAACGACTGCAACCAACAGCCCTGGACATGTTCAGATCAGCCAGGCCGAGTCCGGTAAAAGCAAAATCTTCACGACCATATTCATCGATGATCTCGTTAATTTCGGTCTCGTTGGCATGATAGCTTTCCTTGCATTCCGAACATAAACAGCGTGCCAAACGCTGAGCCAGGATGCAGAGCAATGAATCCGAAAAACTATAAGGATCCAGTCCCATTTCCAGAAGGCGAGTGACCGTTTCAGGCGCCGAATTAGTATGCAGCGTTGAAAAAACCAGATGTCCGGTTAAGGACGCTTCTATCGCAGTGCTGGCAGTCTCTTCGTCTCGCATCTCACCAACCATGATTACATCCGGATCGAGACGAAGGAAAGAGCGCAGCGCAGAAGCAAATGTGAAACCGATGCGGGAATTTACCTGTACCTGCCGCAGGCCCGGCTGGGTAATTTCGACAGGATCCTCGGCGGTCCATATCTTTCGATTGGGAGAGTTGATCATAGCCAGCCCGGAGTGAAGCGTGGTCGTTTTTCCCGACCCCGTAGGTCCGACAACCAAAATCAGGCCATGAGGACTATTAATCGACTCTTCAAAAACGCGCGCATTCCTGTCGGTCAGGCCCAAATGACTGAAAGATAGCGGCTCACCTCCGGCCAGGACCCTGATAACAACATCTTCCAGCCCACCGACAGTCGGCATGGTGGCAACACGCAGTTCAGTATCCAGTGGTCCGAATTTTTTAAATTCGATCTTACCGTCCTGGGGCTTACGCCGTTCGGCTATATCCAGATCAGCCATTATCTTTATGCGGGAAGGAATAGCAAATTTATATTTATAAGGGATCCTCTGGTAGATGGTGCACTGCCCATCAACCCTGGTTCGGACAACAACATCTTTTTTACCGGGGTAAGGTTCGATATGAATATCGGAGGCCTTGCTCAGATAGGCATCATAGATGATTTTGTTAACCAGCTTAACAATAACGCTGTCCTTCTCGGTGACCTTTTTGGTTTCCTCTTCAACCTCCGGTTCATCCGAGCCGGATGATTTACTCAACAGCTCGACAATGCTGTCGGGAACTATATCGAGATTGACCTCGTCACTGGCAGTTGCCGTACTGACAAAGTCAATATTATAGAGTCTTTTAAGGACCTTATAGATGTCGGATTCTGTAGCAATTGCCGAGATAATCTTCAGACGAATACTGTCTTCCAGTTCCCGGATATCATGATTTTTGAGAGGATGCGCCATGGCCAGAGTAAGCGTATTACCGATTTTTGAAATCGGTGCAATTCTCTGCTTTTGGGCATAAACAGCGCTTATGTAACGAGAGAGAGAGAGTTCCAGATCCATTGAATTTATATGCACGTAAGGCAGGTCAAATTGAACTGCAACAGCCTTGGCAAGCTGTTCTTCATCAACATAGCGCAACTTGAGCAGGGCCTTTTCAAAAGTTATATCATTTTGCTTGCTGATTTCCTTGGCATGGACAAGCTTTTGGTGATCAACAACACCCTCTTTCATAAGTATATCGGTCAGTTTTCTGCGTTTGTTTTTTTGATCAAGTACAAAGCTAAGATCGCTCTCCTTGATATATCCGAGCTTACAAAGAAGTTGCCCAATCGGCTGATCAGGAAACACTTTTTGCAACTCTAGAGCTTCGGTCACCTGCTCCAAGGTAATTAATTTTTGTTCAACTAAAAGCTCACCAACCTTTTTGATGACCATAATCCTCTCAATTTCACTGCATTAGGATAAAAAAAAAGCCCGCACTGTTAATACGAGCCTTTTATAGCAGAAAAAATGGCTAAATTAAATCATAGTTTTATTTAGCCTTAATTGTGTAGCCGTTTTCCGTTAAAAGATCGCGTATGATTGGATCAAGATTTAGGTTGGTGATAAACAGAGCTCCGCCCGGTATACCGGGACCATCAAGTTTAAATCCCGACATTTGCAAGGAATAACTCTGATTATCGTCAGTCCATAGTTTATGCTGAGCGTAGTCGCCTTTAATCCGTAAACGACCGAGTATTTTTTCAGTAACTTTCCGAAAATCATCTTGACCCTCAAGAATAACGACGCGGTAACCTTTTGTTTCAAGTAATCTGAATAATGTATATGTAATCGGATCGCCGTCAAAACTGGTCACGATGAAGCGTTGTCCATCCTGTTCGAAAAACCGTTCAGCTTTTACTGACAATGATATGCCATTATTTTCCGCAGCAAAAACATCTACCCGTCGGTCACTGTCAAAAGGAATGGCCAATGCCTTTAAAATTGCCTCGACTACTTCTGGCTGCCTTTTGGTGTTTATCTGGTGGATTTGTCGGGAAGGAATCGGGGCAAGCAGTGGCCTGAGTGTTGCAAATGGTTCATAAACGGTAAAACCCTCTTTTCTCAAAAACTCGTTAAGCGGCTGAGGAAGGGCGGATTTCCCGCTATTGAGCAAAGACACATCCTGTTTAATCAGGCTTTCCGGGGTTTTCTCAATTTTAAAATCAGAGGTTACAACCAATTTGGGATCTAAGCCAAATTCCATCGTGAAATTTTCCTCCACAGAATAAAAACCGGCCGAACCAAGCATGGCGGCTAATAGTTTTTTTGAGTTCAGTGGAGACTCGGAGACGATTCTGATCTTAGGATCCTTTTCCTCAATCAGCGATTTTACCAGCGGAGGAATGGTTGCATTCTGATCGAGAAGAATGCGGCCGCCGTCCATGGCTGAAAAAACAGGATAGCGCTGAGGGTCAAGGCTGAGGGAAAAGGTGGCTGTCTGGAGTGAAAGCGGTTTCAGCATCTCCGCGCCGGACGGTATCAGCTTGTTCCAGATGTTTTTTAGTGTACCAGACGCATCCTGTTCAAGCTGCAATGCAGCTGACGACTCGATACGAAAGGCCTGGCCGGCAACTGCGGAAGTATCGGAATTTGAAGCATTAAGCCTAGAATTGGGTGCACTGGAAAATTTCAGACCTCCATCAGCCTTACGACGGACAGGAGGAATAACGATTTTCTGGCCGACCCTGAGACGGGTAATATCATAGATATTATTTTCACGACGGATTTCTTCAACAAAAGATTCGGCCTCATCACTAGTCAGCTTATAATCCCGCATCAGGATTTTAAACAAGTGGTCGCCTGGCTTGACCTTATAGACAACACCACGCGCTCCAATCTCGTCATCAGGCTTGAAACCGTGATCCCGATTGGATCTTTTTCCGCTTTTTACTTTATGCTTGGCCTTAGAATCGAGTGCCTGCGTATCCAGCTCAAAGCGAGGGTCCATCGCTGCATGCGCAAGTGTGGCATTAGCCATGCCCACAAACGCACATAAAGCCAGAACTCTGTTTAAGCAAATAGGAAAAAACATTGCATCTCCGCTATTTAATAATATTAATGACTTGGATAGATAAATTTACTACTTCAAGCAGTAAATAGTCAAACTGCCAGCCTTTTCAGCAGGCGGATAAAAATTAGCCGGGCGAAACCACAAAGGCACGGATACGACCCTTTTGGGTGCGGTATATCATCAGGTCAGTCTTCTTACCAACATTACCTCGTTGAATAAAATAGCCCTGTTTGTTTTCTTTTGAAAAAACCTGAAATTCACTGCTTCCTGCAATCTCTTGGAGCACTTCTCTAAGAAAGACCTCGCTCACCGGATCAGCTCCAGCAGCCAGAATCTGCACAGCTTTGATTTTTGCCCCGGACCTGAAGATTCGATATTCAATGTGCTTTCCGAGATATCGTTCCCAACCGGGCTTTTGGGTGGAGTAGATATAATCGCGACTGTTTGCAGGAACAAATGAAGGTAAAGGTGAGGATATCCCGACTGGTTTGCGGGAAGTGGATGCCGGCTTTTGCACTTCCGTAGAGAGTCGGGCAGTTAAAACCTGGGCTGGGGGGTTTGCAGAAACCGAGGTTAGAGCAGCATCCCCGGAGCCATTCTTTAAAATGAGCTGTTGCGGGCTCTGTTTGAGGAAATACCAGCCTCCAAAAATCAGCACAGCAAAAGCCACAAAAACTGTGGACAATTTTTTCCAGGTGCGTCTTTGTGAATGATAGTTTTCTGCAAAAGCTGCCAAGATATCTTCAGGGATTTCCTGAGGAGCAGCCTGAGTATCGGGCAATATTTTAAAATCTGCGCCTGAAGGGACTGCATCGGCTTCCGCTTCTGGCTCTTTAACCTGGTTTTCTTTTAGTGTCGGATTTTGCTTGATTATTACCATATTCGCAGCAGATGTTTCAGCAGTCGCAACTGCAACTTCCGCAGACAACTCTGCAGAATCAGGCAGTTCAGGTTTTTCTATTTCCTCGACCTGAGAGGCTTGTAGTGGAGGGTTTGACGATTTGGATTTTACATGTTTTGCAATAGCAGGCTCGACTTGCACATCCGGCCCTGACTGATAATCAGCTATAGCATCTGGTTCATTAACTTGATTGATTTCTGCCTGGAGTCGGTTCAGTATTTCAAATGTGTCTTCAACAACATAAGATTCTTCCTGGGATTCTACAAACTGAACCAGGTGCGGCTTTTCCGGAGCGGATTTGGTTGTGCTGTCAGCAGTTTCCAGATCTGAAATAAAATCTTCAACCAAACGATCAGCGTTTAACCGGTTTTCTTCCGGCATTGCAAAAGTAGCAGCTATGGCAGCTCTATCCGGCTTAGGGAGTATTACTATTTTTTCCCATTCAGCACCGAGAACCGCTTTAAGAGCATCCTGAATATCCTCTATAAGCTTGTCATGCGGCTGTGTTAAGTCGATTAGATGCTCAAACAGGGCTTTTACAGGTTTAATGCGAGGATTTCCCTCATGGACCAGTATAAACGTGGGAGCACTGGCGCCAAGCAGCATCTGAATATGTCTGGCAACGCTTTCGCCGGTGACGCCGGAGATCTGCTCCTGAATAATGATAGTCGTCGGGCGTTTTTCAAAAACATCCCTTAAGCCATGATCAAAATCTTTAACAATATTGATTTTGATCTTCAACATCGGCTGAAGAACATTTTTTATAGCTTCCAACTTTGAATTATTCGAAATAAACAAAAGATTGATCATAGGGACCTTTAGGTAATTCTATTATTATTTACACAGCTTATGAAATTATGTCAACGATCCAGAGACCTGCCTTTGATTAACCGGGATCAATTCTGAAAGGCTGCTGAAATAATGACCATTTGCTCGTCGGCATGTCGATGATGAGAAGCAACCGCAGGGCAGTTATCTGCAGGACGACCAATAAATTTAATCCCGCACAGATTGATCAAATCTTGGCGTAAGAAGGGCCAGGCGCCCATATTCTCCGGTTCTTCTTGGACCCAAAAATAGCTGATATCAGCGTTGAATCTTGCAAAAATTTCAGCAAGCAGATCGGAATAAAAAGGATAAAGCTGTTCAATACGGACAATTGCTACAGCTAAATCGCCTCTCTTCTCTCGCTCCTCAAGCAGATCATAATAAATCTTTCCGCTACAGATCAACACCCGCCTGACCTGCGAGTAATCCACTTCCTCATTCAACACCTCGCCAAATGCCCCTTTGGTAAAATCGTCAACAGAGGAAATGCAACGTGGATGGCGCAACAAGCTTTTCGGTGTAAAAACGATCAGCGGTCTTCTAAAGGGCTGCAATATTTGACGGCGCAGGAGATGGAACATCTGGGCCGGTGTGGTTGGGTAGACCACGATCATGTTGTCATGCGAACAAAGTTGCAGATACCTCTCTATTCTGGCACTGGAATGCTCGGCCCCCTGCCCCTCATAGCCGTGTGGTAGTAGCAGAACAAGACCGCTGGCCCGACCCCATTTTGTCTCACCGCTGGAGATAAACTGATCAATAACAACCTGGGCAGCATTGGCAAAGTCGCCAAATTGTGCCTCCCAAATGGTTAATCCATGTGGTGTTTCAATAGAATAACCATATTCAAAGCCCATCACCCCAAATTCCGACAGGGGGCTATCCCAGACTTGAAAGCTTGCATTTGTCTGAGCAACGCTGGCAAGCGGGATGTAGGTATTGTCCTGGTTCATATCATGGAGAACAGAGTGGCGATGGCCAAATGTGCCGCGCCGCGAATCCTGGCCGGAGAGGCGAATCGGAATACCTTCATCCAGAAGCGTAGCATAGGCCAATGTCTCGGCATTGCCCCAATCTATGCCGCTACCCTTAATCACAGCATCCAGACGCTTCTGCAGCAAGGCCTGGATCTTGGCATGAGGATTCAATTCCGGGGGAATTTCAGTAACACGCCGGGCCAAAGTGACTAGTTTTTCAGCGGAAACCTGGGTATTGACAGACTCGCTAGTGAACTCATGGCTGATACCGCTCCAGGCGTCCTGAAAGCTCGAGATGATTGCCTTTGGCGCCAGGTCAAGGGAAGACTGCAGGCGTTCGTTAACCTGCTGCTCAATTTCAGTCAGAAGGGCCGCCTCAACCCCCTGTTCCGCCAGCTGGTCGGCATACAGCTTGTTAACCGGCGGACGATCGGCAATCTTTCGGTACATGAGCGGTTGTGTAAAGGCAGGTTCATCGGTCTCATTATGACCATACCGGCGATAACAGATCATCTCCACCACCACATCACGGCCGAAAGTCCGCCGATAGTCCATTGCCAACCTGATAACATGCACACCTGCCTCGGGCGATTCGCCTTGGATGTGAAAGACCGGGCACGCCAGCATTTTGGCTATATCGGTAGCATAACAGCTGGAGCGGGCATCCTTGGGTGGGGTGGTGAAGCCGATCTGGTTATTGAACACGATATGAATCGTCCCGCCGGTCCGGTAGCCATCCAGTTGCGACAGATTCAGAGTCTCCATTACGCTACCCTGGCCGGCAAAAGCTGCATCACCATGAATAAGCACGGGCAGAACCCGCTCAACACCACCAGCTCCGTAACCATCCTGACGAGCACGGCATTTCCCTTCTACTACCGGATTAACAGCCTCCAGATGGCTCGGATTAGCGGCAATAGTCAGGTGCAACCGGCCGTCGGGAAGCTCAATAGTGGTCGAGTAACCCTGATGGTACTTGACATCTCCGTCCCCAATAAATCCAAAAAGTTCATCATCACGGAATTCTGCAAAAATGTTTTCATAAGGTTTGCCAAAGATGTGTGCCAGCACGTTCAGGCGCCCGCGGTGAGCCATACCCAGGACCATATCGGTTATGCCGTACGCCGGGCAGGCCTGGGTGATTTCATCCAGAAGCGGTATTAGAACTTCGCCTCCTTCAAGAGAGAAACGTTTTTGACCTATGAAGCGGCGATGCAAAAAAGACTCGAACAGGGCTGCCTGATGAAGTTTTTCAAGTATCTGGAGCTGTTTTTCAACATCAAGTGGCGTATGGTTCCGGTTTGGTTCCATTCGGTCGATCAGCCACTGACGCTCACCAGGCTCTTCAATGTGCATGAATTCCACCCCTATTTCACGGCAGTAGGTTTCATGGAGAACAGTGATCATCTCGCGCAGTGTGGCACGCTGTGTGATAAATCTCCGGGAGACAAAGGTTTTATCCAAATCAGAGACATCAAGGTCAAAGGTTGAAAGCTTCAGGAGAGGATGCTCGAGTTGACAGGGAGAAAGCGGATCTGTGCAAGCCAGTAAATGGCCGATACTACGATAGCGATAAATTAAGGACTGGACAGCTGAGTGTTTCAATACCAGCGGCACATCCAGAGCGCGGCGGCTGTCAGATCCTAGCTCAAAGCCGCTGAAAAAGATTTCCCAATCAGGAGAAACAGAACTGGGGTCCTCCTGCCAGGCTTTAAATAACGACTCTATCCATTCACCGGAAATATTTGAAAGAAAGTTACCGTTCATAATATCCCCCTCCGCGCCTTAACTATGGTAAAACTATAATGTATTAAGCAAAAATTAACTACCTATAAAGCCGACTAAAATTTGATAGCCTGTTGGTTGTGGAGAATAGCAAGGCTGCTGCAATAAAAAAATAAAGGGACTTACGTTTACCGTAAGCCCCTTGATATTTTATGGTCGGGGAGACTGGATTCGAACCAGCGACCCCCTGCTCCCAAGGCAGGTGCGCTGCCAGACTGCGCTACTCCCCGATAAAAAAAATTTTATAACACAACAATTCAGGCAAAGCAACTTATTTATTTGCCAGCAACCCCGCGTTCCATATAGCCCTTCCATTCCTGCACTAGTAAATCATAAGAAAGAGTATAATCTTTCAGTGCAGCAGCAATAGCCTCATCGATGGTCATGCCATTGCCCAATCCGATTAAAATCTGCTTCACGCGATGCCAGCCATAGGTTACAACCACATAGTTTACCATGGCATAACTTTGCTGGTATGCTAAAGAGGCATCCGATGCCGAGAGGCTGCTAAAACCGGCCTCAAGCTTCCTGAAATCGGCGAATGTACCTTTACGGGCAGCACGCCCGAGTTCTCCCAAAGCACGATTGTACTGCATTCGGCCGAACATTTCGGCAATTCCTTCATTCAGCCAGAGCGGACAATTTCCGCGTGTCAAATCAAAGATCACCACATGCGCATACTCATGATAGAGAACACTGCGCATGGCCGGGGAAATCTCGCTTAATGACCCGAAGGGCAGCCGGATTTTGCCGTCGTAGACCCCTCCCGACCAGTCCGGGGAATCAGTTACGGTCTTATAATCATCACGTTTATAAATAGCTACCGGAACACGCGGCTCCGGAAAATGTCCTAATTCCGCTCCGATCAGATTAGCAGCACTTTCCAGTACATCAAGTATTGCCAGGGCAAAGACCGTATCAACACCCGGATCATAAGTAAGATCAAAACGGGAACTGTGGCCCTGATCCATACTGGCCTCGACAGTAACTTCCTTGCGAGATTTTTTTAGGATTTCGATGATCTCTTTGCGGCCGGGAGAAAGCTTAAGACCCTGTTCCCATACTTCCATGGCCTGCTGACGATCTTCGGTTTCGTATAGTACCAGCCCCAAATAATAAAGGATTTCAACGGAATCAGACTTTTTCAGACGGGCACGTTCCAGCTCATAGCGGGCAACACTGTATTTTTTCAGGTGATAATTGCAGATGCCGCGTAAAAAGGCGTAGGTAACCTCTTCAGGATATAGTTCTATCGCTTTGACAAAATTTTCGTCCGCCTGTTCATAGCGCTTCTGCTTGAACAGTTGATGACCATGAGCGGCGTACCCTTCAGCTAAATTTTTTTTGAGGTTCTCATTGAGTGGAAAGAGCAAATAGGCCCGGCGCAATTGCACCAGGCCCTTTTCGTAATCACCCCTGAGCATCAGCTCGCGGGCATAGCTGCTATGGATAAGAGGGTCTGAATCAATGGGCTCGGCGCGTACATTGCTCACAAGCAGGCCAAAAATACAGGATAAACCGATTGCAGACCGAATCATGAGGGGACCGAAGGAGAGCCGGCTATCTTTCGATTCAGTAATGGTCATTGTCGAGCTAAAAAATTATGCGCTGACGCGGCAACTCCAACACTGTCGAGTCCTAGCATTTCGCGCAGTTCATGCTGTTCGCCCTGAGGTATTGGGCTGTCCGGATAGCCGATCCGCAAGACCCGCACCCCGCTCAGCCCGTTTTCTTCCAGCAGTTCCAATACCGCGCTGCCAAAGCCTCCCTGCACGGCATTTTCCTCCAGAGTAATTAAAGAACCAAATTGTCGGGCGGTCGCCAGAATCAGCTCCGCATCCAGCGGTTTGACAAAGCGAGCATTTACAACCGACAGTGTTATTCCATACTGTTCTTCCAACAGTTTGGCAGCCTCAAGAGCCGGGAAAACCATAGTCCCCAAGGCCAACATGGCTCCGTCTCGGCCTTTGCGAAGCATTTCGCCACGTCCAAGCGGAAGGGCTGTAAAAGCCTGATCAAGTGGAACACCATAACCATTACCGCGCGGATAGCGAATGGCAACCGGCCGGCCTAACTCAAAAGCTGTTGCCAGCATATGCTGCAGCTCATTTTCGTCTTTAGGCGCCATCACAGTCATGTTGGGCAGATGCCGCAAATAAGACAGGTCAAAAGCGCCGTGGTGGGTAGGACCGTCATTTCCAACCACTCCGCACCGGTCAAGGGCAAAGATCACCGGCAGGTCTTGCAGGCAAACATCATGGAACACCTGGTCATAGGCGCGCTGCAAAAAGGAGGAATAAACAACAAATACCGGTCGTTGCCCAGCAGCTGCCAAGCCGGCGGCGAAAGTGACCGCATGTTGTTCGGCAATACCAACATCAAAAAAACGCTCAGGATATTCCTTGGAGAACCCAGTTAAACCGGTACCGTCGGGCATGGCAGCGGTGATGGCGACAATCCGTTCGTCCTCTGCGGCCAGCTTACAGAGCGTAGAACCGAAGATGGCGGTGTAAGAGGCCGCCCCCCCTTTACCTTTCAGCACCTTGCCGGTTCCAATCTCAAATGGCCCGACTCCATGAAAAAGTGACGGGTTGTTCTCGGCTGGCTTGTAGCCTTTGCCCTTTTTGGTCAACACATGGACGAGCACTGCATCATCAAATTTCTTTACCTTCTCAAGGGTTTCGATCAGCATTGGCAGGTCATGGCCGTCAATGGGACCAATGTAATCAAAACCAAAAGCCTCGAAAAGCATGCCGGGCGTGAAAAGCCCCTTGAAGGACTCCTCTACCTTGCGGGCCACATGCAGAACCCCTTTGCCGACTCCATCCAGACGTCCAAGAAATGATTCCACATCCTTTTTGAAGCGGTGAACAAATTCACTGGAGGCGGTCCGGCTCAAAAAACTGGAGAGCGCCCCCACGTTTTCGGCGATCGACATCTCATTATCATTCAGGATGATGATCATATCCTTGTCCAGGTGACCGGCATGATTCATTCCTTCATAGGCGCTGCCACCAGTCATGGAACCATCACCAATTACCGCCAAGACCTTGTTCTTGCGTCCATCCAGATCGCGGGCAGCAGCAAATCCGGTTGCAGCCGAGAGCGAGGTGGAGGAATGCCCCACATCAAAGGCGTCATGGGCTGATTCGCACCGTTTGGGAAAACCGCTGATACCATTTAAGGTCCTCAGGGTCCCGAAACGTTCCTGTCTGCCGGTCAGTATCTTGTGTGCATAGGCTTGATGTCCCACGTCCCAGATAATCTTGTCAACGGGTGTATTGAAAACGCGGTGCAAAGCAATAGTCAGCTCAATTACTCCAAGAGAGGGGGCCAGATGACCACCGTTTTTTGCACAAGTTTCGATTATGAGCTTACGCAACTCAACCGCAACTGTATCCAGCTGAGAGGAGCGAAGCTTCTTCAGATCATCGGGTGAATTGATTGTTTCAAGTATGGACATAGCAGGCCTTTACATTCGGTTGCATCTAAGTTCAGTTCTTTCTGTTTACGATATAGGTAGCAATCTCACGCAGAGGATCGGCTTCGGCTCCGAATATCTCGAGTGCCCTGAAGGCTTCATCCATCATAGCCTGGGCCTCCTGTTTGGCGGCTGGCAACCCCATTACTGCCGGGTAGGTAGCCTTGCCGCGGGCCTCATCGCTACCGGCATCTTTGCCGATCTCCTCGGTGGTGCCTTCGATATCGAGGATGTCATCGGCAATCTGAAAGGCCAATCCGGCTGCCTCGCCATATCGGGTAATGGCAACCAACTTCAGTTCGTCCGCGCCTCCCAGTAAAGCTCCGGCCTTGACCGAAGCCTTGATCAGAGCACCGGTTTTATGTGTGTGGATATACTGCACTGTCGGCAGGTCGATATCCTTATTGCCTTCACTTTCCATGTCCACCACCTGCCCGCCAACCATTCCATAGGAACCGGCGCAGGTTGCGATTTCATGAATAACAGCCAGGCGGGCAGCCGCAGGCACATCAGATGCAAAGAGCGGATCGCTGATCAACTTGAAGGCCTCGGTCAGAAGTCCATCACCAGCCAAAATCGCGATGGCCTCACCAAAAACCTTATGATTGGTAGGATTACCGCGCCGAAAATCATCATCATCCATAGCAGGCAGATCATCATGAATAAGGGAATAGGTATGGATCATCTCCATGGCACAGGCCGCCGGCAGGGCACGTTCGGTATCGCCCCCGACAGCCTGGCAGGCAGCCAGCATAAGTATCGGTCGCACCCGTTTACCGCCTGCAAATACTGAGTAACGCATGGCCTTGTGGAGACTAAAAGGCAAATCGGTTTCCTTGGGAAGAAAATTGTCCAATGCCGCATCAACCCTGGCACACTGGGTCTTAAGATAGGTTTTTAAATCCATAGCAATCCTTTGGAATATGACATTAAATTTCAGCCTTCTTCAGGCTCGAAAGGCTCTCGAACCAAACTGCCATCCTTACGCTTCAAGAGCACCTCAACCCTTTGCTCTGCCTCATCCAGCTTTTTGGCACAAAAAGAGGCCTGCCTGACCCCTTCCTCAAAAGCCTTCAGTGAATCTTCCAGCGAGAGAGACCCGCCTTCCAGGCGCCGCACCACATCCTCAAGTTTTTTAAGCGCTGTTTCAAATTTTTCGGTAGCCATAGTGATTCCTCAAATAAAAGGTTATAATTATATACAAATTTCAATCAAACCGTCAAGTTTTCGCCGTCTCTACTGTTTCAACGGAACACTCAGCACTTCCCCGATGGAACCGTAATCGCAAGCGATCTCCCACCGCCAACTGAGCGGCGTCGTGAACAACATGCCCATCAGCGATCCGGGTGGTGACAGAATATCCCCTGCTGATCGTGTTGAGCGGAGAAAGCACATCCAGACGGGCCGCGTCGCTGCCAAACTGCTGCTTAAAGCCCTCCAATCTGGCCACAAGAAGTCGTTCGGCTTCGGCTATCAGTAATTTTATCCGTTGTCGCTGAGCGTTTGCCTGACGTTCCGGGTTATGATGCAGCAGGTTCGCCTGCAGGCGAACGAACGACTCTTTCCTTCGCAAGACGGAATTCTCCAGAGCCAGGTTAAGACGCTCGGAAATGTCATCCACCCGCTGAGCCAGATGTCCCAGCATAAGGGAAGGATCCTGCAGCGCCCGGCGCAGAACCTTGAGACACGACTCCAGTGTATTCAGCCTTCTTTCAATCAGAAGACATAAACGGTGGTTCAGCGCTTCCACCCGGGCCCGTAACTCCTCAGAACTGGCAATAACCATTTCAGCGGCTGCAGATGGTGTGGGGGCTCGCAGATCAGCAACAAAATCGCAGATGGTCCAATCGGTCTCGTGCCCGACTGCAGAAATAACCGGGATGCGAGAACGGTGAATCGCTCGGGCCACGACCTCTTCGTTAAAGGCCCACAAATCCTCCAGCGAGCCACCTCCGCGGCCGACTATCAGCACATCCACCATATTCAGTCGGTTCATCTCGTCTAGCGCGTTGGCGATTTCAACAGCAGCGCCCTCCCCCTGCACCCTGACCGGATAGAGCAGGATATTGAGCGAGGCAAAACGGCGCTTGAGTACGTTCAGGACATCATGAATAGCAGCACCGGTAGGAGAGGTAACTACGCCCACGCGGCGCGGAAAGGCGGGCATGGCCAGTTTACGGGCTTCTTCGAAGAGCCCCTCTTGGGAAAGCCGCTCCTTGAGTTGCGTGAAAGCCATCTGCAAAGCCCCGGCGCCGGCCGGTTCGAGGTATTCACAGACAAGTTGATACTCGCCCCGCTGATCGTAGACCGATATACGGCCGCGAACAATCAGTCCCATACCGTCATTGAACCGGAATTTAAGATTTTTGGCTGCGCTTTTGAACATTAGGCAACGGAGCTGAGCCCCAGAGTCCTTGAGGGTAAAATAGAGATGCCCGGATGAGGGAGCCGAGAGATTGGAAACCTCTCCCTTAACCCAGACATGTTCAAAATTCTCCTCCAGCACTCCCCGCAAGAGAGCTGTCAGACGTGTAACCGTGAGTATTGTTTTATCGGCAAAAATATTCATAGAGCTTCATAGTAAAGTCCGCGTCATTCAGCGTCAACCAAAATGGCAATTCAAATGCATCCCCGGTACGCCCTCAAATCATTCATCCTCTCAACCTAAACCATATCAGTCCGACAGCACATCCGGGTTATTTTTAATTTTTGCACTGTAAGACATGCAACCCCAGGTTCCGTCAAAGCGGTTGACCACAGGGCCTAAATTGTCTACTATCACCAACCTGGGGTTTTCCAGTCTAAAAATTTTTATATGGCGGGAGATACATGCAAGATTACCCTTACATCATCACCATCTCCTCGGAAAAAGGAGGTGTCGGCAAGACCACTCTCGCAACTAATCTGGCCATTTATTTAAAAGCGATGCGTGAAGATCTTCCGGTTACCATCCTTTCCTTTGACAACCATTTCACAATCGACCACATGTTCGAGCACAAGGGACAGAAGATCAATGGGACGGTGCATGAACTTTTGATGGGTGAGAATGCTACAGGCCTGATTCAAACCGGGCAATATGGTGTTGGCTATATTCCATCGTCTACCGAGCTGGGTGATATTCATGAACGCTTCAAAGGTCCGATGACACTTGCCCGAATGCTGGCTGAATCAGGATTGTCCGGCATAGTAATTATCGACACCCGGCCTGATCTCAATATTCTGACGCAAAACGCCCTTTATGCCGCTGATCGTGTCTTGATACCGGTCAAGGATATGCCTAGTCTTGAAAATTGCCGAAACATCTTTGCTCTTTTTGAACAACGCGGAATTGACAAGAAATCCCTGGTACTGATCCCCTGCCTGATCGATTCACGCATTAAGTTTGAGGGGATATTCAAGGACCAGAAAACCTTGTTGCGTGCTTTTGCCACCAATCGAGGCTACCGCTGCATGGATACCTTTATTTCAAAAAGCCCCAAGGTTGAGAGCCTGAATACCAACCCGGAAGGCAAGATCTATCCCATCCTTACCCATGCCCGCGGAACCGAGGTTTACAATCAATTCGCGCGTATCACCAGGGATGTGCTGCGCAATATGGATGCCACCCCGGAACCGCGCTCCTATCTTTATGCCCGCTGGCTGGCTGAAAAAGAGGACAAGAAAAAAGAATCCTATCTGGCACGCCTGGAGGGGTTGGCCGAACGCTGTCTGATATGCGGAACAGCCTTGACGGAACGTCCCGATGAGCGTGGATTTTACTATGAGACCAGCGATCGGACGTCACGCGGATTCCTGCATTCCGATTGCTTTGCCGATCTGCTCTGCACAACCCTTTACGGCATGACCAGTGACTCCCAAGCCTATGGTGCTGCCCGCTTGGTGATCTCGGAGAAGACCAGCAAACTGATCTCCTTACTCTTCCCCAAGGTAGAGAACGGGACCTATCTGCTGGACTACAGACAATTCAGTAAATCTGGAGAGCAGCTTTTTCAAAAAGATCTACCCTTGACTGGCTTTGCGGAGGGTGAATTGGGAGGAAACAATGATCGGCTTTACCTGCTTCTGAATGAGTCTTTGGCTGGATATGAAGGCAATCTACGCCATGGAAGCTGGCTGGCAGTTCATCCGGTGGACACGCAAAATCCAGAGTCGATTCTAAACGAAGAACAGTACCGGGCCATCCATATGATGCAAACTAGAATAGGTGATACTCTTATGGCAGGCTGAATGCTTTCACGCCCTTTCTCTCGAACAAAAAAAACCCGCTATCATACGGGCTTTTTTTGACTTATCTTACCAACTGCGATGCGGACACCAGGGTAACACCTTGCTCCTTCAGAGTTGGAAGCAGCTCCTGCAGCGTTTTGATCGTAGTCGGGTGAGGATGGCATATTGCAATGCTGGCACCTGTTTTTTGGGCCAGGCGCACGGCCTGATTGAGCTGACCCTTGATGTATTCACGATTTTGTACATTATCGAGAAAGATATTTCTTCTAGCACTTTTAAGGCCCATTTCCCGCGCCAGTCTCAATCCTACTGTCTGCGGCGAGGTAACGCTGTCGATAAAAAACTTATCGTGGTCTTTTAGCTCATGCAGCACCACCCTCATTTTCTCCTCATTCTCGGTAAAGCTGGAGCCCATATGATTATTGGCGCCAACCGCTTTAGGGATTTCCCGCATGTATTCGCTCAGGCGCTCCACAAGCCCGGCATCTTTCATCGAAAGTAATAGTCCATTGGCCTCCAGTCTGCGCTGGGGCCACTCCTTAGGCTGCATCGGCATATGAATCATGGTTTCGATTCCGTTGCTAGCTGCAAATGCTGCCACTTCTTTAAAATTAAGCAGCCCCGGTATTATCGAGAATGTCAGTGGTACGCCAATGGATGCCAGGGAGCGGGCTTCCTGCATACTTCCCCCCATATCATCAATGATGACAGAGAGCTGCGCTTTGCCAGCAGATTTTGTACCTGTGGATATGGAATTTGATGAGACCTCTGATTCCACATGAACTTTACTTTTTTCCTGATTTAGCGACTTTTCCGGTTGAGGAGGGGTCTCCTGCGGAGGCGGCCCGTTGATCGGCCTGGGCCTTTCTATCTTTTGTACCGTGGCAGGCAAGGGGGCCGGCTGTTTCTTTTCGGTTTTGCTCACAAACAGGTAACCACCAACAGCCAGGATGATGACAGCAATAACTGCCAAGGCGGCATAAGCGCCGCCCCGGTTTTTTTTATAACGTTTATGTGGCTTGGGTTTAATCACGATAGGTTTAGAGTGAGGACTATTTACTATTTGGAATTTTAACCTGCTTTTGCATACTCAATTCTTGTTTTTGAAGCTTCAGGATGTAATGCCCTACCAAAACCAGATCATCCAGGTAGTCCTGACGGCCATCGTTGTTAAGATCATAGGCAGGTTTATCGGATTTAAGGGCCATTTTCGCCAGCATAGCAGAAACGCCCCCTTCGGACAATTCTTTGGTTTCCTTGATCACAGCAGCATCAAGAGGAGGAATTACCAGGATAGGTATATCCACTTTTTCATTCTTTATAAAAACCGACAGCCGCACATCAGACTTACCCTTCTGTGGCAGCGCCTCAAGTTCCCAAATCTTGTCAGCAAGCGGATGAATTGATTTAAGATTAGCGTTTTTTAGCGAAAAATTTGGTACTACTGCCGCTGTCGCCAATTCGATTCTCAATTTAAGCAAGCTCTTTCCGTCGGAGATTGCAATCTCCGGCGTCTGAGTAATGCCGGCCTGGCGAGCTGCCGGATCAAACAAAGCAATCAGGCTTTTCAGATTTCTGATCCCATTAAAGGAACGAAAACGCTGGACAGGCGCCACAAAAGCATTAAGTTGAGCAACTGCTTCCTTGACACTTGCAACCGATCCATTTTGCGCGCCTTCCACCTGAACAGGGTTGGTTGAAGAGTTTGCGACAGGCGGATTGTATGCGGGCGGAGTATTATACGAGCTGGAATCATTGCTTCTGCCGCGGGGTTCATCAGGCCTGGTTTCACTTTTTCCGGAATCCTGTAAAAAAGGTGTGTTCACTGAAACAGTAACTCCACCTGACTGCTGCCGATATTGCTGTTGGATCTGTTCAGAGACACCAGTCATCCCACCGCTTCCCCCGGATGAGGCAGTTGCAGTTGCGGGCGAAACCGTGGAGTTAAAACCCATCCCTGCTGCTGGTGCTTGTGTTATTGGCGTTTTTGCCCCGACGCCGGTTTCAGTTTTTGTGGAAACCGGAACATTATCAACTGCAGGTGAAGCTAGTTCTTTATTGACGACCAGATCAACTGCCAGCGGCATGCTGGCAGTTGTTAAGGCGCTGGAGTCCACTTTGGTAATTACCGGCAGAGCAGAGCCGATTCGATTGAATCTTATGGTTGCCAAATCACCGGGACTTTTAAAAGCTCCCTTGGAAAGAAAGGCGGCACTAAGCAAACCAGGTGTTGCTGAATTGGTTTGTATTGCGGCATCTGCCTGAATAGACATTTTATTAGCTACAACTTGAGGACTGGAGAGAGTTCCAGGATCGTAGGCGATAGTAAACCCGACATAATGGGCATCCTGCAGACCAGTAACCGAAACCGTGTAACTGCTGCCATCTCCGGTCGGGTTAATAGTAATAATGGCATAGGCCAGTGCTTGGCCAGTTGCCGCGGTAATCAGCAACATGAACAGACCTATTATTAAAACTACTTTGCGCATACCCTCTCCTAGTGCCAATTATAAGTAAAGCCAAGTTTACTTCATTTGCTTGAGAATCTCCCACCCTTTCAAAAGATCGAGTGCCCGCATGACCTGGTAATCATTTTTCAGGGTTTCCTCGGGCTTTAAGACAGCCTTTTCCTTTGGCTCTTCCTTCTTTTCCTCTTTCTTGATTTCCTTGGTTGATTCTTTGTCATCACCCTCAAAATGATTCTCAAGATCCTTTTCACGAAGATGGAGCAGATCCTTTTTTTCTGTCTCCTTGGAAAGTTCAAGACGCTCAACAACGATATCAGGAGTAATGCCCTTGGCCTGGATAGAGCGCCCTTTGGGGGTAAAATAACGAGCGGTTGTCAGGCGCAGGCCTGAATCATCAGAAAGAGGGATGATGGTTTGGACAGACCCCTTGCCGAAACTTTGAGTTCCCATGACAATCGCACGTTTATGATCCTGAAGTGCGCCGGCGACAATCTCCGAAGCGCTGGCACTTCCGCCATTGATCAGAACCACTATCGGATAGCTAGGTTCCTTGCCGCCTTTTCTGGCAGAGAATTGCATTTTGGAATCTTTTTCACGACCTTCTGTATAAACTATCAGACCTTCTTCAATAAAATGGTCAGCCACCTTGACAGCCTGATCCAGCAATCCGCCTGGATCATTGCGCAGGTCAAGCACCAGTCCGGAAAGAGGGGCCTTGTTTTCATCCTGAAGTGCCTTAAGCGCTTTGCTCAGGTCATCGTCTGTCTTTTCCTGAAACTGTGCCACGCGCACATAGGCATAACCGTTATCCAGCATCTTGGAGCGCACACTCTTGATCTGAATAATGTCACGCACCAGGCTATATTCTTTTGGCTTCTCAAGCCCCTCCCGCATGATAGTCAGAACAACCGTGCTGCCCTTCTGACCGCGCATCCGCTTGACAGCATCATTTATATTGAGATCCTTTGTAAATTTGCCGTCAATTTTTAGAATCTGGTCGCCAGCCTTGATGCCGGCCTTAAACGCGGGAGTATCCTCGATCGGAGAAATTACTGTAAGGATGCCGTCCTTAATGGTGATCTCAATCCCTAAGCCGCCAAAAGCCCCTTTGGTATCGATCCGCATCTCCTTGTAAGTATCGGGTGTCATAAAGGAACTGTGCGGATCAAGTGAAGCTAGCATGCCGTTTATAGCGCCATAGATCAGTTTCTTGGTATCAACCTCTTCAACATAGCTCTTCTTTACAATTGCCATGACATCGGTGAAAAGTTCGATTGATTCGTAGTCGCTTCCTTTGGCCTCTGCCGCGCAACGACGCTGGGAACTTATACCGATAAATATCACCAGCATCGTCACTATAACTGCGAAACCGACTGCTACCTTTTTTTTCCTGCCTGGTTTAAACATCTTCTGCCTCCAGTTGAATGGTTAACTTTTATCTAATAAGCCTTATAAATTCAGATGAGTTTGATAATGTCAGTGAACCCAGCTGACCGGGTCAACTGGTTTGCCCTGATGTCGAATTTCAAAATACAGGATCGGGCCCTTACTGGAATCAAGATCCCCGACCGTGGCAACAACTTCATTGCGGGCGACCTGAGCTCCTACCTTTTTCAAGATCCTGGCGGCATGGGCATAAAGACTGAAATAGCCTCCGCCATGATCCACTATTATCATATTGCCGTATCCCTTGAAATAATCGGCAAAAATAACACTACCCTCATAGATCGATCTGATTTCTGTACCGTTTCCTACCGAGATAGACAACCCTTTGCTAAAGGTATAGGAATTAAAATCAGGGTGTTTGTGTTTGCCATAGGTTTCAACAATCTCACCCCGTACAGGCAGGGACATGCGACCCTTTTGTGAGGCAAATCCACGGTCCGGCACCGGTGGTAGTTCCGGCAAGGGTTTCAGCTTATTGCCAGGCTTTTCATGCCGCGACGACAGTTTTCTGCGACTGAGAGCCTCCAGCCGTTCCATCATCGCCTGCAATCGGGACGCATTAGCCTGGAGCTCTTTAATAGAGACCTCATAGCTTTTGCGATCGGTACGGACCTTGACCAGGTAGGCCGCCTTCTTGGTCTTTTCCTGCTCTATCTCGCGTTTTTTAAGGGCAATACCTTGCTTGATCCCTTCTTTTTTGACGGCATCCCGCTCCAGCTCCGCCTTTAACAGCCGCAACTCTTCAAGCGAATCATTATACTCCGCGAAGATTTTTTTGTCATTCTCAAGAATTGAGCGCATGTAACGAATATTTTCAGCCATCTGCGGGAAAGATTCCGCAGAAAAAAACATTCTTAATGCTCCTAACTCACCGGCTTTATAGAGCGACGCAAGCCGTCGATTAATCTCCTCTTTCTTCTGGTTAGCCTTGTCTGTAACACGCACTATTTCCCGGCCGGTCCGGCCTAGACTGGACTCGACACTGCGCAGGTCATGGTCAAGCTTTCCCAGATCGTTCTCTTTCTGTTCCAGATTCTGGTTGATTGCCTGCAGCTCGGTTGAGACAACCGCCTCTACCTTGCGGGTCCTCGACAGAAGCTGTTTCTTGGCCTTGATCTCCTGCTTGACACCTTTGAGCTCGTCTTTGGGATTTTCACCGCTGGCAGCCAAGGGCAAAAACAAAAATAGCGCTATGAACAGCAGCTGTTTCATATTCAAACGTTGATGAATCTTTTAAGGGATGTAAGGCTTCCGATAAACCCCAGCGCAACGCCGGTCACGGCCACACCTGCAATATATTCCAGGGGCAGAAAAGACAAACCGGCTGTAGCAGGGTTAAAGGCGAGAAAATTGCCGGCGTTGTGGAGAAACCCCTCGTACAACGCCCACAACAGACCAACTGCAAGCAATGACCCGGCACAGCCTTGCATGATTCCTTCGATCAGGAAAGGTGCTTTGATAAAAAACCGGGTGGCGCCCACCAGCGACATAACCTCCAGCTCATCACGGCGGGCATAAATAGTAAGTTTGATTGTGTTGGATACTATGAAAATTACCGCTATCAGCAGAAAGGCACCCAGCAACATACCCAGCAACCGCACGAAATTCAGGAAGGTATTGAAACGTTTTACCCATTCCTCCCCATACTGAACCTCTTTAATTCCAGGAATTCTTTTAATAGCAGACACAAAGGTCTCAACATCACTTGTATCTCTGCTGGACCGTTTCAGCGCAATTTCAAAGGAGGGAGGCAATATCTCGGGACGCACGCCATCCAGCAAGGTTTCCTGGCCCTTTAGACGACCCTTGAAGCGCTTGAGCGCCTCGTCTCGAGTAACATAAGTGACTTTGGAAGCGCCAGGCATGGCGATGATCTTTGATCTCAGGGCGGTCTGTTCCTGAGGTGCTAACTCCCGATCAAAATAAACCGTAACCTGAACCCGCTCGCTCCAATTTTCAGCCGCGTTTTCGAGATTAACTGAAATCAGGAGAAACAGGGATACTATCAATAGCGCCAGGGTTATGGTTCCGATAGTGACCATATTGACATAGATATTCTGCCGTACGTTGATAATCGCACGATTTATGAAATAGCCGAGCCGTCCTGTAAAACCTTCGCCAGCCAGTGTTGGTCGTTTATTGGGCTGGCTGGCCGGTGATGTTTTCTTTTTCCACCTGTTCAACGATATCTCCCTTATTGAGTATCACCAGACGTTTGTGGTTATTTTCTATGAGACGCCGGTCATGAGTAGCCACGACAACGGTAGTCCCACGTATATTGGCCTCTTTGAAAATATTCAGGATCTGGTTTTTGTTGGCATCATCCAGGTTGCCGGTAGGCTCATCCGCCAGAAGAATTTTGGGATCATTTACCAAAGCCCTGGCCAGGGCGACGCGTTGCTGTTCGCCTCCAGAAAGGCGTTGCGGAGTAAAATTGATTTTAGACTCCATCCCCATTTGCTTCAGTATATGCAGAACTTTTTTTCCAATGTCTGCCCTTCCCCATCCCAGTACTTCCAGGGTAATGGCAACATTCTCAAAAACCGTGCGAGACGGAAGCAATTTGAAATCCTGGAAAACAACCCCAACCAGCCGGCGCAGGTGCGGGATTTGAGCGGGTGCCATACGGGAAACATTCTGCCCATCAATCAAAACCTGCCCACGGCTGGGAGTCAGGGCACCATAGAGGAGACGGAGCAAGGTTGTCTTGCCGGCACCGGACGGCCCGGTAAGAAAAACAAACTCACCTTTTTCGATTCTGAGGGTGATGTTGTTTAAAGCGGTGGCATCTTTTTGGTAGGCCAGAGATACATTATGCAGCTGAATCATAGATTACCACTCATTATAGGGGACACCGTTGGTCCCGACCAGGTTAGAACCGCTGTGGACATCATAGACATTGCCAGGACCAGCGCTGCCGCCGATAACAGAAGTACCGCCACCCAGGAACGGGGAACCCATGCCGCCGGTTGGTGTTGGTAAGGATGTGCTTTCAGTCGGTGGTGCAACAGTCACCCAGGTATCGCTTGATTTTGTAAAAGGATCCTTTGGCAGCCCGCGCATATAACCTTTTTCGGTTAACTCGGACAAGGAATCCGGATATTTACCCTGATCAGCATTGAACTGGTCGATGACTGAACGAAAATTATACAGATCTTCACTTAATACAGCCTCTTTTGCCTTAATAATACCGCGTTGATAATTAGGGGCAGCAACGGCGGCCAATATGCCGATAATCGAGACAACAATCATCAGCTCAATCAAAGTGAAACCGCCTTGATCGAGTGATAAACGGCCCCCGATACGCACATTCAAGCCAGACCAGAGCCTGGATAAAGGGCGACTAGAACCTCTTTTGCCGTTACCAGTCTTTGTATTTTGTGCCATCGATTGCGGTTCCTTCGCTTAGCGAGTATACATCATAGACATCTTCGCCGCCCCAGGTGGTTGTATCAGGTTTATCGCTATAGGAGCGCAAGCCCCATTTAGGTTCTTCTCCCGGGCGCGTCGGATTAAACGGATCAACAGGTATCCGTCGCAGAAACTTCCTCTTGGGGGGTGTCAGCTCTCCAAAATCAAATCCATCCACCAGAACCTGAAGGGTTTCCGGATAACCGGAACTTTTATTCACCACAGCGTTTATTTTCTTGTTATCGATCGCCCAATCATACTTTTTGTGAAAATCATCAAGCGCAGTGCGAATTGTACGCAAATCACGACGCAACTCGATCTCTCGGGTGCGTTTGGCTGTCATTTGACCAATCGGAACTACCACCGAGGCGAGAATGGCCAGAATGGTGACCGTTACCACCAATTCGATCAGAGTCAGTCCTCTATTTTTCAAGATGCATTCTAACATAAAAGCATGATCAACGGATATCAACGGCCGTGGCAAACGGCAACATGGTTACAGGACTGCCATTTGCAGCGGTAAAGCTGACATTACGAAAGCCGAAACCGGCTGCACCCTGGTTCTTGGCCCTGAATAAGACTGAAAAAAGTGTTCCGGCACCGGAAACGCCACCACTGCCTGCCCCTCGGGTCAGATTGATGTTAACCACACCGCTGGCAGGATCAGCAGTACTTGAAAATGTTGTTGGTTTGCTGTCTTTTCTAAGGAAGTCCCCTTCCGAGGAAGAGACATATTCGACAAAAATAGGATCATAAGTCATTACCAGAGGAGCAAGTGCCAGCTCTTTAACATCTGTAACCTTAATATCCAGTTTAAACTGTTGCCCCAGGGTAGCCGAAGTGGGCGCACTGATCTGCAACAAACCCCGCTGCGGAGCAGGGGGCGGAACAGCAATGGCAGGCTTTTTCACCGCTGGTGTCGGTGTAACCGGCTGTACGGGTAGACTGGTGGAACCGTCTGGTTTTACCCTCCCTGGAGTTTGGGTACCGGGAAACGCCGGATTAGGGTTAGGTTGTTCCTGCCGCGGTTGCTGGACACCCGCCCCAGGTTTGACAACCGGGGCCGTCTGGGCACCGACTGGCTGATTATCGGGACCGGGCTGAACGGCAGGACCGGGCTTTTGCATGGCAGGGCCTGGCGCAACCTCGGTACCGGGCTCTATAGCAGAAGCAGGACGCTTTTCAGCACCCTGCGAACCTGCAGTTGCCCCTTGGTCCGCAGCTGTTTCCTCAAAGGAAGCAAAAGGTTTAATTATTGAGGGATCATCCTCCTTGCCGGAGGAGAATGACATGAGGTTGCCTTGCGGTACGGTTACGCCCCGCACCAGTCGCGGTGTAATGGCCAGCATCAGCTCATTCTTGGTATTACTGTAGTTGGAATCGCTGAAGAGATTTCCGATTAACGGGATATCGCTCAAAAGAATAAATTTGTTCTTTGAATCGCCTGTTGTATGCTGGATCAGACCACCGATGATGCTGGTTTCACCATCCTTGAGGCTCATTACCGTTTCCAGGTTGCGGGTATTAATGGTAACAACGCTGGTACCACCGCCAACATCCCTGGGCGCTCCATCCGGCGCACTCACTTCAAGACTAAGCTTGATAACGATTTCATTATTCAGCTGGATAGTCGGCTCGGCATTGACCTTGACACCCACGTCAACATACTGAACATTAACGCTGACGGTGGCGTTGGTTGTATTAGATGTAGTAATCGGCAACCTGGTGCCGACAGTAAATTTGGATTTCTCCTTGTTTTTGACTCTGATCTTGGGGTTGGACAGGACCTCCCCCTTTGAAAGAGCCTTCCCGAAGTTATACTGTGCATTGGGTACGGTTACAAAACCGCCATAACCCTGCATTGTAAAGGCCCGGATCAGATTGTCGATGCCTACCTGGCTGGTTGTGGCGGTAGTGGCGCCGGTATTGAGAGTAGTTGTGGTCGATGCCAGGCTATTGGATGATAGTAGTTGGGGTGGGTTACTGGGAGAAAATGCCCCCAATTTGACACTGTAATCGCTTAACAACAAACCCAACCGTTGACTATTTGAATCGGTGACCTCGATAACCTCGACATCCAGAATAACCTCAGGTTCGGGGACATCATTGGCGTCCAGGATTCTTTCCACTACTTCGACAATATCATTGGTATCGCGGACCACTATCGAATTGGCATCCTCATTAACATAGATCTTGCGGACCTGGATCATGGTCCTGATCAGGTTGACCGCCTTCTTGGCATCCATGTAATTCAAATGGAAGGTACGCAGCTGCATATCTTCATATTGTTTGGTCTTGTCAGGCGTTTTAGGATAAATAATCACCGTGCTCTCATTGGCTATCTTACGCCCCAGCTTATACATATTGGTCAGCAAATCAAAAGCCTGCTGGAAAGTGGCATTTTCTAGGAAAATGGAGACTTGTTGGTCCTTTACCGCCTCATCGAAGATAAAGTTGATGCCTGATAGCTGGCTCAGGATATTGAAGACATCCTTGAGTTTGGCGTCTTTGAACTTGAGAGTAATTGGCTTGGCAGATTTCAGATTTAGTTCATACCCCTCCAGCTTGCTTTTGCGTGCCCCGCTTACCCGAGCCAGTGCAACCATATATTCTTTATTTCCAGGATGCAGTTCCACAGCTCGAGCAAAATCTCGCTGGGCATCCTTGAGCTTGTTGTTCCTTTCAAAGTCAAGACCTTCCTGATAAGCCAGCAGGGCATCTTTCAGGCGGCTGGTGAGATCCACCTGCTGTTTGAAACGACCCTGCGTGGGATCAAGTCCCAATGCAGTCTGATACTCGGCCAGGGCTGCCACATACTGTCCCTGATCATACAGCGCATTCCCCTTCTTAAAACGGAAATCGGCAGCCGCATCACGAGCCTTTAAAAAACGGACGCGGAACTCGCTCTTGTCGGGGGCGTCACGGAAGGCGTCGGCGTAACTAAACATGGCATCTTCGTATCTGCCTTCGGCCTCGAACTTTTCTCCCTTGGAGAAAGCCCTGCGACTACTGGAGCAACCGGTACACATTGCCAGCATGAAGCCAAATATTATCAGATGTTTCAGGTAGCGCATCCTGAGCGTCTCCTTTGGGTCGCGGGTTCAATCATTTATCTATAACACTAGGTAAAGCCGGCACATTACCACACTACTGATTCTTGCCTGGCCCAAATGAAGGAGGTCCTGGTTGTGAGCCTGCACTGAGGGGCTTGTTCTCTATCAATGGAATCACAATCTCTTCACCGGTATCTGTAACCGAAATGGTAAGAGCCTGATCCGTAATTGATGCTGCCTCATAACGGCCTGCAAAAGTATCACCCTTTTTGACCAGGATAATGTCCTTGTCCTTTGCCAAAAAAATCGTTTGGCGACTATCTTTTTTCAAAAACCCCAGAAAAGTAAATCGCGCCAGCTCGCGTTGCGGGGTTTCAGGAGCCGGGGCCGATGGAGTTAAAGCCGGCTGCGGAACAGCGCTATTCTTTTGCCCCTGAACTGGAGGCAGAGCTGGTTTAACGCCAACTGATTTTTGCTTCATTATTTTCACTTCATCCGTGAATATAGGCTTGAAAATATTACGTTGATATCCCTTGAATGAAGCCTGGTCACGGTCCAGCAGGTCCAGTCTTAGAACATTAGGATTATTAACAGCTGCCTGAGGCGAAGGTTGCGTTGGAGTACGCTTTTTCTCGGCTGCAAGATGAGAACCGAGCGGATATTTAAGAGGATTGACCGTTTTCTGACGCGGGTATGACAGATATCCCCAGGATAGCGCCAGTAACAACAGTATCGCCAGAATAAAAAGGATCAGGCGCTGACGGTTCATGCTCCCTCCTGCAGATAAACCGTCAGTTGTAGATCCAAAACAACTAGCTCCTCGAAAGGATCGCTATTGGTCAATCCTATGTTTTCTACCACGATTAGTTCATTGCTTTTCTGCAGATCGGCCAAAAAACTTTTTACTGCGGCATAACTGCCGGAAACACCGATTGTAACGCCATACGCTAAAAGTTTTTGTTCCTTGATCGACTGCGGTTTATAAGTTATTGCACCTGTCGCCACCCCGTTTGATGCAGCGATATCCAGTATATCTCCAAGCATTCGCGGGAACTGCCTTCTGACTGGGATGTGAGTATAAAGCTTCTCCAGATCGGTCTTACCCTGGCGATACCGTGCATTCACGTCACCTCGTTCAATTGCCGCTAAACGACTGCGCAGGCCAGCCCACTTGGCCCGAGCTTTTTTTAGAGCAGCAGCCTGATAGCCATTAACAATTGCATAAAAAGCAACGTTGACTAGCAGCAGCACCACTACCATTATCAGGCTGCGTCTCTTCTGTTGGAACAGCTCCAGTAGAAGCTGCTTCATCGCATCACCGCCTGACATGAAATCCGAAACTGAATTCCACTTACCTTTTCACCCATAGCAATCACATGATGAGATTGCAACAGGATGTTTTGAAAGGCTTTGGAATCCTCCAGCTTATCCAAGTACGATCTGATAATAGTGAAGTTTTTTGCTCTTCCTTCTATTACCAACTCTCCGTTTTTTTTGTCAGGTGTCAGGGATACCAGGGCTACACCTTCCGGGGTAGCTCTCTCAAGCTGTTCAAGAATCAACAGCCAGGGGTAACTCTTTTTTTCCAGAATGCCGTTAAAGTAGCGAATACTCTCCAGCATCCGGGTGTAGTCCTTTTCAGACACACCCGCTGGACGATTATTTAGCCGCCCTTCATAGGCTGCGCTGTCGGCCTTAAGGCTACTCAGTTCTCCAAGGTTCATCGAAAAACGGCTCACATTCCACGCCAGCAAGGCCAGGAGCAAAGTTATTAAAAGTATTAATATCTGGTTTACCCGCCGGTAATCCAGATAAGACCTGGTTGCAAGATTGATGGTATAGCGCATCACAGGCTCCTCAGTGCTGCGCCAATGGCAGTGGTGAACGGAAAAAGTGAGGCCTGGTCAGCTGGAGCAGTATCAGACGGGACTACCACGGATTTCGTCTCCAGAAAAACTGACTCACACTCGGTAACCTCGGAAACCATATTACAGAAATCATAAGAAATATCCGGGGGAGCAAGGCAGGCCACCTGCGATAGAACCCGTTCGGGAAACCGCTCACGATGTACTAGAAAAGAACTGTTAATCTCCATATACACACGGCTGTCAATGACTTGAGCTGCGGACAGATCCTTAATTCTAATGAACTCAGGTATCCCGTCGGAAAAGATTGTTATACCCAGAGTATTACCAAAAAGGGTCACCAAAGCGCCATCTTCCAGAAAAGCCAGTCGACGTTCAAAGCATCTGAAAAGATTAAAGGAGTTAAAATCAATTCGCGCCGGTACAAACCCGGCCGAAGAAATCAGTTCTTCATACTGGCTGATCACCGTGCGGGAGACTAATGCTACCAGCAGGGCCAGATTTCCATTTTCACGAACCGTAAGCTGCTGGTAATCCAGATGGGTATCTGCCATATCGAAGGGCATGCTTTTTTTAAGCTTCCAACGAATGATGTCAAGACCCTCTGCCCGACTTTTGAAACGCGCCTCCACATCCATCAGCATAATCCGGCCCACCGTATCCGGCAGGGTTACTGAGAGGCGATCAGTTTTGGTGAGAAGGGTATTATGAGCATCCTGTAACTGGCTTATAAGGCTCTGCGGATCAAGTATATTTGGGTCGCGTAGTGAAACCCGTATGATACCGGGAGCCAGAGAACGGTAAGAGACCCGCTCAAGGCGCGGAGATGCCGGAGACCCGCCCAGCAAGGCAAACGCAACACCGGATTGGTTTATCTCAAGACCCAGAGATTTCCTTGAGAACAGCATTATTTATCCGTTTCCGTCATTCCACAAAAGTGACGCGGTTGATCTCTTTGAGGGTCGTATCCCCCGCAATAAGTTTCTCTACAGCTGAATCACGCAGGAAAACTACGCCGGCCGCGCGGGCAGCCTTTTTGAGTTGGGTGGCTGGAACCTTGGCAATGATCAAATCTCTTATTTCGTCATTCAGCTCCATCAGTTCGACAATTGCGGAGCGTCCACGGTAACCTGTGTTGTTGCATTCGTCGCATCCTTTGGCCTCATACAGGGTTGCCCCCCGGACCACCTCAGGGTCAACCCCCGCCTCGCGCAGGACCTCATCGCTGTAAGTCATTGGGCGACGACATTTCGTACACAGCTTCCTGATCAAACGTTGAGCTAAAACACAATTCAGGGATGAAACAAAATTATAGGGATCGATACCCATATGGATGAAGCGACCGATCACATCAAACACGTTGTTGGCATGGACGGTAGTGAAAACCAGGTGACCTGTCAAGGCTGATTGCACCGCGATCTGTGCGGTCTCCGAATCACGGATTTCTCCAACCATGATCTTATCGGGATCATGACGAAGTATCGAACGCAACCCTTTGGCAAAGGTGAGGCCTTTTTTTTCATTGACCGGAATCTGCAGTACGCCACGTAGCATGTATTCAACCGGATCTTCAATAGTGATTATTTTGTCTTCGCCGGTGTGAATCTCGCTCAAAGCAGCATATAAAGTGGTTGTCTTGCCGGAACCGGTGGGGCCGGTGACCAGAACCATGCCGTAAGGCTCACGGATTTTCTTTCGCAGCCGCTTTATCTCGCGCTCATTGATGCCGAGATTCTCAAGGGTAAGCCCCTTCAGATCGCTGGCGATGCTCTCCTTATCGAGGATACGGATGACGGCATCTTCACCCAGGGCACTGGGCATGATCGAAACACGAAAATCTATAGATTTTTCACCAAAACGAATTTTGAAACGCCCATCCTGTGGTATTCGTCGCTCGGAAATATCGAGCTCGCTCATAACCTTCAGACGAGAAATAATCGGGGCCTGGAAATGAAGATCAATCGGCTCGTTGGCTCGGTATAGAACTCCGTCGATCCTGTACTTGATATCAACACCTTCGTGGCCGGTCTCGATGTGAATGTCACTGGCCCTACGATTTAAGGCATCCAGAATAGTTGTGTTTATCAACTTTATGATCGGGCTGGTGTCTTCAGAGATGGCCTCAACCGAGAGCACCTCCTCGCCCCGGTCGGTCTCTTTGACCAATTGGAGCATGAAATCTTCGGAAACCTCTCGCAGAACGCGACGAGTGCCTTCACCGGTCTTGATTACCGATGCGATGGCCGACTCGGTAGCAATTTTGATTTGCAGGTGACGGCCCAGCAACAGCTCCAACTCATCCAGTTTAACAACATCCGTCGGATCTGCAACAGCAACCACCAGGACATCATCAGTCATCTCAAGCGGCACAAAGCGGAAACGGTAAATCGCATCAGTGGGAAGAGAATTCAGAAGTTCCTCATCCATTCTGAAGTCACCCAGATCAACATAGGCCAGGTTGAATTGTTCCGCCAAGGCATGAGCTAGCTCTTCTTCTGCGATATATCCTTCACGGACACATAACTCGCCAAAACGGAGCTTGCTTAAAGCAAAAGAGTCCAGTACCGACTGGAACTGATCAGGGGTCAAACTGCCCCGCTCCAGGAGGATGGTACCTATATTTCTGCGTCTGTAGGACTGCATCACACTCCCAGGCTAACCAACTGTTCCGGCTATTTTGAATATAGGCAGATACATCGCGAGAATAATAACCCCTATAACTACTCCCATGATAATCATGATCGCAGGTTCAATAGCGGTGGTAAGAACATGCATCCGCTCTTCCAGCTCATCTTCGAGATAATCGGAGATGTCTATCAGCATGTCCTCAAGAGAACCAGTGGCTTCGCCAACACCAAGCATACGCAGTGCGAGTGGCGGCATAATATCTGCCCGCTCAAAAGCGGTCGAAAGCTTCCCACCCTCTTCAACAAACTTCACTGCCTCAAACAGTTTCTTTTCCATGTAGAGATTATTGAGCGTGCCGATGGACATGCGCAGCGATTCTATAATAGGAATGCCACTGCCCAACACAGTGGCCAAGGTACGACTGAAGCTAGCCACCGAATATTTTGTAAAGACTTCACCCGCGTAAGGAATAGTTAGCTTGAAATGGTCAACTTTATATCTGCCTGATTCTGTGGTTGCCCACGAACGAAAAAATGCCGCTCCGGCAAAAACAGTCACCAGGCCCAACAAGAAGTACCGTCTCAAAACCGAGGTAAACGCTATCAGCACCTGGGTAAGTGCGGGTAACTGCGAACCTGCATCGGAATAAACCTGACTGAAAGTAGGCACTACATAGACCAGTAGAAGCGTTATTGCCATCAGGGCGAAAATAACCAAAATTGACGGATAGAAAAGCGCTGCAACGATCTTTTTGCGGATCGAGTCTACCCGCTTCAGGAATTCAATATAACGTCGAATTGTGTGCGCTATGTCGCCAGTTCTCTCTCCTGCTCTGATAGAAGCTATGTAGAGATGCGGAAAAAGCCGGCCGTGCTTTTCCAAGGCCGAGGAAAGAGCAGTCCCACCTTTTACATCTTCTCTGACCTGGCGCAGGACTTCGGCCATTTTATCATTTTCATGGCGTTCCAGAATCGCATCAAGGATTTGCATGATGGGCATGCCAGCCTTGATCAATACCAACATTTCCTGATTGAAGGTGAGTAAGGTACGGTTATCGATGCGGCGCCGTTTGAGGCCTTTTTCAAAAAGAAACTGAAATGTTTTTTTTCTTACCTCAAAAACAAAAAAACCCTGCTCTTCCAGGTTTTTTCGAAGCAATCCCGGCTCTGCCGCTTCGACTTCTCTGTACAGGATTTTTCCATCTGAAGCACCGAGCTTGCATTTATAAAGCGCCATACTCTATCTCTTATCACAGAACCCCTAAAAATCAAACAACAAAAAGGATTTAGAAGGTTCCGGAGCCATGCTTTTCAGGAGGGTTGCACGTCATTTGTCATGACAGGAAAAACATAATTTTTCAGATGGCAAGCGCAGAAGAAAATTCTTTTGTGTCACAACTGTCGGATCATGCATCTGGTGGCAAGTTACAGCACAGTTTATCGAGCCATCTTCGCCAAGTGGCAATTCTGTTGACTTTATAACAGGTTTTTCACCAATGCCGTGACCAAAGCCGGTACCGTGACATCCCTGACAAAGTGCAACCGGATCAGCTTTCAATTTGGTTTTGATTGAATCAGGAACAGAGGGATTATTTAACTGATCTGCAGAAATTATGTGGCAAACAGAACAAGCGCCTGTATTGCCGTGCGGGTTATCGCCAACCAAGGGTGTGCAATCGGCAGAACTATAACAAATCAGAAAAAATGAAAAGTTAAGAAAAAAAAGGAAACAGCGTTCAGGACGGCCCATGGCATGTCCTCCGCCTGTCAATACGTTTTAGGGTTATGATCAACACCGTGACAGGTCAGCCAGCATTCACCATGAAAACTATAGGTGCCTTTTTCTACAAATTTAAGCTTACCGGTGGAGCTTTCAGTTACGTAATCTCGATTAAAACGAATTAGATATCTGTTTTCTACGCTGCCGTGGGATGTATGGCAGGTATAGCATGAGGTGCCGCCACCTTTAAAATTGCGTTCTCCGGCTATATGCCGGGAATGGGAGGGAAAACTTTCGTTGCCTAAAATACTGGAGCGTTTGTGACAACGATAGCAGAGGGCATAAGCAAAACTATTCTCTGTGAGATTATCTCCAGTGGTATAGTTTTCAACCAGCAAGCCCTGATACTTTGATCCATGTGGGCCACGCGGTGAGTTGGGATCATCACTGGCATGGCAGTCGCCGCATTTGATGACAGAGACATCATTGGCAGCTCCTTTTTTCTCCCGGTAGGGACGCAGCAGGCTGATAACAGCCAAGTTTTTGCCCTCCCCTTCCACAGGATGGAAAGAGGGGTTGTTGGTAGAGAATTCTATGCGCTTATTGGTAGACTTCACCGGCAGATTTGCACTATCTGCATGGCAAAGGTAGCAGAGCTCAAATTCTTTTTTGATCGGCGAATTAAAGTTACCGATTTTTTTACCTTTCAATCCGGCATATGGATACTGGCTTGAAACAAAATGGGGGCTATGACAGTCGGCGCACTCGGCATGGCGAGGCATATTTTGATCTTTTTCAGGCAAAATTTCATTTGAACCATGAATGTTACGCTTATTAAAGGAGGGATGGCGGTAGTTTTTGGAAAATTCTCTGGCAATATTTTTATTTTGCGTCTGGTGGGGCTGGCGCAAGGCTGCTGTATTAGCTAATCCATGACAACTTAAGCATTTATAAGACCCGCCACCATCATTGAAATTGAAACCTAGATGACAGGCGGCGCAACCAAGCGGCACAATCTTGGGATCCAGATGATCGGGGGTTACAGATGCGAGCAGTATGCTTGACAGGGTTAACAGAATCAACACCGACAACCCAATTACTTCCATACTCTTTGCTTTCATGGCTTTACCTTTCTGATTCTGCCCTTATGGCATGGAAGGCCAATCTGGGTTGTATAAATTCCTGGTTGGAAAGCTATGACAATTTTCGCATAAGGCCCTTTGATCTTGAACAGCTGTATTACTACCCTTATGCAGTCTCCAGAAAGGTGCCACTTTTCTGGAATCAGTTGCAGAACAGGCAGCCAAAGCTGTACCGGCAGCGTTATAACAAGCAGTATCATCTGATTGGTTTTGATGAGGATCGTGACAGGTGGTGCATTGCATCTTGCCGTTTCTTAGTTGTAATTCCTTGTCGGTTGGAAGCCTGAAACCCCTCGACACAGTGCTTAATGACTGTTGAACAGCATTGTATTTAAAAGAGACTGGGTGGTGTCCTCTTTTCATCTTATCATTACTCGGATCAACAAGGTTCGGCTTGAAGGAGGCCAGACCAGAAATTGCTGAGAGGGTAGAGCCACTCGGGTAATCGGGGCTAATCATGGTAATACTCCCCCCCCGCCATACACTGCCGATTTTAGAGACGCCGTCATGACAACTAAGGCAAAGCTTTGACGATCCATCCGGCTTCCATCCACTAGTATAACCGGCATTGCCACTGATAGTTGAATTAAGACGTATCTTTAACGTGGCGGATGAAAATCGCTGAAATCCGATCGATGGATCTGAAAAATTGCGGTTCCAGAGCGGAGTTTGATCGGCATGGGTGTTAGCGCTATGGGGGGTATGACAGAATATGCAAACCTGGCGCCCCTTTGGTGGGCCATTGATATAATCGCTGCTAGCGACTGCCTTATACTTGATGATAGGGTTATCTCTGACTTTGGTCCAAAGCGATGGGTTTTGTGACACATTATACACGTCCGAAGAAAGGTTATGCTTGTTGAGTTCCTCCGATACCTTTGGGCCTGCCCCCACAGCCAAAAAAACAAACAAGAACAGCAGTTGGAAAACTGTGCCGATTATTATGAGGGAGTTGCGAAAAGATATCATTGCTGCACCCCTTGTTTTAGATACTGAAAAACCTGGATTCTATGGTTGAAAGAGTCCGAGACGTAAATCCGGTCATCCCGATCTATAAAGATACCTGTTGGCAGCATGAACTCTCCCGGCAGCGCCCCCTCCTGGGAAACATACAGAAGTAATCGTCCCTGCGGATTAAATATTTGAAAGTTGCCAAAAATTGCATCCATAACATACAGATTCCTATCACTGTCTGTAGCGATCCCTTTCGGACGTGCAAATGAACCGGGCGTATCACCTATCTGTCCCTGGCTTCTTATGTATTTTCCATTGGAATCGAAAATCCTGACTGTAAAGTTCATGGTATCGGTAACATAAATGTTGTCGGCCTTGTCAACCGCCACATAGGTAGGCATGTTTAGCTTTTCCGGAAAATCAGGTCCCGGAAGCTCATTCTTTAACAAATCATCGCTGCCAAATATAAATATTTTATTCGCCTCGATATCGGCAACGACCTTATCACCTTTGGAGGTTAGCGCAATTCCAGCAGGTCTCTTCAACATTCCTTTGCCATCCAGCTCCTTTATCAGGGCCCCTTCCTGGTTGAGCTTATATATTCCGGCGGTTTGGGAATCGGTTACATAAAGATTTTTATCCTTATCGAGAGCCACTCCCACCGGGCTGCCAAAAGGCTTTCCACCAGCTTGTACAATAAAAGTGACATCATGCGAAGCAAGATTATATTTATGTATCAAGCCAAGTGAGGGATCGGCGATATAAAGTAAGCCGTCACCATCAGCAGCCATGCCATGGGGCGTATAAAAACCTATATAATCCATGCTGTAACCAGCAAATAAGTCTAAAAATTTACCCACTGCCCCTTTATTGGCAACAAGTACATCCTCGGGTCCATTAACAACCCGTAACAACCTGATGCGTGGTGTCTCAGGCTCAAGCGGCCAGGTAAGATCAATACGCGAATCACGCCAGGCGGCCGGATCCAATTTTGCAGAAGCACAGCCTCCGAGGATTGCCATGATCAGACAAAGCTTTAGAAAACCAATCCTGCCTATAAGGTTTAGTTTAAGCATTAAGAAGACCGACAATCCAGACTGCAAATGACCCAACCACTGCAAACCCCCATTTAAGCGCAGGACGGCCTTCAAATTGCCCGCGTGCAGGAAATGCCTTAAAAATGAAAACCAATGTGGAACTTATCCATCCCACAACTCCCGTTATTAAAACTACCGACCAGAAAGCATCAGACACTTTACACCTTCTTTATGCCAAAAAAAGTTGAGAACAAGCTGCTTAATTTGAGCTTCCAGACCATTGCAATCGCTTCCAGTACGATCCTCCGGGACATTTTGGAACTGCCGGCGTGGCGATCAATGAAAATTATCGGCACCTCCACAATCTGAAAGCCCTTCTCCATACAACGGTAGTTCATTTCAATCTGAAAGGAATATCCATCCGATCTGACGCTGTCGACATCGATCTTTTCAAGGGTAGCTCTGCGAAAACATTTAAACCCGCTTGTACAGTCTTTTACTTTTAGACCTGTTATCAGCCTGGTATAAACACTCGCGAAATAGCTGAGTATCAACCGGCGAATAGGCCAGTTAACAACACTGACACCGTTGAGATAGCGAGACCCAATCACCAGATCGCAATCAGCGATACTCTCTAAAAACAAAGGGAGCACAGCAGGATCATGTGAAAAATCCGCATCCATCTCAATAATAAAGTCTGCACCCATTTCCAGCGCTACTTTAAACCCAGTTCGGTATGCAGACCCTAAGCCAAGTTTTCCTGATCGATGGATTACCTGAATTCTTTTTTCAGCAGCTGCCAAATCGTCAGCCAGACATCCGGTACCATCAGGCGAATTATCATCAACGAACAAAATCTGCAGACAAGGATGCTGCTTAAGAATATCCGCTGCAAGACGCACTATATTATCGTGCTCATTATAGGTAGGAACAACAACTATAGCCTTCAAGCTACTTCTTTCCCGGATATGAAATCACAGCTTTATTCTTGAGGTTTGACAGCCAAAGATCTGAAAGGCGCTTTTTTTCATTATTGAGAAGCTCATTCTTTATTTTTTTAGAAACTTCCTCAAATGGAAGCTGACGCGGCAACTTTTTTTCAACAAGTTGGATAATGTGATAGCCATAGATTGTCTCCACCAGATCGCTGATTTCACCGACTTTCATTTTTGCGAGGGCAGCATCAAATTCTGACTCTGTCTGACCAGCATGAAAATATCCCATGTCTCCGCCTTTTATTCGGGTCAGATCATCCGATTCCTGTGCAGCAATGTCGGCAAAGATCCCGCCATCTCTCACTTTTTTCAGAATAGCCTCGGCTCTGGAGCGAGCACGAGCACGTTCTTCATCGTTCGCAGCCGGATCAAATTTTATGAGAATATGGCTAGCGCGATATTCTCGCGGCTTACTATAATGTGATCCATTTTGTTCGTAATAACTCTTGACCATCGCATCCGGCACTACAGCCTGATTGTCAATTTCGGCTATACTTATGCGCTCAGCAAGAACAGTACGTTCCACAAACCTGGCAAAGCTTTTCAGATCAAAGCCGGAACCAGCAATAGCGGCCTCAAATCCTTCTTTTTCTTTGTAGTTGCGGGAAAGCTTTTCAATCTCCGCCGTTAACTCACTTTCACCTAGCTTCATTCCTTTTGCTAAGGCATCTTGATATTGCAGCTCTGTTAACACCAGTTTTTGCAAAGCCTCTGCACGTAATTTCTCTGTTTTTTCATCAGAAACATTTCCGTGATAATTCCGGTTCTGGGGGAGCAACTTCCAGTATTCCTGATTCAAGTCAGCTTTTTTAAGTTGAATACCATTCACTATTGCAACGACACTATTTTCTTCCTGAGCAAACAGAAATAGCGGGGCTGAGCAGAGGATAGCAATACTTACGATAACAAAGCGAAAACTCCTAAAGATCATTCTTAATCCTTTTTAAGCAACATTGATAACGACAAATACTAATTTAAATCAATAATAAAAGCAAGATGAACCACCGAAAGTCAACCTTCCCATCAGAACATAAATCTTCTCATGCTGATATTCTGAAGTATTCCAACACCAATCATACTAGTGATCATTGAGGTACCACCATAGGAGAAAAACGGCAACGGAACTCCGACCACTGGGAACATTCCGATAACCATACCCATGTTTATGACGATATGCCAAAAAAGCATGGCTGTCACCCCCACTGCCAAAAGACCACCGAAGCGGTCATTACAACGACGGGCGATATTAAGCCCCCACAGTACCAGTGAAAGGTACAGTACAATCAAAATCAGACAACCAATAAAACCCCATTCCTCCGCAAAAACAGAAAAGGCAAAATCCGTGTGTTGTTCAGGCAAAAAACGAAGCTGTGACTGAGTTCCTTTGATGTAGCCCTTACCGATAATACCGCCTGAACCAACAGCGATCTTGCTCTGAATAATGTGGTAGCCGCTGCCCAGCCGGGAGCGTTCCGGATCAAGAAAATCAAGTATTCTGTTTTTCTGGTAGGGCCTTAACAGCTTGGCCCAAGCCAGCCACGCTACCGGGATTGTGACAAGGACAAAGGTTACGATCGTTCCCCAGCGAAGGCCGACGTAGAAAGTCATGGATATCGCAATCAGGATGACCAGGATAGCAGTCCCAAGATCGGGCTGTTTCATTATGAGCATGGTCGGCAGCGCCAGGATTCCGATCGGAATACAAAGGTCTTTCACAGTCAGGCGATCAATAGAGTGAAAGTTATTGAAGAAACGGGCATAGGTAATTATTATTACTATTTTCATCAACTCGGAAGGTTGGATATTAAAAAATCCAAGGTGCAACCAGCGTGTGGCTCCCATAGAACGACGTCCGATAACAAGCACTGCCAGAAGCAGGATTATCAGAAACCCGTACAGCCAGTAGGAGAGATCTTCAAGAATATGGTAGTCGATACTACACACAACAAGCATGATAAATAAACCGAACAGCAGCCAGTACATCTGCTTTATGTAATAAGGAGCACCAATGATCTTATAAGGTGTAGTGGCACTGTAAATATTAAGGATCCCTAGCAGACAGATAATCAGCGCCAGTCCAAGCAGAGTCCAGTCTATGTTTGTCAGCAACCGGCGGTCAATCACTGACAGCCCCCTCTTTTAACGGTTCTTTGGAAGGCATTGACCCTTTTTCCTCGCCTTTAACCTCATCTCCTTTCGCCCTGCTAGCTTTTTCAACCGGTTTCTTGCTATCAAACCACGCTCTCAGCATTCTACCGACAATAGGTGCAGCCGCTGAGCCTCCATGCTCTCCATGCTCTACAACAACCGCAACAGCTATTTCCGGTTTTTCAAAGGGTGCAAAAGCCACAAACAACGCGTGATCGCGATATTGATATGGAGTGCCTTTATTGCTGTCACGGAGCTTTACCACCTGTGAGGTTCCGGTCTTACCAGCCACCTGGACATCGTAAAGGCGTGCCATGGCGCCGGTTCCTCCCGGTTCGTTGACGACTGCTGATAAGCCCTGCTTCACTAATTTGAAATTTTCAGCAGCTATGCCGGTCTTGCCTATCATTTCCGGCTTGAATTCTTTAAGGGGCTTGCCGTCAGTATCAATAATACGTTTAACAAGATGAGGACGGTAGATTGTACCGTCGGTAGCCACGGTAGCAATCATTGAAGCCATCTGAATCGGTGTCATCAATACATATCCCTGACCAATTGCCACTGAAAGGGTCTCGCCCTGAAACCAGCGTTTGCCGAAACGCTTTTGCTTCCACTCGGTGGTGGGGATTAAGCCCCCTTTTTCCTTTGTCAACCCAATTCCCATTGGGGAACCAAGCATGAATTTTTTGGATGTCAAGGCGATTTGATCAACCCCCAAATGCTCGCCTAATTGATAATAGTAGACGTCGCAAGATTCTCGCAAAGATTTTTTGAGGCTGGTAATTCCATGACCGCGCTTGTTCCAGCACTTGAATGTTGATGTTCCAAATGTATATTTGCCGGTACAGTTAACAGTACTGGAGTCATTTATTTTCCCGGACTCAAGACCAGTCAGTGCTGTAATGATTTTAAACGTGGAACCGGGCGGATACTGACCGGTCAGCGCCTTATTCTCCAATGGATGGCGCTTATCCTCCAGGTACTCTTTCCATTTTTCCGCCGGCATTTTTCCACTAAACAACGCGGGGTCGAAACCCGGGTTGCTCACAAAGGCCAAGATCTCTCCGGTATTAACGTCCATGGCCACCGCGGCGCCAGCCTGATCTCCAAAGGCTTTCTCAGCTTGTTTTTGTAAGTTGGAATCTATGGTTAGGACAACGCTATTGCCAACAATAGGATAAGATTCGGAGATTACCCGCAAAACTCGGCCACGAGCATCAACCTCCAATTGCCGGCCACCATCACTACCATGCAGTTCCTGTTCCCAGGCGCGCTCGATGCCATTTTTACCAATGTAATCTCCGGGATTATAGTCTTCATACTCCTTATTATTAAGCTCATCCTCTGAAACCTCACTGATGTAGCCGAGCAGATGGGCCGCCAACACCCCGCCGGAATATTCCCGCACCGGCTTCATCTCGATCTCAACCCCTGGAAGTCGCAGGCGATTCTCCTCGATAATCTCAACTTGATCGCGATTAATATTTGAGGCTAGTACTATCGGGTAATATTTGGCCCGACCACTGGCTTTTTCCCAACGCTCAGCCAGTTCCGTCCGATCAAGAGAAAGAAGGGAGGCAAGCAGGCCCAGAAGGCCATTTTTATCTTTAACCTCTTGGGGAATAACTGCCAGGCTGAAGGAGGGCTGATTACTGACCATTATCTTGCCGTTCCGATCCATAATGGTACCGCGGGATGCAGCTATCGGGACAAAACGCAGGCGATTGTTCTCGGACATGCTTTTATAGTCTTCAGCACTTAAAATCTGCAGATGCCACAGGCGTAGCAACAACAGAAAGAAAATGCCTCCTACTAAAAAAGAGAGCAACATAATCCTGCGTTTTGATTCCATGACTTCGCGTACAAAGCGCTGATCTTTCATACAACATCCTGTTCGCGGGCAAAGCCAGGCAGCAGAACAATCAGCGAGGCTACAAAAGAATTGATAATCAGATGTGGTATCAGCCCTAAGGCCATCGAATATATAATGCCGGGGGTTTTAGTAAACATCAGCAGAAGTAAAAGGTTGGATGCGACCGAGGCCACGGTAGCCACGGATACTGTAACAACGAATAAAAAACCACTTTCTGTGTAAAGACGATCGGAAACACTTTTGATGATAAGAAAAATAAGCAAAAAGGTAAACGCATTCAGCCCGAGGTAAAGACCACTGAAGGTATCTTTAAGTAATCCCAGCATCCAGGCCAGTGGAGAACCGCTCGTAAAAGAGCCCCTGAGCGCCAGGTAGACCATGATAATCAACAGCAAGTCAGGCTTGAAGAGGGTTTCAATATGGATTGGTAGAACCGCTACCTGCAAAACCACGGCAAAAACAATTGCACCGTATAAAAACAACAACCCGCGCCTACTCATAACCGCCCTTCATGACGACCAATACTTCTTCAAGATGGGCCATGTTTACAGCGGGTCGGATGCTGACAGTTTGAAAAATACCGTATTCACCCCGCTTGACCATCGTTACTTCACCAATCGGCAACCCTTTTATAAACACTCCGCCGATTCCGGAGCTGATCACTTGGTCTCCGACCTTTACGTCTTCCTCGCGAGTTGTGAACTCAAGAGAACAAAGTCCTTCCTCCTTGCCCTTGACAACACCACGGGCTCGCGACCTTTGAATGGTAGCGGCAATACCGCTGGCATGATCGGTCAATAACAAGACCCGTGATGTAGAAGGCGCTACTTTAACTATTTGCCCAACTATCCCATCTGCAGCGATAACCGCCATACCTTCGCGAATGCCATTCATACTACCTTGGTCAATAAGCAAGGTACGAAACCAGGAGGAGACATCTTCGCCAACAACCGTCGCAGCAACAGTAGGAACATCTACCGTTTTTTTCATGCCCAGCAGTTCCTTAAGTCGATCAGTAGCCTGAATGGCCTCATTTCCGTCAATAATACGGGTATTCAGAACCTTAATGTCGTCTCGCAATTTTCTGTTTTCTCGACGTACATTCACCAAATTTATATAATCCATCCACGCAGCCTCAAAAAATGAGCTTACTTTCGAGGCAGGCTTAAGAATAGGAGCAAAAACAGTCATCACAGTCCGTTCGACAAAATTTGCTTCACGATTATGAGGTATGTTGAGCGAATAAAAGATCAGCGCAAAAAAAACGCCACCGCCAATCAGCAATACCAAACCATATTTTTTAAAAGAATCCATGTTAGGTCCGAGAGGTCATCAAACAAATCACCAAAAAGTGGTATTAACGAAGTCCGCAGAAATTGGCTTCGTTATACACCCGCACAAGATAATCCCGGTAGCTGGAGTTTGGAGTCTGGTCTATCACCGCCTGCATCTGATCGCAATTTATGAACCCACGACGAAGTGCTATCTCTTCCAGACAGGCAATCTTTAAGCCCTGTCTTGATTCAATAGTTTCAATAAAGATACTGGCTTCCAACAGGCTTTTGTGAGTGCCGGTATCCAGCCATGCAATGCCCCGCCCCAGCCGCTCAACCAACAACTCTTCGCGCCTCAGGTACTCAAGATTGAGATCAGTAATTTCCAGTTCGCCGCGCGGCGATGGGGCAATGGATTTGGCAATCTCGACGACTTTCTCGTCGTATAAGTAAAGTCCGGGTACTGCATAATGTGACTTCGGCTGCTTTGGCTTTTCCTCGATACTGAGCACCGTGTTATTGCCGTCGAATTCAACGACTCCATATCGTTCCGGGTCATGGACCTGATAACCGAATATACGGGCACCGCCGTCAAAATCGGCCAGGATTCGATCCAGGTTCATCCTGCCATAGAAGATGTTGTCTCCCAGAATAAGGCTGACCGGCTGCTGATTAATGAAATCTTCTCCGACCAGAAAAGCCTGGGCAATTCCTTTGGGTTCCGGCTGAATTTTATACGAGATTTGGATACCCCAACGGGAACCGTCCCCCAGCAGTGACTCGAAACGCGGTGTATCGTGAGGCGTTGAGATGAGCAGCACATCCTGGATACCGGCCGCCATGAGTGTTGCCAAGGGATAGTATATCATGGGTTTATCGTAAACCGGTTGCAGCTGTTTACTGGCCACTAAGGTCAGCGGAAAAAGCCGGCTTCCCGCTCCCCCGGCCAGTATGATGCCTTTTTTTATACCCTGTGCCATTGATCAAGATCCTCCATTTAATAAAAAGATGTATTTTATATTAGTTAACAGCCCTATGTCAAACCCGATCCTGCAGACCAGTCAAGGCTTTCGCTGCACCTAAGAGATCATCAAAGACCTCTGTTCCGGCCGGAATTATTGACTCTTCTGTTGAGCCATAACCGGTTCGCACCAGTATGGACCGACATCCAGCTGCAATACCGGCCTCGACATCAGCCAGTTTGTCACCGATCATCACTGAAGCGTTCAGATCAATTTCATAGCGGCGAGCAGCTTCGATTAACATTCCCGGCAGTGGTTTTCGACAAGTACAGGGTAGGGAATAACTCCCCCGGCCTAACAGGTGGTGCGGGCAATAAAGCCAGGCATCAATCCGTGCCGCTGATTGCTCAAGCTGCTTGTCTATGAAATGATGCAGCGTGGTCACATCCTCTTCTGTAAAATATCCGCGTGCCACTCCTGACTGGTTGGAAACAACAACAACCATAAAGCCGGCTTCGTTCAAAAGACGGATGCCCTCCTGGGTTCCGGAAATAAATTGAAAATCCTCAACCCGATAAAGATAATTTTTTTCGACGTTGATGGTCCCGTCCCTATCTAAAAAAACGGCGCGCTTCATATTACTTCCCCTTTGACAAATCTATAAAAAACTACTACAGCTAACATTTACATCAAATAAGAAATGGACAACAGTCATGATAAAAACCAACAATCTTAAGATCACTGCCATAACTCCAATCATTGCACCATCCGAACTCCGCCAGGTTTTCCCGCTTTCAGAAAAGAATCGCGAGTTTGTCAGCAAGAGTCGCGCAGGGATCAAGGAAATCCTTCAGAGGCGCGATCGACGTCTGATGGTTGTGGTGGGTCCCTGTTCGATTCATGACCCGGAAGCGGCCATAGAATATGCTGAGCGACTGGCAGGTTTATCCGCCAAGGTTAACGATCAGCTACTTTTGATCATGCGGGTCTATTTTGAAAAACCCCGCACCACTATAGGTTGGAAGGGACTGATTAACGATCCGGATATGAACGGCACCCATCTGATTTCAAAAGGACTGGGAATCGCGCGCGGCCTCTTAAGCAGAATCACTGCCCTTGAGGTGCCTGTTGCAAACGAAATGCTTGATCCGATCACACCCGAGTATGTAGCTGACCTGATCAGTTGGGGAGCTATCGGCGCACGCACCACAGAATCTCAAACTCACCGCGAGATGGCAAGCGGCCTCTCATTCCCGGTCGGCTTTAAAAATGGCACCGATGGAAATCTACAAATCGCCATTGACGCCATGAAGGCGGCTCTTCATCCACACAGCTTCCTGGGTATCAACCGCGAAGGTCGCACATCAATCATCCAGACAACCGGCAACCCTGACGTCCATATCGTGTTGCGGGGCGGTTCGCGTAAACCAAATTACAATGCCTCCGATATAGCTCATACTGAAGATAATCTTGTAAAAAACGGGCTCTCTCCCACCATAATGGTCGATTGCAGCCATGGCAACTCCAGCAAGGATTATCAGAAACAGCCGGAAGTACTCGATAGTGTGATCACACAGCTGGTAGGTGGCAACAACTCTATCTCGGGTGTGATGATCGAAAGCAATCTGGAAGCCGGCAACCAGAAGATATCGGCTGACCCCAGCCTGTTGAAATACGGTGTTTCAATCACTGACGCGTGTATCGACTGGGCGACCACCGAGCGGATCCTGCTGGAAGCCGCGGATCGACTTAAAAAAAGAGGTTAAGCGTTTGTATGGTTTATGGTATTTCAAAACTACCACAAACAGCCTCACTCGTAAGTCATGCGTAAACCGCCTAAGGCGCTCCTTAGAGTTCCATCGAATTTTTCTTCAACCCCGTCCGCCAGAATGTCCCAGTAATGCATCTTTTTTTTGGGCGGTTGGATGACCTCAGGCTCGCCCTTTATTCCTGCCAGCCTTCCTGCCTCATCAATGGCATCCTGCAAGGTACCCAACCGGTCCACCAGCTTGAAATCCTTGGCTTGTGCGCCGGAAAGTATGCGGCCATCAGCTATTTTCCTGACCTCTTCTACGGGAAGTTTTCGACTACTGGCAACAGCCTGAACAAACTGCTCATGGGTATTGTCGATCACGGCCTGTAACATTGCCTGATCCTCTGCGGAAAGCTTCCGTAAAGGCGAGCCTGAATCTTTGTATTTACCGGTTTTTAGTGTGTAAGATTTTATGCCGATCTTATCCATCAGCGTTTCAATGTTAGATAATTTAAGAATAACGCCAATACTGGCGGTTATGGTGCCGGGATTGGCATAGATCAAGGTGGCCGGCGCAGAGATATAATAACCGCCCGAGGCCGCCAGGCTACCCATGGAAACAATGATCTTCTTTTTGGAGGCGAATTTCTTCACCTCCTCGTAGATCTCCTGTGAAGGAGCCACTACCCCACCCGGAGAATCAACCCTTAACACAACCGCCTTGACGCTATCTTGCTTTAGAAAATGATGTAGTTGGCGGATTGTTTCCCTTGAGTCGAGGATCATTCCTTTGACCTCAACCAGACCCACGCCCGTTTTACCAGGCAGTTTGTCTGTTTCTCCCAAGAGAGATTTGGCAATGAACACCGATACAACAAACAGCACCATCAAAAAAATGGCACCTGCAGAGAGAATTAAAGCTGTTCTTTTAGACATATTTGACCTGCCTCAATGCTGTTTTTCTTTTTTGTTAAACTATGATCTGCTAAAGTGTGATGATGAGGATCTTGGTTATCTCAGATACGCACGGCAACTATCCGTTGGTTATTAAGGCCTGCGACGCAGTTGATCCACTTGACGCAATAATTCATCTGGGGGACGGCGACGAAGATGCCGCGCTGCTTGCGCAGTTGCTTGATGTACCGGTTATTAATGTGGCGGGCAACTGCGACTGCGGCTCTTCTGCTCCGCGTGAGTTGCTTTGGGAATGTGAAGGGAAGCGGCTGTTGTTGACTCATGGGGACCTGTACGGGGTCAAAAAGCGGTTAGGGCGACTTGAAAAAAGAGGCTTTGATTTCGCTGCAGATATCATTTTATTTGGCCACACCCATCATGCTGTCATAATCACTCTAGCTGGCATAACGTTCATCAATCCTGGATCGCTGGTTGATTCCACAACTAATCCAAGTTATGCTGTCCTGGATGTCACACCGGCCGGAATAGCCGTTAAAGTTTATCCTATCATCTGATCAAAACCTACTCCACCATCTGCAACAAGCTTACATCTGATCGTCCTCGCGATGCGAAGCCTCGTAACCCTTATGAAAAGCCTTTTCAAGCCTGCGTCGGCGAGGCCAGGTCAGCAAAAACCCAACCGGTCCAGACAATACATAGAGCAACATAATGGAAAAAATCATGACAACCGGCTCGGCAGCCACAACAATGAGTAACACAATTGCCAGAACAAGCGATCCGAAAGGTTGCCGTTTAATCAGTTCAGGATCTTTGAAGGAATAATAGCGAAAATTGGAGACCATCAGGAAGGCCAGCAGGTAGATCAGCGTGATTATTGCCAGTCGTTTGAACTGGTTAGGATTCTGTATAAAATCCTGGGGCAGTCGATTGAAATGGTGAAATAACAAAACGGTTGCAGATACCATACTGGCAGCGGCCGGAATCGGCAAACCGACAAAACGTTTACTCTCCACCGTGTTAACCTGCACGTTGAAACGGGCCAGGCGCAATGCGCCACACGCCACGAACAGAAATGCCGCCAACCAACCGACTCTTCCAAAAGGCCTTAGCGCCCATGAATAGACCATCAGACTTGGCGTAACGCCAAAGGCTACCAGATCAGCCAGAGAATCATATTCTACCCCAAACTTACTGGTTGTACCGGTCAGACGAGCAACCTTGCCATCGAGGCCGTCAAAAACAGCTGAAACAAATATCCAGATGGCAGCGGTGCTGTAATTGCCGTTCAGGCTGGCCACCATGCTATAGAAGCCGGCAAACAAGCTGCCGGTTGTCAGCAGATTCGGCAGAATGTAGATCCCTCGTTTTATGCTCTCCGGTTTTTCGGGTTTTTCTTCCTGCACATCAGGGTTCATCAATATCTCCGCTCAAGCTTAGACGACCCAATACCGTCTCACCTGCAATAGTAGTATCTCCGATTTTTACCAGAGGCTCCACATCAACCGGCAAGTAAACATCCACTCGTGAACCGAACCGGATCAGGCCGTAACGTTCACCTCGCAGCAGGCGATCTCCGATTCCAGGGTAGCTTACTATCCTGCGGGCAATCAAACCGGCAATCTGGACAAAGGCAATTCTAAGCCCTTTGTCCGTTTTCAGTATGATACAATTTCTTTCGTTTTCAAACGAAGCACGGCCATCACGGGCGTCGAAAAACTTGCCGCTATTGTGGCATTTATCGGCTACAACACCATTGTAGGGCACGCGATTGACGTGCACATTAAAAACGGACATAAATATACTAATCTTCAATGCTTCACTTTCTAGTGGGGTTTCCAAAACTCGCTCAACTACAATCACGGTCCCGTCTGCAGGCGCAACAACTGCCAGATCGTCTGCCGGCGGCATCCTTTCCGGGTTACGGAAGAAGTACAAAACAAAACCGGCCAGCAAAAAGGCAATTACAGCAGGGAACGCCAGGATCGCCGAACAAAGTTTCCAGGCGGAAAATGCCAGAAGCAGTGCTATCGCTGAAGAAAAAACAATGAAGGGATAGCCTTCCCTGGCAAAAGGGGTTGATTTATTCATGCTACCTGCCTGAATGCGCAGACACCCCTTCGCACAGAGGCAAAGGGGTGTCGGAATGCGCGAAATAATTATTAGTTTTTGGTTTTGTCTACAATCTTGTTTTTACCAATCCAAGGCATCATGGCACGCAGCTTAGCGCCGACTTCCTCAATCTGGTGTGCTTTACCGCGTCGGCGCAACGCATTGAAAGTAGGCTTATTGGCCTTGTTCTCCAGCATCCACTCTTTACAGAATTCGCCGGTCTGGATTTCATCTAAAATTTTCTTCATTTCCCACTTAGTCTCTTCAGTAATTACGCGTGGCCCACGGGTCAGATCACCGTACTCGGCGGTGTTGGAGACGGAGTAGCGCATATTGGCTATGCCACCCTCATAGATCAGGTCAACTATTAGCTTGGTTTCATGGAGGCACTCGAAATAGGCCATTTCCGGAGCATAACCAGCCTCAACCAGAGTCTCAAAACCGGCCTGGATCAGCGCTGAAATCCCTCCACAAAGCACAGCCTGCTCTCCGAACAGATCGGTTTCAGTTTCTTCCTTGAAGGTCGTTTCGATGATGCCGGAACGGCCGCCACCAACTGCAGAGGCGTAAGCCAGTGCTAATTCCTTCGTTTTTTTGGATGGATCCTGATGGATGGCAACCAGACATGGTACTCCGCCACCTTTGGAGTACTCATGGCGTACCATATGGCCCGGTCCCTTAGGAGCAACCATAAAAACATTGATATCTTCACGAGGAAGGATCTGATCAAAATGGATATTGAAACCGTGTCCAAAGGCGATGGAGGCACCTTTTTTAAGATAAGGGGCGATTTCCTCACGATATACGTCGCCTTGAACCTCATCCGGCAGCAGTATCATTAAAACATCGGCTACCTTGGCAGCCTCAACCACAGTAACCACTTTAAGACCGGCGTCTTTGGCTTTCTTCACCGAGGTTGATTCCTTTTTCAACCCAACGAGGACCTCAATGCCGGAATCCTTAAGATTAAGGGCGTGTGCATGCCCTTGTGAGCCATAGCCTATGATTGCCACTTTTTTCTTCTTTAAAACCGCCAGATTACAGTCTTTGTCGTAATAAACCTTCATGCTATGACATCCTCCACGCAAAATATCCGGCAAACCGGTTCAACCTATTGATAAAAAGATCATAGAAAATAATATATTCAATGGAGACTGTCAATCAAATACGGTTAACAGCATTAGTCAGCTTCTATAACCTCCTTTTTTAACCCGATCCTAAACTCTTACTGCTAAGAAGCTAGAGTAAGCAAGCCAAGCGACTTAATTTTATAACTTCCCTTTATAATTCCTGTTAGCTTCTAGTCTGACTTTTTCATAGTTTTTAAAAACGATTCGGAGTAGATTTGAAAAATAAAAAATTTGAATCAAAGCATTAAGAGCTGATGTTTTAGGAATCTAGATGAATACGACCAGCAGGGTATTAATCATAGACGATACTCCCGAGATCATTGATGTTCTCAGGGAGATATTATGTGATGATTATGATGTTATTGCTACTAACAGCGGTCTGGATGCGCTGCAAGTCGCCAACAGTGAATCTCCTCCCGATTTGATCCTGCTTGACGTAAGAATGCCGCTGATGGATGGCTACGAAATTTGCGCGAAATTGAAATCCGAAAAAACTACAAATGACATACCCGTTATTTTCATTACTGCCATGGCTGATATAGAGGATGAGCGTAAAGGCCTTGAAATGGGGGCTGTGGATTATATTTACAAGCCATTTACTCTTCCTCTTGTAAAGGCAAGAATCAAAAACCAATTAGATTTGAAAATATATCGAGACCAGCTCGGGAAATTGGTTGAGCAACGAACCATAGAACTATCCAATGCCAACCAGCAGCTGCAGATTGAGCTGAATGAGCGAAAACGGGCCAAAGAAGCCTTGGCTTACCATCAAAGTCAGTTGGAAATCTTAAATCAACATCTTGAACAGCGTATTAACGACGAGATCGAAAAAAATCGGAAAAAAGATCGTCTGATGCTATATCAGGCTCGTTTTTCTATAATTGGAGAAATGATGGGGAATATAGCCCATCAATGGCGACAACCTTTAAATAACATTGGTTTGTTGATCCAAAGTAGCCAGCTTGAATTTGAAGATAACAACTTGGACAATGACAAATACAGCCGCTATGTGTCTGACAGCATGAACATCTTAAATTACCTTTCGCTGACAATTGACAACTTCCGGAATTTTTTCAAACCGGATGCAGGACAGCACCTATTCAGCCCATTTGAAATGGTGGAAAAAGCTGTTTCACTGGTTCGGGCAGGCTTCCAACACCATTTAATCGGCATTGATGTAAAAAGGGTATGTCCTGATCATGTTCTTGGGTACAGTAATGAGTTTTCCCAGATTATTCTGATTCTCCTCAATAATGCCAAAGATGCACTAATAAAAAGGGCACTGCCGGAACCGAGGGTCGAAATAAGCTGCTATAAAACAGATAACCGCTATATTATATCTGTCAGTGATAATGCCGGAGGCGTCGCTGATAATATTATCGAGAAAATTTTTGACCCTTATTTCACCACCAAATTCATGGCTCAGGGAACCGGAGTCGGACTTTACATGGCAAAAATGATCATAGAAAAGAGCATGGGCGGGACTTTAATAGCAAGAAATACCAGCAAGGGAGCTGAATTCATCATCGAATTGCCAACTGTAAAATAATTCATATACCTGAGCCATTATGATCAAAAAAACCGCCACCTCCCAAAGGAAATAGCGGTTTTTTTCGTAGACCGAATGAGCGGACAGATTACCCCTTCCATCCCTTTGCGCCGCGGCCAATGGCTACTGAACCGGTACGCACCAGTTCCTTCAGCCCCAGAGGGCGCAGCAACTCGAGGATGGCGTCAATTTTCAAAGGATTGCCGGTGGCCTCAATAGTGTAGGATTTGGGGGTAACATCAATAATCTTGGCACGAAAGATATCCACTATGCGCAGCACTTCTGCGCGGCTCTCGTCCTCGGCAGTAACCTTGACCAGTGCCATCTCTCTCTCAATGGCGCTTCCTTCAGTGAAATCGATAACTTTAATAATATCGATCAGCTTGTTGAGTTGTTTTGTAATCTGCTCCATAATGTTTTCGTCGCCGCGGGTTACGATCGTCATCCGCGAAAGACCCTCTTCGTTGGTAGGAGCAACCGAAAGCGAGTCGATATTGAAACCGCGACCGGAAAAGAGCGAGGCAACGCGGGACAGCACGCCAAACTCGTTTTCAACCAGTACAGAAATTGTATGTTGCATGGAAAACCCCTCCCAATATTTAAAGATATACCTTACTTTAAGCGTTCAAAACCATCTCGTTTAAAGAGGCTCCAGCAGGAACCATCGGCAGCACCTTTTCTTCCCGGGCTATTTTGAATTCCATAATAACCGGACCTTCTTCCTTAAAAGCCTGCTTTATGATTTTTTCAACATCACCCGGCTTTGAAGTACTGAAACCTTTAGCACCATAAGCCTCAGCCAATTTTACAAAATCTATGGGAAGTTCCATGCAGGTCTGAGAGTAACGCCTGTCAAAGAAGAGTTCCTGCCACTGGCGCACCATGCCAAGAAAATTATTATTCAGTATGACAATCTTTACCGGCAGTTTGTTCTGCACCAGAGTTGCCATTTCCTGGATGTTCATCTGAACTCCGCCATCGCCACAGATAGTGATCACCTGGCGACCAGGAAAAGCCGCCTGGGCCCCCATGGCTGCTGGAAGTCCAAAACCCATTGTACCGAGTCCTCCTGAGGACAGCAGGGTACGCGGCCGGTTGAACTGAAAGAACTGGGCCGTCCACATTTGATGCTGACCGACATCAGTAGAGATAATGGCATCATCATCAGAAAACTCACGTAGTTTTTGAATGACAAACTGCGGCTTTATAACCGTTGAGCTGTTCTTGTAGCTGAGAGGATGCTTACTCTTCCAACCAGATATCTCTTCATGCCATGGTAACAAAGCAGCCTTATATTCAGCGACTTTGCCCTTGTCAGCCTGCTTGACCATTTTGCCCAGTACATCCTTGACATCACCTACAATTGGCAGGTCAACGCGAACATTCTTCTTGATCGAAGTCGGATCAACATCGACATGAATAATCTTGGCGTGAGGAGCAAAAGTAGCGATTTTACCGGTCACACGGTCATCGAAACGTGCACCGACAGCAATGATCAAATCGCTGTGGGTCATGGCCATGTTGGCGCAGTAGGAGCCATGCATTCCCAACATTCCCAGTGATAGATCGTCGTTTCCCGGGAACGAGCCCAGCCCCATCAGTGTGGTAGTAACCGGTATCGATAATTTACGGGCCAAAAGGGTTAACTCTTCGCCAGCGCTGCCGAGAACAACCCCGCCACCTACATAAAGTACCGGACGCAGCGCAGATAGCAGCATGCTGACTGCTTTCTCAACTTGTTTAGGGTGCCCGGTAAGGTTAGGCTTATAGCTGCGGATATCGACCGTATCAGGATAAATAAACTCGGTCTGGGCAATCTGCACATCCTTGGGAAGGTCCACCAGCACCGGGCCAGGTCTGCCGCTGCGGGCAATGTAGAAGGCCTTCTTCATTATGGTGGCAACATCCTTGACATCCTTGATCAGGAAGTTGTGCTTTGTACATGAGCGGGTAATGCCGATGATGTCCACTTCCTGAAAGGCATCATTGCCAATCAGCGCGGTCGGCACCTGTCCGGTAATTATTACCATGGGTATTGAATCCATATAAGCGGTGGCAATCCCGGTTACGGTATTGGTTGCGCCGGGACCGGAAGTGGCAATGGCAACGCCCACCTTGCCGGTTGCACGGGCATAACCATCTGCAGCGTGAGTGCCGGCCTGTTCGTGACGCGGCAGGATATGACGAATGTCTTTAAAACTGAAAAGCTCATCATAGATGTTGATCACCGTGCCGCCAGGATAGCCAAACACCAGATCAACGCCTTCCTTTTTCAAGCATTCCAGCATTATTCGTGCACCGTTCATTTTCATAGCATTACCTCAAAAGATTCTTTACTATTCCGAATTTTTAAAAATTGTTAGGGTTGCCGGTTACCACATTGATCACGGCCCACTTCAGGTCGCCATTGCTATCGACCAATTTGCGCTGCTGCATGGTATTATCAAAATAAACTTTATAACAACCGCTGGGGGCGTAGCTTGAATTCCAGTTTGAGATGCACAGTCGACCATCATCAGCAATATTCCAGCTTCCTTTAGTGAGACCGCCATAAGATCCTTTGCCGATCACTGTTCCATTTGCATCCCAGTAAAAAGATTCACCGGTGCCGGATGTGACCGTGTTTCCCTGGAAGACCTCACGTACTTCTTTTGAAGAAAGCAGGAGGGCATTAGCGCTTTGTAAATTCTGTTCAACATTTACACAACCGCTTAACAGTGTCAGCAGGCTTACCGCCAGACAAAAAATTAGAAAGCTTTTCATTACCCCCCCTCCTTTTCAAACAGGCAAATAACCATCAATATGAACGATTACTGTTCCAGAACAACACCATGTTTAGTAGCAAGCTCTTTGAAGGCGCTTTTGTATTTATTTTCCATATCCTGACCGGCATTAATTTTATCCATGGCAACTTTGTATATACTGTGATCCTGCTTCTCAAGCGACTCTACCAGCAACTTCATACCGCTTTCGGTTGTGTTGACCATATCAACATACAAGTTATGAACATCCTGAAGCTCCTTGCTGGCCGGTTTTACAGCCACCACCTTTTCCCGGAAATCCTTCAGAATGGGCAACAACTCCCCCTTGGTTTTCTTCATGAATACATTCTTGTCTTTTTCTTTGCTAACTTCATCCAGCTTTTTCCCTATCACATCATCGAAGTTATTGATTATCGGAATAACAGTTTTAGAGTAGCTGATGATGTCTTTTTTGACCGGGTCGGAGTTGCAGCCTGTCATAAGGAGCAGAAATCCCCCTGCCAGTGCAAACAGCATTACTGTTATTCGCCTCATAAACGACTCCTCCAATTTTTAGCATTATAAACAAAAAGCATTGCTAGCTTAATCATCTGCTGTTGTCACGGCCCCGGTATGGGCCGAGGTAACCACTTTGGCATACCTTGACAGCCAGCCGGTTTTTATCTTTGGCTCGGGTGCCTGCCATGTTAGTCGCCGGGCAGCCAGCGTGGCGTCGTCCACCAACAGTTCCAGTTTGCGGGCAGGTATATCGAGAACTATCTGATCACCGTCTTGCACAAGAGCTATCGGCCCGCCTTGGGCAGCCTCAGGCGAAATATGACCGATGCAGGGGCCACGAGTTCCACCCGAGAAGCGACCATCGGTAATCAACGCCACCGAGTCACCCAGGCCTAACCCCATCAATGCTGCAGTAGGAGCCAGCATTTCACGCATACCCGGGCCACCTTTGGGACCTTCATAGCGGATTACCACTACGTCGCCCGACTTGATAATACCCTCCATCAGAGCCGCCATTGCCAACTCTTCAGAGTTGAAACAGCGGGCGGTTCCCTGGAATTGCATCATTTTGTCAGACACGCCGGATTGCTTGACCACCGCCCCTTTTGGAGCGATATTGCCGGTGAGTATGGCAATCCCGCCCTCCTTTTTGATCGGATTACTGAGCGGCCGAATTACTTCTTCATCAACATTGAGTATGCTTTCGGCCAATTGCCAAGTGGTCAGCCCAAACAGCGTGGGTGTGTCCTTGATCTTGTTGCCCAGTTGTTTGAATACCCCGCTTACGCCGCCGGCGATATCCAGATCCTCCATAAAATATTCACCTGCCGGATTCATTGAGGCCAACTGCGGCGTATCCTTGGCTAGAATATCAAAGGTTTCCAGCGGCAGCTCCACGCCCGCCTCATGGGCGATGGCCAGCAAATGCAGTACGGTATTCGACGATCCTCCCAGGGCCAGATCAACACGAATGGCATTTTCAAAAGCGTCGCGGGTCATGATGCTACGGGGTGTAATATTATTGTGAACCAACTCAACGATTTTTTCGCCGGAGGCAAAAGCGATCCGTCTTTTAAGCGCTGAAACCGCCAGGGCAGTTCCGCAGCGCGGCAAGCTCATGCCCATGGTTTCGGTCAGGATGGCCATTGTATTGGCGGTGAAGAGCCCCTGACAGGAGCCCATACCCGGGCAGGCATTATCTTCGCAAACCTGCAGCTCTTTGTCGCTGATCACTCCGGCCTTATAACGTGCCATGGCTTCAAAAGTATCCGACACAAACGAGTATTTGCGCCCTTCCTGGCCACGGCCGCTCATCATTGGACCAGCTGTGACAACTATACAGGGGATGTCCAAACGGGCAGCCGCCATCAGCATTCCGGGGGTGATCTTGTCGCAGTTGGTCAACAGCACCAAGCCGTCCAGACGGTGCGCCTCGGCCACCGACTCAACCATATCCGCTATCAGTTCCCGGGTCGGAAGCGAATAATGCATTCCCTTGTGCCCCATGGCCATGCCATCGCACACCCCGGGAATACCAAAGAAAAAAGCATGACCTCCACCGGTGTGCACTCCCTTCTCAATAAAACGCTCCAGGTCGCGCATCCCGACATGACCGGGGATCAGATCGGTAAAACTGGTGGCAATGCCGATGAAAGGCTTGTCCATCTGACTCTGAGGCACGCCGGTCCCCTTGAGCAGCGCGCGGTGTGGTGTTCTTTCAAGCCCTTTTTTTAAAGTATCACTACGCATATTTTGTGTCCTTGTCAGTTCATTTGTTTCATGCCGCCAAACATAGGATTGACGCAGCATAAAGGGCATAAAAGATAATATAAATACAAAGATGTGTCAATCGGGAAGGTGATGCTGAATTTCCCAGCTTTTTTTGAGACAATAGCGAGGCAAGGAAAGAAGTACAAGCGCGGCTGTTTGATCTTGCGGATATATTGTCTTTTTCAGTGATGCGAAGCTGTCGACTTGCAATAGCCACCACTATTCATATATAGTTTGATTTTCTAATGTCCGTCAAGGTGGCTTCTATGAATATCGATACAATTTCTTTAGACAAAATCAAACCACTCACACCAGAGTTGCAGAGCCCACTGGCGGGGCACCTGCCGGAAGACGAATCGCCCCTTCATGAAGAGGCGAGGCAGGCAAAGATGGAACTGCAAAGAACCTTTTTGCGCCACCTGCAATATACCTTGGTCAAAGACAAGTACACCGCCACCCAGACTGATCTTTATCTGGCCTTAGCCTTTGCCGTACGTGACATGCTGGTGGAACGCTGGTTCGATACCCAGCAATCCTACTATATCAATGATGCCAAGCGCATCTATTATATCTCGATGGAGTTCCTGGTCGGCCGGACCTTGGGCAACAGCTTGATCAACCTCGGGATCATGGATGGCTGGGAAAATGCGCTCAGGGAAATGGGCATCAACATCGATGAATTACAGGATATGGAATGGGACGCCGGGCTCGGTAACGGCGGACTTGGCCGCCTGGCTGCCTGTTTTCTTGACTCCATGGCAACCATGAGCCTGCCTGCTTACGGCTACGGCATTCGCTATGAATATGGCATGTTTTATCAGAAAATAGTCGACGGTGGCCAGTACGAGGTACCTGACAACTGGCTGCGCTACGGCAACCCATGGGAGTTTAACCGTCAGGAACATCTGCATAAGATCCAGTACCAGGGGCGGGTAACAGCCTACTCAGGTGAGAATGGCCAGCTATGCCACTCCTGGGTCGACACCCATGATGTCATGGCTCTGGCCTATGATGTCCCGGTTCCAGGCTACGGTAACGACACCGTCAACACCATGCGGCTATGGGGCGCCAAATCGACTCGCGATTTCGAACTGACCTCTTTCAACCAGGGCAATTATGTCGGCGCGGTCGAATCCAAGATGCGAACCGAAAACATCTCCAAGGTCCTCTATCCGGCCGATCATATGCTGGAAGGCAAGGAGTTGCGGTTACGTCAGGAATACTTTCTTTCATCAGCCACAATCCAGGACATCTTTTACCGCTTCGCCAAGAAGCATTCTGATCTCGGCCGTTTGCCTGAGAAGGTGGCCATCCAGTTAAACGACACCCACCCTACCCTGGCCATTCCGGAGCTGATGCGCATCCTTTTGGATGAGAAGCAGCTCAGTTGGGATGCCGCCTGGGACATAGCCGTACAGACCTTTGCCTATACCAATCATACCATTTTGCCCGAAGCGCTTGAAACTTGGCCGATCAAGATGATGGAACTGATCCTGCCACGCCATCTGCTGATCATCTATCAGATCAATGATCGATTCCTTAAAGAGGTGGCGGCCCGTTTCCCGGGCGACGCAGACCGGATGAGACGCATGTCGGTTGTCGGCGAAGATGGTGAAAAACACGTGCGCATGGCGCATCTGGCGATCGTTGGCAGTCATTCCATCAATGGTGTTTCAGCCCTGCACAGCGAAATTCTCAAGCAAGAGCTGTTCCGGGATTTTTATGAACTCTGGCCGGAGCGCTTCAACAACAAAACCAACGGCATCACACAGCGCCGCTGGCTGAAGTTCGCCAACCACTGGCTGGCTGACCTGATCTCATCTAAAATCGGTGACGATTGGGCCACCAATCTCGAAGAGCTGAAAAAGCTTCGTGTTCTGGCTGATGATCGGGACTTTCAGAAACAATGGATGGAGGTCAAGCGGGCCAACAAGAGGCGCCTGGCCAAGAAGATCTTTAAGCTGACCGGAATCGAAGCGCTGCCGGATTCAATATACGATTGCCAGACCAAACGTATCCATGAATACAAGCGACAACTTTTAAATGTACTGCATGTGATCACACGCTATAACCGGATCAAAGCCAATCCCGGCCAGAGAATGACACCTCGTACCGTCATATTCAGCGGCAAGGCTGCTCCGTCTTATTATATGGCCAAACTGGTAATTCGCCTGATCAATGCGGTAGGATCTATAATCAATAACGACCCGGCCGCCAACCAGTTGCTCCGGGTTGTTTTTCTGCCCAACTACAATGTATCACTAGCCGAACAGATTTTTCCTGCGGCTGATCTTTCAGAACAGATTTCCACCGCCGGCACCGAGGCATCCGGTACCGGTAATATGAAATATGCCTTAAATGGCGCGCTTACCATCGGAACCCTGGATGGCGCCAATATCGAGATCATGGAAGAGGTCGGCCGGGAAAATATCTGCATCTTCGGCATGACCGCCGACCAGGTCAATAGCCTTAAAAGCGCCGGATACCGCCCAAGGGATTATTACCAGCGCAACGAAGAACTGAGACAGGCGATCGATCAGATCGGTAACGGCAGCTTTTCCCCCGGTGAGCCCGATCTATTCAAACCGATAACCGATGGCCTTTTGAACAGTGACACCTACTTGTTACTGGCCGATTACGCCTCTTATATCGCTTGCCAGGAGGAGGTCGATAAACTTTACGAGCAGCCCTATGAATGGGCACGCAAATCTATTCTTAACACTGCCGGTATGGGAAAATTTTCCAGTGATCGTACCATTGCGGAATATGCACGTGAAATCTGGGGAGTAAAACCTGAAAAAATCAAGCGTCACAGCCGGCGCGACCTTGATTGACGCAGCCAGCATATCCGGACCATCAGTCAGGAAAAGCAGAACTGCCAACCTGCCACTGTTTTTGGTGAGCATATGAAAACTCCCGGTCTTTGGGATAAGGCTTCCGAAGATTCAAAAAAGTGGGCGGTTCCCAAAAATGCGCCACTGGCCGAACGCATGCGACCCCGCACCGTTGCCGAGTTCACCGGTCAGGATCATCTGGTGGGTGAAGGGCATATTCTGCGGCGGATGATCGAGACCGACACCTTGGCATCACTTATATTGTGGGGGCCACCAGGCTGCGGCAAGACGACCCTGGCTCACATCATCGCCCGCGAAACCAAATCCCATTTCATCTTTTTCTCTGCCATACTCTCCGGGGTCAAGGAAATACGGGATACTTTCCGCGAGGCTGAAGGATATGCCGCTCGCGGCATACGAACCATCCTCTTTGTCGATGAGATCCATCGTTTTAACAAATCCCAACAGGATGCCTTTCTTCCCTATGTTGAAAAAGGGGTGGTCACCATCATTGGCGCCACCACCGAAAACCCCTCTTTTGAGGTCATTGCACCGCTGCTCTCCCGCTGCCGCGTACTGACCCTGAAACAACTTGAGCCCTTATTTGTGCGTGGCATCCTCGAGCGTGCTTTGCAGGATACCGAGAGAGGATTGGGATCTCTTTATTTATCCGCCGATGAGGAGGCCTTGAATTTCCTTGCCGAACAAGCCGGCGGTGATGCCCGCATCGCGCTCAATACCCTTGAGGTAGCGGCCGGATTGGCCCAAGATAACCGGATCGATCTTGATACTGCCCAAGAGGCCTTGCAGAAAAAAGCTCTGCTCTACGACAAGGGGGGCGAGGAACATTACAACGTCATCTCGGCCTTCATCAAATCAATGCGCGCCAGTGATCCGGATAGTGCTCTGTACTGGCTGGCCCGCATGCTGGAGGCCGGTGAGGATCCGCTCTTTATCTTGAGACGCATGATCATTCTGGCCTCGGAAGATATCGGTAACGCCGACCCCCGGGCTTTGCAGGTGGCTGTTTCGGCCCTACAGGCCTTCCAGTTTGTGGGACTCCCCGAAGGCCGCATCAGCCTTGCACAGGCAGTCACCTACCTGGCCACAGCCCCCAAATCGAATGCCTCCTATTGCGGTATTGACGCCGCTTTATCCGAAGTTAGAAAGAGCGGCGCCCTGCCGGTGCCGTTGCATGTCCGCAATGCCCCCACCAAGCTGATGAAGGAGTTAGGTTATGGTAAGGGTTACCAATATGCACACGACTATGACCAAGGTTATTCCGGCCAGGAGTGCCTGCCTGAAAAAATCATCGGACGCAAGTTTTATGAGCCTAAGGGGCAAGGCTATGAAAAGAATATTGTTGAGCGGATGGAGTGGCTGAGGAAGATCAGGAAAGCAAAATAGTGCTATTTCTGGGTCCTAAAACTCGGCAACGGAAGCGTGTTAATGTGCAGGTTTCTGATATAAAGAGATATGTTAGCCTTATATTCTGAAACCACCTTCAAGTGACTGAAACACTTGGAGACCTTGATAACCTTTAGCCTGATTTTTATATTTGCAGCCAATTTATTACAGCTTCAGGAGGTATTAATGAAACGACTTGCCATCCTTACCAGTGGCGGGGACTGCTCCGGGATGAATGCCGCTATTCGGGCTGCAGCGCGCACGGCAATTGCCAATAATGTCGAGATGATCGGCTACCGGAAAGGATTTGCCGGCTTACTCAAAAATGACTATATCGTACTTGATACCAAAGCGGTTTCAGGTGTTCTCCAGCGCGGGGGCACTTTTCTGCAATCTGCCCGTTCTCAGGAGTTCAGGTCGGAGGAAGGCCGCAAAAAGGCCCTGGACAATCTTTTACAGGAACAGGTCGATGGGTTGATTGTAATTGGCGGCGATGGTTCCCTGAACGGCGCTCTGGCATTGGATAGGCTCGGTTACCCGGTAATCGGCATCCCGGCCAGCATCGACAATGACATCCCTTATACCGATATGGCTCTCGGGGTCGATACAGCCTTGAATAACATCATCTACGCTGTTGACTGTATCAAAGACACGGCCAGCTCGCATGATCGGGCTTTTATTGTCGAGGTTATGGGAAGAAATTCCGGTTACCTGGCCATGACCAGCGCGATTGCCACTGGTGCTGAATTTGCCATTGTTCCCGAAACCGAGTTCGACCTGCCGGAAATGTGCGCTCAATTACGCCGCCGTTACGATGAGGGGCGCACTAACGCCATTATCATTATGGCCGAGGGAGCCGGACATTCACAACAAATCGCCGACAGCATCAAGGATTGCGCCGGATTCGAGACACGGGTAACGGTTTTGGGGCATTACCAGCGCGGCGGAGCACCCTCCGTTTTTGACCGTCTCCTCGGAAGCCGATACGGCCGCAGGTCGGTAGAGCTGCTTCTCAGCGGCACCAAGGGTATCATGGTAGGCTTATCCGCCAACTCGCTTACCACCACCCTGCTGGAAATGGTTTCACACGGTGGCCAGAAGAAACTGAACAATGAGCTTCTGAATATGGCTTATATTTTGGGGATTTAATTGAAAAGACGCAAACTCTACAGCGGCCATGCCCACAAAGCCGGATTGCCGCCAGGCACCCTGGTTCATACCGGCGAAGTGCCGGCCACTGGTAAAAGCCTTATCAGCACTTTTATCTATTCGCCGGACACCTGGCAGGAAGAGCATCCTCAACAGCTCGAGCAGTGCCTTCCCCTGCAGGAAAAAGCCGGTGTGACCTGGATCAATGTCCAAGGAATCCATGACATTGAATTAATCAAGAGATTCGGCGAGTGCTATGGGCTTCACCCCCTTGTACTGGAGGATATCGTCAATCCCAATCAGCGCCCCAAGATTGAGGATTACGGCGGCTATATTTTCATTGTCACCAGAATTACCGGTCTCAAGGAACAAAGCCTGGAAAGCGAGCAGATCAGCCTGATCCTGGGTCCCGGATATGTCCTGTCTTTTCAGGAAGGGCTTGACGGCGACCTGTTTGAAACGGTCCGCGAGCGAATCCGTAACGGCCGTGGGCGCATCAGAACCCTTGGGCCGGATTATCTCTGCTATGCCCTGGTTGATGCAGTTGTGGATAGCTATTTTAAAATACTGGAAGAGATGGGAGAGGTGGTCGAGGACCTGGAAGAGGAACTGGCCAAGGAGCCGACCCAACAGATGCTCAGGCGGATCATCGGCCTCAAGCGCGAGATTATCTTCATGCGTAAAGGTGTCTGGCCGCTGCGTGAAGTAACCTCTGAACTGGAAAGAGGCGAAAGCAGTCTGATCAGTGATGAGGCGCGTTTATTTTTCCGTGACACCTATGACCATACCATCCATGTGATTGACGGTGTCGAAACCTTCCGTGATCTTCTTTCCGGGATGCTCGACTTGTACCTATCCAGTGTCAGCAACCGCACCAATGAAATCATGAAGTTTCTGACCATAGTGGGTACAATATTCCTGCCGTTAACATTTCTGGTGGGTGTCTACGGAATGAATTTCAAACAGATGCCGGAGCTGGAATGGCGCTACGGCTATTATGTGCTGTGGGTTTTTATGCTGGGAATCTCAGCCGCCATGATCGCCTTTTTCAAGAAAAAGAGATGGCTATAGCCGATGAGGAAAAAATGACACGATTGCTACTTAAATGGATACTAAACTCTTTTGCACTGTATTTTGTGATGAAGCTGATACCCGGTATAAAGATCGATAATTTCCAGGATCTTCTTATCGGAGCCTTGGTTATTGGGCTTTTAAACACGTTCCTGCGACCGTTGGTCATTTTTTTGACCTTACCGGTAACCGTGCTGACTCTGGGGCTATTTACTCTGGTCATCAACGGGCTGATGTTTTTCCTGGCCTCTCACCTGGTGGCAGGCTTTCATGTAGTCGGTTACTCCACCGCCTTCTTGGCAGCCCTATTATTCAGCCTATTCAGTTTTATACTTAATATGATCTTCCGAACCGGGAAGAGTTAACCATAAACAGAAAAATCTTTGCGGAAAAAGGCGGGATTGAGGAGAGCTTTTTTTTCTTCGACACTCACGGCGATCGAGGTTTTTTTATCAGGGGAGGCAGATGCTTCCAGGCTTGCCGGGGAAAGCGTGACCAGATCATCAGGTAGGGAAAGAGCGGCCTGTTTAACGGGAGACTTTTTGATTGTCTTTGTTTGGTCTGGCCGAGGTTTGGACGAAACTAAAACCTGAGATGGTTTTTGTAGCTCACTTGTATTAATTACCGGGGACTGCATTTCCACTCTCCTTTCCTAAAAGTTATAATCCCCGCCTTCAAATCAGGCAAGAAGTTTCTTATGAGGATTGCATCCGCGGCTTTTTTTACATATAGTAATCAGTACAGGTAGAGATGAACGGACGAGGTTATCATGAGCAGCAGGATCCTGTCACTGACAGTTCTTATATCGGGTTTGGTTATTGTCGCGCTTCTTGCGGGTTGCGCCACTGTCGACCAGAAAATCAACTTGAACTATACAACAGCAGAGCGATCCTTTGGCCATAATGGTGGTGATATTGCTGTTTCGCGAAAGGATTCCCGGTCTGATACAAGAAACAGCAAGGGGGAGTGGATCATCGGCTCGATCAATAACGTACATGGCGTTCATCAGGCCGACCTTGTCAGTGACCGCAATGTAGGGGAATGGATTACCGACGCACTGCTTTTGGAACTAAAGAAGGCCGGCTATTCAGTCACCTACACCGCCGATCTCCCTGCCAGCGCCGCCCGGGGTATTATGATCACCGATATAAACGCCTTCTTGAATGTCAATCAGGGCGCGATCAGCGATGAAATTAAACACGAACTAAAATTTAATATTGAGATCTTTTTGAACGGGATGAAAACCAAGACTTTTACTGTGTCTTCGCGAGAAAACAAAACTCTCCCGCTATCCGCCTCAAAAGAGGAAAAAGAGAAAATAATGCTTCAGGCACTGCAAGACGCTATTCAGCAAATTATCCCCGAGATTAACACCTTAACCGGTAAAAAGTGACTACCATATCTGCCGCCTTGCGTGCACGCTTTGCACGCACTATCCTTGAAAAACAGCTATTTAAACCTGGAGACTGCCTGATAGTGGCAATATCCGGCGGGGCAGATTCAACTACCCTGCTGCACCTGCTTGCAAATCTTGATGGATTTTCGCTTCGCTTGGTAGCCGCCCACCTTAACCACTGTCTGCGCGGTATAGAATCCGATGGCGACGAAGATTTTTCGCGTAAACTTGCGGCAGACCTGAATATCCCGTTTGAGACCCGTAGAGTTGATGTTAAGGAGCTTGCGCATCAACAGGGACTTAACCTGGAAGATGCAGGACGGCGGGCCCGAACAGCCTTTTTAGAAGAATTGCGGGTATTGAGACTGGGGAGTGCCATTGCTGTGGCACACCATTCCGACGATCAAGCTGAAACAGTGCTGATGCGACTCCTGCGAGGTTCCGGGGCAGGCGGGTTGGCTGGTATGTCAGCCATAAATGACCACCGGATTATCCGGCCATTGTTGGGTTTCAGCCGAGCCGAAATAGAGCATTATCTGCAGGAACAGGGTCTTACCTACCGCGAGGACAGCAGCAATCTTGACACCAGTTTTTTACGCAACCGCATCCGTCATCAGTTATTGCCACTTCTGGAGGAATACAATCCAGCTATCCGGGATCGGCTCAACACTTGCGCCAGGCTACTTGCGGATGAAGACCAACTTCTGCTCCAATACACGGGCGAGCTAATGTCCCGCTGCTGTGAGTGCGAAGGAAATATTGCTTCATGTGACATAGAGATACTTAGAAATGCGCATCCGGCCCTGCGTAGAAGGGTGTATCGCCTTATCTTTAAGGGATTGATCGGCAATGCAAAGCTACTCTCTAACCTTCACATCGAGGCAGTAGAGCGGCTGATAATATCCGGGCGGCCCAATGCCAGGCTTAATTTACCTCAAAATATAGCGGTTGTTCGCCAGTATGGTTGCCTGCAGTTTATAAGCAATTCATCACAAACGGACATCCTGAGCGAGATAACCATCAGCGGGCCGGGGCATTACCCGCTTGCCAATGGGGAAACCCTGACAATCGGTTATGCTTCAGGCACTATTGATCATGCATCAATCTCCGCCGACACAGCTGTTTTCGATGAGGACTACGCCCCATTTCCTTGGCAGGTCCGGCCCTACCGTAACGGCGACCGCATGGTCCCTTTGGGCATGAACGGCAGCAAAAAAATAAAGGATATTTTTATAGATAGTAAGGTGCCCCTGTCCCAACGACGACAGACACCGCTGATATTCAGTGGCAAGCACCTTATCTGGACCTGCGGACTGCGCACTTCCAACATTGGCAAGCTTACTGAAGCGTCAGTTAAAATTATAAAAGCGGTTTACACCCACCAACCTAACAAAAGGCAGATCAATGACGATTAGATGGTATCCCGGGCATATGGATAAGGCCCTGCAGAAGATCTCGGATGCAATCCGATCTATCGATGTAATCATCGAAATCCTGGACGCCCGTCTGCCGATCTCGAGTTCCAATCATCAGCTGCAGGAACTGCGGCGAAAACCCTGGATCAAGCTTTTGAACAAAAATGACCTGGCCGATCCGGTTGTCACTAAATCCTGGGTTCGCTTTTTCGAAGCCGAAAAAGGGGTTCGCGCCCTACCTTTATCGGCTAAACAGTACCGCGAGGCAAACCAGCTTACAAAGCTTTGCCTGCGTCTGGCGCCATCACGCGGCAAACCGGGCCGACCGCTCCGCGCCATGGTGGTCGGCATCCCAAATGTTGGAAAATCTACTCTGATCAACACACTGGCCGGTAAAAGCATGGCCAAGGTCGGGGATAAGCCGGCCATCACCACCACTAATCAGCAGATTGATCTGCGTAACGGCATTATCCTCACCGATACTCCCGGGCTGCTTTGGCCTGACATGAGCGACCAGACAGCCGCTTACCGTCTGGCAACCAGCGGTGCTATCAGCGCCGGTGCTCTCGACTACGCAACCGTGGGGCTCTTCGCAGCCAATTTCATGATGGAGCGTTACCCCGAGCTGATCAAGTCCCGCTATAAACTGGATGTCTTGCCTGAGAATCCGACCGGCTTGATTGATGAAATCGGGCGGCGCCTGGGCTGCCTGATCGCGGGCGGCTTGATCGACCAAAACCGGGCCGCAGAGGCTTTTTTACGGGAGTTGCGGGCAGGCAAGATTGGCAGGATCAGCCTTGAGGAACCGGAAGAATATATCGCGGCGATGGCTGAAGATACTGAAGTAATTCCCTGCGTCGATTGACTTTTTTCAACCAACACAGATCCAGTCTTTCCAGCAAACGCAACTTAAACCGACAAGTGGCGACCCAAACAGGTCAAATCACTTGTAAACATGGCTGCTGTATGTTATTTTTATTCAATTTACAACTAATTGATCGGCACATTCCGTTACGGGGGTAACAGTGAATCAGTTTTACAAGAATCTTGCTCTCTGGCTGGTCATCAGCTTGATGATGATCCTGCTCTTCAACATGTTTAACAAGCCGCGTCCAACAGCCGACAAAATCACCTTCAGCGATTTCATCACCCAGGTGGAGGCCGGCAAGATAGCCTCGGTCACCATCCAGGGAAATGACATCATCGGCAAATATGAAGGCAAGGATGGCAAGGAATTCCGGAGCTACAAACCATCCGATGCCGATCTCACCGACAAACTCCTCGAGAAGAAGATCACCGTCAATGCCAAACCGGAAGAGGAAAAATTTTCCTGGTTCTCCATCTTCATTTCCTGGTTCCCGCTGCTGCTCCTGGTAGGGATCTGGATTTTCTTCATGCGCCAGATGCAGGTCGGCGGTGGAAAAGCCATGTCATTCGGAAAGAGCCGGGCCAAGCTCCTGACTGAAGCGCAAGGCAAAATCACCTTTGAGGATGTGGCAGGCATTGAAGAGGCCAAGGAAGAGCTGAATGAAATAATCGCCTTTTTGAAGGATCCAAAAAAATTCACCAAACTTGGTGGGCGGATCCCGAAAGGGGTCCTGCTGATGGGGCCTCCAGGTACCGGCAAGACCTTGCTGGCCAGGGCCATAGCCGGCGAGGCCGGTGTACCGTTTTTCTCCATTTCCGGCTCGGATTTTGTGGAAATGTTTGTCGGTGTCGGCGCCAGCCGGGTCCGCGACCTGTTTCTGCAAGGCAAAAAGAGCGCTCCCTGCATTATCTTTATTGACGAGATCGACGCGGTAGGTCGACACCGCGGGGCCGGACTAGGTGGTGGTCATGATGAGCGTGAACAGACCTTAAACCAGCTTCTGGTAGAGATGGACGGCTTCGAATCCAACGAAGGTGTTATTCTGATTGCCGCAACCAACCGTCCTGATGTACTTGATCCAGCCCTGCTTCGCCCAGGCCGATTCGACCGCCAGGTGGTTGTTCCCCGCCCCGATGTAAAAGGACGTGAGATGATTCTCAAGGTCCATGCCAAAAAGGTTCCTCTGGAACCGGATGTCGACCTGGCAGTGATTGCTCGGGGCACCCCCGGCTTCTCGGGAGCCGATTTAGCCAATGTGGTCAATGAAGCTGCTCTGCTTGCTGCCCGCGAGGATAAGAACGCGGTAGCGGCACTTGATTTCGATAACGCCAAGGACAAGGTCCTGATGGGTGTCGAACGTCGCAGTATGGTTATCTCTGATGAAGAAAAGAAGAGCACCGCCTATCACGAGGCCGGCCACACACTGGTAGCCAGGATGATCCCTGGTACCGACCCGGTTCATAAAGTGTCCATTATTCCCCGTGGACGGGCTTTGGGCGTTACCATGCAGCTGCCGATCGAAGACAAGCACAGCTACTCACGCGAATCACTCTTGGCTCGCATTGCAGTACTAATGGGCGGAAGGGCTGCCGAAGATATCATATTCCACACCTTTACCACCGGGGCCGGCAACGATATCGAGCAGGCTACTGAAATGGCCCGTAAGATGGTCTGTGAGTGGGGCATGAGCGACAAGATGGGGCCACTTTCCTTTGGCAAAAAGGACGAGCAGATTTTCCTTGGGCGTGAGATGTCGACCCACAAGAACTACAGCGAGGCAACCGCTGTGGAAATCGATACAGAGATCAAGCGCATCGTTGATGAGGCTTACCAGAAGGCCCTGACCCTGCTTCATGACAATATTGACAACCTGCACAACTTGTCGCTTTGTCTGATTGAAAAAGAAAACCTGACCGGGGCCGAGGTTGATCAAGTTATTTCCACCGGTACGCCGATCTTTGCCCCTGCACCGGCTGTTCCGGCTGCCGAGCAAAACGCCGATGATATAAAGGCTTGAGGTGAGTAATACAACCTCCGGCAGCTTTTCAATACGGCTACTGGACATTTCTACACCTAATGATGCCGAACGCGAGCTATACCGCATCAAAGTTGATCCCACTGGTGTCGCCCTGATGGCCGCCAAGATGCTCACCCGCTGTGTGCATCTTGGCGGAATCAATTGCGGACAAGCCAATATTCTGAAACAGGAGTTGCTGGCCCTAGGCGGAGATGTTGCAGTTGCCCGTGGTACAGTCGCCTGCAGTGTTGGAAGAACCGATGCCGTCTTGATCGGTACCGAAAAACAATTAATAAAACTCTGCGGTAAACTCGGCCTTCAGCCTTTTGGCCTTCCTGCCTTGGCAACACAATTACGGACAGTCCTAGCAAATGCCGTGGCGCTACCCTCGATCTGGAAAACTGCGAAAAGAACTATTTCTTTGGCGCGTCCGCTTATAATGGGCATTCTCAATGTTACTCCGGACTCTTTTTCCGACGGCACCTGTTATTTGTCCCCTGAACAGGCTGTTAAACATGCCTGGGAGATGGTTGAGCAGGGCGCTGACATTATTGACATCGGAGGGGAAAGCACCCGACCGGGAGCTGAGCTGGTTGATACATCCGAAGAACTTCAACGTGTGATACCGGTACTGGAGCTGCTGCAAGGCAAGCTTCCCTGCCCGATCTCGATTGATACCTGGAAAAGCGCTGTAGCACGCGAGGCACTTCAAGCCGGGGCTGAGATTATCAATGATATAAGCGGCTTTAACTTTGACCCGGCAATGGCGGCCTTGGCCGCCCAAACTGGCGCAGGGGCAGTGCTTATGCATACCCGCGGCAAGCCGGATGCTATGCAAAAAAATACGGATTATAAGGACCTGCTGGGAGAGGTTGTATCGGGATTGGAAGCTTCGGTACAGATTGCTTTTGCAACCGGGGTGGAGCAGGACCGTATTGTTATCGATCCGGGAATTGGCTTTGGAAAAGATATCGCCGGTAACCTTGAGATTTTGCGACGTTTGCGGGAATTAACCGGCCTTGGATTTCCTGTATTAGTCGGCACATCCCGCAAAGGATTCATCGGAAAGATATTATCCCAGGATTTTGATTCTCGCATCCATGGAACAGCGGCCACGGTTGCCCTGGCAGTTGCCAATGGTGCTTCAATTCTGCGGGTGCACGATGTCCGCACGATGCGTAATGTAGCAGATATGGCTCATGCCATTATCGCAGGTTGATTATTTTATTGATGCCAAATTTGGTGCTGTAAATCCAATGTAGCAACAGGTGAATGGAATGCCCGAATTATTGGACAGCTTCACCCTGCTCGATTTTTTCGACATCCTTATCGTCGCGGTAATAATCTATAATTTTGCACTGGTCCTGAAAAAAGAGATAGCCAGCAGGCTGCTGATTTCTCTATTGATCTTTTTCATCTGCTTTTATTTTTCCATGTTTTCCGGTTTTTCCTCTACCACCTGGCTGCTTCGGAATATTTTCTCCTCTTCTTTGTTGATTCTTGCAATCATATTTCAAGGCGATATCCGTCGCGCCTTCCTTTCCTTAGGCCGCCAACAGAGCGAGCCTCACATCCGTGACGAAATTACCGAGACCATCGATGAATTGATCAAAGCGGTCAGTGAAATGGCTTTAAAACGGATCGGGGCGCTGATTGTCCTGGTGCGTCAGCACCCCATAGATCACCTGATTCAGGTTGGCACTGAAATAGATGCCAAGGTTACTTGCGAACTGCTCAATTCCATTTTCCTGCCCTACTCACCGATCCATGATGGAGCAGTGATTATTCATAAGGGAAAGTTAACCAAAGCCGGCTGTCTGCTGCCCCTGTCGCACAACCCCGATATTGCCAAGAGTTTCGGCACCAGGCACCGCGCAGCGCTGGGGTTGTCTGAAGTAGCCGATGCACTTATGATCGTTGTTTCAGAAGAAACCGGCAAAATTTCTCTGGTTCATGATGGCAAGATAAATTATGATGTTGATTCTTCCGAGCTGTCCAGAAACCTGAGAAAATCCCTCGACGGCAGACGCCTTCCTAAACCGGCTCACACGGGGGAAAGCATTTCATGACAACGGCACTCAACGCGCTTGTTAAGTTTAAAGAATATTGCCTTCGAAACAGGTCTCTCAGGCTGCTCAGCCTATCGGTGGCAATCTGTATTTGGAGTTTTACCGCGATTTCACGAGAGGTACATTATGACCTGGTTCTTCCGGTAGAATTACGTAATACTCCTCCAGGATACGAGCTGGCCTCACCCCCTCCAGGCGAAACAAGGGTTACTCTGGTTGGCCCTTCCCTTCTGATTGACGGTGCGCGGCGTTCAAACACGGCGATTATTCTAAATTTGAGGGGCATAAGCTCGGGCAAAACCCTATTTTCCCATCTGGAAACCAATCTGAAGCTGCCGGATGGCATCCGCGTCACGCGGGTTTCACCGGCCATTATTGAAATTGATCTGAGAAAAAGAATATCCAATTATACTGAAGGAGAACCTCAACAGTGAGAAAACTGTTTGGAACCGACGGGGTGCGTGGCGTTGCCAATGTTTACCCAATGACTACCGAGATGGCCATGCAACTGGGCCGGGCTGCGGCCTATATCTTTAAAAGCAGCAGTAAGCGCAGGCATCGCATTGTAATCGGCAAAGACACCAGACTTTCCGGCTATATGCTTGAAAACGCCTTGGTGGCAGGCATCTGTTCCATGGGGGTTGATGTACTGATTGTGGGTCCCCTACCGACCCCGGGCATTGCCAATATCACCTCTTCAATGCGGGCGGACGCCGGAGTGGTCATTTCAGCCTCGCACAATCTCTTTCAGGACAATGGTATCAAGTTTTTTTCAGGCGACGGATTTAAGTTGCCGGATGAGATCGAGCTGAAGATAGAGCAGTTAATCGAAACCAACCATATCGACTCACTGCGTCCGATTGCCACCGAAGTTGGAAAAGCCTTCCGTATCGATGACGCTGCAGGACGCTACATAGTCTTCCTGAAAAACACCTTTCCTCAGGACATGGATCTCTCTGGACTGAAGGTCGTGCTGGATTGTGCCAATGGTGCCGCCTACAAGGTGGCGCCGGCAGTATTCGAGGAACTGGGGGCCGAGGTGATCCCGCTGGGGGTCAAACCTAACGGAACTAACATCAATGCCGGCTTCGGATCTCTTCATCCGGAAGTGATCAGTGAGGCGGTCAAGGAACATCGCGCCGATATCGGCATTGCACTGGACGGCGACGCTGACCGTGTCATTGTCTGTGATGAGTTCGGAAACGAAGTCGACGGTGACCATATCATGGCCATTTGCGCTACTGACATGTTGCAGCGTGACATCCTCAAAAAGAAGACATTGGTGGCCACGGTTATGAGCAACATGGGTCTTGACATAGCCATACGCAAGGCCGGTGGCAAAATCGTGAAAACTTCGGTTGGTGACCGTTATGTTGTCGAAGAGATGCGCAATCAAGGTTACAACCTGGGCGGCGAGCAATCCGGGCACATGATTTTTCTGGATCACAACACCACCGGTGATGGCGTTCTGTCAGCCCTGCAGCTGTTGGCTATCATGCGCCGCCAGAACAAACCACTATCTGAACTGGCCCGAGTCATGATCCCTCTCCCGCAGGTCCTTGTAAACACCAGGGTTCGTGAAAAGGTTGATATAATGACCATAGCGCCAATCGCCAAGGCAATCAAGGACGTGGAGGCCAAGCTAAACAACGAGGGGCGCGTTCTGATTCGTTATTCCGGCACTGAGCCGCTTTTGCGGGTCATGCTGGAAGGTAAGGATACCTACGAAATCTCCACCTGGGCCAATGAGATCTCTGATCTGGTCAAGAAACATATCGGGGAGATATAAAATGCGAAGACGTCCTATTAATTGAATTTGAATGGGGGATAGACGTGGCAAAGCTGGGATTAAATGTGGACCATGTTGCAACCGTACGCCAGGCCCGTGGGGGGGTTGAGCCGGACCCGGTAGCGGCAGCCGCTATTGGCGAATTGGCCGGAGCGGAAGGAATTACAATACACTTGCGCGAAGACCGCCGCCATATCCAGGACCGCGACCTGGCGATCATGCGTCAGACCATTAAAACCAAACTCAACCTTGAAATGGCCGCCACTCAGGAAATGGTCCGCATCGCCTTGAAAACCAAGCCCGAACAGGTCACACTGGTGCCTGAAAAGCGCCAGGAGCTGACCACTGAGGGGGGCCTGGATGTGATAGTCAATCTCAAATCCATATCTGATGCCGTTAAACGTTTGCAGGATGGCGGCATTGTTGTCAGCCTGTTCGTTGATCCGAATCAAGAGCAGATCAAAGCCGCCAACAAGTCCGGAGCCGATTATATCGAGATCCATACCGGCGCCTATGCCGAAGCAAGTGACTGGAAAAGCCGGGCACGAGAACTGGAGGCCATTGATACAGCCATTAAACTGGCCCGTAAGGTTGGAATGGGTGTTAATGCCGGACATGGCTTGAATTATGTAAATATCAAGGCGATAACCGCCCTGGGAGGCATAGAAGAGTACAACATCGGCCACTCCATTATCTCTCGCGCCGTATTGGTCGGACTTGACCGCGCTGTCAAAGATATGGTGGAGTTGATCAAGTACGCATGATCTATGGTATCGGTACAGACATAGTTGCCTTTGATCGCTTTCAGCGTTTCATCGACGAGAACAACAACAGCCTCCTGCAACGCCTGTTTACTGAGCAAGAACTGGCAATCTGCCGGGCTAAAAAAGGTACTGCCGCCTGTTATGCCGCCCGCTTTGCCGCCAAAGAGGCCTTTTTGAAAGCACTGGGGACCGGATTGAGAGATGGTCTTTCATGGCTGGATATCGAAGTAATAAATGACCCCTTGGGGAAACCCGAGCTGCATCTGACCGGCAAGGCTCAAATGATGTTCGAAGATTACAAGCTAGGCAGAGCCTTCCTCTCCCTCTCGCATGACGGTGGCTTTGCTGTTGCGATGGTTGTTCTGGAGACTCCATGAGAGTTGTAACTGCACATACCATGCAAGAGATCGACAAGCGCTCGATTGAAGAGTTCGGCATCGCCGGTATAACGCTAATGGAGAATGCCGGTCAGAAATGCGTAGAAGTTCTGTTCTCTGAGTTCGGTGACCAACTGAATCACGTATTGGTCATTGCCGGCAAGGGAAATAACGCCGGAGACGGTTTTGTAATTGCCAGAATGCTAAACGAGAAGGGCTGCAGTGTCAAAGTCTTGATTCTTGCCGAGCAAGAGGATTTTACAGGAGATGCTGCCATAAACCTGGAGAGACTTCCTCCCAGAATGATTAATTTCTGCCCGCATGAAGGGCAATTATCAGCCCTGCATCTGGAGGAAATATTCAAGGCCGATGTGGTTGTCGACGCAATCCTGGGGACTGGCTTGCGCAGTGATGTCAGCGGTGTTTACCGGGAAGCGGTTGAGTTGATCAATACCTGCGACCGACCGGTTTTGGCGGTAGACATTCCATCCGGCATCCATGGAACCACCGGCCGTGTGCTTGGAGAAGCAGTGCGGGCCTACGTCACAGTGACCTTCGCCTTTGCCAAACTAGGTCATGTTTTATATCCGGGAGCCGAGCACACCGGTAAACTGGTAATCGCCGATATCGGCATCCCCAAAGTTTTGATGGAGAACGCCATCGGCTATGATTTCCTTAATGTCGAGTGCATGCGCCCCTTTTTGCGCCGTCGCGACCGTCAGGCCCATAAAGGACATTTTGGCCACTGCCTTGTTATCGCCGGCTCCACTGGCAAGACCGGCGCCGCCGCTCTTTGCGCCAACAGCGCCGTGCGGGCCGGCTCCGGATTAGTGACGCTGGCAGTGCCAGAGAGCCTTCATCATATTCTGGAGATTAAAACAACTGAGGCTATGACCGTGCCACTACCGGATTCCGGCAGCGGCCATCTGATCAGTAGCGCCTGTCCTTCTATTGAAAAACTGCTCATCGGCAAGGACGCTGTTGCTATCGGACCCGGGATAGACCGGCGACCAGGTACCGTGGCGCTGGTGCAAACCCTGATTGAATCGGTAACCCAGCCGATGGTAATTGATGCCGACGGACTGAATGCACTGGCCGAGGACATTAGTATTCTCAAGCGTAAAAAAACCGCCAACCTGATCCTGACCCCTCACCCGGGTGAGATGGCCCGGCTGTTGAAAAATGCTATCCCTGATGTTGAGGCGATACGAATCTCGGTCGCCCAGGAATTTGCCCACACTTACGGAGTTTACCTGGTGCTGAAAGGTGCCCGTACCATCATTGCCTCGCCCACCGGCACAGCCGCCATCAACAGCAGTGGCAACCCGGGCATGGCCACCGGCGGGATGGGCGATGTGCTGACCGGCATCATTGTCTCACTCCTGGGGCAGGGCTACTCCGCTGGAGATGCCTGCCGCTTGGGAGTATTCATTCATGGATATGCGGCCGACATGGTTGCCGAAAACAAGGGCGAGATCGGAATGAATGCCGGCGATGTCCAGGAAATGCTTCCCTACGCCTATAACAAGTTGATCAGGAACAGCAAGCCGGACGATTTTTCAATTTTTGAAGATCTATAAACCCACAAGGAGTCAAACATGCAATCAGTTCGGGATATTATGACCACAGAGGTCACCACTGTAAAACCTGAGACATCGATACGGGAGTTGGCTGAGATTTTCGAGACCCGTCACTTCGGCAGCCTGCCAGTCCTGGATGACAACGGGAATCTGGTTGGCATAGTCTCCTCTTCGGATCTGGTTGAACAGGGCAGAAACCTGCATATTCCCACGGTAATTTCTCTATTCGACTGGGTGATCCCGCTGGGGGGTGAGCGCTCCCTGGAGCGCGATCTGCAGAAAATAACTGCTCAGACGGTTGGCGAGATCTGTTCCCGCGAGGTTGTGACCATTGATCCGGCCGACTCCTTGAGTACCGCCGCCGATCGCATGAGCACCAATAAACTGCATGCCCTGCCGGTTGTGGAGAATAACAGGCTGGTTGGAATAGTCGCCCGCATGGATATCATCCGCAATCTCATCACTAAATGAAAAGCTTGAGCTTCATCTCAGATTCGCCGACCGATACTGAGAACCTGGGCCGTGAACTTGGGGCGCTGCTTCCGAAAGGCTCTTTCGTAGCCCTTCATGGGGAACTGGGCAGTGGAAAAACCTGTTTTACCCGCGGTCTGGTTAGCGCTGTCGCACCGCAGAGCCTTCATCTTGTGGCCAGCCCGACCTTTGCCATTATGAATACCTATCCGGGAATCAGGCCGGTTTATCATTTTGATTTTTACCGTCTGTCCGGCGAAAACGAAATTTTCGAACTAGGTTTTGAAGAGTATCTGCAAGGAGACGGCATCTGCATTGCCGAGTGGTCGGAGAGGCTGGGCAATCTGTTGCCCCGAGACCATTTGAGTATTACTTTTAAACACGCCGACCAGGATTCGAGGGAGATTTTTTTTACAGCTCTGGGGTCAGAAGCAGAAGAGCTGTTGGCCCGCCTTGCCAAGTTGGAAAAGATTGTTAAAATTTCTTTGACCTAAAAGCTGATTTTCTGCTATAGAACCTCATTCTATCTTTTTAGTCCCTCATTTTTCATTCGAAGGAGAGCAGCATGGCACTTGTAGTTCAGAAATACGGCGGCACATCGGTGGGGACCACCGATCGCATCAAGAATGTCGCCAAGCGGGTGATCAAGACCTATGATGCCGGAAATGACGTCATCGTAGTGGTATCTGCCATGTCGGGTGAAACCAATAAACTGGTGGCCCTGGCCAATGAAATATCAGAAATTCCTGACGGCCCTGAATATGATGTAGTTGTTGCCACCGGAGAGCAAGTCACCATTGGCCTGCTGTCCATGTGCCTCAAGTCAATGGGCTACAAGGCCAAGTCCTATCAAGGCTGGCAGGTTCCGATTATCACCAACGGTACCGCTACCAAGGCCCGCATTGAAAGCATCGACGATGCCAATATCCGTGCTGACCTGAAAGAAGGCACCATCGTTATCGTGGCCGGTTTCCAGGGCATTGATGCCAATGGTCGGGTTACCACACTCGGTCGTGGAGGATCGGACACCTCGGCCGTAGCAATTGCAGCGGCACTCAAGGCCGATGTCTGCGAGATATACACCGATGTGGACGGTGTTTACACAACCGATCCCAACATCTGCAAAGAGGCCCGCAAGGTTGAAAAGATCTCTTATGACGAGATGCTGGAACTGGCCAGCCTGGGCGCCAAGGTCCTGCAGATACGTTCCGTGGAATTCGCCAAAAAATACAACGTGGATGTGCATGTTCGTTCTAGTCTCAATGAAAATACCGGTACAATGGTTACCAGGGAGGATAAGGATATGGAAGGGATTCTCGTTTCAGGTGTTGCATACGATAAAAATGAGGCCAAGATTGCCGTCATGGGGGTACCGGATAAGCCGGGCATCGCCGCCAAGATCCTCACGCCGCTCTCCGATGCCGCCATCTCGGTCGATATGATCGTTCAGAATGTCAGCGCCGGCGGAATGACCGACTTTACCTTTACTGTGACCAAGGCCGATCTGAAACAGGCGATCATGATCACCAACGAGGTCGCCAAGGACATCCAGGCCAAGGAGGTCATTGCAGATGAAAAGATCAGCAAGGTCTCCATTGTCGGTCTCGGTATGCGCAGCCATGCCGGTGTCGCCACCCAGATGTTTGCGGCTCTTGCTGCCAACAACATCAACATCCAGATGATTTCCACTTCAGAAATCAAGATAGCCGTTGCTATTGATGAAAAATACACCGAACTGGCCGTGCGTGTTCTGCACGAAACCTTTGGCTTGCAAGGCTAAGCGAGCTTTTCCTTTTAAGTACTTTAAGCCCCGTCGGAAACTCCGGCGGGGCTTTTTTATTCTGAATCCCATCTGGAGGCACTCATGGATAATTTCGCTTTTACCGGTACACTCAAATGGTTACAAAAGACTTTGACCGAAGAAAGCTGCCATGCACTGGATAATGATACTTATTGCCTTCATCTTTACAGCCCGGCCGGTAATGGCTCAGGAACTATCAATCATGGGCGGCCTGGCGGAAAGTCTCGATTCGGGCCACATCTCCTCTTCCTGGCAGCTTGAATATCGGCAGGGATTGGGAGAACATCTTGATGCCGGCCTCTCCTACGTAAACGAAGGCCACATCCCCAATCATCACCGTGACGGCGGCGCCCTGCAGTTTTGGGCTCAGACCAGAGCCCTGGACAAACATCTTTCTTTGGCGGCCGGGCTGGGGCCGTACTATTTCTTCGACACCACCAACAAAACACTCGCAGGACCATCCCAGAATGATCACGGGTGGGCAGGCATCCTCAGCCTGGCGGCCACTTTTTACACCGAAAGCCGCTGGCTATTTCAACTACGCACCAATTGGATTGGGATCGGCAGTGATGTGGACAGATTATCCGCGGTAGCCGGAATCGGTTATCAGTTGGAAGATACCGCCACCAAACCGGGCTTCAGAGATAGTGTAGCTAATCCGGATGCCAAAAATGAACTGACGGTTTTTCTCGGTCAGACCGTCACCAATACCTTCAGCACCTCACAGGATGTGGCCACCAGCATCGAATACAGACGGAGACTGGCGCGCCACATCGAGTGGACTGCAGCCTGGTTATACGAAGTCGATGACAGGATTATCCGGAGAAATGGTTTAACAACCCAGCTCTGGGCAGTCCAGCCATTCTTTGACGACAGTTTTTCCATCGGAGTTGGTGGTGGCGGCTATTTTGCCGTCGAGCATTACGATGACCTTATCTATGGGAAGAACACCGATCGGGTCCTGTCCGGTATAGTTGCTTTTACCGCCAGCTACAGGTTTCAACCGCACTGGGATATAAGGACCTCGTGGAACCGCATAATCACCAAATACCATATGGATACTGATGTGATCATGGGAGGCGTCGGCTTCCGTTTTTGAGTCAGAAACCCTGCCATGGCTTGCCACCGATCCAAATCCTACCTGTTTTACATTGCCACCTACCCTGCTTTTGTAATAGATTAGAGGCTAATCTATCGACAGGAAAACCTATGTCCAACCACTTTTTCGCCTACCGTGATGGTGCCCTGGCAGCAATCCAAGGCACTGTTGTGCGTGAATTCCCCCTGCAACTGATCGTAAACGGCCGGGAAATAGCCACCCTGATCGCCTCCCCCCACGACCTGCGTTTTCTGGTGGCCGGATTCCTGCGTTTGCAGGGCTTCGTGCAAAAGCTAAGTGACTTCGAGATGTTCAGCGTCTGCGAGGATTTTGGCACTGCCAATATAAGGATCAAGGGAGAATTGCCGGAAAGGCTGAAACCGGTGCTGACTTCCGGCTGCGGCACAGGCATCAGCTTCAGCATGCCGGATGCTGCCCCGCAGCTTTCTGATCAGCTTTCACCGGTTTCATTCAAGCCGGCCGAGATCTTTTCACTGATGGATGAGCTGGCCAAACAGGCCGATAACTACCGCACCCATGGCGGCATCCATTCAGCCGCGATTGGTCGCGATGGTGAACTGATGCTGTATGCCGAGGACCTCGGCCGCCATAACACCCTGGACCGGATGGCCGGAGAGGCTCTCTTCAAGGGTATTGATCTGGCCGGAACCACCTTGGTCACCTCCGGCCGTGTCTCTACCGAAATGGTTGCCAAAGCAGCGCTTTTGGGAGTGCGTCTGATCGCCTCGCGCACCTCCCCCACCGACATGGCCATCCGGCTGTGCGAACAGAGCGGCATCTGCCTGGCTGGCTACGTGCGGGGGGGCAAGTTCAACATTTACTGCCATGCCGAGTTGATTGAGGATCAGGCCGCCGATACCAAGATCGAGGGAATAACCGGCGTTATTCTGGCCGGAGGCGCCTCCCGCCGCATGGGAAACAACAAGTCCCTGCTGTTGTTTGGCGACAAGCCATTGATCGAGGTGGTGTACCGCACCCTGGCCGCTCTCTTTCATCAAGTCATCATCGTTACTAACACGCCCGAAGATTATGCTTTTCTACCTTGCCGCAAGGTAGCCGACATCTACCCCGGTGCCGGCGCGATCGCCGGACTGCATGCCGGCCTGGCCGCCAGTCCCACCGAACGTATTTTTGTAACCGCCTGCGACATGCCCTTCCTCAATCCCGACCTGATCAGACAGCTCTGCAATGATAGCGATGGGGTCGATGCGGTGGTGCCGGTAAATGGCGAGGGATTGCGCGAACCGCTCCACGCGGTCTATGCTAGTTCTGTGGCAAAAGCGGTTCAGCAGGTCATCGAGCGGGGCGACAAAAGCATCTTGCTCTTGCTGGACCAGATACGGACGCGGCTGGTTGCACCTGAGGCGTTTCGCTCCATTATTGCTGCGGAGGAATCCTTCCGCAATGTGAACACGCCGGAGGAATACAGTCGATTAGTAAGTTAGAGGAGGCGTTCGGCGCGCTTGCGACTCCTCAGGGCAGTAAAGAAACCGCTTAGAAGAGCTGAACATTCCGCTTCCAGAATCCGCGGTACAAGCTGCACGCTGTGATTGAGACGAGCATCATTGGAAAGGTCGTACAATGAGCCGGCAGCGCCCCCCTTGGGGTCGAAGCAGCCAAAAACCACGGTCGGAATGCGGGCCAGGATGATGGCGCCCATGCACATCGTGCAGGGCTCCAGAGTTACATAAAGGGTAGTATTGAGCAGCCGCCAGGAACCGAGTTTCCTGGCGGCTTTTCTTATGGCGATCAATTCGGCGTGGGCAGCCGGGTCCTGGGAGGTTTCGCGCAAGTTGTGGCCGCGGGCGATTATTTTGCCATCCCGCACGATCACACAGCCGATCGGCACCTCATCCTTGCCATGGGCCTTGCCAGCCTCGGCAATCGCCCTTTGCATCCAGTATTGGTGGTTTTTTTCGTTCATAAAGGGAATCTAGCATAACGGCGAAAGCAGGGTAAAGGCTTTAATTATTGGGTTACTCTCTGCTCAGAAATCCAGCGGGCTTTTTGCCTCTTTCACAGTCCTGACTGGCACGCAATGAGTTATAGAAGGTTGAATGTTGAATGGATTAACAACATGTCAGGTAATCATGCGACCATCTAAGCACCAATAGACTATATTAATAAATAGATTTTATGAAAAGCAAAAATGATGCTATAAAAAAATCTGTTTTGCTTAACGGATATGGGAAATAGCATGAAAACTCGAGTGAATTTAAAGCCAGGTCAAAAAGGTACTAAACGGCTGGTGGAACAGTACGGTGACAGTCTGGTTTGCGTGCGCTACCGCTACGATTCTGAAAACCGCAGGCAACTGAAGACGGTAGAGATTATTGTCAGTGAAAGCAAATGGACCCCACCTCCGGCCAAATACCCGGCCAGTGCGCTTGTTCCGTTGCAGATTGGTATCAACGAAAAGAATTTACGAGCACAGGTAAAAGCTCTGGGCGGACAGTGGGACAGAGCTCAACGGGTATGGCTGGTGCGTTACGGATGTATCGCGGGTACAAAGCTGGAAAAGCTTATAGTATTAGAAACCTTGGATAAGAACAAAAATGGGTAAAAGTTTATAATAATAGAAACCTTTCTGGTTTATAAATATAT
>DASXUK010000003.1:0-261548 GCA_036504875.1 Desulfuromonadaceae bacterium
TTCGTTCTGAGCCAGGATCAAACTCTCCAGTTTATACTGAAAAATCTGTATCTGTTGAAACTCAAATTGCTTGCTGACAAATTTAAAACCACAATCAATTACTGCTATTCGGTTTTCAAAGACCAGATGTGTGCAACAGAAAAGTTAAGTTAGCAAAGAAAGTTTTGGTTGTCAATGTCTTTTTTTACCAGCTTCGCTTTTCTGCTTTTCCCCGGAGAGTTTTTTCTTTCTGCCCTCGTAAGGAATCAGTTTTTTAACACAGTCGCTTTTATACTGTCAATAAAAAAATACAATAAATATCAAAATCGTCAATCAAGTAAATGTATAAAATTATTTAATAAATCTCATAAAAGTCGCCAGCTCCCAATTTATGCACCTTTATCAAATTTGTCGAGCCTCGGGCCTCAATTGGAATACCCATAATGATTACTATAATATCGCCTTTTCGACACCCAGAGGCTATCAACATCTTTTCTACTTCGCGTATCTGCTGATCCATTCCTTTCATAATGCCGATACCAACCACACTTACACCCCAGTAAATAGAAAGTCTTCGTTCTATCTCCTGCGAGGAAGTGAAAGCCAATATAGGGGTTTGAGGTCTGAAGCGAGAGATGAGAGCAGCTGAACTGCCTGATTTAGTAAATACTGCTATAGCACGGGCATTCAAAATGGCTGCTGCTCGACAGGCCGACTCTGCTACCGCTTGAGGTATACTCGGTGTTAATAATATGCCGTCTTCGGACTTTTCTCCAAATCTGGCGTGTTCCACATCACGGGCAATGCGTACCATAGTCTCAACAGACTCCACCGGGTAATCTCCTGAGGCAGTCTCTGCCGATAGCATCACGGCATCAGTTCCATCAACAATGGCATTGGCAACATCCGAAGTTTCAGCCCTGGTAGGTCTAGGATTCCTTACCATGGACTCAAGCATCTGCGTAGCGGTAATAACCGGCTTACCGGCTCTATTACAGGCTAAAATGATTTTTTTCTGATGTATCGGAACCTTCTCGGCCTCTATTTCGACTCCCAGATCGCCACGCGCAACCATGACAGCATCTGTTACAGCAAGGATCTTCTTGAAATTAAGCAGTGCCTCAGGCTTCTCAATTTTTGCAACAACGGGAGTGTCCATTCCCTTTGAAAAAATGATCCTTTTTATGTTTTCAACATCTTCGGCTGTTCGCACAAAGGAGAGAGCTACGAAGTCCACCCCGGCGTCCAGAGCAAATTCCAGATCAATTAAATCCTTATCTGTCAGAGATGGAGCTGAAACTGCCACCCCAGGGAGATTGATACCTTTATTATTTTTCAGAACACCGCCGGTCACCACCTGGCAATGAACCTGTTCCCCCTGAATGGAAAGAACCTTCAGTTCCAACAGTCCGTCGTCCAGCAGGATTCGGGAACCCTTTTTTACATCAACCGGCAATGACCTATACACAGTAGGGATAATCCCATCAGAACCAAGAACATTTTCAGTGGTGATCATCACTTTCTGTCCCTTGGTAAGCAGCATTGCATCACCGGCCATTTTACCTGTCCTGATCTTTGGCCCTTGCAGATCAGCCAGGATGCCTACCTCCCGCCCCAATTTTCCAGAGCATTTCCGGATGATCCTGATTAATTCCGTTTTTTGAGTGTTGTCACCGTGGGAGAAATTAAGCCTGAAAATATCTACTCCAGCGATTATGAGTCGCTCAACTACTTCTGGAGAAGAGCTAGACGGGCCTAGAGTACCTATGATTTTTGTTTTACGGAGATTTTTAAGCATTCTTTATTTCTACTCCTTATGCTGTCGCACGTAATTCAGCGTGCCACCAGCCAGTAGCTCGTGACGTTGACGTTCAGAAATCATCAAAAGAGTGATTATTTCTTTACCATTAATCAGAACAGGAACCTCTGTGGCACCACTTTTCACTAAACTTCTAAGATTATAAAAAACCACCTTATCCCCCTGCCTAAATAGATCGTAATCGACAGGGTTTTTAAATGTCAGTGGTAAGATACCGAAATTAACAAGATTAGCCATGTGGATACGGGCAAAACTCTTGGCGATCTTGGCGCGAATCCCTAGATAACGCGGCGCAATGGCAGCATGCTCACGGGATGAGCCTTGGCCATAATTTTCGCCGCCAATAACAATTCCTTTACCCGCTTTTTGAGCCCTGGCTGGAAAGTCGGGATCGATTTGTTCATAAACATGTTCGCTTATGGCAGGAATATTACTGCGCAAAGGCAACACCTTGTTCCCGGCCGGCATAATATGATCGGTGGTGATATTGTCGGGGACCTTCAAAACAACCTCTGCCTCCAAACTATCAGGCAGCTCTTCGAAATCAGGCAAGGGAATGATATTTGGGCCGGTCTTTATTTCAATAGAAGCAGTATCCTCTTGTGGATAGATAATACTTGAGTCGTCCAACAGATATTTGCTCGGGTTTTGCACGGCCGGGTAGGGTTTGATATCGTTCAGCTTGCGTGGATCAGTAATCACTCCAAAAATTGCTGCCGCCACCGCTGTTTCCGGTGAGCAAAGATAGACCTTATCCTCTTTGGTGCCGCTACGCCCAGGGAAGTTACGCGGAAAGGTCCGCAACGAGATCTGGTTGGTACCGGGCGCCTGCCCCATGCCGATACAACCCAGGCAGCCGGACTGATGAATGTTTGCTCCAGCCATAAGTAAGGGCATTATACCCCCTTGCTGGGCTACATTCTCCAAGACTTGACGGCTGCCCGGATTGATATGAAAGGAGAGATTTGGAGAAACACGCTGCTGCTCCATGACCTTGCAAACAGTCATTAAATCGCGAAACGAGGAATTAACCGAGCTGCCAACCAGGACTTGATCGACTTTAACACCTTCCACCTCTGTGACAGGCACCACGTTATCCGGAGAGGAGGGGCAGGCGATCAACGGTACCAGGGTACTCATGTCGATCTCATCATACTGGTCATAGGCAGCCCCTTCGTCGGCCGCCAAGGGGACCCAACTTTCGCCCCGGCCCTGAGAAACCAGGAATTCCCTGGTACGTTCATCAGAAGGGAAGATAGATGATGTCGCCCCTAACTCAGCTCCCATATTACCGATAGTGGCACGATCAGTAGCAGACAGATTTGCCACACCCGGACCATAGTACTCTATTATCTTGCCCACACCACCTTTGACCGTATGCCTCCGCAGCATCTCAAGTATTACATCCTTGCCGGATACCCAATCAGGCAGCTGGCCCACAAGCTTCACCCCCATGACTTTCGGACAGGGGAGATAAAACGGATGTCCGGCCATTGCCAAGGCTACATCCAGACCCCCGGCGCCGATTCCGATCATAGAGAGACCAGCCGCTGTAGGAGTGTGTGAATCAGCGCCGAGCAGTATTTTTCCAGGTTCGCCAAAGCGCTCCAAATGCACTTGATGCGAAACCCCATTGCCAGGTTTCGACAGGTGCACACCGAACTTCATGGCGGCACTGGTAAGAAAGGCGTGGTCGTCGGCATTTTTGTAATCGGTCTGCAGCAGATTATGATCAATATACTGGGCGGCCAGCTCCACCTTGACCCTTGGAATGTCCATGGCAATAAACTCAAGCATGGCCATTGTACCAGTAGCATCCTGCAGCAGAGTGTGATCGATGCGAATCGCGATTTCTCGGCCGGCAATCAGCTCGCCTTCAACAAGGTGCGCTTCCAGGATTTTAGTAGCGAGATTTTTAGCCATATCAGATTCCTCTCCTACATTGGGTTAAGCATGGATAACTTCGTTATTTACATCCAGCGCCGCCTCTTTTATAGCCTCTGGCAAACTTGGATGGGCATGACAGATGAGAGCGATATCCCGGGCTGTCCCTCCAAAAGTCATCACAACAGCTGCTTCAGCAATCAGATCCGAGGCACGGGCCCCAAGAATATGAATTCCGAGAACACGATCGGTTTCCTGGTGTGCCAAAATCTTAACGAAACCCTCTGTTTCATCCATACAGCGGGCCCGGCCCAAACCGGCAAAATTAAATCTCCCGCTCTTATAGGGGACCCCTGCCTCCTTAAGCTGTTCCTCGGTCTGTCCAACACTGGCTCCTTCAGGCCAAGTATAAACCACTCCAGGAATATATTCATACTCTACCACCGAATTTTGTCCGCGAAAACGTTCCACGCAAACAACACCTTCCTCGGAGGCTTTATGGGCTAACATCGGACCTTTAATAAGATCACCAATGGCGTAAATTCCGGGAACAGTGGACTGATAATCGCCATCAACAACAATCCTACCTTGTTCATCGAGCGCTATGTCCAGCTCTTGCAGGCCTAACCCGGCAGTCAGGGGTTTTCGACCTACAGCAACCAGGACTCGATCACAATCGATTTCTTCATTACCGCTACCATCATTGAACTGCACAATCGCTTTGGCGCCAATGCGGCGGACCCCGGTAATCCGAGTGGATAGCTTGAATTGGATCCCCTGCTTGCGCAACGATCTATAAAGAGCGTCTGAAACCTGGCGGTCCATGGTGGGCAGGATATTGGGCAACATCTCGATCACGGTCACTTGCGCTCCCAGACGACGCCAGACTGACCCCAACTCAAGACCTATATAACCCCCTCCGGCAACAACAACATGGTCAGGCAGTTTATCAAAACAAAGTGCCTCCCGGGCACTGACAACCACCTGCCCGTCAAAAGGGATTCCTGGCAGTGCTACTGCTTCGCTGCCGGTAGCCACTAAAACACGTTCTGCCACAAGCGTTTTAGTTTCAGCCCGTTCATTAATCAGAGTGGGTTGTCCTTCGGCAGGGATAGGTGCTGAAAGGGTTACCTGCACCTGTTGAAGTCCGACCGCATTAGTCCCCGCCAGGCGTGCTGTTCCATTCATGCTTTCAATTTTATTCTTCTTGAAAAGAAATATGATTCCGTCGGTGAGTTTTCTGACAACATCATCCTTGCGGCCCATCATGGCTTCCAGGTTAAGACGAGGCGGGTCAATAGCAATGCCATGCAAAGCGAACTTATCCCGTGCCTGAGCAAAAAGTTCTGACGAATCAAGCAAGGCTTTGCTCGGTATACAGCCTTCGTTCAGACAGACACCACCCAGTCGCTCCCTTTTTTCAATCACGACAACTTTGAGACCCAGTTGAGCTGCGCGAATAGCAGCCACATAACCGCCGGGGCCGGCGCCAATGATGATCAGATCATACTGATTTTCAGGCATAGAAGCTCACTCCTCGGGTAAATATTTTAACCTTCCAGCAACAGTTCTTCAGGATCCTCGATATACTCCTTTAGCTTCTTCAGGAATCCGACCGCTTCTCGGCCATCAATGATCCGGTGGTCATAGGACAAGGCCAGGTACATCATGGGTCTGATTACTATCTGCCCTTCCCTGACTACCGGCCGGTCCTGAATGGCATGCATGCCAAGCACCGCACTCTGAGGCGGATTTAATATGGGAGTGGATAGCAGCGAACCGTAAACTCCACCATTAGAGATGCTGAAGGTGCCACCTTGCAAATCGGCAATTGCCAGGCGGTTGGTCTTGATTTTTTCAACAAAGTCGACGATAGCCTGTTCTATCTCATAGAGGCGTAGGCGATCAGCATCCCGTAAAATCGGGACTACTAATCCTTTTTCGCTACCGATGGCTATACCGATATCAAAATAATGATGGAGAACAAGATCCTCCCCATCGATACTTGCATTGACTATCGGAAACTGTCGGAGCGCCTCGACACAAGCTTTCACAAAAAAAGGCATATAACCAAGGGCAATACCATGGCGGTTCTGGAAATGTTCCCGATGTTTTTCACGCAAGGCCTTAATTTGACTTAGATCGGCCTCGTTAAAGGTAGTCAACATGGCCGTTTGCTGGCGTACCGTCAGCAACCTCTCGGCGATCCTCTTTCGAATGGGCGACATAGGCCGGCGCTCTTCAGGTCGCACGGCATATTTTGGGGCTTCCTCGGAACGGACTGAATCCAGGTCTTTTACCTTTGCAGAGGGCTCCGGTTGAGGAGCAGTATTAGGTGGCTGAGGTTGCGGGATATCGGCCGGCGTGACAGCAGGTTTCACCTCTTGGATGTTCTCAGGAGCTTCTGTTTCGGTGCGGCGGGAGCTTCCCTCAATACGCGAAAAAAGATCATCCAACGTGATTCGGCCGCCCTTCCCTGTTCCGGTAACCGTCCCAGGATCAATACCTTTATCACGCATCTCTTGCCGAACCGCCGGTGATGAAACCACGGATTTTTTCTCTTCCTCACGATGTCCTGGTGAAACGGCATTAATCGAAGCAGCAGCCGACGACAGAACACCACCCTGTTCGGAAATAGAACCGATCACTGCACCGATACTTACCGTCTGACCTTCCGAAACAGCGGTCGTAAGTATCCCAGCAGCATCGGCGTGTATATCGAGTGTTATCTTATCAGTCTCGATTTCACAGAGCGGCTCATCCTTCTTGACTGCTTCACCGCTTTTCTTGAACCACTTGGCCAGCAGCGCCTCGTGCACAGACTCCCCAACCTCCGGCACACGTATTTCCATTTTGAACGCCTCCATTTAAAGAACCCACATAAACATTTATATTAGCTTAGTTTTGTATCTTTTCCAGCAAAACAAAAGGCGACCATCAGGACGCCTTTTGTTTTAACCAGTATTTATACTAATGGTTAACCCTTGCCCTTAAGGAATTCTCTGCCAAAAGGAGACATCTGCCGCAAACGGGCGATTATCGGAGGCAGTTCCCGAATAACTGTATCGACTTCAGCATCGGTTGTGAAACGAGAAAGTGAAAAGCGGATCGAACCATGGGCGCAAGTAAATGGCACCCCCATAGCCCTTAGGACGTGGGACGGCTCCAACGACCCGGAGGTACAAGCGCTGCCTGAGGAGGCGCAAACACCCAGCTCCGACAACAGGAGCAAGATCGCTTCTCCCTCCACAAATTCAAAGGCAATCGATGTGGTATTTGGCAGTCGTTCCGCCCCATCACCGTTGATGCGGGCATTGGGGATAGACTCCATCAAAGCATTTTGCAACCGATCACGCATGGCCTTAACCTTTGTGTTTTCTATCTCCATATAAGTACCGGCCAACTCGCAAGCCTTGCCAAGCGCGATGATGGCTGCAGCGTTCTCGGTACCGGCGCGACGGCTCTTTTCCTGATGTCCCCCTACCAAAAAGGGACGAAAAGGGGTGCCACGACGCAGATAAAGAACCCCGATCCCTTTGGGGGCGTGCAATTTATGACCAGAGACGGACAACATATCTATGCTGGAATCAGCCATATTGATTGGTATTTTGCCGACAGCCTGGACAGCATCGGTATGAAATAAAGCCCCCTTGGCCTTGGCGATGGCAGCCGCCTCTTCAACCTGAAATATTACCCCGGTTTCATTATTGGCCCACATCAGCGAGACAATAGCGGTATCCTCGTCAACAGCCGATTTTAATTCCTCCATATCCAGGCGACCGGAACCATCCACGCCGATCTCACTGACACGATAGCCTTTCTGGGTCAGATTGCGGCATTGAGTCAGTACAGCCGGATGTTCTACACGCGAGGTTATTACATGCCGACGATCAGGAAAGATCTCCAGGGCCGATCTAATAGCAGCGTTGTCGCTTTCAGTACCGCAGGCGGTAAAAATAATTTCATCTGCAGATGCTCCCAAAAGTGTCGCCACTCGGTTGCGGGCCTCATCAACCTTTCTCTGCACCTGCCCACCAAAAAAATGCATTGAACTAGGATTGCCGTACAATTCACAAAAGTAGGGGCGCATCTCCTCGAAAACCGCCTCATCCATCTTTGTGGTGGCGTTGTTGTCCAGATAAATTTCTTTCATCCGGCAACCTCCTCAACTACGATATCCTCAGCCACAAGTTCACGCAGTTTCTGCTCCACCATGCGCGCGGTGTAGCCGGAGGAGGCACAACCGGCACAGGCCTTGCGGAAGGCAACCTGCACCTTGGGACCATCGATATCGACCAATTCCAGGTCACCGCCATCCGCCCATAAAAGTGGCCGGACATCCTTTTCCAAGACTTCCTGAATCATTTGCATCTTCTTAAGATTAGAAAGCTTCTCGGGGCGCTTTCTCGTCTGCTCGCTCCCCTGCCCCAGCACCTCGGCTATCAAATCCTTGATTTTGGGTATGCAGCCGCCGCAGGCGCCACCGGCCTTGGTGAAATGCGTCACCTGCTCCGCCGTTGTCAGCTTATTGACCTCGATCACTTTTTTGAGGAAAGTATCGGTGATGCCAAAACATTTACAGACGATAGCTCCTTCATGGTCGGGGTAGGCATGGCCGTGATCATGTTCGCTGTCATGCTCGGGGATCGGCTCTCCACGAAATTTGGCGATTGCAACCTCCAGAGCCTCCTGGCCCATCACCGAGCAATGCATCTTCTCTTCCGGCAGGCCACCCAAAAAATCAGCGATATCCTGGTTGCTAATCGCCAGGGCCTCGTCCAGTGTCTTGCCCTTTACCATTTCGGTCAAGGCCGATGATGATGCAATGGCACTGGCACAGCCAAATGTTTGGAATTTCGCATCGATAATTCGATCTTTGTTATTATCCAACTTGAGATATAACTTCAGTGCATCACCGCATGCCAGACTCCCCACTTCTCCAACCGCATCTGAATCAGGTATTTCCCCCACATTTCGAGGGTTCAGGAAATGGTCTTTGACGATTGGTGTATAATCCCACATGATAAAATTCCTCCTATTATTTCCATGGCGCAACGGCGTCAGTGGTAGATTGAGTATGTTGTTCCGCCGCGATGAAGACGGCTCTGGTGCTTTTAACTATGACCAAGGATAAAGTTTTTACCGGCAGCCATTACTTCCGCCAGCCTGGTGTCAGAAGCGGCCTCACCATAAAGACGCACCACCGGTTCAGTGCCTGATTTTCTAAACAACATCCAACTACCGTCTTCCAGCAACAGCTTGGTACCATCAATCCTGATGATCTCCTTGACCTTTGTTCCGGCAATTTCGGAAGGTAACATGTCCACCTTGGAGGAATAGGCCAATTCCAACTCAGGTGAAAGCTGTAAATTGTCGCGGCGAGTGATAAAACGACCCACCTCGCCATAAAGCCGCTCCAGCAACTGACGGACTGTTTTACCTTCTCTGGCCACCATTTCAGCCACTAAAAAGCAGGCCAGAATACCGTCTTTTTCAGGGACATGTCCTTTTATAGTCAGACCAGCGCTCTCTTCACCGCCAATCACAATCTTGTCCTGACTAATGAGGTCGCCAATGTATTTAAACCCGACCGGTGTCTCGTATACTGGGACGCCATGCTTCCTAGCCACGGCATCTACCAGATGTGAGGTCGCTACGCTACGGCCCACGCCCCCTTCCAGTTTGCGAACCCGGATCAGATAATCCAGCAGAAGCGCAATTATGTAATTGGGCTCGATGAACGAGCCATCGCTATCCAGGATACCAAAACGATCAGCATCTCCATCAGTTGCCAGCCCCAGTTTTATATCAGGATCATTTTTAACCAGTGAGATAAAATCAGGAATATGATTTTCCGAAGGTTCTGGTGGATGGCCGCCAAAATAAGGGTCTGGTTGGCCGTTAATCATGACAAATGGAATCTTGCGTTGCCGCAAAGGTTCATCCAAGTACCCCCTCCCGGTCCCATAGAGCGGATTAAGAGCTACTTTACCAAGATGAGCAATGGCGTCAAAATCAACTTTTTGCTCAAGCGCCTGCAAATAAGGCCCGCGAGGATCAATGACCTCCAGAAGATTCCGCCGGGTGGCCTCAGCTACAGAAAATTCTTTATAGCAAACCTCGCCCAACATTTCATTTGCACGACGTTCTATGTCTTTCGTTGTCTCCGGCAAGGCAGGACCGCCCCAGGAGGGCGAAAATTTGACTCCGTTATATTCGGGAGGATTATGGCTAGCGGTAAAGTTGACGCCGCCGGCGGCCTTTCTTCTAAGTATCTCAAAAGAGATCACCGGCGTGGGGGTATCTCGCTCACAAAGAAAAGATTTTATACCTGCTCCCGCAAAAACACAGGCCGCTTCCTGCGAGAACCGCTGCCCCATAAAACGCGTATCGCAACCTACCACTACTCCCTTATGCTGTTCACCTGTTGCTTTTAAATGATCCGCAATAGCCTGAATCACCACCCGGACGTTATCAAAGGTAAAATCCTCGCAAAGTATCCCGCGCCAGCCGGATGTTCCAAAGGCAATATGCGTCATTAAATACCTCCCACATATAATAAGACATCTTTTGTCGTATTAAAATAATACAGCAACGTCCGCTCGTCAAGGTTCAAAGCGCCGTTTAGCTAAGGAATTTACTAAGGATTTTTTCCGTTGACTTTTTTCTTCCATACTTGCTACAGTTTAATCTGTAACAGAACAAAAACACAGGAGGAAGAAGCATGCAGTGTCAGACCGTACTTCCAGGTACCGAATGTACCTTTTGGGGTAAACAAGGATGTATTTTTCCAGATGGTTCATGCCAACCAGTAATAGAAAACTGTGAGGGGTGCGAGCGCATCGTTTCCGGCTCCATTGGTCAGATCTGCAGCGCTTATCCTGCACCTGCTAAAAAATGGTCCAATGGTATCTGCAATTTTGCCACCCATGTCAAGATTGAGATTAAAGTTGACGATGCCAAGATGAACCCGCTTAAAGCATCCAAAAAAGCATCTGGTGGTAGTAAAAAGAAATAGTATAATCAGTTTAGCACAACATGGTTACAACGAAAGGGAGATATTTTTATCTCCCTTTTTTTATAACAAAGGTTTTACAGGAGGTCACCAGAATGGGATTTAACTCTTTAACCTGCCCCGAGTGTGGTACTGAAGTACAAGTTTATCAGAATCCGTTTCCAACCGTAGACATAATAATTGAATTAGATAACGGGATAGTTCTCATTGAGCGAAAAAATTCACCTTATGGGTGGGCATTGCCAGGAGGTTTTGTAGATTATGGGGAAAGTCTTGAAGATGCTGCCAAACGGGAAGCACAAGAAGAAACATCTTTAATAATTAAAAATTTAAGGCTCGTAGGTTGCTACTCAGACCCCTCTCGGGACAAACGCATGCATACCATTTCAACTGTCTATGCCGCAGAAGGCCAAGGCAAAGCAGTGGCGGCTGATGATGCAGCCAGTCTGGCCGTTTTCGACCTGAGTCAACTCCCTGGGGACCTCTGTTTCGATCATGGCAGGATTTTAGCAGATTACATAAAGATGAAGCACGATGGCCAGCTATTATTTATTCCAGAAAAGCAAGTTCAGGATTATACGGAATAAGTTTCATTTCGGCTGCCAGTTGAAAAAAAAGTTTCAGGCCACTGCGATGCTCATCACTCAAATCATAAGTGATGTTTTTTCTCCAATACCTAAGCAAGCCCTCACGACCCATCCAGACTACATCCGGTGATGCATCCACAATACGCTCAAGATTCACGTAAGCATAGGTCTTACATTTTTGAAGATGGCCAGCCAGTTCATGCAACTCATCAGAATGCACCTCAAACGCACTGCGAGAGGCCAGCCAAAGGGCAAATACAAAGGGTGTCTTTGTCCATGTATACCACAGGTCACCGAGATCATACACAAACAGGCTAGATGCCGACTGCGATGCCCTTAAGGCGGAATCACCAATCAATAATACAGCAGGTGCCTCTTTCAATGCTTCTTCCAATGGTTTTCTGGTTGTGCTGAAGGTACATTTGCAAGCAAAACGTCTATCAAGCAGAATCTTCAGCAGGTTAACAGAGGTAGCCGATTCCGCGGTCAATAAGACACTGTTGCCATTTAGCTCCTCAATCGGCATAACAGAGAACAGGAGCACACTTTGCACAGGACCACAACTGCTGATGGAAAGATCCGGGATGATCAGGTAGCGTTCAGGCTGCAACGCATAAGCAATGGACGATGACGGGCACACATCTATGGCTCCGGCTGCTAACAGTTCATTCAGCTGCGCCGGAACCCCCCCGACGTATTCATAATCAGAGGCAGAAAATTGCTCCTTGAGGGCATGAAAGATGGGAGTACAGTTGGCATACTCTATTTGGCCTATACGTATCATCAGTGAATATTCTTATATAACCTGTCGGCGTCGCTCTCAACCACATGAACACCTTCCTGCTCGAGCAACTCACCGGTTACCTGCCAAAAATGGGTAATGGCGTTGTCATAATTCACAACAGCAGCAATTTGGTTGCTCTTGGCAGTTACCAGATCATTTTCTACATCCAGTACATCCTTGGTTGTAGCCAAACCCACTTCGTTTTTGCGAATGAAAGCTCGTAACCGTTCTTCGGCAAAGGCTCGTCCACGATCTGCGACATCTATCTGCTTATAACCGCTAACGATTCCGCGGGTCGCGCTTTTCACCTCGTTTGCGGCACCCTCCTCTAAACTCCTGATCTGTATCACGGTTTGTTCCGATTTTAACCGGCTTCTGCGGTAGTCATTTTCTGCAATATTGTTGCCGAGAGGGTAAGAGAATATCAGACCAACACTCCAGACAGGGGCATCAAAATTGCCAATTCTCTCTAGGTCGCGGGGATAGGTGCGGTCAAGTCCGGTTAATGAGGCAGAGCCAGCCACGGAAAGATCGGGTTTAAGATGATTATTGAAAATTCTGGTCTGCAGCTCGCTGATCTCCAGGTTCCGTTTTTGTTCCCTGATATCAGTCCTGCTCATGGCTCGCTTTAGAGCCTCTTCTTCATTAACGACAAACTCGTAGTGCCGAGGCAGATCGACCGTAAGAATATCGCCCTTGCCTGGGATCTGAAGTAAAAGGTGTAACACGTCCACCTGATCGCTTACCGCTCTTTCTGCGTCAATCAAATCCTTTTCACGGGAAGTCACGCCGAACTCGGCATTTAGTATTTCCATTGCAGGCAATACCCCGGCAGCAACACGCGCTTTGGTTTCAGCAAGAATTTTGCTAGCCAGCTCCAGCGAGACCTTTCGTACCTCCAAAGTCTGGCGCAGGTTGTATAGTCTGTAATACTCGGCCTTGACCTGAGCAATAGTATTTATCAAACGGGTATTGAAGTGTTCGATTGACGCAAATTTCGATAGCCGCGATATATTGATGTTGAATTCCGTATTTTCACGCCCAAGATTTTTCAGAAGTGGCTGCGTCACCCTGAACCCAAGACCGGAGGTCCAGAAATCGCGAAGCGTACTGGTAGAGTTATTATTTGTAAAAGTGTTATTAAAGTCAACTGAGGCGGTAGCTCCGGTCCAGAAAAGTTTGCTTAAGGATGTGTTAAAAAGGAACGACCTGCCATCGCTGGTGATAGGTCCGCTGATACCATTCAGAAATACCGTTGAATTGGTGTAGCTTGTTTCAGCGCTGAAAAGGGGATCATATATGCCCCTATTTCGATTGATATCAGCCTCAAACTGAGCAGGGTTATACAACTCGGCCCGCACATCCAGATTTTTCTCCACAGCCATTCGGATTGTTTCTTTAAGGGTAAGCGCCAGAGGAGCCTCAACGGCAAATGCTGGCGATGAAATGCAGGCAAGCAGAAAACAAGATATCAGTGTTTTCACAAGATGGGTCCTTTCAAAAAAAACAGGCGAGATAAATATCTCGCCTTTATAACATACCTCAGGATTTTTTTAATCCCTGCTCTCGACATAATCAAAATAATCATCGGGAGACATGAGACCCTTCAACTCCTCAGGGTCATCCAGCGTCACCTCAACCAGCCAACCGCTGTCATAAGGATCATCATTGATGATGCCTGGGTTGTCCAATACCTCGTGATTTACAGCACGGACACTACCGCTGAAAGGTGCATAGAGTTCCGCCACTGTTTTGCGTGCCTCAACGGAACCTATAGAGTCATCCTGTTCAACGGCATCCCCCTCATGAGGTAACTCAAGGCCTGAGATGACTCCTAATTCTTCCTGGGCAAAATCTGATATACCGATTACAGCAAAGTTACCTTCAACACGGACCCACACATGTTCTTTAGAATATTTTAGTTCTTCAGGAAATTCCATTGGCTACTCCAGCACGATCCTTTCGAGAAACGATGTATCGATATTTCCTTCGATAAAGTCTTTATTGGCCATGATTCTTTTATGGAAAAAGATGGTGGTCTTAATTCCTTCAATGATGAATTCATCCAATGCACGAGCCATACGCTTTATAGCATCTTCTCGAGTTTCAGCATGAACAATAAGCTTGGCTATCATAGAGTCATAATGAGGAACGACTGTATATTGATCATAGACAAAAGAGTCTACCCGCACACCTAGTCCACCTGGTGGATGATAAGCCGTTATCTTTCCAGGACAAGGAGTAAATTTCAATGGATCCTCAGCATTGATTCGGCACTCAATGGAATGCCCATTGATTTTGATATCTTCCTGCTTATATCTCAGAGGCTTACCTGCAGCGGAACGAATCTGTTCACGAACAATGTCTACGCCAGTCACCATTTCAGTGACAGGATGTTCTACCTGAACCCGGGTGTTCATCTCCATAAAAAAGAAGTTGTTATTTTTATCAACCAGGAACTCAACCGTCCCAACACTATCATAGCCAACAGCAGCAGCAGCATTTACGGCAGCTTGACCCATGGCATGGCGGATTTCAGGGGTAATAACCGTTGAGGGGGCCTCTTCAATAAGCTTTTGGTGACGACGCTGAATCGAGCAGTCCCGTTCACCCAAATGAATTACGTTACCATGCTTGTCAGCCAGTATCTGTATTTCAACATGCCGTGGCTGCTCACAGTATTTTTCGATGTAAACTTCCGGGTTTCCGAAACCGGATTGGGCCTCGGCACGCGCCGTAGCAAAGGCATTGGGAAGAGCCGCTTGAGAATGAACTATTTTCATTCCTCTGCCACCACCGCCAGCAGTAGCCTTTATGATCACCGGAAAACCGATTTCCTTGGCAATCTTGACAGCTTCGTCGACTGTTTGCACCCCTTCCTTGGTCCCTGGCAATATCGGCACGCCTTGCTTGATTACAGCCTGTCGAGCACTGATTTTGTCACCCATGATCCTCATGCTGGCTGGGCTGGGGCCAATGAAGGTAATGCCGCAATTTTCACAAACCTCGGCAAAGTTGGCATTTTCGGAAAGAAAACCGTAACCCGGGTGGATAGCTTCGGCATCAGTCAGTTCGGCAGCACTGATAATGGCATTAATATTCAGATAGCTTTGGGCACTTGGCGCCGGGCCTATGCAAACACTTTCATCGGCCAGCTTAACGTGCAGCGAGTTGCTGTCGGCTTGAGAGTAAACGGCAACCGTTTTTATACCCAATTCTTTACAAGCGCGTATGATGCGGATGGCAATCTCGCCTCGATTGGCAATAAGTACTTTATGGAACATGGAGATGAACCCCTCTTTTTAGATCAGTTGATGGCAAAAAAGAAAAATAAAAGCATTCATCAGAGACTGAAGGTTCTGCTTTCTTATCCTTCGTATTTTTACGCAACATTGAATTTTATCTTTACCGTTATAGTTTTTCAACGACGAACAGCGGGTCGCCATATTCAACTGCCTGAGCATTCTCTTTGCATATCTTGACTATCTTGCAGCGGTATTCCGCCTCGATTTCGTTCATCAGCTTCATGGCCTCGACGATGCAAAGCACCTGACCCGTCTCCACTATTTGACCGACTTCTACATAATGAGCCGCATCCGGTGCCGGAGCACGATAGAAGGTACCTACAATAGGTGAAGTAATGATATCACCGATCTCCTCAGCTACTGCGGCTGATACAGAAGGAGCATTGGTTGCAGCCGGGGCGGCTACTGGTTGATGAGCAACATAGCCTGCAGCTGGTGCGGCAACAGTCACATACTCGGTCTTCTGACCACGTTTGATAATGATCTTTTCTTCAGAGTTATCCATTTCAAACTCAGTGATATCGGTTTCCGTGATCATTTTGATCAAAACCTTTAAATCTTTAACATCCATCATCTTCTCCTTTGAATGCAGTCTTGCAGATGCGATGAAAAAGTTAAATCAGCATCTGCGTGCTGGAATACACTACACTATTAAAAGTTCTTTGGAAACTTGAGTAAGCAGCTGATAGCCTCTGTCTGTAACCACCAGTGTGTCCTCAATTCTGACACCCCCGAAGCCTGGAATGTAGATGCCCGGCTCAATGGTAAAAACCATGCCCTCTTCAATTATCGTATCAGAACGTGGTGATACAGTTGGCTTCTCATGTATTTCCAGACCCACTCCATGCCCAAGCCCATGCCCAAAGTAATCACCGTACCCTTTTCCACGGATATAGTCACGAGCTACAGAATCCAGTTCACTACCGGTAATGCCGGGCCTTACTTCAGCAATTGCCAAATCATGAGCCTCTTTAACAACCTGATAAATTTCATACTGGCGTTCTTCAGGCTGGCCCATTACTACCGTTACTGTTTCGTCAGAAAAATATCCATCTTTGGCAGCGCCAAAATCTATTGTAACCAGCTCTCCAACCTCTATCAGCTTGTCTGACGCTCGCCCGTGGGGCATCGCCCCCCTTTTTCCGGATGCGACAATAAAATCAAATGCCCTGCCATCAGCCCCGCGTCTTCGCATCTCGAATTCAAGCTCTCGGGCAAAGGCATTTTCACCCAGGCCTGGCTTGAGCAATGGCAGCACAGCCAATAAGGAGACTGAAGCAATGGCTGCAACACCTTGAAGCTGTGCAAGTTCATCCTGATCCTTACAAGTCCTGATTTGATCAAGATCACTGTCAATCGCCACCAATGCCACATTAACCAGCTTTTCGGCTAGGGCTTTGAAATCTGCAACTGTCATGGAACCAGATTCAAAACCAATACGGCTCAGCTGCTTTTCCGCGATCAGTTCCGAAATTGAGTCCAGTTTCGATACAAACTGGTAAATCTCAACATCCCTTACCTCAGCAGCGGCCTGTGTAGTGTAGCGCGAATCGCACAGAAACCAACCGGCATCGCGCGTTAGAAGCAAAGCTCCTTCTGAACCACTAAAGCCGCATAGATAGCGGACATTCAGCAGATTGGTCAGCAGGATGGCATCAACATCATACGAATTGAAAAAGCGCTCCAGTTTGGCGCGCCTGTTTTTTAGCATAAGTGAAACCTTAAATACAAATTGTTTTTTGTGTTTGATCAAGAACCTTAATTATAAGAGCTAGTAAGAGAAACATCACTTTTTAGTGACAGTAAACAAGGCTCTTAGTCCTAGTAGATAACTCTGACAACCAAAACCACAGATCTGACCTATCGCCAGTGGCGCGGTCAGACTTTTGTGTCGGAATTCCTCGCGCCGATGGATATTGGACAAGTGCACCTCGACAAAAGGCAGGCCGACTGAGGCCAATGCATCACGAATGGCAATACTCGTATGGGTATAGGCGGCTGGATTTATAACAATGCCATCATATTGGCCTGAGGCATCCTGAATGGCATTGATGAGCTCACCTTCAGCATTAGACTGCAGACAAACAACCTGGCACCCCAGTTCGGCTGCCAAATCACCCATAGATAGATTGATCTCGTCCAGAGTCAGCGTACCGTATATCTCAGGTTCACGTTTTCCTAATAGGTTCAGGTTGGGACCATGCAGGATTAGGAATTTCATTTTACCCAAGCTCCTGTGCCAGTTCAAAAGACTTCAGGCGTAACAGATAGCGACCCTTACCGAAATTGCTATCTTTAGTCATTACCAGTACCACAAATAGTTCGTCAGTCAATACTCGTAGTATTATATGCAATCGTGCTGTAACAATAGAGACCTCTTCTATTTCACCGACCTTGATTACCTCTGATGCACGTTTTATTTCTTTGAGTACTGTTGCGTATTCAACCGTTAAAAGCTGTAGATCGAATTCAGACTGGTCGATGGTTATCTCATCTATGGGAATACCGTCATAGGCCATAATTATGGCAGCAAGTCCACCTTCCACTTTTGTAATGATCTCTCTTAGCGTATCTTTTAGCGACATGCCTTCATCCTCCTGATGTTGTCAAGCCACTCTTCAAGAACTAAAACTGCCTGATCCGGCTGGCCCTGCGTAGGCGGTTCCGGCAATTCCTGCGCTTGCATTGCCTGATTCAAGGAAGCTTCCTCGATAAATTCCATAGTCGCGGAAACCGGCTGCTTCTCCGTCTGTGATTTGGACTCCAGCTCTGTGAGCCGAGAGAGCACATCATTATTTTCAGGATCTTCGTTTAATATGGAGCGGTAAATTTCCAGCGCCTTATCGGTAAAACCCTGCTGCACATATAATTCAGCCAGAGTCACTGTAGAAAGCGGATCATGCTTTGCCGGGGTTTCAGCCTTAAGCAAATCGGTTGCAGTCAACCCGCTCTCATCCACCTCAACCAGATCAGACTCATCGACCTCGATAATTTCTAAATCTTCAATGATCTCGTCGAACTCTTCACCCTCTTCAAAAGGAGCGAATTGAACATCTAGGAGATCAGCAGCCGGAATATTTGGATTCATCGGAACAGCCTGAACATCTTCTTTAGCTGTAGTTGATGCAACTTTTTCGAGCCCATCCAACTCCAACCGGCATTCCACATCATCCGGATTGAACTCCAACATGGTGCTGAAAGCCCTCACAGCAGCCTCTTTATTACCCTCACCAACAAAGATGCGGCCCAGCATCTTCTGGGCTTCTCCGTCTTCCGGCTGCGCTGCAGTTACCTTTTTCAGGGCCTCACGGCACTCATCCAGCAACCCTTTTGATTGGCAGGCCATGGCTAGCGCACGTTGTCCAGCGATAAAGTTTGGATATTGGGCGACTCCCTGACGAGCGGTATGCAGAGCATCATCAATAAGTCCCACTTTGAGATAAATCTCTGCCAGCTTAGCAAAGAGGTAGGAGTTGGGATTTTTTGACAACTGCTCCTCATAATTCTTTATGTCACTCCAGAACGATTCGCCTTGCTGCATTGTTATACCTCCAGACCGCTCAAGGTTAGCAGTTGCTCTGGTGAAAGTTTTTCCTCGACATAGTTGCCTATACCAGAGTTGCAAATAAACGTTACTGATCCGTTACGTACCTTTTTATCCTTGCAAAGCGCTTCAAGCAGCTTGTGGCGCTCTACAGGCGGCGGTGTTACCGGAAGACCGAAACTTTTAATTAGGGCAACTATTCGGTCACCATCCTCAGGTGAACAGTACCCAAGGCCGATGCATATCCGTACTGCCAACGCCATACCGATAGCTATTGCTTCACCATGGACCAGCTCTTTGTACCCAGCCAAGGTTTCCAGAGCATGCCCCAAGGTATGTCCGTAATTAAGTACGGCTCGTAACCCGGCTTCCTTTTCGTCAAGCTCAACCACTTGAGCCTTTATTTCACAGCAGCGATAAATCACCTTTATCAGCTGTTCGCGATTCATGGAGTGAATAGCATCGTGGTTATGCTCAAGAAATTCAAAAAAAGAAAAATCAACAGCAACACCATATTTGATAACCTCTGCCATGCCGGCCTTGAACTCACGTTCTGGCAAAGTGGCCAAGGTTTCTACATCAATCAGAACAAATTTGGGCTGATAAAAAGCACCAATCAAGTTCTTGCCGTGAGGATGATCGATAGCGGTTTTGCCCCCGACGCTGCTGTCAACTTGTGCCAGCAAAGTGGTCGGAACCTGCACAAATGGGACCCCACGTAGATATGTTGCAGCTGCAAAACCGGCCAGATCTCCAACAACACCGCCACCAAGAGCAACAACAAAAGAGGTGCGATCCAGGCCAGCCTCAATCAGACGGTCATAAACATAATTTAAAGTAGCAGTGTTTTTATACTCTTCGCCGTCCTGGATGGTAATGACAGTGACTTGATTTCCAACCTTCTTAAGCGATTGTTCTACTGTCTGCCCAAAAAGCGCAAAAACAGTCGGATTGGTAATTACCGCCACCTGCCCACATAGACCAAGCGCTGCACAATTAGGTCCCAGCGAAGCAAGCGAACCGCTCTCAATCAAGATATCATAACTGTTCTCGCCCAGGCTGACGGTCAGGGAACTCATTCAGGTAACTCCGTTAAAACACTCATGATCTCTGCCGCAACATCTTCTACGGATTTACCGTCTGTGTCAATTCTAATATCAGCTTCGGCATAAAAAGGTTCACGCTGCATCATCAGTCTCCTTGCGCCTTCCTCGGGGTTCTGATCAGAAAAAAGAGGACGGTCCTGGGCGCCTTGTAGACGTTTCAAGACTTGAGGTAATGACACCATGAGATTGATAACCACACCGAAGTTTTTCATAATTTCTCTGTTGTAAGCAGATATTACCGCTCCACCACCTGTGGCGATGACTACCGTACGCTTGGAAGTTAGGGCCTTCTCCAAACAGAGGCTCTCCCAATCACGAAAGGCAGCTTCACCGTCCTCCTTGAATATACGATGAATTGTTTTACCTGCTTCCTTCACCACAACTTCATCCAAATCAACAAAAGGAGAGCCTGTCATTTCAGCCAATAGCGCAGCAACACTGCTCTTGCCGCTCCCCATAAAGCCTGTAAGAACTATGGACTTATCAAACGTGGCGGATCTGCTCAAGATAGCCCTCATAATTCCTTTTTATTTCACGGAGCGAATCCCCACCAAACTTTTCAATAAAAGCATTGGCAATTTCAACAGCTACTACCGCTTCAGCCACAACAAGTGCCGCCGGAACCGCGCAGGTATCAGATCGTTCAACAGTTGCCGCAAATTGTTCATGTGTGCGTAGATCGACTGACTTTAGCGGCTTATACAGAGTAGGTATCGGTTTCATAGCGGCACGCATGACTATCGGCTCACCATTGGACATGCCACCCTCGATGCCCCCAGCATGATTGGTTGTACGGAAATAGGCGCTGCCGGCAACATTTTTACAGCGGGCAAGGTCCCAAAAGATTTCATCGTGTACCAGCGAGCCAGGTTTTCGAGCAGCTTCAAAACCAATGCCCACCTCAACTCCCTTGATAGCCTGGATACTCATCAAAGCCATAGATAAGCGGGCATCAAGCTTGCGATCCCAATGCGTGTAACTTCCAAGTCCAGGCGGCACACCAATTACTTGGACCTCAACCACCCCTCCCAAAGTATCACCGCTTGTTTTTGCTGCATCAATCTTGTTTTTCATTCCTTGCTCAGCTTTTATATCACAGCAAAAAAGCTCTGATTCGGATGCTAATTGCCAAAGTTTGAGTAACGGTAATTGCGGACATTTTGCGGCGACGCCGCCAACCTCGCTTACAAATCCACCTATTTTGATATCAAATTCACCCAAAAAAGTTTTGGCTACGGCTCCCACAGCTACTCTTAACGCGGTTTCACGGGCGCTAGATCGTTCCAGAACATTACGAACATCTTCATGATCATATTTAAGTACACCGGACAAATCAGCATGCCCAGGCCGGGGACGAGTCACGGACTGCGATTCATCACGATGCTCTGCCAGCACAGACATTTTCTCGCACCAATTCACCCAGTCACTATTTTTAATAACCAAGGTAATCGGAGATGCCAGTGTCATGCCCCATCGAACCCCGGAGAGGATCTCAACTGTATCTGTCTCGATCTTCATCCGGCCGCCACGCCCATACCCTTGCTGACGGCGCGAAAGTTCAAGGTTTATAGACTCGACAGCAAGTGGGACGCCGGCAGGCATTCCTTCGATGATTGCAGTTAATTGCGGTCCGTGAGATTCGCCTGCGGTAAGATAACGAAGCATAAAAAGAAAAGAACCTCCATCTGCTGAGAATATAGGTCAAATTAGCATTTATGAGGGCCTGACAGCAAGGAAAAGGTTGGAACAGGCTGTTTCTAAAATTCAACTGGCTTGGGAAAGAACGAGGTTAACAATGAAAGGAGGGGGGATAGGATCTTGTCAAATGAATGCGTAGAAAAAAATAGGCCCGGCGTTTCCACCGGACCTAATTCAAGCTAAACATCTAAAATCAGGCCTTGGCAGCCAGAGCCTTTTCAAAACCCATGCTAAATGCTTTTTTATTAAGTTCCAGGAATGCTTCGGGAACGCTTGAGAGTACTGCTTTCTCGGCATTTTCTCTGGTCACCTGGCCAGTCAAAGCCACCATTGCACCAAGCGCCACGATATTGGCAACAATTTCTCGACCGACTTCATTTTTAGCGGTATTGATGATTGGAAACGCAACTGTTTTAAAGTTCCCAGCTGGAACATTTTTAACAAGATCCGAATCGATCAAAAGCACACCACCGTCCTTCAGGTCGTGAGAATACTTATTTGCAGCTTCCTGGGTCATGGCCAACAATGCGTCACACTGTGTAATCTTGGGGTAATCGATTGCACCATCGGAGATAATAACCTCCGACTTTGAGGCGCCACCACGGGCCTCAGGTCCGTAACTCTGCGACTGAACGGCCTGTTTCCCTTCATAAATCGAAGCGGCCTTGGCCATGATGATCCCGGCGGTGATCAGACCCTGTCCGCCAGCACCGGAAAACCTGAGTTCATATCTTGACATGAATATATCGCTCCTTTTTCCTGTAATTGTTACTTGGAAGCCTTTGCACGATCAATAACTTTGTCATATTCGGTTGTATAATCCGACTTTGTCTCATCTTTATAGAGAACGCCGGTCAAAACCTTACCCTGCAGTTGCTCGGCGGTCATCTTCTCAGCAGCCTTGACCGGAACGGCAACTTCTTTAAGGCGGTTCATCATTTCAATAACCGACTTGTATTTGTTGCGACGACCATAGGTGGTCGGGCAATCGTCCAAAATTTCCACAACAGAGAAACCTTTGTGCTGAATTGCCTCGACGATCAGCTTGTCAATCTGGTTGGCATGGAATGCAGTACCACGAGCCACAAAGGTAGCACCGGCGCCGATAGCCAGTTTGGCAATATCGAAGTTGGGGTCAGGATTGCCGTAGGGTGTGGTAGAAGCTTTGTGGCCAGTTGGGGTGGCTGGTGAGAACTGACCACCAGTCATTCCGTAGATATAGTTATTCATGATGATATAGGTCATGTCAATGTTACGTCGGCAGGCATGGATGAAATGGTTGCCCCCGATGGCGGTGCCGTCGCCGTCGCCGCCACAAAGAATTACATTCATTTCTGGTTTGGCCATTTTGACACCGGTGGCAAAAGCAGCAGCACGACCATGCGCTGTGTGCAGAGTGCAGCAATCGATGTAACCGGGGAGACGTGAGGCACAACCGATGCCGGAAACAATTGCGGTATTTTTCATGTCCAGTTTAAGGGTATCCATCGCTCGAATCAGACCCTTCATAACAATGCCGTGACCGCAGCCAGGGCACCAGATATGTGGAAGTTTGCCGGGACGGAGATACTTATCATAATCAAAAGCCATGGTTATTTAACCTCCTTAATCTTCTCAACGATCTGGTCGGGATTGATCGGCTCACCATCAACGCGGAAGATGCCGAGAACCGGGACTTTGCCCTGTGCACAACGCTCAAGTTCTATGGAACACATCCCCAGGTTCATTTCAGGCATGACAAAACCTTTTACCTTGCCGGCCAAAGCCTTGATCTGCTTATCGGGGAACGGCCAGAAGGTCTTGATACGGAACATACCGGCCTTGATGCCTTGCTCGCGGGCAACATTGACAGCATAACGAGCGGAGCGGGAAGTAGAGCCATAGGCTACAACAACCACTTCGGCATCTTCCAGCATGAACTCTTCGAATTTTACAATGTCATCGATGTTGGCATCGACCTTGCGGACCTGGCGTTCTTCCTCAGCCTGAACTACATCGGCTTTGGTAGTGGGGAAGCCGTCCTGCATCTTGTTAAGACCGGTCACATGATACTTGTAACCGGAACCAAAGTTTGCCAGCGGCGGCACATCGCCGAAACTGGTGTCATACGGCTTATATTGCTCGGGCGGTACAGTCGGCGCCATGCGAGGGATGATTTTAATCTCGCCAGGCTCACGAAACTCGATCCGCTCACGCATATGAGCAACAATCTCGTCTGGCAGGACATGTACGGGCATACGGTACTTCTCTGCCAGGCTGAAGGCTTCTGCCGTCATGTCATAGCATTCCTGCACTGAAGCAGGCATAAGTGCGATGGTAGCGTGGTCACCGTGAGTACCCCACTTGGCACACATGACGTCAGACTGACTCGGCCCGGTCGGCATACCGGTGGAAGGGCCGCCACGCATGACGTTATAAACAACACAGGGAATTTCAGCAATGCAGCCGTAGCCGATCAGCTCCTGCTTGAGCGAAAGGCCCGGGCCTGATGTAGAGGTCAGTACCTTGGCACCTGTTAATGACGCGCCGAGGCATGCGGCCATGGCGGCGATCTCGTCTTCCATCTGAATAAATTTTCCGCCAATTTTTGGCAGTTCAATTGACAGGACCTCGGAAACCTCGGTCGAGGGTGTGATCGGGTACCCTGCAAAAAAGTTGCAGCCGGCATAGAGTGCTCCATGCGATGCAGCCTCATTACCCTGAAGAAACGCTACTTTTTTTGACACTGTTCATTCCTCCCGTTGGATTATTCTGTAATAACCTTGATTGCAAAGTCAGGGCATCTAAGTTCGCATTGCATACACTTGATACAGGCCTCCAGGTTTTTGACGGCTGCGACAAAACCCTGCATCTCCAGGACTTTGGTGGGGCAGAATTCCACACAAATGTGGCACCCCTTACAGTACTTCTCAATAATTTCGATCTTTGGCAGTGTTTTCTCCATCTGGAAATACTCCTTTATTCCGTAATAAAAGGTGTGAAATATCAAGCCTAGAATGTAGCAAAAGAAGGGCGAGTACCCTTCTTTTGCACAGCACACTGAGACATGAAGAGGATAAATATTATTTCATGCTACCAACAAGTTCTTTAACAGCAGCAACCGACTTGTCCATCATTGCCTGCTCCTCTTCGTTGAGGGAGAGTTCCAGAATTTTTTCTACGCCTTTCTCGCCTAGAACACAAGGTACGCCGACATAGAAACCGTTGACGCCGAACTCGCCCTGCAGGAATGCACAGGTAGGTAGAACACGTTTTTGATCTTTAAGAATTGATTCAGCCATAGCAATGGCGGAAGAAGCTGGAGAATAAAAAGCCGAACCGGTTTTGAGCAGCGCAACAACTTCGCCGCCTGCGCCACGAGTACGCTTGACCATAGCTTCCATAACTTCTTTTGCCTTAGCCTTATCCTTGTACTTACGCTCTAAAAGCTCCATAACCGGAATCCCGCAGACGGCGGTGTAACGGACCAGAGGCACCATATCGTCGCCATGCCCACCAAGGGTGACGGCGGTAACATCCTTTACAGAAACGCCCAATTCCCATGCTATAAAAGAAGCAAAACGAGAGGAGTCAAGAACACCCGCCTGCCCGATAACGCGATGGTAAGGGAAACCGGTGATCTTCTGGCAAAGAGTAACCATGGCATCCAGAGGATTGGAGATTACAATCACTATGGACTCGGAGGCATATTGTTTAATGCCCTCTGCAACCTGTGTCATAATTTTGGAGTTAACCTCAATCAGGTCATCGCGGCTCATACCCGGCTTACGGGGCAAACCAGCAGTAACGATAACTATATCGGAACCTTTGATGTCCTCGTACGTATTTGTACCTTTGAGATTCACATCATAACGATCTACCGGACCAACTTCTGCAATGTCAAGCATCTTGCCTTGGGGAAGTCCTTCAACGATGTCAAATAAGACAACATCACCGAGTTCACGCAACGCACAAAGCTGGGCAAGAACACCACCAATCTGACCACCACCGATGAGAGAAATCTTTTTACGTGCCATTTTGTTTCCTCCTTTATTGGGTTTTTTGTTCCTGAATAAAGATAACAACGGAGGCTGTTAAAGTTGCCTTTAAAAGATACTCCGTGGCCACAGGTCGGTTTTACATGTTCTCTATTAAAGCATCGGCAAAGCCGGAGCATGAAAGCAGGGAGGCACCCTGCATCATTCGCTCAAAATCATAAGTAACCCTTTTCTGTCCAATTGTCTTGTCAATTGCCTTGATAATCATGTCGGCAACTTCCTGCCAGCCCATGTGCTCAAACATCATTACGCCGGAAAGTATGACGGAGCCGGGATTAACTTTATCAAGATTTGCATACTTTGGAGCTGTACCGTGCGTGGCTTCAAAAATAGCGTGCCCGGTGACATAATTAATATTGGCACCCGGTGCGATACCGATACCGCCGACCTGAGCAGCCAGAGCGTCAGAAAGAAAATCTCCTTCTAAATTCATACACGCAACAACGTCAAATTCTTTGGCGCGGGTAAGAACCTGCTGGAGAGTGATGTCTGCAATGGTATCCTTGATCATCAACAACTTTTTCCATTTGCCGCCGCCGTGAGTCGGCATCAGCTTAATGGCTTCTTCAACCTCGCCACAGATATCAGCCTTTTGCTTTGACGTCATCATATCGTAGCCCGGGTCGATCATTTTTGCATTGTCTTCGACCGAAAGCGATACATTCCTATCCTTGTTGTCTATGATCCATGACTCACGCTCGCAGACAATTTGGGTGCGAAACTCGCTCTTAGCAAGCTGGTAGCCCCAATCTTTGAAGGCACCCTCGGTGAACTTCATGATGTTGCCTTTATGAACAATGGTCACCGATTTGCGTTTATGAGAAAGTGAGTAATCGATGGCTGCTCGAATAAGACGCTCTGAACCATCCTTGGAGATCGGTTTGATTCCAATCGAGGAGGTTTCAGGAAAACGTATTTTGTTAACTCCCATCTCTTTTATTAAGAAGTTCTTTACCTTGTCGCATTCGGGTGTGCCTTGCATCCACTCAATTCCGGCATAAATGTCTTCGCAATTTTCACGAAATATAATCATATCTACATCTTGAGGTTTTTTAACCGGAGAGGGAACTCCCTGGAAATAACGTACCGGACGCAGACAAACGTATAAATCCAGAAGTTGCCGCAGGGCAACATTTAGTGAACGGATACCACCACCAATAGGAGTAGTCAATGGACCTTTGATACCGACAAGAAACTCTTTGAAAGCTTGAACAGTTTCATCAGGGAGCCATGCCTTGTCGCCCATCTCCTTACGAAACAGGTTAAATGGTTTTTCGCCGGCATAAACTTCCATCCAACTTATCTTCTTTTTGCCATCATAGGCCTTTTCGACAGCTGCGTTAAAAACGCGGACCGCGGCCTTCCATATATCAATACCGGTGCCATCGCCCTCGATAAAAGGAATGATCGGATTGTTGGGAACATTGAGCTTCCCATCGTTGCCCATGGAGATCTTTTCCCCGTGGGGGACTGTTACATATGTATAAGTCATCAGCCCTCCTTTCGTGAAAAAATCTTCAAGTGACAAAATCTGGGTAGGAGGATTACTCCGCCTACCCAGTGCTGACAGTAAATTAATTTATAGAATTTATAATTGTATTTAAGGTCGTACTGGGGCGCATTGCCTTCTCCGTCTTTACTGAATCCGGAAGGTAATAACCACCAATGTCCTGAGGCTTTCCTTGTGCTCCAATAAGCTCTTCATTAATCTTTGCCTCATTATCTTGAAGCTGCTTGGCTACTTTGGCAAAACGTGCTGCCAGATCCTTGTCCTTGGTCTGCTCAGCCAGAGCCTCAGCCCAGTACATCGCTAGGTAGAAATGGCTGCCTCTGTTGTCTATCTGGCCTACTTTACGGGCCGGGTTCTTGTTGTTATCAAGGAATTTGGCGTTTGCCTGATCGAGCGTATCCGCCAAAAGCTGAGCTTTATCATTTTTAAAGGTAGCAGCCAGATGCTCCAATGAGACTGCAAGGGCCAGGAACTCGCCGAGTGAATCCCATCTCAGGTACCCTTCCTTTACAAACTGTTGAACATGCTTGGGCGCCGAGCCACCGGCTCCTGTCTCAAAAAGTCCGCCACCAGCCAAAAGTGGTACGATTGACAGCATTTTTGAACTTGTACCCAATTCAAGAATCGGGAACAGGTCGGTCAGATAATCCCTCAAGGCATTTCCGGTTACTGTAATCGTATCTTGGCCGTCTTTTGCCCGTAGCATGGCGAAACGCATCGCTTCCACTGGAGGCATGATACGTATATCTAGGCCTTTCGTATCGTGATCCTTCAGGTAAGTATTCACCTTTTCAATCATCTGGGCATCGTGGGCCCTGTTTTTATCCAACCAGAAAATAGCCGGTGCTCCGGTTGCCCGCGCCCTGTTTACAGCCAGTTTTACCCAGTCCCGAATCGGCAGGTCCTTTGCCTGGCATCCGCGCCAGATATCACCCTTTTCCACTTCGTGCTGGAACAGCACTGCGCCTGACTCATCAACAACGCGCATCGTGCCATCGGCTGGAACCATGAATGTCTTATCGTGTGAACCGTATTCCTCAGCCTTCTGTGCCATCAGACCCACGTTAGACACGCAGCCCATTGTCGTAGGATCGAATTGGCCGTTTTTCTTGCAAAAATCTATGCACTCCTGATACCACTCCGAATAGCACGTATCGGGGATCACGCACTTCACGTCGTGAAGCTTGCCATCAGGTCCCCACATGCCTCCGGAGTCACGGATAACGACCGGCATGGATGCATCGATGATGATGTCGTTGCTGGCATGCAGGTTGGTGATTCCCTTATCCGAATCAACCATCGCCAGTTCAGGTCTTTTCTTATACTCCGCCTGGATATCAGCTTCTATCTCGGCTTGTTTGGCTTCCGGCAATTTCTTTAATTTTAAATAAAGATCACCCAGACCAAGATCCGGATTCACACCCAGTTCTTTGAATGTAGCGGCATGTTTTTCGAAAACGTCTTTAAAGAAGACGGATACAAAATGACCGAACATGATGGGGTCGGATATCTTCATCATGGTGGCTTTGAGATGCACGGAGAACAACACGCCCTTTTTCTTGGCGTCTTCTATCTGCTCTTCTATGAATTTGCGCAGAGCTTTGCAGCTCATATACGTGCCATCAAAAACTTCGCCTGCCTGAAGTGCCAACTTCTCTTTCAGGACCGTGACCTTTCCGTCTTTACCAACCAATTCGATCTTTACATTCCCCGCTTTATTCATTGTGACGGATTTTTCATGATGGTAAAAATCCCCATCCGTCATATGCGACACATGGGTCTTTGAATCCGGTGTCCAGGCTCCCATTTTAACCGGATGTTTTTTTGCATACTGCTTGACTGCCGCAGCCGACCTTCTATCAGAGTTTCCTTCCCTCAAAACAGGGTTTACGGCACTTCCCAGGCACTTGGCATATCTTGCGTGAAGCGCCTTTTCAGCGTCGGTTTTCGGCTCCTCGGGATAATCCGGAATTTTGTAACCCTTCTCCTGCAACTCCTTGATAGCGGCTTTCAACTGTGGAATCGAGGCACTGACATTGGGCAGCTTGATGATATTGGCTTCCGGCTTCTGTGTGAGTTCACCCAGCTCGGCCAAATAATCAGGCATCTTCTGACTCTCGGTCAGGTTTTCAGGAAAATTTGCGATTATTCTTCCCGCAACAGATATATCCCTTGTTTCAACAACAACGCCGGCTGCCTTAGTGAATGCATTGACGATAGGGAGTAACGAGTATGTTGCTAGTGCGGGTGCTTCATCAATTTTGGACCAGATAATTTTTGAAGTTGTCATGTTCTCTCCTTGATTTTTTATGCAAGTATCGCCAAAGGCTCAACTAATTTGCCGAAGCGGTCATTTATTAATGCGCTGCAAGATTCCTTGCTGCTTTTAAAATCACTACAGTGTTATCCACTTCAGTCAAAAAATAAATTACACGAGGTGAACTTGAAAATTTAAAAATATTCACCACAAGTACTTGATATTACAGTAGTTTATACTAATAGGGCATAGTTTGTATACAGTATACAAAAGCTATTGAAGTGTCAAGAAAAAAACTTTTTGATTGGGATCTGGTCATACCAGAAAGTTAGTATATCATAATTAAAATTTTCTACCAGCATATCGTTTAGCTTCTAGAACTTCTTCTCGAGAAATATGGCGTGGGATTTTGAGAACCTGACCTGGCCAGAGTTGTTTGGGGTCTCTGATCTGATCACGGTTTGCCCTGTAAATTATGGGCCAAAGGGAGGAGTCATTATAAATTTCATTACGAGCGGCTATTTGGGGAAGAGTTTCACCACGACGAACCGTATAAAAAGGATTTTGTGAGGGAATATTTTCTTTGGGCGGTAATATGAATTTTGCTGAGTAGGCCTTGGCGGCCTCCTCAGCTGCTAAACGTTCCTGCTGCCGAAGCCTGACCTCAGCCTCGGCAGCTTTAATCAATAATTGTTCTTCTTCAAGACGGGCTGATGCCAAGGCTGCCAAGCGACGTTCCTGTTCAGCCAACTGATCCTTTTTAAACTTTAACTCGGCTTGCAGTAAGGTTGCTTTTTGCATGGCAAATAAATAAAAATTATCTGCCTGTTGATAATCATGCTGCACATGCAACACCGCTTCGCCGTGCTCAAAAGTCTCAACCAGATTGCTATATTCCTGGGGAAACATTTTTGGCGCATCCTGCCGACCCAGATCGTCCACTAGCGCGGACACCTTGCTGCGCCAAGTCGGCGCCGGAGCCGAAGAACAGGCGCATAAAAGGCTGCAGCAAAAAATTAATAAACGTGCGGTAAAGCAGCGCATTCTGCAGTTATTATCCTTGTCGTTCCGCAAGCCGTATACCAAGTTCACGAAGTTGTTTGTTTTCAACTGCAGAGGGTGCCTCTGACATTAGGCAGGCCCCTTTTTGGGTTTTTGGAAAAGCAATGACATCGCGGATGGAGTCGCTGCCGGTCAACAACATGATTAAGCGGTCCATTCCAAAAGCAATCCCGCCATGTGGAGGTGTACCGAAATCGAGTGCATCCAGTAAAAACCCAAACTTGCTGCGAGCCGATTCCTCAGAAAGTCCCAGAAGTTTAAACATTAGCGACTGAACCTGTTCCTGATGTATCCTGATGCTTCCGCCGCCGATCTCGTTACCGTTAAGAACCAGATCATAGGCTTTGGCGCGGCAGCGACCAGGATCGGACTCCACATATGACAGGTCCTCGTCCATCGGGGCAGTAAAGGGATGATGTACGGCAGCCCAACGCTTTTCCTCCTCGTCCCATTCAAGCAGGGGAAAGTCCGTGATCCAGACAAAGCGAAAATTTTCCTTATTTACCAAGCCGAGTATGCCGGCCAGGTGGTTTCGCAGTTTACCCAAAGAATCATTCACTACTTTGGGTTTGTCAGCCACAAACAGTAGCAGGTCACCCTCTTGGGCATCAAAGGCAGTATTCATGGCGGCTATTTCTTCAGAACTAAAAAATTTAGCGATCGGCGAATGCCACTCGTTATTCTCGATCTTTACATAGGCCAGGCCCTTTGCGCCGTAGATCTTGGCAAATTCGGTCAGGTCATCGATTTCCTTGCGGGAAAAGCGTGCACAGCCTTTGGCATTCAAGCCTTTGATAATGCCGCCGCCGGCGGCCACATCGGCAAAAACTTTAAAACCAGCCCCTTTAACAGTATCGGTCAGATCGACCAATTCCAGGCCGAAACGCAGATCAGGGTTGTCAAGACCGAATCTTCGGATAGCCTCGGCATAGGTCATGCGCTGGATGGGCAGATCGACCGCGACTTCTTTGGCCTCTTTGAAAATCCGGGCGATCAACCCCTCCATCATGGTGATAATATCCTCGCGGTCAATAAAAGACATCTCGCAATCGATTTGGGTAAATTCCGGCTGGCGATCAGCCCTGAGATCCTCGTCCCGGAAGCAGCGCACCACCTGAAAGTATTTATCAAAGCCGGAAATCATCAGAATCTGTTTAAACAACTGGGGTGACTGCGGTAAAGCGTAAAAATTGCCTGGATTGATACGCGAAGGCACCAGAAAGTCACGCGCCCCTTCCGGGGTTGACTTGGTAAGAAAGGGAGTTTCCAGCTCAATAAAACCGTTGTCTGTCAAGTAGCTGCGTGTCAACTGGGCAACCTTGGAGCGCAGAATCAGATTATGTTGGAGCTGAGGCCGGCGCAGATCCAGATAACGGTGCTTGAGGCGTATATTCTCATTGATTTCGCTGAATTCGTCCAACATGAAAGGAAGCGGCTTGGAACGATTGAGCAGCTTACACTCCGAGACCTGAATCTCTACCTCACCGGTTTTCATGTTAGGGTTGACTGTCCCTTCCGGACGAGGGATAACCTTGCCTTTGACAGCCAGGACAAACTCATTACGAACTGTCTCAGCTACGGCATGACCAGCAGCATTAAGCTCTGGATCAAAGACAATTTGAGCAATGCCTTCACGGTCCCGGAGGTCGATAAAAATCAGGCCACCATGATCGCGACGACGCAGAGCCCAACCCATTAAAACAACCTCGGAACCTATGTCCTTGGCAGTCAGATCACCGCAGTACTGTGTACGTTTCCAGTTTCCCAGCATATCCATAAAAACCTCCTGTAAAAAACTTTAATCAATATCTGGTTTCACAGAGATAAAAGTGGAAATGATCAGATTTTGTGCAAGCCTCTAATTATCCCATCTTTCTTGTGCTCTGTGAAAAAATTTTTAATTGATAAGCCGCCCGATATTACCGAAACGGGGCCGAAACTTCTCCCGGTCCCACGACCAGTATTTTATAAAAGCTAATCCCTTTATTTTTTCCATTGAGACAAATCCCCAAAAGCGGCTGTCGTAGGAGCGGTCACGATTATCGCCCATCACGAAATAGGAACCGCTCGGGACTGTCACAGGTCCAAACGTATCACGGGGATTCATCTCCTTAGGAATGATCTCCTTCTCTTTGTGGACTTCATGGGGGTTTTCGTATAGCTTGCCATTGACAAACACCTTCTTGTTTTTACCCTCCACCACATCACCGGGCGTACCAACAACCCGTTTGATGAAATCCTTGCTCGGGTCCTCGGGATACTCGAATACAATCACATCGCCGCGCCGCGGGTTACGTATAGCAAGAACACGATTATCGCTAAAGGGCAACTTGCTGCCATAGATAAATTTATTGACCAGCAGGTGATCACCTATCGCAAGGGTTTCCTCCATTGAGCCGGAGGGAATCTTGAAAGCCTGAACCAGGTAGGTTCTAATTACCATGGCCAGAAGAATTGCGATGATGATTGATTCCGCGTATTCCCGAAGGATGCTTTTTTTCTTGGGGGCCTGTGCGCTCTGCACCTGATGTTTTTCATCATAAACAGCAGCGGTCACCGAATTGTTTTTGTCCTGTTCTTCCATTGAGTCATCCTTTTCTTCTTGTTAATTCGGAATTTGGGATCGGTTATTATTTTTAATCAACCTTTAAAATGGCTAAGAACGCTTCTTGGGGCAACTCCACATTGCCGACATTCTTCATGCGCTTTTTACCTTCCTTTTGCTTTTCCAATAATTTGCGCTTGCGGGTAATGTCGCCGCCATAGCATTTGGCCAAAACATCCTTGCGCATGGCCTTGACCGTCTCGCGGGCAATTACTTTGTTGCCGATGGCAGCCTGAATAGCCACTTCAAACATCTGGCGCGGAATCAGCTCCTTCATCTTTGCCACTAGGTCTCGACCACGGAAATAGGCCTTCTCACGATGAATAATCAGGGACAAAGCATCCACGACATCACCGTTGATCATTACATTCATCCGCACCAATTCGCTGCGCCGATAGTCGAGATGCTCATAATCAAGCGAAGCATAGCCTTTAGTGATGGATTTCAAACGGTCATAGAAATCAAGCACAATCTCATTTAACGGCAATTCATAGATGATCATGACCCGGGTTTGGGTAAGATACTTGATCTCGCGTTGCACGCCGCGTTTATCCTCGCACAATGCCAGCACGCCTCCCACAAATTCGTTGGGGACATGGATGTGAGCCAGAATAAAAGGTTCTTCGAGATATTCCACATGCTGCAATTCAGGCATTTGATTGGCGCTCTCGATGGTCATCACCTCTCCGGTGACGCGGTGAACCCGATATACTACGGTAGGTGCAGTGGTGATCAGGTCAAGCCCGAACTCGCGCTCAAGCCGTTCCTGAATGATCTCCATATGCAAAAGCCCCAGAAAACCGCAGCGAAAGCCGAAACCAAGAGCAACCGATGTCTCAGGCTCAAAGGAGAAAGATGAGTCGTTCAGTTTGAGCTTGGCTAGGGCATCACGCAACTGCTCGTACTGAACAGTGTCAATCGGATACAGACCGGAGAATACCATCGGCTTGACTTCCTTAAAGCCAGCCAGAGGCACATTGCACTGCCGGTGCAAAAGGGTCACTGTATCGCCGACCTTGGCGTCAGCCACATCCTTGATACCGGCAATGACGAAACCAACCTCGCCGGCAGCCAGTTCAGGAACCTCAACCATAACCGGGGCAAACACCCCCACCTTGAGCGCCTCGAAAGAGCTGTTGGTTGCCATAAGCTGGATCTTATCGCCTTTTTTGAGGGTGCCGTCAAAAATGCGAACCAGAATAATCACGCCCTGGTATTGGTCATACCAGGAATCAAACAGAAGAGCCTTGAGCGGAGCCAGGGCATCCCCTCTGGGAGCCGGAATCTTCTTGATGATTTCCTCGAGAATTTCGTGAGTACCGATCCCCTCCTTGGCACTGGCCAGAACAGCATCGTGGGCGTCGATACCGATGATCTCCTCGATCTCGTGCATGACCCGCTCAGGATCGGCTGCCGGCAAATCGATCTTGTTCAGAACCGGGAAGACCTCCAGGTTGTTGTCAAGAGCCAGATACACATTGGCCAGTGTCTGGGCCTCAACACCCTGGGAGGCATCCACTACTAGCAGACCGCCTTCGCAGGCTGCCAGAGAACGGGAAACCTCATAGGTAAAATCGACATGACCGGGAGTGTCGATCAGGTTAAGTACGTAATCTTTACCGTCGTTGGCGCGATACTTCAGCCGCACCGTCTGGGCCTTGATCGTGATGCCGCGTTCCCGCTCCAGGTCCATCTTGTCAAGGAACTGATTCTGCTTATCCCGATCGGAAACAGTGCCGGTATACTCTAGCAGCCGGTCGGCTAAAGTGGACTTGCCGTGGTCAATATGGGCAATGATTGAAAAATTTCTGAGTCTGCTGATATCCATGAATTCCTTAGTTATACAAACAATAATAGAATTTTTAACAATAGATAAATATGTGCTGATTGTAAAGCCTAAAAGGCCTGTATTTATCTGTTTGCAAACATCAATCCGGAGCCGGCCAATTCATATAATCGTCCACCCACACCGCGCCTTGGCGATTTCCAATCACTTGATCGACATCTTATTTAGAGGCGGCAGAGGAAGAGTCAACGGGCTATAGCTGCGGTTTCAGAAACAAGAATATCGGCCTTTGTGTCTCAAGCAAATCTTTGATCAAAAAAAAAACCCGCCTGAAATGGACGGGGTTTTCAAAAACCTAGGAAGGCTTGGCAGCCTTCCCTTGAGTATTAAAATTATTTAGGCATAGTGCAGTACATGTTTCCATAAGGGCGCTTGCTGCGCGGAAGAACCTTGACGAACGGCTCCTTCAACACCTCTTCCAAATCGAGATCCAGGTCCAGGCAATAATCTTTCAGGTACACCTCAAGCTCTTTTCGATCATTCTCATCCAGTTCAAAAACACCCACCTCTTTTGCAAGACGAGACTCATCCACTCCGCCCCGTACGTAGATTACACCTCCATGCATACCGGTACCAAACAGATAACCATGCTTAGCCTTGGCTGGATCATCGGTAAACATGCCCAACAGGATCAAAACACCGCCGGCCATATATTCACCAAAAAAGTCGCCCGCCTTGCCACCGGCGATCAGAACAGGCTTGTTTTCCTGATACGATTTCATGTGAATGCCGACCCGGTAGCCCACATCCTTACGAATATGAATCCGGCCGCCTCGCATACCATATCCGAGTACATCGCCGGCATGGCCATGGACGATGACTTTACCGGCATTCATGGTATTGCCGATATTATCCTGGGCATTTTCATTCACAACAACAACGGCGCCGTTCATAAAAGCAGCCAGATCATTACCCGGGACACCATTTATGGTAATCGTGACCGGTTTATTTATGCCGTCGCCAATAAAATACTGGCCATTAACATTATCCAGATCGATCTTATCGGCACCAGCTGCAACCGCTTCACGTATCTGCAGGTTGAGATCGCGGTAGTAAAGGCCCTGTGCGTCTATTTTCATGGGATGAATCTCCTTCAAATCAAAATCTGTCTCACAAAGCTCACAAAGCCACAAAGGGACAATCAAATACAAATAGTGAGACTTGGGGCAAGAGAGCTTTCTTGGTGTACTTTGTGCCTTTGTGAGAGCCCGACTTTTTCCACTATGCCGTACCTTCCATCATGGCGATGACCGGTTCCCCTCCGCGAGGCGACCAGATGCGAGAAGGATTGGGGCATATTTCACGAATAGCGGATTCCTCTGAGGCCATGTACACAAAATCTTCATACTCTGCGCAAACCAGTGGCCGCAATTTAACCCGGTCATTAAGACCGATCAAGCCCTGGTTGCTGGCAAAGAGAATCGCGAAAGGTCCATTCAGCAAGGCGCTGCCGTAGACCTGGCGCAGAGCAGTGCACAGCTCGCGTTCGTTATCAGGCATCTGGTCGATCAAGGACCAGAACGGCGGTGCCAATGCGGTACAGGCCAAGTCAGGCGTCAGACCATGCTTGCGGATCAGCAGGTCAAGCATGTAGGCTACCACCTCGGTATCGGTCAGCATGGTGCAGAGATAGCCATACATCTCCAGATAACGTTTATTAATACCGTAAGATGATATCTCTCCATTATGCACAATGGACCAGTCCAGAAGCGTAAAGGGATGCGCCCCGCCCCACCAGCCGGGAGTATTGGTAGGAAAGCGGTTGTGGGCGGTCCAGATATGGCCGCTGTATTCCTCCAATCGGAAAAAATCCGCAATCTCCTCCGGGAAACCAACCCCTTTGAAGGCGCCCATGTTCTTGCCGGAAGAGACCACAAAGGCCCCTTCGATCTCATGATTTATGGCCATGACATGGCGAACAATCATATCTTCTTCGGTCATTCCCTGGTAATCAACAGCTTCTTTATACTCATCGGTTTCCATAGGCTTTGCAAAGTAGCGCTTGAAAGCCGGCGGGTTCACAATCGCCTTGGTACGGCGAGTAGGGATTTCCTCCTGCTGCTCAATATGAAAGTTGGCCTCCAGGTATTCCTCAGTCAACTGCTGGGCCATGCCGTTCTCATACATCATATGAAAGGCATAAAAATCCGGATACTCCGGATAAATCCCGTAGGCGCCGAAGCCGCCTCCCAGGCCGTTGCCTCGGTCATGCATGAGGGAGATCGACTTGATGATAACCTGGCCTTCCACCCTTTTCCCCTTTTTGGAGATAAAGCCGGTCAGGCCGCAGTTGGAGATATCTTTTTCGAAGATATGGGTAGGTTGTCTTTTCATGGCTGTATCCTTACGTAGGGGCATCATGGCACCCTGTATTGGACGGACATGTCCGCCCCTACATATATTTTGGTCTAGTGTCCCATTACCCCGGCAAAGCGCCCAGTTTCGATCGCCTTGCCCAGCGGGGCAAACAGTCTGTTCCTGATCTCCTTGGAAAGGTTTATGAAACCAAAATCCGGCTGCATCAAGCTTTCCTTATAAGGAGTCATATCGATCTTTTCACGGATCAATCCGGAAAATATACCGGCCCGGTCTACACTGCCAACCAGCACAGCGCCCACCAAACGGTTATCCTGAAGCACGATTTTGCGATACTGATAGTTCTGGATGTCCTGGTAAGTATGGATTTCGTACTCACTGGGATCTTTCGGATTGGTAATCCCCATCGAGATTGTCGAGACCTTGAAGAACTCGATCGAGTTCATTGCCAGGCCGCCTTCGTAATCTTTCTGGCCGCCGGCCATAGCGGTACCGGCGATATCACCCTGAATATAGGCATCCGGCCAGATCGGCATCGGATTCTTTTGATCGCTGAAAAAATCAGCCGCCTCGGCCACGTCGCCGGCAGCGTAGATATCCTTTGCTGATGTAAGCATGCTGTTATCAACCACGATACCCCGGTTGACATTGACACCGCTGTTGGCCAGAAAACCGGCTGCAGGTCGGACCCCGATGGCCACTACAACAGTGTCACAGGGAAGGAAATCACCCGATTTGAGTGTCACACCGCTGATGTCGCCCCCCTCCCCTTCGATACGGACAACCGTATCTTCGGTTATGACGTCGATACCATTAGCCTTCATCTTGCGAGCCACGATCTTGCCGGCTGGCCGGTCAAAGGCCGAAGAAAGCACCCGGTCAGCCAACTCGACCACGGTAACGTTCTTGTCCAGCAGGTTCAGACCTTCAGCCGCCTTAAGACCGATCAGGCCACCACCGATAACAACGGCCCGATTGATGTCGGAGGAAATACCCTTCAGTTTGGCAGCGTCATCCCAGGTTGTGAAGGTAAAAATCCTGTCTTTGTCAGCCAGTCCTTCGATGGGTGGAACAAATGGATCACCACCGGTAGCCAAAAGCAGCTTGTCATAGGGAATCAGATCCCCGCTGGCCAGTCCGACAGTTTTCTTCAGGCTGTCGACAGCCGTAACTTCCGAGTTCAGCAACAGATTGATGCGGTGCTGCTGATAGAAATCTTCCGGCAGGTAAGACATGCGCTTCTCATTGATCAATCCACCCAGCAGGTAAGAGATCAGCGGGCGACCATAGGCATTATGTTTTTCCCGGGATATGACGGTGATATTACCTTGTTGGTCAAGGCCACGGATGGCACGGATAGCCCCCACAGCGGCTACGGAATTTCCAACTATTACATAATTCATTTTTGTGAGCCCTCCCTGTAGACAAGCGCCCGATTTGGACAGGCGGCCACGCAGGCTGGAGTTTCCCGGTCCGGACAGAGATCGCACTTATTGGCTTTTTTCTTGGCTGTGTTGCGCTGAATGGCGCCGTAGGGGCAGGCCATCACGCAAGACCAGCAACCGACGCACTGTTCACGATCGAGTCTGACTACACCTTCGGCATCCTTTTGAATGGCACCGGAGATACAGGCCCGCAGGCAATCAGGTTCATCGCAATGACGACAGGTAGTGGATAAAGAAACCACCCCGCCGTCCAGCTCCTCGACCGTACAACGCGAGATCGGGCGTTCGGTCTCGCGCAGAAAGGCCTTGACCGGATCTTTGGAGAGCGAATGTTCGGTTATACAGGCCACTTCGCACAAATGGCAGCCGATGCAGGCATCTTCAATGGAGTAAATTCGTTTCATGTATGCTTTCCTTCAGGCTTGGGTTCAACTCTGTAGTTTCAGGAGCTGCACTCCTACTCACCGGCGGGCATGACGCCCAGTAGATTCATATCCTTTTCCGAGAGCCCCACGGCCCGCAGCTTATAACGGTTGCCGCGCAGCGATTCCAGGGCATTCAGACCCATTCCGCCTAGAATTTCCTGAATTTCATGGCCCCAGGCACGGACAAGGTTAACCAGATTTTCAGCACCGATTTCAGGGTTAAGGCGTTTGGCAAGATAGGGGTTATTAGTTGTAATGCCCCAAGGGCATTTGCCGGTATAGCAGCGCTGGCAGAGCGTGCAGCCCAGCGCCAGCAATGTGGAAGTACCCAGATTGATGGCATCGGCCCCGAGTGCGATGGCCTTGATGGCATCTCCGGAGGAACGCACGCCGCCACCAACCACGATCGACACCTGGTTACGGATACCTTCATCACGCAGACGTGAATCAACGGCAGCCAAAGCCAGTTCCATCGGGATACCGACATTGTCACGGATGACCTGAGGAGCAGCACCCGTCCCCCCACGGAAACCGTCAATTGTAATTATGTCCGCACCGGCCCTGGCAACACCAGAGGCAATGGCAGCGATATGATGGACAGCAGCAATCTTGACTGAGACCGGCTTCTCGTAATTGGTAGCCTCTTTGAGGGCGTAGATCAGTTGGCGCAGGTCTTCGATCGAGTATATATCGTGATGGGGTGCGGGTGAAATCGCATCCGAACCGATCGGAATCATACGGGTCTCGGAGATCTGGTCATTGACTTTTTCACCCGGCAGGTGACCACCGATTCCGGGCTTGGCCCCCTGACCGATCTTGATTTCAATGCCGACCCCGGCGTTCAGGTACTGCTCGCTGACGCCAAAACGGCCCGATGCAACCTGGACGATGACATTCTTGCCGTACTTGTAAAGGTCCTTGTGCAGGCCACCTTCACCGGTATTGTAGATGGTACCCAGCTCTTCAGCCGCAGCGGCCATGGCGCGGTGGGCATTCAGGTTGAGCGCTCCGTAGCTCATGGCTGAAAAGATAAAGGGATATTCCAGTTTGAGCTGCGGTGTGAGCTTAGACTTCAGGCTCGGCTTGCCGCTCTTTTTATCGTAAACTATCTCGACACTATCCGGCTTTTTCCCGAGATAAGTGCGCAGTTCCATCGGTTCGCGCAGCGGGTCGATGGAAGGGTTGGTAACCTGGGAAGCGTCCAGAAGCAGATGGTCCCAATAAATAGGGTATTTAGCCGGGTTGCCCATGGCTGCCAAAAGAATACCGCCGGTCTCGGCCTGGGCATAAAGATTGCGGATGTGCCCGGTTGACCAGGACTCGTTCTTCTTGAAGGCCTCCTGATTCAGGCCGATCGAGATCGCCCCGGTCGGACAAAGTGCAGAGCAACGACGGCAGCCGATGCAAAGGGTACTGTCCTCGGTCAGACTGTCATCGGACTCGATGTAACGATGCACCTCATAGGCGCATTGGCGAACACACACCTTGCAACGAATGCATTTTGAATCACTGCGCTCAACGATAAATTCATTGAAGGATTCGTTCACGGATTTATATAGCACTCTGAACCTCCTCCGGTTATCCGGTTCCTGGTAATGCGAGGTCTGCTCTGACTGACTTCAGCAAGCTTTGACCAATTTCCATACAAAGCAATGTGCATGCCGAATATAGCTAACAAAGAACCTTCTTGCTTTAAGTTATTGATATGGTAGCAATCATTTTTTATATTTGTGTTTTTCATTTGATGTTTCCAGCTGCAAACGTCCAACTCAGCTGATTATGTGTAGACCAATAACACATATGTGTACTTGATTTATCCTAAGAAAATCAAATGTAGACAAAATAAAGAGCCCCGGCAAAACTCTTTACCGGGGCATCAACACCACAGATACAAATTTCAGAATCAGGTCAAGTTCCAGATAAACATTTCCATAACATCCTTAAAACTCTTCCCGATCTCTCCAACAACGCTCGGCTCAAACCCGCAATGCATCATGCACTGGGCGCAACGCGGGTCTTTGCCGACGCCGTATTTATTCCAATCGGTCTTCTCCATCATCTCTTTAAACGAGGGATAGTGCGCATCTGTGATCAGATAGCAAGGCGCCTTCCAGCCGCGGGTGTTGCGGGTAGGATTACCCCAGGGGGTGCATTCAAGTTTTTTCTCCCCCTTCAGAAAGCGCAGGTACATGGGTGTTGAGTAGAAACGGTGCTTCTTGCTCATTTCGTAGACGTCGCTGAATTTTCTCTCAATGTCGCGTCGTTCCAGGAACAGCTTCTCCCCCACCGCCTCGTAGCCAAAACCAGGCGCAACCAGCAGTCCGTCAACCCCGATCTCCTCCAGGTGAGTAAAGAGCATCTCAATCTCGACCAAGTCGGTTTCATTGAAAATGGTGGTATTGGTGCAGACCCTGAAGCCCAGTTTCTTGGCTTTTTTAATCCCTTCCATAGCAATTTTAAAAGCGCCCTTACGTTCCAGAATCCGGTCATGAGTCTCTTCGAGACCATCCATATGAACATTCAGGGTAAAGTTGGGATGCGGGGTCATGCTGTCGAGAGCCTTCTCCAGCAAGATGCCGTTGGTGCAGAAATAAATGTGCTTACCGCGATCCAGCACACCCTTTATCAGATCAAAAATGTGCGGATACAGAAAAGGCTCGCCACCGGTAATTGTAACCACCGGCGCCGGACATTCATCCACCGAGTTCAGGCAGTCCTCAAGACTCATCATTTCCTGAATAGTATCGGCATATTCACGGATACGCCCACACCCCGAGCAGGCCAGGTTGCAGAGATGGGTAGGCTCCAGCATCAGAACCAGCGGATACTTGTCGACCTTGTTGAATTTGTTGCCCATGATGTATTTGGTCAGGTCATAGTTGAGGCGAAGCGGGAAACGCATAAAAACATCCTTTCAATTGGAAAACTATTGCCTTACTTACATAATCCTAAAAGCTGTCTCACTCGCTCACTTCGTTCGCTTAACCGAACAAACAACAAATAACATAGGAGAGCTTGTGAGAATTTTGCAGTCAAATCTTGTTATTTTATAAACTCTTCCGCAGCAGCGGCAATACCCTCGGCGTCAATGCCCAGATCTTTACGTAGCTGGGCCTGGCTGCCCTGCTCGACATAGTGGTCAGGAATGCCAATCCGCTTGATGCGAACATCCTGTAATCCTTGGTCATAGAGAAGCTCCAGAACCGAACTGCCAAAGCCCCCCTGCAGTGCATTTTCTTCGACAGTCATCAGACAACCGGTAGCTTTTGCAGCCGAGACAATCAGGTCGGCATCCAGCGGCTTAACAAAGCGCGCATTGATAACCCCGATGCTGAATCCTTTGCCAACCAGCAACTGAGCCGCCTGCAGAGCAGGATAGACAGTCGAGCCAATCGCAATGATGCATAAATCTTTACCGTCAAGAAGTTGTTCACCCTTACCGATCTCAAGCGTCTCCAGCTTCGCATCAATCTCAACCCCGTATCCGGCTCCGCGCGGATAACGCAGCGCCATCGGGGCTCCCGAATAGATAGCAGTTTTCAGCATATGACGAAGTTCGTTCTCATCCTTGGGTGCCATCAGCGTAAGGCCGGGTAAATGGCGCAGGAAGGAGAGGTCGAAAACACCATGATGGGTCGGCCCATCATCTCCCACCAGACCGCCTCTGTCCATGGCAATAGTAACTGGCAGCTTCTGCAGACAGACATCATGGAAAACCTGATCGTAAGCCCTTTGAACAAAAGTCGAATAAATGGCCGTTACCGGTCGAAATCCATCGGCGGCCATTCCGGCAGCAAAGGTCATGGCATGCTGTTCGGCTATACCGACATCGAAAAAACGCTTTGGAAAACGCTCGCTAAACAGATTCAGGCCGGTGCCATCCGGCATGGCGGCAGTAATGGCAACAATTTTAGGGTCCTGTTCAGCCAGTTGCACGATTATATCGCCAAAAACATCCGTATAGGTTTTAATCGCCGGCTTGGAGGCGCCTTTGCCGGTCGCCAAATCGAATGCCCCTACCCCATGGTATTTATGGGGGGTGTCTTCAGCCGGTTTATAGCCCTTGCCCTTGGTGGTCATGACATGCACCAGAAGCGGACCATCCAGCTCGTTTATGTTATTGAAAACCTCGACCAGCTGGAGCAGGTCGTGGCCATCCAGCGGCCCCAGATAATCGAATCCAAGAGCCTCGAACAATGCGCCCGGAGTGAGAAAACCCTTTAACGAGTTTTCAGCCCTTCTGGCAAAATGGAGGATATCAGTGCCAATGGCAGGAATATGCCGCAGCAACCCCTGCATCTCCTTCTTGAGATCCCTGAAATAGCGCCCGGTCATCTTACGGGAAATGAACGCAGAAAAAGCACCGACATTCTTTGAAATGGACATTTCATTGTCATTCAGAATGACAATCAAGTTCTTTTTAAGATGACCAGCCTGATTAAGTGCCTCAAAGGCCATCCCTCCGGTCAGGGAGCCGTCGCCAATGACAGCAATGGCATGATTTTTAGTGCCGGCCAGATCAGCAGCCGCCGCCATACCGAGCCCGGCCGAAATGGAGGTCGAGGAATGTCCTACACCAAAGGCATCATGCTCAGATTCGGACATTTTTGGAAAACCGGAAATGCCCTGATATTGACGCTGGGTGTGAAAACTCTCCCGCCGGCCGGTAAGTATCTTATGTGTATATGCCTGATGCCCCACATCCCACACAATCTTGTCATTGGGGGAATCAAAGCAGTAATGCAAGGCAATCGTCAGTTCCACGGTACCGAGATTGGATCCCAGGTGGCCACCGGTGTTGGAAACCGTCTCCAACAGAAATTCTCGGACCTCGCCAGCCAAAAACGGCAATTCTTCCAGTTTCAATTTTTTTAAATCGGCTGGTGAGTTTATTTTGTCAAGGTACTTATACATGGCTGTTTCTCCGTCGAAGCAACACCGGGGGGTGTGGTGATTGAAGCACCCCGTTATTTTCTCGTATAACCGTTTTCTCTGAACCAGACTACTGCTCGCTCAAGAGCATTTTTTATAGGCGACAAGGGAAGTCCTAACTCATTAACTGCCCGGGAGGAGTCAAAATACATGAATTTGGCTGCCATTTGCACCCCTGCCAGAGGTATCAAGGGTTCTTTGCCGGTTATGCCGGCCAACACTTCATTAATATAGGCCGCTATCAGGATCGGTGTATAAGGAAGTCTGATCTTGGGAGCGGAAAACCCGGTGATCTCTTCCAAAACAACAAATATATCCCGCAAGGTCAGATTGACATTGCCAAGGATGTATTTTTCACCAATCCGGCCGTTTTTTTCGGCCAGTATATGACCTCGTGCGCAATCTTCGACAGCTATTATATTTAGACCGGTATCCAGGTACGCCGGCATTTTTCGGTTTAAAAAATCCACAATGATCTTTCCGGTCGGAGTAGGCTTGATATCCATGGGACCAACTGGTGTGGAGGGATTGACTATAATCAGAGGCAAACCTTTATTAATGAATTTCACGGCCTCCCGCTCGGCCAGAAATTTGCTTTTTTTGTAATGCCCGACCATATCTTCCAGGGCGACCGGTGTGGTCTCGGTACCGGGAGTACCATCACCTGGATTTCCCAGGGTGCCAACACTGCTAGTGTAAACAACCCGGTTTAGATTGTTTTTCAAGGCCGCTTCGAGAATAACTGTGGTGCCATTGACATTGACATCATACATCTCAGATGGATTGCGTGTCCAGAGGCGATAATCAGCGGCCGCGTGATACAGGGCATCACAACCTTTTAAAGCTTTAAGGAGGCCGTCGCTGTCGCGAAGATCTCCTTGCCACAATTCCACATCCAGTCCGGAAAGATTGGAGCTGTCCGAGCCGGCCCGCACCAAGGCACGCACCTCGCGCCCTTCCTTCAAAAGCTCCCTGACAATACTTGAACCTATAAAACCGGTTGCACCGGTGACGAATGTTTTCATAAATTTAGTGGTTTTTCCAGCCTCTGACATTATCCAATCTGTAGATGCCAGCTTATTACTTAATGCTGTTTAAAAGGTAAAGCCCCGGATGCGGTAAACTCGGGGCTTCCCTGCGACACTTTTGTAATATCCGTCCTGATCAGCGCTTATTCATTCTCCCCTGCCTCCGCAGTCAAGCGGCGGTACTTGCCCAGTGCGGTCAGAGGAAAACAGTTGCGATAGATATGATATTTGATCATGAAAAATTTTGGAAAGCCGGTACCGGTAAAAGCATCCTCATCCCAAGTTCCGTCTTCTTTCTGGTTGGCCAGCAGATACTCAATTCCCCGTGCAGCCGCTTTGGAACTGACTTCGCCGGCTGCAAAAAGCGATAGCAACGCCCAGGCAGTCTGGGAGGGGGTGCTGGGGCCGCTGCCCATCAGCGAACGATCAATGTAGGATTCGCACACTTCACCCCATCCACCGTCGATGTTTTGCTTGGACTTAAACCAATTGATAGCCTTTTTGATATACGGCTGGGACATATCCTCACCAATAGCCTCAAGGCCGGAGAGAACCGACCAGCTGCCGTAGATGTAATTAACCCCCCAGCGACCCCACCAGGGACCTTCCGGCTCCTGTTCTTTCCTGATGAAATCCAGGGCTCGCGCCGCCGCCGGATATTTTTTTGAATACTTGAAGTTACCCATCAACTCCAGCATACGCCCGGTCAGATCGGCGGTGGGCGGATCGATCAACGCCTCCAGGTCGGCAAATGGAATTTTATTAAGCATGTGCTTGGTGTTGTCCTTGTCAAAGGCACCCCACCCGCCGTTTTCGCTCTGCATTCCAAGACACCAGGCAATGCCGCGTTTGATGGCCTGCTCCTTATGTTTTTTATCGCGAACGTTGATATCCTTAATCGCCATAATGACAAAACCGGAATCATCAACATCCGGGTAATAGTCGTTAAGAAATTCAAAAGCCCAGCCACCCGGCTCAAGCTCAGGCGATTTGACCTGCCAGTCCCCCTTGCGCCTGACCTCCAGATCCAGCAGCCATTGTGACGCCTTGACCAGTGCGGGATGATCCTTGGGCACGCCGGCTTCTTGCATGGCCACCAGCGCCAGTGCCGTATCCCAAACCGGAGAGACACAGGATTGAAGAATGATATTTTCCTCATCCTCAATACAGAAATTTGCCAACGCCTCCAGTCCCTTGGCTACGGCCGGATGATCATTGGCATACCCCAGGCAATGCAGCGCCAGGATCGCGTTGAGCATGGCGGGTTGGATGCCGCCCCAGTCGCCGGTTGGCTCCTGATGCTCCAGAATCCATTGTTCAGCCGCCGCAGTGGCTTTCTTTTTGAAAGGTCGTATGGGATTGGATTCGTAAACTTTGAGCAGGTGATCAACACCGATGAAAAAGTTCTTCAAGGTGATGATGCCGTCCTCTTTGGTAAAGGTGTAATCGATCGGACGCGGTGCACGGAGATACAGCTCCTGCACTCTGGCCCAGGGGGGCACTTTACGAACCGGCCGCTCTGCCATAACCACCGAAAGCGGTATTATGGTCGCGCGAGCCCAACTTGAAAATTCATAAACGTTAAGATAAGCCCAATCAGGCAGCAGCATCAACTCAATCGGCATGGATGGCACGCCCAGCCAGGAAAATTCGCCGAACAGCGCCAGGAAAATCTTGGTGAAAACCCTGCTTTTGAGGATGCCACCATTGGCCAGAATAAACTCGCGCGCCTTGACCATGGCCGGGTCATCAGCCGGGTAACCGGCCAGTTTTAGAGAAAAATAAGCCTCTATTGTCGTGGAAAGATCTCCGGGGCCTCCAAACCAGATGGACCAACAGCCTGCCTCAGTCTGTTTGCTGAGGATATAATTGGCCATCTTTCGCTCACGAACCTTATCAACCATTCCCAGAAAATGGAAAAGCATGATGTATTCTGAGGTGATGGTGACATTCGATTCTAATTCGGCCCACCAATAGCCATCTGGCAACTGCTCACGAAAGAAAAAATCTCTGGTACGCTCAATTGCCTTATCCAGAGGACTTTTTGCATCTCCAACCATCTTTTTCCAGATGGAAGGCGGCAGGTGATGCACCTTGGTAGCAGGCTTTTTTTGTAAATCGATGACCGGAGCGGCTATTTCTGTGTTGAATGATGTCAGTGCTGTCGAGATCGGGTATTTCATTGAATTCATGAACAAAGCTCCTGAGTTATGCAAATCGCAGTGCCTTGATTACAAGACTGATTAAATGTGCTTTCATAGCATGGAAATGGTAAGATGTATATCATTTTTAATGGTTAAATAATTCAGATTTCACCGCAGAACCGCTCAGGACGGGGAAGCACCGACAGTAATTGTTTGGTTTACCACTCTTATCCGGTATGCTATACACAATAAAAATAGTAACACACCTGCAGTGAAAGCAAGGAGACACATGATGTTGACGGGAAAGCAGAAACGCCACCTGCGCGGCCTTGGCCATTCGCTAAAAGCGATTATACAGATCGGCAAAAAAGAGATCGAAGATGCACTGATCAAAGAGACCGACGCAGCTCTTGAACATCATGAATTAGTAAAGGTCAAGCTGCTGGAAAGCTGCGCGCTGCATAAAAATGAAGCTGCCGAAACATTGGCCAAAGCCTGCCATGCTGAGGTGGCGCAGATTCTTGGCAGAACCTTCCTGCTTTATCGTCCTGCCAAGACTCCAATCATCGTGCTTCCTAAATCTGACACCTCAGAAAAAGCCCTCAAGAAGAAATGACAGTCCGGGTTGTATTGTTTGATCTGGATGGCACGCTGGTGGATTCGCTTGAGGATCTTACCGACGCTGTCAATCACATGCTGATCGGGTTCCAAAAAGAGCCGCTCTCCCCTGTTCAGGTACGATCTCTGGTCGGTAAAGGGGCCAGAAATCTAGTCCAGCGAGCCCTGAAATCCCATTTGCCTGCCGATATCGAGCAGGGGCTTTTGTTATTCACGCAATACAATGCAACCCACATTGCCGACAGGAGCCGGCTTTATCCTGGCACCCTCGAACTTCTGAATCAACTTATTCAAAAGGGGCTGCATCTGGCGATCATTTCCAACAAGCAGGAGGCGCTTAGCAGACTTATTCTAGAGGTACTGGGTATTGACCACTTTTTTGAATATGTCTGTGGCGGCGACACGTTTCCTGAAATGAAACCCTCTCCCCTGCCCCTGGTAGAGGTTGTTCGCCGAAGCGGGTTTACCACAGCTGATGCGATTATGGTCGGAGACAGTGTCAATGATATTCAGGCTGGGAAAAATGCCGGAATCACCACCATCGGCTGTACCTGGGGCTACGGAGGCCAAGGTGAGCTCGATGATGCTGACAATTTGGCCGGATCATGGCCTGAGGTGGCTGATATCCTACTGCATTGATTTCAACAACTGAAAGCGGAAACACGCGGAGGCTACAATTCATAGTTTCCGGTTAATAGACGCTTGAGGATTATAAATATGTTCGGCTGGACCGGCAAAATTCTACATATAGACCTCACCAATAGCACGAGCAAGCGCGAAACCCTGCCGCGTGAACTGCTTGAGGAATATCTGGGCGGGCGCGGGTTGGGGGTGCGGCTTATGCGCGACTATTTCCGACTCGATCCTTTTGACCCCGATATGCCGTTAATCTTTGCTTGCGGGCCGCTTTGCGGAACTCCCGCCCCTACGGCTGCCCGTTTGTCAGTAATCTCACGATCACCGCTGACCGGGACCATTTATGACTGTTCTGCCGGTGGGCGTTTTGCCTGGCGCCTTAAAGCGGCTGGGCTGGACGCGCTCTTTATAACCGGACAAAGTGCAGCACCAACCGCAATTGCAATTACGCCTAACGGAGTTGATTTTCTCGCAGCTGAAAAACTGTGGGGCTGTGATATCCCTACCACTGTGGCTGCCCTCAAGGAACGCGGCAGCGTGGCCGCCATCGGACCGGCCGGCGAGAATCGTGTCCTGTTTGCCAACATCATGATGGGCGAAGGCAACTCAGTCGGCCGGGGCGGACTGGGAGCGGTCATGGGGGCCAAAAAGCTCAAGGCAATTGTGGTGGATGGCAACCAGAAGAATGAGATCGCCGATCAGCACCTATTCGACAAGGCCCGCCAGGATGTAATGCGCCTTTTCAAGGCTTCGCCGGTTATATTCGGCCCTTTGGGAATCTCCGAGTTTGGCACCCCGGTTCTTGTGGATCTCTTGGCACAGCGCCGCATGGCGCCCACCGAAAATTTCCGTAAAACTTTTTTCGAACACTCCGCCAATTATTCCGGCCCGACCATCAGGAAAGCCTGTGAAGCCAGGAAAGATGGCTGCTACGGCTGCCCAATCCAGTGCAAAAAATCAGCTAAGAACGGCGGCCACCTGCCTGAGTACGAGACGGTGTCCCACTTTGGCGGCCTGAATAATGTTGATGACCTGGCAGCCATTGTCAAATCTAACCACACCTGCAATAATTTGGGGTTGGACACCATTTCCGCGGCCGCCACACTTTCCGCCTGGGGCGAGATCAGAGGGCAGTTTCCCACTGCCGAGGAAATACCAGCCCTGCTGGAAGACATGGCCTTGGTTCGAGGGGACGGTAAGCGCCTGGGCCAAGGATCGCGGCGCCTGGCTGAAGAGCTGGGTTATCCACAGCTATCGATGAGTGTCAAGTCGCTGGAACTGCCGGCCTATGATCCGCGCGGCGCCTATGGCATGGCATTGGCCTACTGCACCAGCCCGCGGGGTGGCTGCCATTTGCGGGCCTACCCTATTTCGCATGAAATTCTACGTAAGCCGGTGCCGACCGACCGTTTTTCGTTCTCCGGCAAGGCCCGTATTATCGCCATTGCCGAGGATACCAACGCCGCGATTGACTCGCTGGTGGCCTGTAAATTCTCTTTTTTCGGGGCCAGCCTGGAGGAATACGCCGAGCTACTGACGGCCACCACCGGCATTGAATATTCGCCTCAGAGACTGAAGGAGATCGGTAACCGTATCTTGCTTACCGAACGTTTTTATAACTGCACAAACGGCTTTTCCCGGATGGATGACTATCTGCCGGAGCGTTTTTATCAAGAAGAAGGTAGCAGCGGCGAAGGCATCGAAATCAGGGCCATTGATCGGGCTCGGTTTGAGGAAGAGCTGGACAAGTACTATCGCATCAGAGGGTTGAACAACAACGGCTGTTTTGATGATAAACAGTTTCTGGAAAAACAACCCTAAACCAGCCAGACTTACTACGACCGATAAAGAAGAAAAATGGAAAAAGACCGCGACAACAAAAGCACCGGCAAGCTTGGCGAAGATGTGGCTTCAGCCTTTCTGACCGCCCGTGGTTTTCGCATCCTGCAACGCAACTTCTGCTGCAAGGGAGGCGAGGTGGACATCGTGGCCCGCGATCCGCGCGACAAAAGCCTGGTTTTCGTGGAGGTCAAGGCCCGCCGAAATCTTTCTTACGGGGAACCGCAACTGGCTGTGACACCTTTCAAACAGCGCCAGATTTCAAAGGCTGCCCTGACCTATCTGGCCAAGAATCAGCAAATTGATTCAATTGCCCGTTTTGACGTTATTGCTATTCTATTGGACGAGGGTGGGCGACATAAGGTAGATCATATAGTCAACGCCTTTGAACTTGCATATTAAAGGAGATTGCGATGGATTTTAAGGCCGTATTGGCTCAGATAAAACCCAAACTGGGCTGCATAGCCGATAACCTGGCGCTAATTGAGGAGCGCATCCAGGATGCTATCGATGCCAAGGCCGATCTGGTGATCTTTCCCGAGTTGGCCCTGACCGGATATTTTCTCAAGGATCTGGTGCCCGAGGTGGCCCGCCGTCTGGACTCACCCGAGATCCTGCGGCTGGTTGAGCTTTCGCGGAAAATTTCCATAGCTGTGGGATTTGTCGAGGTAACCGATGATTACCGCTTTTTCAACTCGGCTCTGTATCTCGAAAATGGCCGCATACTGCACTTGCATCGCAAGGTCTACCTTCCGACCTATGGACTGTTTGACGAACAGCGCTACCTGGCGCGCGGCGAGCACTTCCGAGCCTTCAACACTAAATTTGGGCGGATGGGAATGTTGATCTGTGAGGACATGTGGCATTTGTCCGCCTCCTATATTTTGGCTATGGATGGCGCAACCACACTGCTTTGTCTCTCCAGTAGCCCCGGCCGGGGTGTGGAGGGGGAATCGCTCGGATCGGCCCGCGCCTGGCAACAGTTGACCTCTACCACTGCTTTGTTCCTCAACTGTCGTGTGCTGTACTGCAACCGGGTCGGCTATGAGGATGGCATCAACTTTTGGGGCGGATCGGAATATGTGGCACCATCGGGTGAGTCGATAGTGAGGGCAAAGTTGCTGGAAGAGGATTGTACGGAAGCCATGGTCGACGAAGGAGCGCTCCGGCGTGAGAGGATTTTTTCTCCCATGCTGCGGGATGAAAACCTGTTCGTTACCATGCAAGAGTTGCGACGCATTGAAAACGAGAGGGGGCTGTAAAATGGCGGGACTGTCAGCCAACACCTCATTATTAAGAACTATGCTTACCGGCTTCATCCGCGACGAAGTGCACAAGGTCGGCCTTAAAAAGGTGGTCCTTGGGCTTTCCGGCGGGATTGATTCAGCCCTGGTGGTTTTTGTTGCGGCCGAAGCGCTCGGGCCGGAGAATGTACATGCCATCTGCATGCCCTACAAGAGCAGCAACCCGGAAAGCGAGGAACATGCCCTTCTGGTGGCCCAGGCCTGCGGCGTTAATTTCACAGTTGTTCCAATCACACCGATGGTCGATGCCTACTTCGAAATGTTTCCTGATGCTGAGAACATGAGGCGCGGTAATAAAATGGCTCGTGAGAGGATGACTATACTTTTCGACCATTCAGCTCTTTTGTCGGCACTGGTGCTGGGAACCAGCAACAAAACCGAGCTCCTATTAGGTTATGGCACCCTTTATGGTGACATGGCATCTGCTCTTAATCCGATCGGCGATCTGTACAAAACCCAGATCTGGCAACTGTCCGAGGCAATGAGTGTGCCGCAGGCGGTCATCGAGAAAAAACCCTCAGCCGATCTGTGGGCTGGTCAGACCGATGAGGAGGAGTTAGGCTTTTCCTACCGCCAGGTGGATGAACTGCTCTATCGCATGGTTGACCAGCGCATGAACCGTCAAGAGCTGATTGCTCAAGGTTTTGACGCTGATTTCGTGGATGTAATTTACCACAAGGTGCAGAACTCTCACTTTAAGAGGCGTATGCCGGTGATCGCCAAGGTCTCGCTTCGCACCATCGACAGGGATTTCAGGTACGCTCGCGATTGGGGGAAATAGTGAAAAAGATGAGCAATGCCACCCTGGTTTATTCCTCTGAAACCGGACGGATCAAACAGGACAAAACTATATCCCGGGCAACACAGCCTGCCAAACAGCCTGTCGACGGTACGGTTCGTCTGCGGCGCGAGGTCAAGGGGCGTGGTGGTGGAACGGTGATTGTAATAACAGGCATTCCCTTGGCGTTTGCCGAACTCAAGGAATTGGCCGGCGCGTTGAAAAAACGCTGCGGCTGCGGCGGCACGGTCAAGGATGGCATAATCGAGATTCAGGGGGACCACCGCGATATTTTACTGGGTGAACTGCAAACGCGCGGCTATAAGGTTAAACTGGCGGGCGGGTGATCCTTTCCGCTGCCGCAGGAAGATTGCCCTCAATTCTCTTGGCTCCTTTCAAAGAACGACAGCCTGGCTTCTCTTACTCAAGATCATTCCCTTAATGAAGAAGAGTTCCAGTTCGCCTCAATATTTCTGTTTTTCTCAAACACCTCCCGCATCAACATGAAATAAGTAACGGTCTTTTGAGGCTTGACGCAAGAGCTTGTTATGTGGTAATAAATACATCTTTATTTAAAAGCAAAGCAGTTTGCGATGCCATTCAGACAATTAATTACGGCTACCGTAACAACCTGATGTTCAGGGATTTAAATTGGAGTAAATGCGAGCTTGGCGGAATTGGTAGACGCACTAGCCTTAGGAGCTAGCACCGAGAGGTATGGGAGTTCGAGTCTCCCAGCTCGCACCAAATTTACGAAATTCTACAACTACCGGAAAAACTATCCATTTGCAGTGTTGAGGGTGCGGGAAATAAAATAAAGTCAGTTACTAACTGGCCACTTTTTATACTCCTATAAATATTCAAATCCCCTCTCTCGCTCCACAATTTATATTCTTTGGATAATTCAGCAGGTAGTACATACAATCGGAGAGGTTTGAAAACATGCAGGTTACTGTCGAAGCGTTAAATACCGTCACAAAAAAAGTTAGCATAGAAATTCCGGCTGAACAGGTTGACACTGAGATCGAAAAGGTCTATGCGGGCATTCAAAAAAAGGCCAAATTACAAGGTTTTCGTCCAGGCAAAGCCCCTATGCAGCTTGTCAAGCGAACCTATAAAGACACCATGCGTGACGAGGTAATGCGACGTTTCTATGACCAAACCCTCTTTAAGGCGTTAAACGACAACAAAATTGATCCGGTTGATTCCCCTACCATAGAAAGTGATATTCTTGAGCCGGGGTCTCCCTTCAAATATAGTGCAGTTGTCGAGATCATGCCGGAGGTCCATCTCAGCGATTACACCGCCATCTCGGTTACTAAGGAAAAAATCAATTTTAACCCCGAAGCAACCGAGAGTGAACTGAAACGGATGCAGGAGAGTATGGCTCAGCTTATTCCTTTAAGCGAAGGCGCAGCAGCCGAAAATGGACATGTCGTTACCGTCGATTATACTTTCGAGGTTGATGGACATCCTGAGGAGACTTCCAACGCCGAAGACACCACGATTGAAATAGGGGCTGATCGCTTTATGCCCGATTTTGAAAAACAGCTGATCGGGATGAAATGCGGAGAAACCAAAGAAATACGCGTGACTTTGCCAGAAGGATACCGCAATCCTGAAGTTGCCGGAAATGAAGGTGTTTTTCAGACAGTAGTCAAAGAGATCAAGTGCAAGGAACTGCCTGAGATGGATGATGAATTCGCTCAGCAGTTTGGAGAATTCGAAACAATAGAACAGTTGCGCACAAAGATGGTAGAATATCAGCAGAAGCAAGAGATAGACCGCATTGAGAGCGACTTAAAAGAGCGTATTATTAAGGTTTTAATTGAGAAAAACCCTTTGGATGTGCCTCAGTCGATGGTCAAACGTCAGCTCGATTACATGCTTGAAAACCTCAAAAACCGCCTCAAAAGCCAGCGCATGTCCATTGAGATGATGGGGCTTGACGAAGAGGGTTTTCGTCTTCGCTTCCGCGAATCTGCCGAAGATAAAGTCAAGGGTGGCCTGTTGCTCTTGGCATTGGTGGAAAAAGAAAACCTGACGGTCAATGATGAAGACCTGGCACTGCGCTACGAACAGTTTGCCGCCGGCAATCCAGACATGCTGGGCCGGATGAAAGAATATTATTCAAAAAATACAAATGCTTTTAACTCCCTTACAGCAGAAATAAAAGAAGATAAGGCCATTCGGTTCTTACTTGATAATGCTGTTATTACTGAAGTTGAATCATCCGAACCGAAACAGGCATAAAACAAGGAAAAATTAATGTATATTCCGATAGTAGTTGAACAAAGTGGCAGGGGTGAACGCTCTTATGACATCTATTCGCGCCTGTTAAAAGAAAGAATTATTTTTCTAGGTGGTGGTGTAGATGATCAAGTAGCCAATCTCATCATTGCCCAAATGTTATTTCTTGAAGCAGAAGATGCCGATAAAGATATTCATTTTTACATTAATTCGCCGGGTGGAGTAGTAACTGCCGGCATGGCAATTTTCGATACCATGCGTTATATAAAGTCCCCTGTTTCAACAATTTGCGTGGGACAGGCCGCCTCCATGGGAGCATTCCTTTTGGCAGCTGGAGAGAAGGGCAAACGTTTTAGCCTGGATCATTCCAGAATAATGATCCATCAACCTTTGGGTGGCTTCCAGGGTCAGGCAAGCGATATCCATATTCATGCCAAGGAAATTCTTCGCATGAAGGATGAGCTGAATGCGATCCTTGGCGAACTAACCGGACAGAACGTGGAAAAAGTAGCTGCGGACACGGAACGTGATTATTTTATGTCTGCCAAAGAAGCTACGGAATATGGACTTATTGACGCCATAGTAACCAGAAAATCGGCGATTGGAGGTGCTTCATGAGCCGCAGAGACAACAACCAGGAAAACCTGACCTGCTCATTTTGCGGAAAGAGCCAGGAAGAAGTAAAAAAACTCATAGCTGGCCCCGCCGTATATATCTGTGACGAATGTATCGAGCTCTGCAATGATATCATTGCTGAAGAGATAAAAATGGAGGAGACCCTGGGGCCTGATCTCAAAAAGCTCCCCAAGCCTCTAGAGATCAAAGAAATACTCGATGAATACGTAATAGGCCAGGAACGCGCTAAAAAAGTTCTTTCAGTAGCGGTTTATAACCACTACAAGCGCATCGAAACCGGCCTTAAGCCGGGTGATGTTGAAATGCAGAAAAGCAACATCCTGTTGCTGGGCCCGACCGGCTCAGGTAAAACCTTGTTGGCACAGACCCTGGCCCGCATACTGAAAGTGCCTTTTGCCATGGCTGATGCCACCAATCTTACCGAGGCTGGCTATGTCGGCGAGGATGTCGAGAATATAATTCTAAGTCTTCTACAAGCAGCGGATTATGACGTAGAGCGCGCTCAAAAAGGGATCGTCTATATTGACGAGATTGATAAGATTGCACGCAAAACAGATTCACCTTCGATTACACGTGATGTATCCGGCGAAGGGGTTCAACAGGCGCTACTTAAAATCATAGAAGGCACCGTTGCCAGCATTCCTCCCAAAGGCGGGCGCAAGCACCCTCAGCAGGAGTTCATGAAAGTTGACACCACTAACATACTGTTTATTTGCGGTGGTGCTTTTGCCGGGTTAGAAAGCATAATCCAACAACGGATCGGCATGAAAAGCCTCGGTTTTGGAGCAGACGTAAAAAAACGCGAGGAAAAGAAACTCGGTGAACTGCTTAACAATGTAAGGCCTGAGGATCTTCTAAAGTATGGCTATATTCCTGAATTCATCGGCAGGTTGCCAATGTTGGCGACACTTACCGAACTGGATGAGGACGCCATGGTTCAGATTCTGAAAGAGCCTAAAAACGCACTTGTAAAGCAATATCAGAAACTCTTTGATCTGGAAGGGGTTCGCCTAAGGTTTACAGACGGCTCTCTGGTTGCTGTTGCCAAAGAAGCTCTGAAACGTAATACCGGTGCCCGTGGATTGCGCTCGATCCTCGAAAATTCTATGCTGGATATTATGTATGAAGTACCTTCACAACCTAATGTAAAGGAAGTTGTGATCAGCGAAGACGTGATTTATCATAAAGAAAAACCGATCGTTGTTTATGAACAACAACCGGTAAGCGATGCTGCTTAAGCTTATTACTAAATCTTCTTTACAATCAGATAATTACGGATATTTGACTGTTGAATAGATTGTGCAATAATTTTATTAAATTAAACATAAATGTCTCCAATAGCCCATAAACTCCATGTTTGCGAGAAAATTTACTTGACAGCTCCTGAACTAATCTGATAAACACTGACTCGCCTTGTATCACCATTAATTTTCAGGAGGTGTAATGTGACAAAAGCAGAACTGATAAGTGCTGTAGCAGAACAAGCAGGACTCAAAAAAGTTGAAGCTGAGAAAGCAGTTGCAGCTTTCATCGCATCCGTAACTGTTGCCCTCAAAAAAGGCGACAAGCTGAGCCTCGTTGGCTTTGGCACCTTTACCACCGCCAAGCGTGCTGCCCGTAAAGGACAGAATCCGCAGACCGGCAAAAAGATTAACATTCCTGCTGCTACCGTGCCTAAATTTAAGCCTGGTAAAACCTTGAAAGAGGCTGTCAACAGCAAGAAGTAATAAGTACTGGTTTAAAGATGTAGGGGGTTGTAGCTCAGTCGGTTAGAGTGCCAGCCTGTCACGCTGGAAGTCGCGGGTTCGAGCCCCGTCAACCCCGCCAAAAAAATTAGGGCGAATAGCTCAGCTGGGAGAGCGCCAGCCTTACAAGCTGGATGTCACAGGTTCGATCCCTGTTTCGCCCACCAAATTAAGTAGTAGATATTAGGGTTAGCCAGAAATGGCTAACCCTTTTTTTGTTGTGTGACTAATCATCCTAACTCCTCTCCGCTTACTAAATATACCTGACACGCAGTATTCATTAACCTCGACTTTCCCGTCCCTCTCTAAAATCAATATGAAACAACCAATGTTCCATATTATTTTTTCGAACCTTTTGGGTGTTTGACATAAGCCAATTTGATTATAGACTTAAGTTATCTCTAATTTTCTTATTTTCTTTTTCCAGAAACGCTTGATTAGCACCCGCTGGTTCTTTTGGGTTTGCAGCGAACAAATTATCGAAATGAAGGAGCAACGGTCAGATATGCCGGGTAAGGAGGTTAGGCGTGGTAAAGCAGAAAACTTTAGCGATCTTTGCTTTCATCCAGTTAGTTCTGTATCCACAGCTTTGTCTCGTTATGGAAAAGCCGGTGGTCGGCTTCTGCGTAAGCCAATTTTACAGCCCGCTTGTAATGTATAAACGCTACCAACCCCTGATGGACTACTTAAGCGACCACACCCCTTACCACTTTGAATTAATCATCTGCCGAAGTAATCGTGAGGCCTTAAAACTTTTAAAAAAAGGGACAGCACAGATTCTTCTACTAGACGACCTTGCTGTCTTGGAAGCCCATGAAAAACTTCAGGCGTTACCCATTCTTAAGCCACTCAATTCGTATGGCCAACCTTATTTCAGAAGCGCAATTGTTGTAGCCGACAAATCAGCTATAAGAAAATTAAGGGATTTAAAAGGAAAAAATATCGCCTTTGGACCTCATCATTCTACCCAAGGAAATCTTTTCCCACGAAGTTTATTGAAAAAGAACGGTATTAGCCTTGGTGATCTCAGCTCGTACAAATATTTGAATACAGATGAAGCCATAGTTAAATCCCTGCTGACCGGAAACAGTGACGCCGGCGCCCTGGTCGATGTGGTTGCGGAAAAATATGTCAATCGAGGACTCCGCATTATTGCCTATACCGAACCTATTCCGACCTCTCCGATCCTGGTTCGAAAGGAAGCATATAATCTAATAGCCCCAACAGTCATGTCAGCCTTGCTCAACATTAAAAGAAACAGTTCAACCGATGAACTTATGGAGCAGTGGGATATGAAGATCAGATATGGCTTTGTACCGGCAAAGATAGCTGATTACCAGCAGGACATCCGTTTTATCAAGTCGGTTTCAACAGGGTGCGGTAAAGCATGTCATAAAGCTGGTGGCTAAATGTTGGGGATTAAATACAAATTTGCATTGGCAGCAACCCTTATCGTGGCGCTTTCATCCCTTACATGGGGCGGCTGGATTATGCACAACGAAAAAAAACTGCTTTTGGAAAACCTTAATAACAAGGGCATCTTAGTTGTCACCTCATTTAAAGAAATAATCATATCCAGCATATTAGAAGAAGAATTTGGCAACGGAGAGGTCAACGGCTCGCTTGACAACATTATTGAAACAATAGTCCACAACAACAGATATGGAACCGCTTATGCCTATGTTTCAGATCCTGCCGGGACTGTGCTGGCACATAGTAATCTGGGCGAGTTCGGAAAGATTTACGATGATCCACTTGCAGCTGAGGCGTTGACAAAGGAAAGCCTGCAGCAAAGATTTGTCGGGGATATCCAGGATGAGAAGGCGGTACTTGATTTAGCTATGCCGCTTAATGTGCATGGAAAAAAATGGGGGGTGCTCAGGGTCGGCTTGTCACTAAAGCCGCTGCATGAACAGCTGGATTATCAGCGAGGTATTATATTGTCGTTATCATTAATCATTTTTCTTGTGGAAGCGGCGGTCTTCTATTTGATGGGCCTCAACCTGGCGTATCCTCTTCAGGAATTGGCTGGTGCCATGGCGGTCGTAGATCATTCTATTCCGAATACTCCTCTAAGGATCAAAAGAATTGACGAGATCGGTATTTTGCAAAAAAGTTTCCGTTCAATGCTGGTCCGATTAAAGCGTAGCGAATCAGACCGGCATCGGGCAGTAATCTCACTTATTCAGTCCGAGAAACTGGCTACCATTGGCAAACTTGTGGCGGGCGTAGCACATGAAGTAAATACCCCATTAGCAGCCATGGTCAGCTGCATTTACAACCTGAAACAGGTTGAGTCCTTTAAAAAAAGAGAAGAGCTTGACCTTCTTAAACAGGCGTGCGGCCAGATCGAAAATATTGTCCGGCAATTACTGGATTTCAGCCGTGCCGGTCAACTGATGCCGGAACCGGTCAAAAGTGATTTATTTTTTCGGGAGATAACAGCAATGGCGGCGATGGCTCTCAGAAATCGGGCGGTTGCATTTGAAACAAAAGATCTGTGTGACCCGCCACAGATTTTGAATATCGACAAATCCAAACTAACTCAGGTTGCCCTGGATATCCTGATGAACGCAGCCGATGCTTCGCCCGCTGGAGGAATTATAGGAGTCAAAGCATACATTGAGGACGAAGCGTACTGTTTGGCCATCAAGGACAATGGAAAAGGTGTACCGCCCGAACAGCAGGAAAAAATCTTCGATCTTTTTTATACGATGAAGGCTTCTGGAAAAGGGAATGGCATTGGGCTGGCAATTAGCAAGAACATTGTAGATATGCATTGCGGAACCATTCTTCTCAACAGCAAACAAGACGAGACCGTTTTTACTGTAGTTATCCCTATAAATATAGAGAAGACCTATGAACTTGGTGAAAATTCTTATTGTTGACGACGAGCCTGTTTTTGGTAGACCGCTGACAATCGCGCTTGAAAATGCTGGTTTCGCTGTCCGTTATGCAGAAAACGGCGCTGCCGCCCTGGAAGCAGTTTACGAGGAGCGTTTCGATGTGCTTCTTGAAGACCTGCATTTGCCGGATGCAAACGGTTTGGACATCCTTAAAGAGGTCCTTGCCAAGAATCGCGCTTGCAAAGCACTCGTAATGACCGGTTTCGGGACAATAGAAAATGCCGTGGAAGCAATGAAAATCGGAGCATTTGATTTTCTGATCAAGCCATTCCCTCTGGAATCCTTGTTTTTGAAATTACAGCGAGTGATCGACTTCAAGAATTCTGAAAAACATCTAAGTGAGTTTGGTGAAGAGGCTGATGACGAAAGCCGGATACTAACTAAAAGTCCGGCCATGCAGGATATCCTGAAAAAATCCAGAGCGGTGGCCTGTACGGATGCAACGGTCCTGATTACGGGCGAAAGCGGTACGGGCAAAGAGTTATTAACCGACTATATCCACGCCCATAGCTCGAGGAAAGATAATCACTGCATCAAGGTCAATTGTGCGGCCATTCCTGAAACGCTATTGGAAAGTGAACTGTTCGGGGTAGAGCGAGGAGCTTACACGGATGCTCACCAAACCCGAAAGGGATACATTGAGATGGCCGATAAAGGCACCCTGTTTCTAGATGAAGTGGGTGAATTGCCGCTCAGAATGCAAGCCAAATTTCTAAGAGCTCTGGATGAAAGGACCATTTACCGGGTAGGCGGCAATCAGTCGCGCAAAGTGGATTTTCGTCTGGTTGTTGCAACCAATCGCCATTTGGAAAAGATGGTTGAGGCGAATCAGTTTAGAAGCGACCTTTTTTTCAGGCTCAACGTGGTGCCGCTCAGTATACCGCCGTTACGTGAACGGCGTGAGGATATCCCTTTGCTGATCGCATACTTTCTAAAACATTACAAGCCAGCAAATGAACGGAGGCTTGTCACGCTGACCCCGGATGCCCTTGACGCCCTCTGCAACTACACCTATCCAGGCAATATCAGGGAACTTAAAAACATCATTGAGCAGCTATCGGTCTTATATCCCGGCCAAAGGGTTTCGCGGCGACACCTAGTCAAGCCTTTGCATGAAACCAGCATTGCCAATACCCTTTTCGTGAATTTTACAGTTGGTAAACCACTGAAAATAGCAGTGGCGGAGTTTGAAAGACGATACATCAATAAAGTCATGCAAAGTGTCGGTGGGCGCAAAAGCCTCAGTGCCAATATTCTTGGGCTTTCGAGAAAAGTGCTGTGGGAGCGGATCAGCCGCAAGGAATAGCTTTCGGAAAAAAAATAAATGCACCTCTTTTAGCATTGAGCAACCAGGAAAGCCTGCTGTAAGTCTAATTGGCATTCCGGCATCAACTTCCGTGAATATAAACATATACCCCAAATAATAGAGCAGCATGCTCAGCAAGGAAAACCAAATGAGAATCAAGCTCCTTTCCCTTTTTTTCTTCATGTGGACGGCACTTTTTGCGACTTCACAAAGCCATGCTGAAAGCTGCTCTAACGCCGGCTGCCATAAAGCTATCGCCGACATTAAAAACATACATGAACCTGTAAAAAAAGAAGAGTGTCAGGCTTGTCATCAGCAGCGCTCCACCACTCATCCCGTTTCTGGTGAAAAAAACTTCCAGCTAACAGCCAAAGGGGCGGCGCTGTGCAACCAGTGCCATGATAGAAAAGAGAAAAAAAAGGTGGTACATCCGCCTGACTGCCTGTTTGCCTGCCACAAGCCACACGGCGCCGCAGGCCGCTTCCTGCTCGACAATGACAAGGATCTGACCGGCCTCTGTGTAGGCTGTCACAAAATCACCCTGCCCAAACAGAAGTACATGCATGGGCCCGCAGCTGTCGGTTCCTGTGCCGTATGTCATGATCCGCACCAATCATCAGAGAAAGCGTTGCTCAAAGGACCGGTACGGTCTCTGTGCCTGAAATGCCACCAGGATTTTGCCAAGTCACTTAATGCAGCACCGATCATACATCTGCCGGTTAAAGAGGATTCCTGCACCTCCTGTCACGATCCCCATGGATCACAGGAGGTAATGTTTCTAAAAGAAAAGATGCCGGACCTGTGCCTGGATTGCCATGAAAATATCGCTGAAAAAATACAGGACCTGAAGGTACCACACAAACCTGTCAAGGAAACCAGGGGCTGCGGCAATTGCCATTCACCGCATTATGCCACAGCCAAGGGACTGTTTGCGGTCGAAGAAAAAGAATTGTGTCTCAGCTGTCACAACACTGACAAATTGGGATCTCTGAGAAACATCAAAAAGGATATAGAGGGGAAGAAATATCTACACGGACCTATTTCTAAGGGGGATTGCAAAGCTTGTCATGACCCGCATGGTTCGAATTCTTTTCGTATGCTGAAAGGAAATTATCCTGCAGATTTGTATGTGCCCTACAAGGATGGAGTCTATGAGGCTTGCTTGAACTGCCATGAAAAAAAGCTTCTTCGTTACGCCGATACGACCCTCTATACCAAATTCAGAAATGGCAACAGGAACCTCCATTATGTACATGTTGCCATCAAGCGAAAAGGGCGCACCTGCCGTGTTTGCCATGAAGCCCACGCCAGCAACGGAGAAAAATTGATAAGCAAGGAAGGTAGCCAGTTCGGAGATTGGAAGATTCCGCTGAACTTTCAGATAAATTCAAATGGAGGGCGCTGTGCGCCGGGCTGTCACCGAGCCTTTTCCTATGATCGTGAGAAGCCGGTAAGCTACGTTTTGGAAGAAAACAAACCGGCCGCCGATAAACCGGCCGATGATAGACCGTCCACTTCTGATTCGGTATCTAAGACTGAAGCAAATTAGAAAGTTGTAAAAATTGGAATGAAATATACCGAGTCGTTAAGGAGAATGAAATGTTCAAATTTTTCCTGTTGGTCTCCCGAAATAGCTGCAAGAGTATCCTGATACCGCTGTTGCTGTTCGTTGCTTCGGGCTGCGCGGGACCGGCAGCTAAACTTGAACCAGTCTTCTTTCCTCCCCAACCAAACCCCCCCAGGATCCAGTACCTCACCGGAATCTCGAAGTCTACTGATATAGAGGGGAAAAAAAATACCTTTTCCCTGATCTTGACCGGCAGGGCAGACATCGACGAGCAAAAATCAATTATAAAACCGTACGGCATAATGACGCGTAAGGGCAAGATATATGTCTGCGACATCGGGGTGGGCAATGTGGTCATCATTGATCCCATCAAAAAAAGCTTCGAATATCTGAAAGGTAATACCAATGTTGGAAAATTGAAGAAACCTGCCAACATCGCGGCAGATGCTGATGAAAATCTTTACGTGGCCGATGTTGCAAGAAAAGAGATCGTTGTCTACAACTCAGCCGGCAATTTCATAAGGGCCTTCGGCAAAGAAACAGACATGAAACCTACCGATGTAGCAGTGGACGGCGATTTGGTCTATGTACTTGATCTTCAGAAGAAGAACAATGAGATAAAGATTTTCGATCGCAAGAGCGGCGAATTGAAACAAAGCATCGGCAAAATGGCAGCAAATGGTGAAGGGCTGGATATGCCGACTAATTTCACCTTTGACAACAATGGCTTCCTCTATGCGACAAACTCCGGCAGTGGCAAAGTCATCAAGTTTGATAAGGATGGACACATTCTCCTTTCCTTCGGGGAACTAGGAGATGTAATCGGGAAATTTTCCCGCCCGAAAGGGATAGCGGTCGATCATGAGAATCGCATTTATGTGGTTGATGGGGGGAATCAAAACGTTCAGGTTTTTAGCGAGAAAGGCCGCCTTCTCATTTTCTTCGGTGATCCTGGCCTGCTGCGCGGCTCCCTGAATCTCCCAGTCAGCATTTCAGTAACCAGGGATAATCTGGAATATTATCAGAAATTGGCCGCACCGGGATTCATTCTGGAAGCGGTGATGCTTATCACCAATCAGTATGGCGCTGAGAAGATATCCATATACGGATTGGGACAAATGCAGGGGGCTGAGTCTGGAGCAGAACAAATAAAGGCAGCTACCGAAAAAAAAGCCGACAGCGCAGAAACGATAAATAAATAGAATAAGCAGACTACTGGGGAGCAGTTGGTATGAGAAAAAAAATGCTCGTGGCATGTTTGCTTGCGCTTTTGCTACCGGGATGCGACACGGTCGGCAGACATAAACTGCTGTCGACCATCTTCGACGGGGTTCCGAGCCTGCCTCCACCCGAACAGCTCTGTCAGGAATATGCCGATAAACAGGTCGCGGAGGTAAAGGATCAGCTTTCCGGGAAAAAAACCGTAACCGCCGTTACTGAAGCGGCAAAGTCTCAACATGCCCCGTATCAGGATAAAAAGTGCAATGACTGCCATGATAAGAGAAAGCAAAATGGGTTGGTTGTCCCCAGCACCGAGCTATGCCTCGTCTGCCATACCGGTTTCATCAAGGGACCATATGTTCACGGCCCTGTTGCGGTTGGTGATTGTCTGGTCTGTCACCTGCCCCACAACTCCAACTTTCCAGCGTTGCTCAAGACGGAAAAAAACGCCATCTGTTCTACATGCCACCGCGAAAAGCGCATAGCTACGGCCATGCATGACAAACTTAATGCACAGCGAATCGGATGTACCGATTGCCATGATCCCCATTTTGGCAACGCGGCATTTTTCTTAAAATAAAACGGTGAAATGGATGCGGATGAGGCATGTTCTTTTTTTGTCGCTGTTCCTCTCGACCCTGTTCTACCCGAACGGTGAGGCCTTGGCAGAAGGACGCGCGCTGATTATATTGGGAGATTTTGATCAGTGGGTGGATCTGATTTACAACTTCGACCACCAGAAGACTGAAACCAAGAGTACTTCATCGAGAACACAGCACTATTTCAAGGAGGAATATCACATCGGAACGTCCTATGCCATATGGGACCCCCGCATCCTGCGCGGGAAACTGAGAGTGGGATTAGGACTGGATCAAAACCTTTTTTCCGCCTCCAAGTCCCGGAGCCAACTTTCTTCAGGAACAAATTTTGATTACAGCTTGAGCGGAGCCCTGTTGGAAAGGTCCCCCTATCCTCTCCATTTTTTCAGCCAGTCGGAATACATCCATGCTCAGCGTGAGTTCGCGAGTTCCTATGATATCAACGTCGACAGAAATGGTTTCATTTTTTTATTAAAAAACCGTCTATTGCCGGTAAGATTTGACTACACCCGGACTACCACCGAAACATCAGGATTGGGAACTGACCAAACTCAAACCAGTGACACCTTTTCAGTGAACCTGACCCATAAAGTGCCGGATGTATCTGACACGGAAGGACAGCTTGCGCTTTTCAGCACTAATTCCAGATCAAAAAATGGCGGTTTAGAAGTGGAAAATAGAACGTCCGACCTAAGCCTGCGCAATCAGCTTCATTTGTCAAGACGTGTGCCGGGGCGAATATTGTCCAGCGGCCTTCAGGTACGTGAAGAAGCTGCAACGCTGATACCAGATTCCAGGATAGTGACGTTTGACGAACAATTCGTATGGCCGATGGGAAAAGCCCTTATCACCGGCGCCAGTTATCTGTTTTCAAATCGGGACAGTTCCCGTGGCGCCGATCAACACCAGAATGGTCGGGTCTGGTTGCAGCATCGACTCTTCGAAAGCCTTTCGACTCAACTGAACGGAGATTTCAGCCAGGACAGCCTGACTTCGGGTAAGGAAGAAAATGTTGCTGGTTCCCTAGATCTTGTCTACCAGAAGAGACTGTTCTCCGATTCACAACTTCAGCTGAATTATTTCCAGCAATACCAGATTACCGACCGCACCATTGTAGGCAGTACTGTTCCGGTACTGGACGAGTCGCATACTGCTGTTATAGACCCGCTCATTCCGGGCCTTTTTACGGTGATCCCTCTTCGCAATCCCGATGTTGTACCTGAAAGTATCGTTATCAGAAATGCCGATCCCCGCATACGGCTACTCCCCTATGTTGAGAATTCAGACTACTCCATCCAGCGGACAGGACTGCTGTGCCAGATCGTAATACTCCCAGGATCGGAGATCAACGCTGGGGACATACTCCTTATCTCCTACTCCTTCTTGGCCAACCCGCAGGCCAAGTATTCCACCAACAGCCGCAGGGTCGGCTTCAATCTGATGTTGTTCAGGAACGCCTACCTTCTCAACGGTAGCTGGTTCGAGTCGCAGCAGGACCTCATGTCGGGACGTGCCAACAACGTCCGACTTGTCGATCAGAAGTGGTATAAGCTGGGCTTCGAAGCTAACCGGATCAATTTTTCCTATGGGGCGGAGTACGAAAACTACGATTCCGACTTGGACCGGCATCAGACAATTCTCGGTTTTGTACGGTACACTCACATTTTCGGACTCAGCTCTCTTGCCCTGTATACATCCGACGCCTACACGATCACCAAGCCCGTTACTTTTACAGGTTACGATATGCCTGAAAGGAAAGTGACCACGCTGTCAACGGGTGGAGTATTCAACACACTGCTTTTCAGCACCGCCCAGTTGTTAATATCGGCAAAATACATCAATTTGCGTGGTGACACCCTCAGCAGAGACGATGCCTCCCTCGGATTTAATCTGCGGTGGAATTACGGCAAGATTGCCTTGTCAATCCTGTCCCAGATCAACTGGAGAATGCAGCCGGGCATTACCACGGAAAACGAGTACATCCGGCTTCATCTTACAAGATATTTTTAATTTAGCTGCTTATCGGGGTCAGGGGTAAAACATGCTGACAGACAAATCAAGGATGTGTGTTTCCCGGATCAGATACGGCGTGAGTATCATCACGACGTTTATGCTCCTTGGGCTGGTTTCCTGCGCATCAGTTACGGTTCCCCAGGTGAATCAGCCGGAACAGGATCTCCAATGGCCGGCACTCGGGCCACGGATCGCCTGGATGAAGACCATACGAGACTATCAGGATGCATCAATAGACAAGGGCTTCTGGAAACGCCTGAGTGAATTTTTCACTGGAGAAGAAGATACCCGCATCGGCAAGCCCTACGGTGTAATCTTCGATGAGCAACAACGTCTTTTCATCGCAGATGTAGGGCAGGCAAGAGTCCATTTCATGGATCAGAAAGAGAAACGATATTCGATCATCGGGGAAGGAGCATTCCGATCACCTATCGGCTTGACCCAGGATGATGAGGAGAATCTTTACATTACCGATTCCGGAGCAGGGGCCATTTACCGATACAATCTGAGAAAACTTATCCTGGAGCCGTTTATCGTTTCCGATCTCGGCAGACCCACCGGCATAGCCTTCAACAAGAGCAACCGCCTTCTCTACGTCACCAGGACAACCGAACACCAGATTGCTGTTTTCGACCTGCGGGGCAATGAACGTTTCCGCATCGGTAGCCGCGGTGATGGTCCTAGGCAGTTCAATTATCCAACCGATCTTTTTGTGGACCGTCGGGGACAACTGTATGTCACTGATGCCCTGAATTCACGAATCTCCATCTTTTCCGCTGAAGGCGCCCATCTGAAAACATTTGGTCAGCCCGGCGATAGCATTGGAAGCTTTGCCAAGCCCAAAGGGATTGCAGTGGACAGCCATGGACATATTTATGTCTGCGACGCCCTGTTTGATGCGGTACAGGTATTCAATAGTGAAGGGGAACTCTTGCTCTCCTTTGGCAGCAATGGCACACAGAACGGGCAGTTCTGGATGCCGGCCGGGATTCACATCGACAGAGAAGATACGATTTACGTCGCAGATTCGTTCAACCGCAGGGTGCAGGTTTTTAAATATATCAATGCCCCTGATACTTCACCTGACAATGATCTTTAGAAATATGAGAGGCAGAATCGCAAAGACAGGACGCGACATGAAAAATTACAGGTGTCTTCTTCACATCCTTGTTGGATTTCTCGTTCTGGTTTTCCCAACCCTAAGCCAATCGAGCAAACCACCGAGTCGCGACATCACCCAAAGCCCCCATAATCTTTCCGCCAGCGGCGGCGGTGGGGCCCATGACATCAGATCTGTCAAAGAAAGCAGAATCTGCATCTTCTGTCATACGCCTCACCATGCCACCTCCGTTACCCCCTTGTGGAGCCGTGAAGTATCGCCTCTGACGATATATGTGCCTTACAAGTCCTCGACCATCAAAGCAAACCCCCAACAACCCATGGGAGCGTCCCGACTCTGCCTGAGCTGTCATGACGGTACCATTGCACTCGGGCATCTGGCGGGCGGGAATGTCCTGGATTCTTCGCTCCAGGCATTCAGGAACATGCCTCAGGAAAACAATCCGCGAAAAAATGCCAATCTCGGAACCGACCTTTCCGATGACCACCCGATTTCATTCGCTTACTCCTACGGAATGAACCCGGAACTGAACGACCCATTTACCTTGAAGACCAAAGGAATTAAGCTGGAACAGGGAGAGTACCTGGAATGCACCTCCTGTCACGACCCGCACAACAATCAATATAGTAATTTTCTCGTCAGGGACGTAAGTGTCCAACACGATGCACTCTGCACCGAGTGCCACAACAAGGAGGGATGGAGCGAAGCCGACAGTACCCACCGAACAGGCGGAAACAGGTTTGCAGGGGTGTCGGCCACGGTTGCAGCAGATGGTTGTATCAGCTGTCATCTGCCCCATAATGCCCAAAAAGCGGAGCACCTGCTAAGGCTCTCTCAAGTCGGTGCCGGTGAGGAGACCAACTGTTACATCTCCTGCCACCGGGAGCCTCCCTATACGGATATCTGGAGCAAGTTCAACGGCGCACTCTATAAACACCCGGTACAGGCCTTCTCTGACATTCATGCCTCGAATGAAACCCTGCCCCTCAATTTAAACCGGAAGCATGTGGAGTGTGTTGATTGCCACAACCCCCATCGGGCTGGATGGCAAGGCACTCCGCTCGGCGATTCCTTTGCGCAGGTCCCCCCTGCTTCCATTGCTCCTAATGTCAACGGACCGCTCCGTGGTGTGCGGGGCGTGGATATGACCGGTGCGGCGACCGTGGCGGTGGCACGTTATGAGTATGAAATCTGCTACCGGTGTCATGCCGGGGCCAGCGCCGACCAGTTCATAAGTCTCTCTACCCAGCTCCCGACGCGCCTTTTCATAGCTTACGATGAGAGCGACCGTTTCAATCCAGCCAACCCTTCGTTTCATCCCGTCACTGCCGACCGCAGGGGCAACGGCCGAAGCCTCCTGACTCAGTATCAGTCAAAAATGTTCAGGGTTTACTGTAACGACTGCCATGACTCTCATGGCTCGAACGAACCGCATATGCTTCGCGCCCAGAACGGAGACACCTTCCCTGCCATCACGACCACTTATCCCCTCTGCTACCGCTGCCATGACGAATTCTTTCTGATGAATACTTCCTCCTCGGCTGCCCTGCACCGCTCCCATGTTCTGGAACACATCAAGAAGGCTCCCTGCTCTGCCTGTCATGACCCTCACGGCATCCCCACCTTGGTCGGAGCCAACTCTACCAATGCCGGTCATCTGATAAATTTCGACAAGCTGTATGCCGGCTCCACTCTGCAAGCCGGCACCGCCTATAACTCTGGAACCAGGAGTTGCCTGATCAACGGCACATGCCATACCGGCACTCAGCCCTACCCCGGATATTAATTCAGAATTTTTCTTTCACTATAACCCCCCTCCCCTTCACAAGGGGAGGGTTGGGGTGGGGATGGGTTTTTGCCGCTTGAAGAGCAGCCCATCCTCCTTCTGACTCCTCCATGAGGGAGAGAATTTTGAAAATTGATGTTACTTGGTTCCTAATCAGCAGCTAAAACACCCAGGTTGTTACGAATTCGTTACCTTTATCATCTTACCAATGGCTTCCCGATCATTCCCTAATGAAATCCCCTACCCCTGTCTGCGAACCGTCTTAACACCCTGCTTGTTTCTTTTTCGTTACATCAACACATCCCCCATCAAGTAACAATCTGCCAGGCCCAGAAGACACAACCACATAACATGTAAGGGAAAAATCAAGTTTTAAAAATAATGGCATTATTAGTGCTTTTTAAGGCTGCGCATTTGTCCGCTAAAGAAATTTTTTTGGTGGCTCATCAATGAGGGGGTGATATGGCAAAGAAAAAACTGGTTCATAAAGATCACGTGATCCACGAAGGTAAAGCATATCAAATTCTTGTCTATAAAAGCACGAGCGGGCGACTCTTTGCCGAAACACCTCTGGGTATCGACGACATTATCATCAACGATGGTGCCTCGCTGGAAGATGTGCTTGAAAAGCACAATAACATCCTCCCGCTTGCCATAACCTCCCGCAAAATACGGAAAGATAGGCACTGGGAATCGGTTGGTAACGATCCATGAGTTTGTATCCCATCGGTGGCGTTCTAGCGTGATACCACCAACACGTTCCGATTTCGTAACACTTGTTAAAGAGTTTTTTTTGCTCCAACCAGGTAATAAGCAGCAAACAAGGGCCAAACAACCTACGGTCCGTTGATGGCACAATGATTGCTAAACTAAATCTAATTAATTTTTTTAAATTTTACAGAAGGGAGGCGAGTCTTTGTAAGATAGGTAGTTCGTCAATTGGAGCAGTGAATTTTTTCCCACATTTAAAAAAAGGAGACCATTTCATGAAAAAGCATATCCTTACCGCAATCTTCCTCGCTTCTTTCGCCGCCGGCGCCGCCATCGCAGGTACTGCCCCAGGGACAGGTGTCGTCGGCTCGGTACATGACATGAACGCCATCACCGGCTTGACCGACGACACTCAGGGCCGCGTCTGCGCCTTCTGCCATACACCACACCACGCAATGCCGGACCCAAAGGGAGAACAACAGCCGCTCTGGTCGCATAACTATACCGGATACATCAATAACTGGATTCCCTACCAGTCACCAACACTGCAGGCCAACATCACCGACCCCCTGATGGGACCCAGCCGTCTTTGCATGAGCTGCCATGACGGCGTAGTAGCGGCTGACCAGCACTACGGCGGTGGACAGACCGGTTCAAATTCTAATCTGACTTCAGACACCTGGGACGGCCGGGCCATCGGCAAAGCGACCGACGGAACAAATGCCGACTTCAGCAATGATCATCCGATCGGTTTTAGCTATAACGCAGCTCAGGCTGCCGATGTGGGCAAGGGACTTTTCCCCGCAACAGGACGCAAGTTTATTAATAACACCCGTACTTCGGCCCTGACCGTTGCGGATGTGCTGCTCAACGGCGAGTTCATGACCTGCGCCTCCTGCCACGACGTCCACAACAAGGATAACGCCAGCAACACCATCGCCTCCGGCAAGAACTACCTCGTTTATGCGCCCCAGGATGCATCTGCACTCTGTCTGACCTGCCACAATAAAGGCAACGGAACAGACGCAGGTCTGTGATGCCTGATCTCTTTCCGGCGCGTCTGCAACCTGCAGTCGCGCCGGAGATGTGACCGGACCTTTTCCTTAATCACGTTTTTTCGAAAGGAGCAAACATGTTCAGAAAATTCATTGTTATACTGACCATGCTGTTCACGTTGCCTGCAGTCGCCAGTGCGTGGTATGTCAATTCAAAGACATCGACGACTGGGCAGGGAACCATCACTCCGGCCGGTAACCAGATCTATGCAACCGGAGTGAACAGCAGTGAATACACCATAGCGCCGGCAGTTGGATACAAGGTATCCCGCGTCACTCTCGATGGCATAGCAATCGCCACCAATGTAAGCGCGCCCTTTGTTACCACTGTTTCTTATGTTCCCACTAAATCATGGCGATACCTGGTGGCCTACTTTACCGCCAACACCGTCAATATCACGACCAGCATTACCACTTTGCCTAATCCTCCTCCGAATATTTTTGGAGGAGCGATTCGCGAGGTCACTAACAAGTCACTTACCAACATCCCGGTCGGTTCGGCTCGCCAACTATTGATCATCCCGACCCCCGGCTACACAGCCGCGGTGACAGCGGCCGGCGCAACCATAACCGACAATCCGGATGGTTCCAAAACCGCCGTATTTACAAATCTGCAGGCCGACCAAACTGTTTCCGCCACCTTTTCGCTGGTGCCGGTCGTTACCGCCAGTGCCGGTATTGATGTAACCGTAAACGGTCAGGGCGCCGCCTATGCCGCCACCCTTTATGGTTCCGCTACCAGCAACCAGGGCGCCATCACTTACGCCTGGACCGGCACCACCGGCCTGAGTTTCGGCACCCCCGATGCCGCCAAAACCACTGTTTATGCAGCCACCCCAGGCCCGTACACCGCAACCCTGACCGTGACCTCCGGGACGATGACCGCCACTGACACAGTCAAGGTGACGGTGCTCTCCCGCACTTCATACCTGGAAAACCAGTGCACCAGCTGCCACGGCGGCACGAATCCGACGGTCACCTCCGCTTATGACGCGTCTCTCCATAAGGCCTCTGCATCTCCGGTAGTCTCCTGCCAGGCTTGCCACGACAGTGGCAACACAGGGCACCATGGGACGAATCCGCTGACGGCATGTCAAAACTGCCACAGCGCAGCATCTGAATTCTATGGCAGCGCTCACTGGCAGAATCATTTCGAGCACGGCGATGAATTTGCACACCAAATGGATGTTACTGTAACCGGCGCAACGGTAACAAATCTCGGCACCTACACCGATGGTTACCTGAATGCCAATGACAGCTATTCAACCACCGAAAATGGTGTATTGGTTACCTGCGCTTATCGCTGCCACTTCCGCCCCGGGATGGGTCCGGATCCGACCAAGCGGAGCACCGGCGGAATCACCATCACGACCGGCGGGACAACCTACAACCGTCCAACAGGCGATTCCTGCTCGGCCTGCCATGACGCGCACCAGCCCGAGACCGCAAATGCCCGAAACACCTGTTATACCTGCCACAGCGGCATCAACCACGGCTGGTCGGTAAGGGCTTTCGAGAAGTCGACGCACTTTACCGGTGCGCATGCAGAGCTGTACTACAAGATGAAAACCAAAGCTTGCGTCGTATGCCACAATTCCCATTCGACTAAAGCGACTTTCGGCGAAGGCACTGCAACAGGGTGCCAGACCTGCCATCGCCCAGGCAGCCCGTACGGCATCTATAGCTCTAACATGACGCTGAAGGCGCCTCACGGCGGCGGATCCTTCGGTACGACGACTCCCGCAGTCACGGCTGTTGCGCAATACATGAGCCAGGGTGCTACCTGCGCGGACTGCCACTCCCACAACAATACCATCAATGCTCAGTATGCTGCATCCGCCCACGGAAATACCATGGGCCCGGCCTGGACGACCTCTTCAGGTCACGATTGGCCAGTCGCTAGCGGTGGAGCCTGCAATCCTTGCCACACAACAAAAGGCTTCATCAATAAGGTGAACTCCGGGGTCGCCGGTTATATCCCCTTGACCATGGTAACCGGACAGCCCGGCCAGACCCTCGGATGCAACGCCTGTCATTCCAACACAGACAAGGGCACCGTGCAGACCGTTCCACAGGTCGTGGCCAGCTATAAGTTTCAGACCTTCTCCGGCGGCGTCTGGACGCCCGCAAACGCGACATTCCCGATGCTCAAGAAGGCCGATGGTACGACGGATACTGCCAACAGCAGCAAGAACAACACCTGCCTGATCTGCCACTCCGGCCGTGAAAGCGGCGAGTCCATCAAAGCTCTCGCCGATGCCGACATGAGCAATGTAAGCTTCAAGAATCCCCACTACCTCGGCGCAGCCGGCATGATGTACGCAAAACTCGCGTTCATCGACTTCACCGACCGCGCCACCCCGAGCAGCAGCACCAGCACGCTGACTTATGGCCAGTCGCTGACTGCCACTGACGATGGCGGCAAACTTGGCAGCACCCACCGCATTCTCGGCACGCCGGCGATGGCAACCGACTCACATGTTGGAGGCCGTGTTTTGGTTTCGGGTGGCCCCTGCGTGACCTGCCACATGTCAACTGTGAAAGATCATACTTGGAAAATCAATGCCAACGCATTCAACCAAGTTTGCGTCAAGTGTCATACCGCAGAAGGCACTACGACTCTGACGGCTGACAACTTCAAGACACTGTTCCTTGAGGAGCAGGCTGTTCCATTCCAGGATACGATCGCCCTGGCAGTGGCAAAGCTGAAGCAAAACTTCAACATCAGCTACAGCGATACCTATCCGTACTTCTTCGACGACAGCCTTACACCGGCTACCGCCGTGAAAGACTGGACCCGCGCAACATTCCTGGGAACTGCTATGTCAGCTGCTGACGCCAAGAAACTGATGGGCGCCTGCCTGAACATCAAGCTGATGAAGGCCGACCCGGCAGCCTATGTGCACTCGCGCAGCTACGCCCGCCGGGTGCTATACGACACAATCGATTGGCTTGATGATCGCACAATCAACATGTCGGCTGGCGCAACGGCAATTGCCTGGGATTCGGTCAAGTTCGGGAAAGGCGCAAAAGCCTACACCGACGGCACGCTGACCACCCTGGATGCTGGAACCACAGCAGACATGGTCTACTTGCTTGGCTGGAGTCGCTCAACTGGTGCATGGAACGGCGTCGAGCGTCCTTAACTTAAACTCAGTATCTTATTTTTACTTCCTGTCCCGCCTCACAAGAGGCGGGACGCTTAAGACAAGAGGATTTTTCTCAATCAAAACAAAATAAGTGAAGAACCCTGTCGCTCTCAAAGGCGCTGATTGTCCGTCACTAGCGGACACCAAACAGAAACGGCAGGGGCGGTGTCCCCGCCTCTGCCGTTTCTGCTAAAAATATGAATCCAAGTACACTTAACCTTACGGAGATGTTTATGAAGAAAATCAGCAGGGTGGAGCATATTTGCTCCGCCCTTGCTGCTTCTAATGCTGTTTTCAACGCCCCTCGTGCTAAATGACCATGGATGTTCCCAAAACGTAACATCTCTTCTTTGTAGCCGCCCCCCTCTTTGTTTTCATTATCCGGTACTTTTTCCCCATATTCCCTGCATTTGGTATTCGAATAATTATCTTTGCAAGCAACGGCATAATTAATGCTGGTTAACCGAATCCTATGACTACCGTTACAGCTATGATCAAGACAAACCATACATATTTGAAAGGAGAAAAGATGTTCAGGAAATCAATCCTTACATTGATCATGCTGTTCACATTTCCTGCCTTTGCCAGCGCTTGGTACGTTAACGCAAAGACATCGCCTGTTTCTGGACAGGGAACTATTCTGCCGGCCGGCAACCAGACCTATGCCAGCGGAGTTAACAGCGGCGAGTACACCGTGGCCCCGGCTACTGATTACAAGGTCTCCCGCGTCACACTGGACGGGGTGGCAATCAGCCCCAACGGAAACGGCAAGTATGTGGCCCCTTATGTTGCCGGCAAAACCTGGCGCTACATCGTGGCCTATTTTGCGGCAAACACTGTCAACATCACCACCAGCGTCACCGGCAGCGGCGCAATACGCGAGGACACCTTCGAATCGCTGATCAACATCCCGGTCGGTTCGGCGCGCCAGTTGCTGATCATCCCCAATCCCGGGTATGCCATAAGTTCAGTGACCGCGCCTGGAGCTACCATTACCACTAATCCGGATGGGTCGAGGACAGCTGAGTTTAAAAGCCTGCAGACCGACCAAACGGTGGCGGCGGTTTTTGTCTTAATACCACTTGTTTCGGCAAGTGCCGGTAACGATGTGACAACGAACGGCGAAGGTGTGGCCTATGCTGCCACCCTGTATGGTTCGGCCACCAGCAACCAGGGTGCAATCAGCTATGCCTGGTCTGGCACCGGCCTCAGCTTCGGCTCTTCCACTTCCGCAATCACATCCGTTTATGCAGATACAGCGGGCATTTACACCGCCACCCTGACAGTGATCTCCAATGGGATAACCCGGACTGATGATGCCACTGTAACGGTTTCAAACCGCATCGCCTACCTGGAAAATCTTTGCACCCAGTGCCACGCCGGAACGCACCCGACGGTGGTAACAGCCTATGATACCGGCGCCCATAAAACAAAAAAAGTATCCTGCCAGGCCTGTCACGATCCGGGCAACGGTGGTCACTACAGCCTGAGGAATCCTGGATGCGGGACCTGCCATAATCAGAAACATGGCCCTACATTCCCGAATTGCAGAGGCTGCCACGATCCGCATTCCACCGGCTGGATCAGCGGTGGGAGCATCTCTCATAGTGACATGACCCCCAGCGACGCCATCTGCGGCAGCTGCCATGCTCCTAGCCCGCATTACGGAGGCAACACCAGCAACAAGGCCCAGTACATGTTTACAGGCCAAATTTGTGCCAGCTGTCATGCCAATGGAGATCTGAAAGCAAACCGGGGCCTGCTCATTGATTATGCCTCCACCGGCCATGGTAACGTCGCGGGTGTCTTCGGCCTGTTCCGGGAAATCGATAACATCTGCCAACGCTGCCATACCACTCGCGGCTTCATCGCCAGCCTCAGCGGAACTACAGTAACTTTTGACAGTTCTGATACCAACGAAGTATTGGCCTGCAATGCCTGCCATTCGGATGTTGCCACCGGAGCGGTTCGTGCTGTCACCAGTCCCTTCACCTTGCCCCTCAGTAACGGCGCTACCGTCACCTATGATGTTCCCGGCTCATCAGGACTTTGCGTAAACTGTCACGGAGGCCGTGAGACCGGCGACAGCATCAAGAACGATCCCGACGCCGATGGCATCCGCGGATTCATAAATTCCCATTATCTGGTTGCGGGCGGCACGCTCTATAACAAGACCGGCTACGAATATGCCGGACAAACCTATGACATCCTCGGCTATCACAAGAACATAGGCCTTGCAAACACCTCCAGCACCGGCACCGCCGGCCCCTGCGTAGCCTGCCACATGAGCAGGGGCACAGGCCATACCTGGGGTTTTCTTACCAGAGATGCCAATGGGGTCATCACCTCAATCAACAGCACGCTGTGTGGCAAGTGCCACCTGGCGGGTATCACCGCCTCGGCACTCCAGGCAACAAAAGAGCAGTACCAGGCTGCCCTGGAGGTGTTGAAGGCCCAGCTGGCGGCGAAGGAAATCCACTTCTACAATGCCTATCCCTATTTCTATGCCGCCCCCTATGTTGCCGGGGCTACCAATACCCCCTTTACCAACTGGGCCGGTGTTTACGGCCTGTCAAAGTGGAAGGATGTGATGGGGGCGGCATTCAACTTTAATATGCTCCAACACGAACCGGGTGCCTATGCCCACAACAAGATATATGCCCTGAAGCTTATCTCCGATTCAATCAGCTTCCTTTATGACGGTGACGTGGCCACAAACGACACTGCTGTTGCCATCGATGCTCTCACCTCTATTCCCCAGACCCAAAGGGAGTTAGTAAAACAGGCGCTTAACCTCGATTACCTGACACAGCCAAAATATGTAGGCACGGATAAATGTGCTTCGTGTCACGCCTCGCAGTACGCCACCTATATCAATACAGGTCACAATTTCGTCCTTTCGAAGATTGCCAATGGCTCTGAGCCAACCTTCCCCTACAACAACATCACCGGCGCATTGCTAGGGATCAGCGACGACACCACCAGCGATACCACTTTCGGTCCGGACCCGGATAATATTCCGGGCAAGACTGATAACGCCCTGGGCACGCCCGCCACTTATGCAGCGATCAGTTATGTGGTCGGTGGTTACGGATGGAAAGCCAACTGGATTGATGCCGATGGCTATATCATCACCGGATCCAAAACCCAATACAACCTGCCTACGTATTACCGCCCGGAATCCTGGTCGGCCTACAACAACAATGAATACAACAAGAAGTATGATTGCGGAGGGTGCCACACTACCGGATGGAAACAGTATGATGCGACACTTAACCCCCGCCATCAGGACAACCTGCCCGGTATCAGCGGAACCTGGGAAGAGGGACGCATCTCCTGCGAAGCCTGTCATGGTGCAGGTGGAAAGCATGCCGCAACAGCCAACAAAACCGCCATCGCCAGGATAGCCACTCCACGCACACCGGATCAGCTGCGCCAGAACGACCAGGGATACGGACTGGCAGTGGCCTGCGCCGAATGCCACACCCGCGATGGCGAAAAACTCTACACTGCTATTCCACCGTACAATAGCAAATTCATCAAGGCGGGTGGTTCCGGGGCAGGTGGGCGCATTACAGCCAACAACAGTCTTGGGCAGAACCACCAGTCCTATGACGAGCTGCTTGGGGTTGACCCGGATAACATTGTTGCCGGGGGGCTTGGGAAAAAACTTAAAGCTGGGAAATCATGCAGTACCTGCCACGATCCGCACAAAACCACCAAATACCTTAGAGGGATTGGCAACATGGCAGGTCCCGGCGTAGATGCTTGGTGCACCAGCTGCCACACCGTAACTTTCACTCCCAAGGTCGCCCGTCATGTCTACCCGACTTGCAGCGAGTGCAATTGTATCAGATGCCATATGCCCAATCTGGTCAAAAGCGCCATTTCGACAACTTCTTTCGGTAGACCTGATGGTGATATGAAGGCGCATATCTTCAAGATTGACCTGACCAAACCAGCACAGTTCACCGCTGATGGGAAATTCATGTATCCATGGATCATCAAGGACTATGCCTGCGGCTTCTGCCATGCAGATGCATCATCAACATCAGGCCCGGCTTCAAGACTCGGCGGCACAGGCAAGGTTCATGAAACTGTTACTACGGTTCCCTGACCGTAACCTTAAGGAACCCCCGACTATTTACTGAATGGGGGATTGTGAGATCATCATTTACCGACACGAATCAGGCAGGGCGGCCCCTTATGGTTCCGCCCTGCCCTTTCGAATCTCGTTATCAAGCAGGCAAACAGGTATAGCGTTAAATCACGACCATGTTACCAATACGTAACATCAGGTAGTTGATCATCCCAGAGCATGACTTCTTTCAGTTACCTACCTTTCCAGATTTTTCACTCGCGAAACCCTGTCATACCTGTTTCTGCACAGAACCGGATCCAGGATTACGCTCGTAAAACATCACCGGCATAGTTAATGCTATTTAATAAAAATTCTACAAAACAGCTTACGGAGGTGCATATGAAAAAAATCTGGTTATTGTTTGTAATGGCGCTGTTGAGTGCATGCGGATCCGGCAGCGGCAGCAGTGGAGTCAACAGTGTGGGAAGTGGTGTCACCGAGGTCCCATCAGGAAGCGAGATGGGAAAAGTTGAAGTAAACATCAGAGACAGCGCTGCCAAAGCTGTTGCCTTGGCGCCACCAGCTACGAACATAAGACTCGTCATAACCAATCCCACTCTGAGCATTAATGGCACTTCTTTAAAATATATTCTGGATGGTGCCATACCTGCTGGAAATCAAATTACCGGTCTAAAATTCCCGATAGCCAATGGCTATATTTTCGAATTGGTTTCGTATAAGCCCCTACCGGTTGGCGGTAGTTCGGCAAGCGTCAACAGAATACTTAGATATGCAAAACTCGGAAACATAAGCGTCACCCAGACAGGCGCAACAGTAACCTTAAATCTGCAAGGAATAGAAGCCAACTTTGCGTTTCCCGCGGCCTCGGTCTATTCAGGGGCCTTGCTGGGGACAATAACCGCCAATTTCCAGTCGCAGCCCAGCCCATTGCAATCAGCGTGGAACTTGTTTTTAAGAACAGAGTCTGACCAGATCAACTCTGCGCTGCACGCTACAAGCGGACAATCAGCGTCTCATTCGTCGGTTAAGGCACCCTATGTTTTAACTGCTGGAACTCTGTATGGACAGGGTGAGTTTTATATCAACAGTAACTTGCTAGACACCACAGGGTCTAATACGATACTCGACCCAACGACATTAGCCAGCATTACCCACTCGGCAGAAAAAAATACCGACTGGACCTTTAATTACCCCAATCCCGATTTTGGCGAAAGCTTTGACCTGGTAAAGACAACCCTGGATGTGCGCGGAATAGATATTACCATCCCAACCGGCGCTGCCCAGTAGTGGCTACCGTCCAGTTGTTGTTTTGCCCGCGATTGCGCGATAAAGCAAGCGGCTATGGATATGAAAGCTCGTTGACACAAAGAAGAATTCCCACTCGATTCTTTCTCAATGCAGCCTGCCAAAAAACTATACGATCAGTGGCATATGCCAAAGTGCTTTACTACATACGGTCGTCCGGCCGTTTGTTCACTCATGTAAAAAGGAGGCTTCTATGAAAAAAATATGTTTTTTAATTTTACTGTTCTTTATTGGAACCAGCATTACCTGGGCCGAACAGGGGCGCAAGAAGAGAAAACCTTTACCATACGAATATGGCAACGCTGTCATCAACAATTTTTCAAAATTTGAGGGTATGCCTCCAGTTACCTTCGATCATTGGGTGCACAGGCAATACTATACCTGCCGACTTTGTCATGTAGATATCGGATTCGGCATGACAACCGGTTCTACAAAAATAACGGCTGAAGACAACATGAAGGGTTTTTTCTGTGGTACATGCCACAATGGAAAAATGGAGGTTAACAAGAAAAAAGTATTTGAGTCATGTGCCAAAGTATACAACCGAGAGGATCGTAAAAGGTGCGTAATGTGCCATACCCTGGAAGTTACTCCGGCCAAGAAAGAACTGTTTTATAAGTTTGTTGAAAAGATGCCCAAGGAAAACTATGGCAACGGGATAAACTGGGAAAAGGCCGAACTGGATGGTTTGATAAAACCTATTAACCAGCTACAGGTGAACTCTGGTAAAAAGTTTAATCTCAGAGTTTCTAACGATTTTGCACTCAAAAGCAAAGTTGACGGAATGCCTGATATTATTTTTTCTCATAAAAAACATACGGTCTGGAGTGGTTGCGAGGTCTGCCACCCCGATCTTTTTATGGGAATCAAAAAAGGAACAACCAAATACAATATGGTTGAGCTTTTTGAAGGCAAATATTGTGGCGCTTGCCATGACAAGGTAGCCTTCCCGCAAACCGACTGTCAACGCTGCCATAGCACCCCGGTTCATTAATGATTCGCAAACAGTCAACATGTAAAAGGGACTGGAAAAATCCGGATAATTAGCAAATTGAGGTTTGCATGGTAAAAAAGATTTTTTTGTGGTCATGGGTTGTTCTTGCCTTCTTGTTAAGCAGTAACTCAGGATGGACCTTTGACCGGTCAGAACTAGGCAAAGTTCTTCAGGCGATGCCTCCCAATGGACCCTTCTGGAGATACGGCAATGTTGTGTTTCGCCGTAAATGTGTCAAAGCAGGATTGGCACCGGTTGTTTTTTCTCACTGGAGTCACCGGACACAATATACCTGTCGCGTCTGTCACATTGAACTTGGCTTCAGCATGCGTTCCGGCGATACCGAAATTACGAGGGAATTATATACCTCAGGCAAGTATTGCGGTGCCTGTCACAACGGAAAAACTGCTTTCTCAGTCCAAGAAGGTAAATCTGCCCAGTGCAGCAAATGCCACATGAAAGACACTCGCGATTTAGAGGCACGGTTCGAGAAATTTTCTGCCAATCTTCCGATGGCATCTTTTGGGAATGGTATAGATTGGGCTGCAACTCTTAAGGAAGGGCTATTTGCTCCCAAGAATACGATCCTTGCTCAAAGCATGAATATTCAATTTCCGGAAAAACTGAAAACCCCGACAAAGTTGGGCTCTAGTTCTCCCCGAAGCGACGTTACTTTTTCACATCGAGATCATTTTGCGGAACTTGACTGCTCCAGCTGTCACCCTGAAATTTTCAATGTAAAAAAGAAAGGCACCAAGGCTTTTTCCATGGAATTGAATATCTATGGGGATTTCTGCGGTGCCTGTCACATGCAGGTGGCGTTTCCGATGAATGATTGCAAAAGGTGCCATGTGCAGATGTCAAACTCTTCTAGATTCTAGTTACAATTTCATAAGAGCTTTTTCCAACTGAGGATGCCTTGCTGAAAATGTGATTAAAAAATACAAAAAACCAGCAAGGCAGTTAATCTCTCTATACATCCGCTTGGTGTCGGATACACCCGCCTGCGTGCGATTATCGCCTGGCACACCCCTCCCATATTGCCAAAAGACTGGAATGTTACGAAAACGTAACATAGACCGATATCTTAAAAGTTCTGATGTGAAGCAGGGGTAGCGAAAAACCGCTGAAAAAAGTCCTCTCTACCAGCACCCTGTTTTAAATCCAACCAGGCATTAACCGTCCCCAGCCGCTGTAAACTATGCTCCAGCAAAGATTCATCATCAGATTGCTACCAGAACCCATCAATCCAAAACCTGCCTGAAATTCGAGTTGGCCTGGTTAATGCTTTTTAAGCATTACTTCACCTGAGCAGTGTGCTCAACCCCGGTAGGGGTTGACGCCCCCTTGACCTTAAAGATTTAAACAGACCCTAATTAAATCAAACTGAAATTGAAAGGAGCTAGCATGTTCAAGAAGATCCTGATTATTCTGATCATTTTGTTGACATTGCCCGCAATTGCCAGCGCCTGGTATGTTAACGCAAAGACCTCGCCGGTCACCGGACAAGGTACCATCAGCCCAACAGGAAACCAGACCTATGCAACGGGATCGGACAGTGGCGAATATACTGTGACAGCAGCGTCTGGATACCGCCTCTCCCGGGTCACGCTCGACGGGGTAACAATTGCCGCCAATGGAAATGGCAAGTATGTGGCCCCTTACGTTGCCAGCAAAACCTGGCGTTATCTGGTGGCTTATTTTTCACCCGATACAGTTTCCATCACAACCAACGTTACAGGCAGCGGGGCTATTCGCGAGGATACCAATGAATCGCTGTCCAATATCCCGGTCGGTTCCAATCGCCAGCTTCTGGTGCTGCCTAATCCAGGCTATGCGATTACATCCTTGACTGCTCCGAATGCAACTAGCATCACCGGCGATGTCAGCGGCAAGACCGTCGTATTCAACAATCTGCAGGCAAACCAGTCAGTTTCAGCCACTTTCTCGTTGGTACCGGTCGTTACCGTGGATGCCGGTAATGACGTCACTGTGAACGGCACCAGTGCCGAATTTGCTGCAACACTCTATGGTTCAGCCAGCAGTAACCAGGGCACCATCACCTATGCCTGGACCGGTACCGGCCTGATCTTCGGTAATTCGGCGGCCGCCACCACAACCGTCTATGCAGCTACCCCCGGCACATACAACGCGACCCTGACAATAACAACCGGCGCGGTCGTAAAAAGCGATGCAGTGGTCGTGACGGTCATCAGCCGGGCGGCCTATCTTGAAAACCTCTGCAGCAGTTGCCACGCCGGAACTCATCCAGCAACGGTAACCGCTTACGATCAATCCAAGCACAAGACGCTCCTGACCGTCGTTGTGACCTGCCAGACCTGCCACGATCCCAATAACGGTGGACACTACAGTATCGCAAGGCCACTCAATTCCTGCGCTGCCTGCCACGTAGGACAATATATTCCAAAAGGACACACGGCGATCTCCACCCCATGCACCACCTGCCATGATTCACACAGCGGCAAGGCCACCGGTTGTACTGCCTGTCATGATTGCCCGCCGCAAACCGCGTCCCACCAGAAGCATTTTAGCGGCAGCGAGGCCCAGGCAGGTTACGGCAATACAAAAATTGCCAAGGACTTCAACGGTAATGCCACTGCATATATATTCAGCTGCGGCAACTGCCATCCCCAGGATTCTGCGAAACATAGGAACGGCATAGTAGAGGTTGAACTGTCCAGCCCCCTGGCTCCTGCCGGCTCGCTCAAGGCACTCAATACAGCCTCTGCCACCTATGTGGCTGGAAACGAAATCTTCACCGACAGCAAAGGCATAAACTACACCAAAGGCACCTGCAGCAACGTCTACTGCCACAGCTACAATGACTGGACAACCACACAGGCTATACCTGAAAACGATCCGGCTTGGGTTTCAAAGACTGTTTTCACAAGAAAATTCAACAATGTCACTTGGGGTGACGCTGCATTGACCTGTTCAGGCTGTCACGGCAATGCGCCAAGGACCTTCTATCCAGGCAATGACGGCGGGGCTGGTGACAGCCATTCATGGATAGATTCTCATGGTCATGAAACACTGCATATGGGAAATCACGGTTTCGATCCTATCGGCTGCAGCTATTGCCACAATGATACCGTAAGCCTGGATAGCTCGTTTATCTATAACGCCTCTTTGTGGTCCATCATGGGCGATGTGCCGATCAATAATTTCTCAAGACATGTGAATGGTGCCAACGATGTAGCGTTTGACAGGATTAACCCGTTTCTTTATCCGACTCGAATAACACCTACCCATATCTTCAGCTTGGCCAATGCAACTTATGATTCCGGCACCAAAACCTGCTCCAACGTGGCCTGCCACCTGAAAGAGACAACCGTGAAATGGGGAACCCCATACCGTCATCAGTATTCACCCGGTGAATGTGACAAATGTCATAGATATAGTGGCGGACATCCATTTTAATCAAGAAACCCTGATTCATCAGGAAACACCGGTCAGACAGGAGGAGCATTATGAAAAGGGTATTCGTGTTGAGTGCAGTTATTGCGGGCTCCGCCTTGAACTCTCTGGCCGGTGGTCAAGGAACTATCAGGGAAACGGATACACAGATCTATGTCGAGTACTCAGATGAGGCTGTGCAGAATAAGCCCGAAGTTGTTCAACGTCAGCCGGAGACTGATATTCAACAACCACAACAACCGGATGAGCAGAAAAAAGCGGAGGAAATCTTGCTCAATCAACGGCGCAGACTGAAGTATGAGAGTCGCGCAGCCGAATGGACAGAGCAAAGACAAGAAATGGAACGCCGGCAAATGGAAACCAGTGGTGGTGTTTCAGAAGATGAATAAGTTCAGTTAGATGAGATTTTTGGCTGTGCGTTACCTTATGCCAGCAAACCAAACAAGAAAATGAAAGGGGGCTCGCATGTCCAAGAAAATAGTGATCATTCTAGTCATACTGCTGACATTGCCCGCAATTGCCAGCGCCTGGTATGTTAACGCAAAGACCTCGCCGGTCATCGGACAAGGTACCATCAGCCCGACAGGAAACCAGACCTATGCAACGGGAGCGGATAGTGGCGAATATACCGTGACAGCAGCGTCTGGATACCACCTCTCCCGGGTCACGCTCGACGGGGTAACAATTGCTGCCAATGGAAACGGAAAATATGTGGCCCCTTATGTTGCCAGCAAAACCTGGCGCTATCTGGTGGCTTATTTTTCAGCCAATACTGTTTCCATCACGACCACCGTTATCGGCAACGGTGCCATTCGCGAGGATACCAATGAATCGCTGTCCAATATCCCGGTCGGTTCCAATCGCCAGCTTCTGGTGCTGCCTAATCCAGGCTATGCGATTACGTCCTTGACTGCTCCGAATGCAACTAGCATCATCGACGATGAGAACGGCAAGACCGTCGTATTCAACAATCTGCAGGCAAACCAGTCAGTTTCAGCCACTTTCTCGTTGGTACCGGTCGTTACCGTGGATGCCGGTAATGACGTCACTGTGAACGGCACCAGTGCCGAATTTGCTGCAACACTTTATGGTGCAGCTAGCAGCAACCAGGGCACGATCACCTATGCCTGGACAGGTGCTGGCCTAACCTTTGGTACTCCAAATGCAGCCACCACCACTGTCTTTGCAACTCTGCCCGGCACATACACCGCAACCCTTACGGCAACCTCCGGCGGAGTGGTAAAAAGCGACTTTGCAACTGTGACTGTCATCAGCCGTACCGTTTACTTGGAAGGTTTCTGCATCAGTTGTCACGCCGGGAAATATCCGACGATTGTGGCCGCTTACGACGAATCCAAACACAGGACCCTTCTTAATGTTGTGGTGGTCTGCCAGACCTGCCATGCAGCAACTGGTGGCCACTACACCATAGCAAGGCCAGTCAACTCTTGCGCCGAGTGCCACGTCGGACAATATGCACCAAAAAGACATGGATCAACACCAATGGCCTGTTTGACCTGCCATGATCCGCACAGCGGCAAGGCCACCGGTTGTACCGCCTGCCATGACTGCCCACCACAGAGTGCATCGCATCAGAAGCATTTCGGCGGGACAGAAGCACAGGCTGGCTACGGCGATACCAGAATAGCCCAGAATTTTGATGGCAATGCCAGCTCATATATATTCAGCTGCGGCAACTGCCACCCGCAGGATTTTGCCAAACATATGAATGGTGTGGTGGAGATTGAGCTCTCCAGTCCTCAGGCTCCTGCCGGTTCGCTCAAGGCTCTCAACACAGCCTCTGCCGCATATGTATCCGGCGCAACTGTCTTCACCGACAACAAGGGAATCAGCTATACCCTAGGGACCTGCAGCAACGTTTACTGCCACAGCTATAATGACTGGACAACCACACAAAACATACCACCTGGCGACCCGGACTGGGCCTCAAAAACGGTCGTCACAAGAAAGTACAATAACGTCACCTGGGGCGGCAGCGCTTTGACCTGCTCCGGTTGTCATGCCAATGCACCACGCACATCGTTTCCAAACAACGATGGCGGTGCCGGCAACAGCCATTCCTGGATCGACATGTATGGTTATGAAAACCTGCACAACTGGAATATGGGCTATGGCCCCATAAGCTGCAGCTATTGCCACAATGATACCGTCCGCCAATTGAACACCTTCACGTATGACGCCAACTATGTGGCCACGCTGAGCGACGTGCCGATCAACAACTTTTCCAGACATGTCAATGGCGTCAACGATGTTTCGTTCGACAAACAGAACCCATTTGTTTATCAATCATATTACAGCACTCCTACAACCATGAGTTTTGCCAATGCAACCTATGATTCCGGCACCAAAACCTGCTCCAACGTAGCCTGCCATCTCAATGAAACAACAGTAAAATGGGGTACTCCTTATCGTTGGTATTATGACCCTGTAGAATGCGACAGATGTCACGGTTACGCGCGTCCGTGAAGAACAAAGGTTTTTTTTACTATAGGAGAAACTGTATGAAAAAAATTATATTGTTGGGTATGCTGATGGCTGGATATGCAGCGCCCGCCCTTGCCGGTCATGGAACTATCCGGGAGACAGAAACACAGATTTTTGTGGAATACTCCGATGATGCCGTAAATGACAAAACGGAGGCGGCACTTAATCAGCCGGATGCAGGCGCTAAGCCTCCTCAACAAGCTGAAGAAAAGGTGAAAGATGACAAGCAGGTTGATCCGCGCAGGCAGAAGTATGAAAGCCGTCGCGCGCAACGCGCGGCGCAAAGGCAGCAAGAACTGGAGCGACAGAAAATCGAGAATAATAACACTGTTAAGGTGGGTGATGCCGTAGATGATTGAGTTGGCAGGTCAGGCATCAGCTTAAACAACAAAGGCAGGGGAAATTGAGTCCCCTGCCTTTTTATATTCTTCGACTGAATGGACCGCTATTACTTTTTGTTTATGGGCCCCCCAGAAAAAATCACGCTGTCAAAGGTTCTGTTGAGACTCTTGCTAGTGAAATTAGTCATCGGGGCTCCCTGCTGCAGCTCCAATTCCTCGCCAACTGCAACTTTCATGCTTGGGATCGCTACCCAGGTCTTCTTACCCTCTTTTTCCAGTGATATATAGGTATAACCACCGCTATTGATGGTTTCCAGCACCTTCCCGGTGAGCGTCCCACCCATTGCTTCTCCACCACCAGATCCTAACATTGCCGCCATGCCGCTTGCTGTGCCAGGAGTTTGACTACCGGGTGTTTTCGGATGATCATTAGGCATTTGGTTAGCTGATGGGTTTTTCGGGTGGCCTTCTGGTAGTTGTTTATCTGGCGAGGTTTTGGGATGACCTTCTGGCATTTTCAAGTTGGCCTCCGTGACCACTCCACCAGAAAAAATAATCCTCTCGAAGGTGCGATTAAGAGTCTTACTTGTGAACTGTGCCATTTCCATACCCGGCTGAACCTGAACATCCTGTCCGACGACCACCTGTGCAGATGGTACAGCCACCCAATTCTTATTACCATTTTTTTCAATCAGGATATACGTGTAGCCTGCGGCATCCATCGTCTCCATCACTTTACCAGCCAATATCTGACTGACTGTTGCTGCATCCTTTATTTGGCTGGTTTCATCAGATTTCGGATTCTGAGAAAAGTTTTCCTTTTGAGCCTGTCCTTGCTGCTTGTTCGGCTCCGTCTGCGCAACCTGACTGACATGGCAACCAGCCATACAGGTAATGACAAAACCATAGGCAAACCCTTTTACGATAATTTTTTTCATCTCGACTCCTAGTTATGATTTTATGGCTTCTTCTTTTTCTCTTTACCGAATATATAGCTGAAACCGGTGGTAAACTCAAAATTATTACGGGTATGAGCATCACTATAAACCAACAGATGGCGCAGATCCAACCTTAACGCCAGATAGTCATTCAGAAAATACTTCACAGAAGGACCGTAATTAAACAATGGCTTGAATTTGGAGGGGCTTTTATTTAAATAAATTGTCCCAGCTCCGACAGCAATTAAGGGGACTACCTTGCCTCTTGGAATGAATGGATAGGTGGCATCGATACGGATAAGGCCGCCCTCAATTATGCTGGAATCAATGGTTGATTCAGTATTTAAATAATTGAAAGTCGCTTCGATACCAAGACTGTCGGCCAACGATTGACCTAATATGTCGTAGCCTAACTTCAACCCGTAAATAGGTGCTGCCTCAAGATGGTCTGTTCCCGCAAAAAGATAGCCACCAGCAGTGGCTGTCAGTGAAAATAAATTGCCGGGAGCAAGAGTTTTTTTTGTCTCGGCCTCAGCATTTAAAGACAGAAACAAAAAAATGCATATAATGGTTGGCCTTATAAAAAATGGTGGTTTCGGCATTGGGCCTCTTCGGTAAACTAGAGCCTGCTTATTCCCTTGTACCAAAATTTTCTAATCTTTCAAGCTGGCAAAAAAGAATTTTTTAGCATTAGATAAAAAATGAAGTTAATTCCGCGGCGAGTATTGACAGCAAGGAAATGATCTGATATAAAAAAAAGCTCAATTAAATACAGCTACAGTTTTAAATAATTTTATTGGGGTTGTAGCTCAGTCGGTTAGAGTGCCAGCCTGTCACGCTGGAAGTCGCGGGTTCGAGCCCCGTCAACCCCGCCAAAAAAAGAGGGCATCAGCAATCAGCTGGTGCCCTTTTTTAATATGGTTGCACCACTAACCGCTGCATGGAGATGCAGTTTATGAGTACCATTTCGAGGAGGAAATTTTTAAATGTATGAAACGATCTACAATACTTTGATAACATCCGATGCGGCTCTACCATTCGAACTTCCTGAATGGATTGCCCTGGCTCCCTTTGAAGAGTTTCTTGGAATGAACATCAAAGAGGCTGCCAACGGCAAGGCGGTGCTGTCGATGCCTTTCCGGGCGGGACTCTGCCAGGGAATGGGCCTCATGCATGGCGGCGCTGTTACATCACTGGCTGATACGGCCCTGGCGATTGCCATAAAAACCATGCTGCCGGAAGGCACTCATTTTGCCACGATCAACATGGGTCTTACTTTTCATGCGCCTGTTAAATGGGGCACAGTAACCGCTATTGCACAGGTTACTGATCGATCTGATCGAGATATTGCTGGTGAGGTCGAGGTTATAACCGAGGAAGGTATCAAGGCCGCCACTTTCAAGGCTACCTTTAGAATCAGGCGTCCCCGCAACACCGTAGAACCTGCCAGCGAGTGATCTAGCTCCCCCGGTACCTCCGGGGTTTTTGAATCAATTGCAACCTTCCCGGTCTCTTGCCTCCAAAAGAGCGACTACCGAGCGCCAGAGCTGCCAGCCCTCCCAAAGATCGGTTTTTACATCCACATGAAAAAGGCCTTTGGCCAGAAAAAGCCGCGCCTGACCGGGAGGCAAAGCCCGAGCCAGGGCAACGCTCTCAGTATACGGGATGATATCGTCATCCAAACCATGCACCAGGATGAGCCCGGCCTTGAGCGAAGAGAGGTTCTTGTTGGACAAATCCAGCGCACTGATCTCGCGCCGGATTCGCTCCGGCAGATATGCTATCAGCAGGGGAACCCGGGATGGATCGCGGTTAGTAATCAGGTTGTAAAAGCACTTTCCCTCGTTACCCAATTGATTAGCTAAATCATCGACCCCCTCTACCGGCCTATCCATCTTGCGCTTCGCCATACTGCGGAAAAGCTGCCGATCCTTTTCATTCGATAGCAGCCCCAGGTTGCTCATCACAAAAACCCATTTACCATACTCGTTCGGGTTGCGATGCAACCAGCGGCCGCTTTGATCTTTGAAATAGCCGGTGGTGAAGAAGGTCATGACCCTGCTGAGGTCGTAATACCCGCCGATTCCCATGACAAAACAAACTCGGCTGCGAATTTCCGGAGAGAGCGAGGCCAGTATTGCTGGCCCCACCGCATAACTGAAGGCACAGATCCCACCTTTTTTTCGGGAAGTGGCGTTCAAATAAGCCTCCAGTTGGATGAAGGAGTCGGTGATCTCCTGAATATTTTCGCTGCCAACCTGGAGCTTTTTCATACCGACCAGATCAGGCACCAGAACCGTGAATTTGCCACGGGCGAGGGTGTTGGCAAAGGCCACCAGACGGGCATCATCCTTGCCCCCCTCGGCGGCCCCTGGGATCAGCAGTATTCCCGCGCGGCTCTGTTCTGCAGAACGGTAAAGATCGCCGGAGTATGTCTTGCCTTTGATACTGTATGTGACCGGGGTGCGGGTTGGGATGGGAGTGATTCTCTTGAGGAGACTATCTTGTTCCCCGGCTGCGATGTCTAAAATCAGGAGGAGCCCTGGCAGGCCGTTTCGAAGATCGGGCTGATGCAGGAGGAGAATGATAAAAGCAGTTAAAACTCCAAGAAAAAGCCATTTTAGACCCTTATGCCACCTCTTTCCTGTTTCGGATGCTGATAGAGAAGACCGGGTCATATTCTGTCACGGCTATTCCTTTAAATTGGCCGGTGTCGGAAAGAACGGCCGGCAAGACCTTGACTTGACATGGGCTTGAACAGGGCTGACAACCTCCTTAAAATATAAGAACACTTCTAAATTTACCTTAGATGATAGCATTCATTTTTATAGAGTCACGAACGTAGGGAAAGCATTATCCTCTGGACTGATCAAGTGACCAGGGGGAAATTTCGGCGGCAGCAGGAGCTAAACTCAAAAAAAATTTCAACAACGGCCGGCAGAGAAAGGATGGCATTCCAAACGGTTAAAATCCAGATACAAACAAATGAGAGGCACTGGCATCAGCAGCCAGCGCCTCTCATTTGTTTCAGCAGGGGTGAACCATCGCGCTCCCTATAATCCTGGGACGGGTATATTTTGTCTTTTTCACTGATTTCACCACCTTTCTTTGCCGGTTATTTAATATTCTCGGCAGATCACGGCGTGCAGGTAATCTTTCCGTTGGACTGTTCCGTACAGAAACAAGTGGCTTTATCGTCCACACCCGGCGTGAACCCAGGGGTGGTATTTGAAATCCAGGTTCCGGTCGGTGTGCCATCGCTGGTCGTCACCACCTGCGCCTCGTTGCTGTACGGGTTAATATTGGCCGGGACGGAAAGCTTGATATTGCTGACTTCGGCCTTCATATCCGTATTTGCAACTTCATTCCCCGCCAACTGCTGCATTACGGACAACCATGTCGGCACAAATAGTGATGAATTCATCACAATCTCTTTGCGCAGATCCCATGCGCCACCCGAAGAGGTGTACAGTGAGACCTTGGCTTTGCCGTCGCTGCCGGTGGTTCTGGCAATTCTCAGCTTGCCTGACAGATCGCTAGTCGGAAAGATATATTTGTAGGTTACGTTAGGTGTAACTTCAGTGTATTGGGCAACATAAGCATCCTTCATGACATTATCGGTATCTTTTATTCTGGCACGATAAAGCGTTATTTTGTATTGGTAGCCTGCTGGGGCAAAGGTGTCATACCTCAATAGCACGTAGTTATTAGAATTTTGTGTTGATGAGTTAATTACCTTGGTAATAGCGTAATCCAGCTGCACATCAAAATCACCCTGGGTTGGAGTGAGGTCGTTGAGTGATATCGCCTCGTAGACCGTTCCGTTTGCGTTGACATTGGATTTGGAGTAAAACTCCAGCTTTCCGGGAGTTGACGATAATTTGGCAGTACCATTACTGGTCGTTGATAGCAGGACATTATTGTTCATTATCGCCGACGCATCAACGACTCTCCACGACTGCCCCACCTCCGGCATCCACAGCTGAGTATTGATACCAGTTGGGAAACTGTCAGAAAAAACCGTCTGCTGGGTCTTATCCGACTTTCTCACCCTGTATGTGTACTGTTTCAAGGGTTCGATATCCACCTTGTCAAGATAGGTCAATGAGTTCGTCGAACTAGTAGCAGTAGAGTTTATATTGATGAACTTGCCGTTGGTTAGTTTCTTCTCGATATCAAACCCTCTGGTGTCGCCTAAGGGCAGATTATTCCAGAAGAGATTGACGCTATATGGCCCCTGGGCAACGGCGTCCAGGTGGATGGTGTCGGTAAGGTTGTTGATGCAGGCCACCGAGCTGTAAGCGGTCGGCCATCCGCAGCTTGCGCCGGCCTTGATGGCCCGCACGCTATAGCAGTGGCCGACCATCTCCGCCGATGCCGCCGTTATCGTGCCAAGTGGCGGAGTTGCCGCGTAACGAGCGGAAATCTCTGCATCGCTCAGCGCCCGATTGTAGATGCGCACATCGTCGATCATACCCGGTGCACAAAGGTCGATGCCGCCGGTATGGTTTTTACGGCAGCCGATCGTGATCGTCTCGTTGCTGGTGCTTAGCGTAAAGTTTGCGTTGGCGGAGTATTGACCGGCGTATGGAACGTTATTGACGAAAAGCGTGGATTTTTGCGGCGACTGGTTTGCGTCGTACCTGCCGACCAGGTGATACCACCCGGCCGGTTTGCCGTCAAAGGTAAAGCTGGTGTTTGGGTCATTTGCAACAATCTTGTTGGTCGGGTCACCGGCAAGGAAGACCAGTGTCTTGACAGCGTCTTGATTCTGGACATGGAGGCTAAAAACCGTGTAATCGTTTGTAGCATTCGTATACAACTTGCTCAGCAACCGCATCCCTTTGGTATTTGCGCTGCCGTCGTAGTAATACCACATTTCAGCGGTCAGCGAGCCGCCGTTGACAGTGGGTTTTACAACAGGCGAGCTTGTACTGTCCGAAACGCTTATATAATTACTGGCGGCCGGATTCAGTTTCAGGGCATTGCCGTATTTTCCCCCTGTTACTATGCCGTAACCAGCGGCAAAGTTAGCTGAAAGATTTGCGCTCAGATTGCTGCCACTCACGTCCAATGTCTGGCCGGTCGTCTTGGGTGCAGTTTCTTCAAAAGGCCAGAATGCCACCAGATTGGCACCCAGGATCGCATCCTTGTTACTGACGGATGCCGCATTGGTGTTGCCGTAATACAGGTAGATGCTGTTGTTGGTGCTGTTGGCGCCGGTCTTGACCCAGACCGTGGCAGTGCCGCCGCTGACACGCTCGATCCAGTAAGGCAGTTCGGTCATGGTCGGGGTGGTTACTGTATCAAAGAAACGGATGTCCGACAGGTCCGATTTTACTCCAACCAGGTCTGAAACAGTGATCGTGACCCGGATGGGGAAGTTCTGCTGAAAGTTGGAGAAGGTGACCGGCACCCTCCTGCTCCAGACATTGGCGCTGGCGGTGTATGTACTGGTATTGGCCGGAACCGTCGCAGCAGTACACTTATTGTAAGAAGAATCGAGACAATCCCAGATCTCGAAACCGGTCTCGTCACCGGTGTTATCCAGCCAGGATACGTTGACCTTGTTGGGAATCGCCTCGGTCACGGCCAGATTGGAAGGAGCGATTACCGAAACGGTTGTAACCGGATTGCTGTTATTGCTGTAAGAGGAGGTGGCATCCCACTGAACGGTAAAATCCGCTCCGGAGGCCGATATTTCCGGGCCGAACGATATGGTTGGCTCTACGGCAACATACTTGCGTACCCGCACCCAATCCCAGTCGATTGCATAGCTTTGGCCGGGGTTGTCAAGGCTGCCGCCGATAATTACCGCAGCACTGCCGGTCAGGCTGTATCCGGAATTATCAGCTACATCGATGAGTTTGATGGGATTACCCGAACCGTCGAACCTGTCCATTTCATCAATGTGGTACGAAGTGTTCGCAGCGCTCTTGGCCGTAACCCGGTACAGCATGTTGTCGGACGACATTACCTGGGTCATTGAGGGAAAATCATTGACATTGATCGTACTGTCCGAATTGCCGTTGTTAAAACCAAAATCACTTTGGGTTCGGCGCAAGCCGGCATAGTTGTTGATATAAGCCAAGCCTCGCCCCGCCGCTCCTGGCCAGAAAGCCCCTGTATTGTCCAGGGTCGAACTTGGTCTGTATCTGAAGTATGAAACCCATCCCAGCTTTCTGATTGGATAGGTATAATATTGAACCGAATAATTAAACCCTCCCAGATAGGCGGGATCATCGGGCCACTGTGATGTCTTGGCCTTGTATTCCACAGAATAGCCCACCGGGTAGGTTGCAAGGGTATTGAGCTGGCCAGTTGTATTCGTCCCGTGGAGATACCCTCCGGAAACGCTGAAACCGGTGCTGTTGCTGTTGGTTTGGTCCCACTTGCTCCAATCGATGCCGTTCCCGGTGAAGTCGTCGAAGAATTCGAAAACCTCCGCAACCCTGGTGGAAGCGGATGCGGTCGGGTTGCCGTAATACATGTAGATGCTGTCCTGATTGGCACCGGTTTTCAGCCAGACCTTGGCGTTATTGCCGTTTATCCATTCTATCCAGTAGGGCAGCTCCTTTTGGGCCTTGGCATCGAAAAAGCGCAGGTCGCTGAAATCAGCCTTCATTCCGGTATTGGCAATCGTCATTGCAACCTGGAACTGCGGCTGAAAACCGGTAAAACTGAGCAGCTTCTTTTTGGTCCAGTTAATTCCCGGGCCTGCCCCCAGGTTATCACCCATTGAAAGCCCTTTATTGAGAGGTCGGATACGATAAACATAGTCCGTGGCGGGGCAGACCGTCAGATCCGAATACGTCGTTGCATTGGCCTTTGCCAAAGTGACGGACGGTGCCACGGTCGGCGGTAGCGGAGCAAAGGTATTGTCGTTGTCTGTGCTCCGTTTTCTTTCGATGGCAAAACCGGTTTCCCCCTGGGAGTTGTCATTCCAGGAGAGATCGACCTGGGTTGTGTTGACCACCTTGGCTGTCAGCAGCGTTGGTGTCGGGTTATTGGTTGATGCCGCTGAGGCGGTGCTGATCACGTTGTTGGGGGCCCCCCAGCCGCAGACGCTGTTTTTGAAGGCAGCTATCTCGTACTTGTAGCTTGTATTAAGCTGCGCGCTTGTGTCCTGGAAGGATGTTGCCCCGGCCGCGGTAGTGGCAATCTGGGTGTAGTTGGCCTGGTTGGTGCAGTCTGAAGCGGTCGGGCAGCGCAAGATTCTAAACCCGGACTCGTCCTTGGTCATGTTGCTCCAGGCAAGATTGATCTGGGATTCGGATGCCACTGTTGTTGTCAGATTGAACGGATTGGCAGGCACTAGTTGGATCATGTCGAAGTTGGCTGTGTCGGTGCCGTCAGTGCCGGAATTATCCCTGGCAATACCGCAGACCAATTTGGCCCTGGCGGTATCCGCAGCCGGCAGGCTGGTTTTCAGGCTGATCGGCAGAGAGAAGGAGTGCCATTGGTTGTCGTTCAAATTGGCGGTTGTCTGAATGGCATTAAGTATTCGCACACGTTGTGGCACCGATTGATCATAGGCTGCATACCACATCTTGAAAACGGAGCCGTCCTTGATGACGGTTGCACCTGATACATGCGTGCCATCTCCCTTGCCGTCATTGCCGAGAGGGATACGGCCATTGATCGACAAGCTGTCCGATGGGGCGGATAGGGTATTGTCCTGCTTGGTCCAGGTCAGGCCATCGGGAGATGTGGCGTAAAAGATGCGCCAATAGCCGCTGCCGTCAGCCCCCGCATACCACATCTTGTAGGTACTGCCGTCCTTGTAGACCGCAGGGTTGTATACGTGGTTACTGTCACCTTTTCCGGCACTGCCCAGTGGGATGCGGCCATTGGTTCCGGTGGTGTCAGAGGCGGTCGCAGGGCTGTTGTCGGTTTTGTTCCAGGTCAGCCCGCCATCGGTGGAGGTGGCCAGATAGATGCGCCAATTGCTGCCGTCATACCCCCCATACCACATTTTGTAATTTAAGCCCCCTTCCCATACTATCGATCCAAGCCTGATTTGACGGCTGTCGCCGCTGGTTCCGATGAAGAGTCGGCCTCCACCTGGTCCGGTACCGGTATCCTGGGGAGCGGTGAAAGTGGTGTTGCTGGTCTTTGTCCAGTTGACGCCGTCCGATGATGTAGCCTGATAGATGCCGCGCCAATTAATGCCGTCATGACCGCAATACCACATCTTGTAATGGGTAGCGTCTTCCTTGATTACGCTCGGACTTAATACATGGTAACCATCCCCTTTGCCGGCAGTGCCGATAGGAAGGCGACCGAGAGTGCTGCTGCTGTCCGAGGCTGCCGGAACAGTGCTGCTGAACTTGGTCCAGTTGAGACCGTCGCTGGAGGTGGCGTAGTAGAGACGCCAGTTTGCGCCGTCAGAACCTGAATACCACATCTTGTACGAATTGGAGCTCTCTTGAATAACACTCGGCCATGCGGTGTGGAAGGTGTCGCCGGCCCCGGTCGTACCTTGGGGAATACGACCGTTGGTCCCTGCCGTATCGGAGCGGCCAGGCACGGCATTGTTCGTCTTTAACCAGTTGGAGCCGTTGTCGGTGGTGGTGGCACGGTAGATACGGGATACGGCTCCTGCAATACCGGAGTACCACATGGTGTAAGTATTGACACCCTCTTTCAATGCGAACGGCGCTATCGGACCAAAGGCGTCACCGGCGGTAGCGTTGCCGTAGGTGATTTGAGAATTGCCGGAGGTGGTATCGGAGGGGCCGATAACGGTATTGTCCAGCTTTTTCCAGTTGAGGCCGCCATCGGTGGAGGTGGCGGTGAGGATGCGGTTGTACCTCAGAGCTGGGTTGTTGTAGGCCGAGGCGTACTGCCCGGCATACCACATTCTGTAGTTGGTGCCACCTTCCCAGACCACATGGGGCATTTGTGCGGCGTTATCGTCACCTTTGCCGCTGCTGCCGAGCGGGATTTGCCCGGAGTTGTCGGTTGGCGTAACCCCGGAATCCCTGGGAACGGTGGCTGTGGTGTTCTGTTTGGTCCAGGTCAGGCCACCGTCAGTGGAATAGGCATAATAGATGCGGAAATAGGAGCCGTCATGGCCGGAGTACCACATTTTATAAGTTGTGCCCTCCTTGACCACGGTTGGGGCATAGGTATGTGTACTATCACCGCTGCCTGGTAATCCCAGCGGGATGCGGCCGTTGGTGCAGCCGTTGCTGCCGCTGGCGCAGTTCGATGCCGTCGGGACCGTATTATCGTATTTGGTCCAGTTAAGGCCATCGGGGGATGTGGCGTAGTAGATGCGCCAGTTGCTACGGTCATGGCCGGTGTACCACATTTTGTAGATGGGGGTGATGTTGTCGCTCTGGACGTCCTTGATTACTGCCGAAGAAACATAGACATTCAAGCGGTCGCCTATGCCGGCCACATCGCTGCCGAGTCCCAGCCGGCCGTTGTTGTTGGTCGGAACGGTTCCGGCATCCTGAACAGGCGGCAAGGAAGCATCAACCTTGGTCCAGTCCAGTCCATCCGACGATGTGGCATAGTAGATGCGCCAAGCCCCACCGGTTCCATGGTCGTTACCCGAGTACCACATCCTGTAAGTTGCGCCTTCTTTGATTACTGCTGCACCTTGAACCGAGCCTGAGTCGCCTCGGTCGGTGGGGGTTCCATAGGGGCTGGTGGAAAGAACGACGCTGGTCGATGTCCCCAGCGGTATGCGGCCATCGGTGGAGGTACTGTCGGAACCGGCCGGGATTGTGTTGTTGGTCTTATTCCAGATTACTGACGGTGAAGAGGCAAGGGAGTATTCACCGAGGGGATAATCCGAGGTACCGTTGTTGGCCACCGCTCGACAGAAGGCATAGCCGTTGGTCAGGTTCGCCTTGATATTGCCGGTAAGCGTATAACTCCCGCCCGGGACGATCTGTGGGAGGGCTGTGCTAAACACCTCCGATGAGTTTGCAAGATCCACGGGAGCCTTAGTCAAAGACTTGGAAATCTTCATGCTCTTGGTACCACTTGCCGCTGCGGTCCCGTCTTCAGAGGCTCCGCTCCCCACGCTCCAGCCTCCCAGACCGGTCTCAAAATCGGGATTGCTTACCAGATTCGCCACCTGCGGCGTGATGACAGTGACCACCGGCGAATACTGGCTGCTCCAGTTGTTCAGAATCTGGTATGCCTCCGGAGCTGGCGCCTGGTTGACGCCAATGGCATCCACCGTCACGGTTGGCATTGGCGAGGCGGATTTGCGGATGCGCACCCAGTCTATGACCTGGTCGGTGATGTCGATTGTGCCGCCGCCGGTGGTGCCTATGCCGGAACCGACATTTGACCCCAGGAACAGGTAAGAAGGAGAATTCCAGGCCCCGCTGACCGTACCTTTGTCATTAAAAGAGCCATCGGCATTCTGGACCTGGTACAGGTCGCCGCTTGTGAGGAAGTACGAGAACGACGTATCCGCAGAGGCTGGAGTTAATACCGGTGCGTATACCGTGATGCTGTTGGCCGTGTTGCTCAAAATAGTCTGGCTCTGCCCGGCGTTACGGCCGGTTAGAATCACTAATTTCTTGTTTACCAACGCATTGGCAGTCCAGGTTTTGCTGGTGTCGGTGATGCTTACCGATCCTGGTTTTGTAAAGCGTTGGAGATCGGCATAGGTGATCGGATCTTTGCTGAAAAAACTGATCTTACCAGTGCCCTGGAATTCCAGACCTAAAATGGTGTCGCTGTTCAAGGCTGCCAGGGTTGTACCACTGGTATTGGGATAATAATCCTGCACTACGTTGTTTGCGGCAGAAGTCGAATCACCGGCCTGGGCTCTGAAGCTGCCATTACTTTCCAGGCGATTGACGACATAGGCGCTGAAGCCGGCATTGCCCCCCAGGAAGTATTGTTGGTTGGAAAGGGTTATGCCAGCCGGATAGGCTCCTGTTGGTATCGGAGCTAACCACTGGTTTTTAAGTTCATACACATAGTTTTGCGGATTGGAGACAACCGCGGCGTTGCTATAGACAGCACCGCTGTTGATCCGCAGTTTGCCGGTACCGGTACCATCCAGCGAAATATTGGCCGAGGGATCCGACAGGCTCCATCGGGAGGTAAAGCTGCTGTCGCTGAGCCCGCTGTATTTGAAGTCGTCGAAGAATTCGAAGGTGTTGGCGCCGCTGCTCATGGACGAAGCATTGGCGTTGCCGTAATACATGGCAATACTGTTGTTGGCGCCGGTCTTAACCCATACCTGCGGGTAAGCGACCGAGGACTGAGTGTAGCTGGAAAGAATCTCCGCGTCCAGCAAGGCCTTATTGAAGATGCACACTTCGTCGATGGTGCCTTTTGTATAAGTAGCAGTACCTCCGGGAGTGATGCCGATAGCGAGAGGTTCATTGCTGGCTGTGAGGGTTACGGCCGTGCCGGTGCCGATACTGGCGGTTTCCTTGACACCATCGATGAATACAGCTACCTCGGTTGAGTTGAATCTCCCCACGACATGATGCCAGCCGGGCGTCAGACAGGTACCCAGGTTCAGGCCGGTAGCCAGTCCGGTGGTGCCATTATTTACCACGAAGCGCACCCTTTTTTGACTGTTGGAGCAGTTTAGACCGTCATCGAAGTACAGTCGGAACAGGGCCGTACCGCCATATGAAATCTGTTTACCCGCGATCCACGACCAGGCAGTAGTGGTTGTGTCGAAGTTGACCCAGGTGTCAATGGTCATGGCTGTGGTGATCGTATCCAGAGCTGAGCCGGTACCGTCGGTCACACTTACATAATTGCTGGTTCCATTCAGGCTCAGGCCATTGCCGAATCTGCCGCCTGAAAGTATTGTGGCGCTGCTGGTCAGTGTACCGGGCAAATTGCTGCCGCTCACGTCTGCGGTTGTGCCGCTGGTGATGCCGGCAGCTTCATCAAACGGCCAGTAGCCAACCAGGCCGGTCCCGGCAAAGAAGGCGCTATTGGTGCTGCTGCCCGAGATCGCGCTGGAATTGCCGTAGTACATGGCAATTTTGTTGCTTACGCCGGTTTTGATCCAGACCGTGGCTGAGGCCGGATTGGTGTCTATTTTCTGTATCCAGAACGGGATTTGGGCATTTACCTGATAGTCATAAAAACGGAGATCGGAAAGATCGGGCTTCATGTTCTTCAAGGAGGAAGCGGAGATCACCACCCTGGTCAGGGCATTGGCCGAGAAATTGCTGATGTTGACCGGTTCTCTCAAGGTCCATGAACCGCCGTTGGCGCCTGACCACGCCGAGGTGTTGGGGAAAGCCGCAAGATCCAAATTCCCCTCGACCCAGTAAGGCAGCTCCTGACGGGCAATGGTGTCGTAGAAGCGGATATCCGAGAGATCGGATTTCATGGTCTTGGCCATGGTGGCCGTGATCGGCACCGGGGTCTGGAAGTTGGGCTGGAAGTTGTTGATGGTCAAAAGCGAGCCGGCGGTCCAGTTGCCAGCGCCTGCAGAACTCAAGTTGGCGGGGAACTGGCTGGTGTCTACCGAGCCCTGCGGCTCCGGGTAGGCGTATCTACGGACGCGCACCCAGTCGACGACCAGGTCGGTGATATCGACCACCCCTCCGGCCATACCCCACACATGGCCAAGATACAAATAGGCATTGGTGTTGCTGTTGGTCGGTTTCCAGGTTCCATTCGTAGCTACCTGTGGCACCCTGTCGCTAAAGGTATCGGGGTTCCGGCTGAAGAACGTGATCGGGTTGCTGCCAGGGAAGCCAAAACCGATTATGCCGGCGTTGGTAGCCCCGATGTAGCCGGCACTGTTGCCGTCAATATTTGGCGACGCAAGGTTATTCGTACTTGTTGTTCCATCGGCTGACACTGACTGGAGATTATTCGTTATGTTCAAGTTTGCCCTGGCAATGGCGTTGCCGTTGCCGTTGCTGGCGGCAAGCAAATTGGCGTTGGCGGCCACCAATCCGGAATACCAGACATTGGCAGAGCCAAGCCAGTAGGCCTTCATCTCGAAGGCATAGTTCTGCGGATTTGATAAAACCGGGTTTTTGCTGACCAGTGCCCCGCTATTGATCCGTACCGTGCCACTGCCGCTGCCGTCTACCGTAATGTCGGCGCCAGGGTCCGACTTGCTCCATTTGGCTGCGTCCAGGGTGGTAAAGTCATCGTAAAAATCAAACATGCTGGCAGCGCCCACGGCAGTGCTCTTGGCATTCGGGTTGCCATAGTACATGGCAATGGAGTTGGCGTTGCCGGTCTTGATCCAGAGCGTTGCAGTGGTGCTAGTATAGCTTTCAATATAGTAGGCAAGCTCCGCCCCGGCAGTGGTGTCGTAGAAACGCAGGTCGGAGTAATCGCTGTTCATCAGGGGCGATTTGCTGACAATCAGCCTGGTCTGGTAATTGGGCTGAAAACCGGCTAACACGACCTGGCTGCTGGCTGTCCAGCTGCCTGAACCGCCAGCGCCGGGATTCGGATCAAGCTGAGGGAAGGCAACTGCTGTATCTATAGTTCCCAGCGGCTCGGGATTCGGGTATGCGCTTTTGCGTACCCGCACCCACTCGACACTGATAGGGTAAATTGCTGCAGCTCCTGCATTATGTCCCCAGATATGGCCGAGTAATATATAAGGCGCTGTCGGTCCGGACGGGTTCCAGACATTGGCATAGTTCGTCACGGCTGGGAAATATTGAAGCGCATAAGTGGCGGGGTCTTTAGTGAAGAAGTTCAGGTGAGTCGCATCCTGATACTCGATGCCGCTGATCCGGTCCGGACCGGCAATATTCGTGTCCATGTTGGCCGGTACGCCGGTATTTGACAGCATATATGAGTTCGGTACCAAAGAGCCGGTCAGATTCCAGCCGGTGACAGATCCGTCTCCGGCAACAAACTGTAACCCCGAGGCGCTGCTAAAGCGGAGATCGGCATGGGCGTAATACGGACTGCCGTTGCCGGAATAAGTATCCCAGGAATTACAGACCGAAATTCCGGAACCACCTGCGGTGGTTGTGGTAAAGCTGTTTTTCATCTCAAACACCCTGCCAAGCGGTGTGGTGAGAGGGCCTATGGTATTTTGGCTGTAAACCGAGCCTACTGTAATGCCCAACCTACCGCTGCTTACCGTTGCAGTTCCACCAACTGAGACCCCCCAGCGCGCGGTAAAGTTGGGGTCGGCGGCACTGCTGTAGTTGAAATCATCGAAGAAATCGAAGACCTTGGTGGCATCGCTGGCGCTGGTGGCGCCGGTAGCATTCTTGTTGGCATACAGGGTGATGGTGTTGGTGTTGGCAACGCCATTGCCATTGGTGTAGGGGTCGCCGGTCTTGATCCAGACCGTCGCGCTGCCGTCGCTGTTGACTGTTTCGATCCAGTAGGGGATATCAGCCTTGGCGATATAATCGTAGAAACGCAGGTCATTGATCTGGGCCGCTGTCCTGCCGGCAACGATGGAAGCCGGTATGACCACCCGGGTCTGGAAGTTTGGCAGATAGTTGGCGATATTAACCCGGGCCGAGACAAAGCCGGTCTTTACGGCCTTGCTGCGATAGCTGTAGGTAGTACCGGCACACTCGGAAGAGTCTACAGACATGTTGTTGTCGTCAATCTGAAAGTTCTTCAGGACAATATCGGCCTGGGCCGTACTTTTATTTGCGCCGAAAACTATCGGCGAATTGCCAACTGCCTGCGGAGAAACAACAGTTTGTGTGCCGATCAGGTTGCCGTTCACATAAACCTTGAAAAGACTCCCGGCCTTCTCGCCACGAACATGATACCAGGTGTTCAGATCAAACGGGGTGCTGGTGCTGCCCAGGCCATCCTTGCCTATGTAGACCTCACTCCATTTGCTATTTGGAACAACAGTGTAAACCCAGTCGAGACGGGCAGCAGAGGGGGTAAGCCAGACAGAGGGGCTGGCAAAGCCGCTGTTAGTGGCATCCAGTGAATACTGGCTGCCAAATATAACCCTCCATGCCGCATTGGTGTTTACTATCTTGAAGTCGAACTCGATGCCGTGGGTGTCCGAATCGAGGATATCGGTGCTGCCACCATAAATCTGATAGGTATCGCCAACGACGATTGCATTGCCGAATGTATCGGACAGCGTTAACTGAGCGGGGGTATTGGTGGTAATTGCCACCATTTTGCCGGCACTGACGCCGGAGGTCATTTTCAAGAAATAGCCCTTCCACTGATCAGCCACCCAGGTTTTGTTCGAATCTGCAAGGTTCCACCACATGTTGGTGCTGGTGGTCGCAGTACCACTGTCCAGAACAGAGTAAACAATGTTCTGGTAGGAGGAATTGCTGTTGGTTAAATGCAACCCTCCCTGTTCAAAGAGAGGATCGTAATACGCGTTTATTAAAGGGGTCCTGTAAAGATCCAGGCTGTTGCCTGATATGTCACTGGCATTGTTTAGGAAGGGATAAAATGCCTTGATCTTGCGGCTGGTAGTAGTTGGCAGCAGGTTATTGATGTAGCTGAAATCGGTGCAGCCGGCGCCGGTGCAGCGTTCAAGCAGAAACCCGCCTTCCGAAGAGGTATTGTCTGCCCAGCTGACATTGACCTGGGTGGTATTGTTGTTGGCAATCGCCAGCCCCGGAGCTACCGGGGTGGCAATTACATAGGCGTCGCCACTCGGATATAGAGCCGGGTCAGGAGTGCCGAACGGACTGGTCCAGGGGCACGTCGCTCCAGACCCGAAGGATATAACCCGGTAACGGTAGGTAGCACCTACCGCAATATCCTTGCTGTCGACATAGGTGACCGTTGTGCCGGCTCCGGCGGCAACCCCCACGGTTGCAAGCAGTGTGGACGGGGTACAGGTCGCGCCACCCATGTCGGTACAGCGATAGATATAGAATCCGGATTCGTCCGAGTTGTTGTCCTTCCAGCTGAGTGTGATCTGGGTTTCGGAGGTACTGGTTGCCTTGATCAGCGACGGGGCCGGTGGCGAAATGATGCTGCCTAACACCGGTTCACTGTAATCGGGCCAGCCACTGTTGGAGCTCGTCAGCAGAGCCCCATCCGGTCCGTATTTGAGCACATGTAACCTGTACCAGTAATCGTTTACGGAAGCGCTGCAAAGCGGGTCGGAAAGGGTGCGCGCCGCATTGGGGCCCAGGATGGCCTTATAATAGGTTTGGGATGCCGGGGTACAGCCAGAGATTATTTGGTAACTTTCGGTTCCACTCAATGCATTGGGGAAAGCACTGGTGAATGTTATTGTGTTGTTATTTGTGCCTGAATTCCCGGATATAAACCGAGCCAGGCCGCTGTTCGCTCCAGAAGTAATTTTCAGGAAATAGCCGTTCCACTGGTTGCCAGACCAGCTCTTTCCTGAATCGGTAAGGGTGGTTGTTGTGGCTGCAGTCGCATTGCTGGTGACCGCAGGAGCCGTATCGGTGCAGCGCTCGATCTCATAGCCATGCTCACCGATAATACCCTGGACGATCTTGCCAAAGCCATCGGCCGGCACGATCTGATATTGATCGCCGCTTGCAACCGCTGCCGAGAAATTGGCGGCCACCGTTACGCTGTTGTTGGTGTTGCTGGTAATCTGGCGGTACTGGCCGCTCTTGGTACCGGAGGTGATCTTCAGGTAGAAGCCGATCCACTGGTTGGTGCCCCAGGCTTTTGCAGGGGCGTTGGCATCTGTAAGTGAGTTGCTGCTGCCTGCGGTGGCAGTGCCGCTGTCCGAGGCAAAGTCGCTTTCGGTCCAGTTCAGGCTGATCTGGGTGGTGGAGCCGGAGGTGGAAAGGACAGGCGCCGACTGGGACCTGGCTACGTCACAGACCACGCTGGAGGTGGGGCTGGCGTGATCACCGGCGGCGTCCAGCGGCCAGATCGGGTTGGTGGTCTTGACCCGGTAGCAGTAAGCGTTATTGCGCTTGATGCTCCAGTCGGTGTAGGAAGCCAGCCCGGTGCCACTCATGGTAAATCTGCTGTCGGCAACAAAACTGCCGGAGCAGCTACCATTATGGCCTGTGGGGCTATTGTCGCAGCGCTCGATGACATAGCCGGTTTCGGACACTGTGCTGTTGGTCCAGGTCAGGGTGATCTGGTCCGAGGCCAGTGGCGTGGTGTCGAGGAAGGTCCCGGTGGCGCCCCAGGTGATCAGGTACTTGTCGCCATTTATAATGTTGGAAGCAAATGACGGGCTGAGGGTGAGTATTGTAGGGGTATTGCTCTGGATCAGGGTGGTCAAGCCCATGTTGGCTCCTGAGGTCATCGTCAGGGAAAAGCCGATCCATTGGTTCGTTACCCAGGCCTTGCCGGTATCGGTCAGGCTGTTGGTGCTGCCGCTGGCGGCTGTGCCGCTGTCCGAGGGGTTTACCCAGGCCACGCTGGCAGTGATGATCTGGTAGCTGCTGCTGCCGATAGCGTTGGCAAAACCGGGGTTCAGGATCAGCACTGTGCCGGTGTTGCTGATGATCGGCGCGGTCAGGCCGTTGTTGGCGCCGGAGGTTATCTTCAGGTAATAGCCGCCCCACTGGTTGGCTGCCCAGGCCTTGGTACCATCGGTCAGGGTTGTCGTAGTGCCGCTGGTTGCCGTGCCGCTGTCGGACGGGTTGATGCTGTCAAAGGTGGTCTGCCAGTCGTTGCCGGAGTCGCTGGAACCGTTGTTGCCGGCTGTAACAGTCCGCCTGACCCCAAATTTGTCGCTGTCTCCCGGCACGCTAAAACCGGGGCTGCTTGCCAGCGTAACTGGCCCCAGCAGCGAGAAGTAAGTGCCGACCGTGGACGATGTTTTGCGGACCCGCACCCAGTCCCAGTCCGTGCAATAATCATAACCGGTATACCCATTGAGATCGGCACCCAAGTAGATATTGGAGGCCGCAGCAGGCCTGGTCACCGAACCGGGGGTCGGAACGAAATAATTGGCCAATATTAACGGCTCGGCATCGTAGGAAGCCAGGTTTACTGTCGTTCCATCATTCATCGCCTGGGTATAGATGATGTTGTCGTACACCGACATTCCGGCCGGCGGTTGTGAGCTGGCAGTGGTATAGGTCACACCTGTGGTGGCAATAACTATATTGCTGTCGCCGTGCAGGCTCCAGATCGACTTGTTACTGCCGTTGATCAGGGCCAGCGGCGTCATGCCGTATGAATAATTAAACCCGCAGGCCTTGGCCTTGGCCTGTATGCTTTTGCCGGTTGACCATTGCAGGTTGGAGGTGAGATTGAAGCCGGCCTTGACGCCGTGCAGCAGGCCATTGCCGATTGAATAATCGGTATTTAGCACGCCAGCGACAGTCCATTTACTAGTGTCTATGGCGGAACCGGTAAAATCGTCGAAAAAGTCGAAGGTTGCTGTACCGCTGCTCTTAGCTGGTGCGGTCGAGTTGCCGTAGTAAAGGAACAACGGCAGGCTGCCGTCTGTGGCGCCGACCTTTTTCGGTATGTTGTAGGTTTGGGTATTGACATGTACCTTAGTCCGGTAGGTGTTGCAGCCGAACTCGATCCAGTAGGGGAGCGACGTGGTCGTGCCGCTGTTGGTAAATCGCAGGTCATTGCAGAGCGTGGCTACGGAGTAGGTCTTTACCAGGCCGGTCGGAGCATTGAGCGGCATGGTCACGTTATTGGATGTGACGGCGGCGCTGTCCCAGGCACAAACGCCGCTCCCGGTTTTGTAAGCCACGACTTTGTATTTGTAGACTACTCCCGGAACCAGACCGGTTATGTCAATGTGGCTAACCACGGTGTTGATTGCCGCGGTATTCGGGACCGTCTTTGGATTGTAGCCGGCATCCAGGGAACTGAAATCGCAGCTCGCCCCTGTGCAGCGGAAGATCTTGAAACCGGTCTGGTCGGCTGTCTTGTTGGTCCAGCTAACAGTGACCTGGGCCTCGTTGTTCGCCACCGCATTGAGACCGGTTACTACGGCCGGCGCGGGCACATGTACGGCCAAGGTGTTGCCGTAATAAGTATCGTCACCGCCCCAGGTGCCGTTGAAGACCCCCGAAAAGCCTGAAGGAGCTCCGACAGTAACCGTCGGGAGGGTCGGGGCATAACGCATGGCGATATCGGCAGCGGTCAGGGCGCGATTATAGATACGGACGTCATCGATATAGCCCTTGAAGGCAATGCCATCATTGTCAGCACCCATGTAAAGCTGTTTTGATATCAGGTTGGCAGTGCTCGACAGCGGGCTGGAAACCGGCACGCCGTTCATATAAAGGGTAGCGGTTGTGGTGGGCGTGCCGTCCAGCACCACAGCAATATGGTTCCAGGCATTGAAGTTGGCCTGCGGTGCTCCCGGGCCCGGTACAAAGTCATTGTTGAAGCCGTAGGTGGCCGGCCGACCGTTATCCTGAAGAGCAAGATATAACCTTTGAGCTGAGAGGTTCTCGCCGAATGAGACAATACCATTATATGTATTAGCCTGGGGAGATTTGGGATAGATCCAGGCCTCGATCGAGGCGGTGCTGCCGGTTGGAAGAGTGGCAGTGCCCCTGGAAGCATATTTCCACCTCGTGCCATCGTTACTGATGACATTGCCGGAATCGGGGCTCAACTTGGCAGCGCTGGGATCGAAAATGCCATAGCCGCCGTTAAAACCTAACGTGAGATCATTGCCCAAGCCGCTCTTGTCATAGGTGGTGCCGCCGGATGTGGCCCCTTCGCCGAAGGGAAAGAAACCCATCACGCCACTGCCGAAGACGTTGGCAATATTTCCCACGTTGGTTGCATTGGAGTTGTCGTAATACAGCGAGATCTTCGGACTGGAGCCGGTCTTGAACCAGACGGTGGCCCAGTTTCTGTCGGATTTGTTCTCGATCCAGTAAGGCAGTTCTTTCTTGGCAGTCTCGTCGTAGATACGGATGTCAGAGAAGTCATCCTTCATACCGAGGTAGGGGGTCGGACTGGCATTATTTCCAGGTATGGTTACCCGTGTCAGGAAATCGGGCTTGAAATTACTGATGGTCAGGGTAGCAAACTTGTTCCAACTACCGCTGGCGGTGTTTATTCCGGAATTGACCGGTTTGAGGCGATATTGGTAATCGGCTGTCGCACAGACCGAGGTATCCGCATAGGTCAGCGCGCTCCCTTTACCCAAACTGCCGACTATCGGCGGTGGAAAACCGCTATCCACTGTCGTGAAGTTGCAGCCTGCCGTAATACAGCGTTGCAAAGTGAAGGCGGACTCGGCCGTGGTGGTATCGGTCCAGGCAATAGTGGCCTGGGTGGTATTGGGAAAGGTCACCGAGATGGTCGGCGCGGTATATTGCGTCGCCTTATTGATGGCAGCGGAATCGATGCGCCATTCGTTACCCGAATAGCCGCAAGCGGCAGAGGCAGCCTTGAAGGCTGTCACCATGTGCGTAAATGTGGCATTCTTTGCCAACCCGATGCCGGGGTCCAGAAGGCCGGCGCTGGCGTAGGTCGTGATACCGGAGCTGACCGTGTCGATCAGATAGCTGCCGGGTAGATTCGTGTCAATCGGACAGGCTTCCCCGTTCTTGCCGGGACATCTCCAGATCCTGTAACCGTTTTCATCGCTGGTGGTGCGAGTCCAGGAAAGGTTGATCTGCGACTCGGAATACGTGTTTGCGTTAAGGTTGAGTGAAGCGGTCGGTACGGCATTGGCAGTGGCTGCCACCAACGTGCCGTAAGCGGATTTCCAGCCGCTACCCTTGACGCGAATCTGGTAGCGGTATGTTATTCCGGGGCAGGCCGTCGTGTCCTGATAGGATACGCTGGCCTCGTTCCCTGCAGCCACAATCGTGGTCAAAAGATCGGAGGAGGGCTCGGTTACCGTGTCGGGAGTGCAGCCAGCTCCGCTGCAGCGCAGGATCTCGAAGCTGGTCTGGCCGGAGGTGGTCACCGGGCCGGCAAGGGTGATCTGAGTGGTATTATCAACGGTTGCGGTCAGGACCGGGGCAACAGGATTGGCGGTGGTGACCTTTACCGGTACCCATTCGGTCTCCTCGTAGTCCGGGTCGGTCTGGTTGCCATGGTATGACTGGAAGGCATAGCAATAGTTTGTGTTCTGGGTCAGCGCGCCGAAATCCGCACCGTTATCCGCATAAGTCACGTCGGCCGTCGGATTGGAACCGTTTTTCAGGATGGTTTTGATGGTGGGCGTAGCACCGCCGACAAAAATATTGTCGTTTGCACAGACCTGCCCATCGGCCCGCTTGATCCGGTAGCCGGTCACGCCGGCAGCGCTGGTATCGGACTTGACCTTCCAGGAGAGGTTTGCGCTGAGATAGGTGGTCGAGGTTACCGTCACCTGCGAGGGCGCCTGGAGTTTGTATTTGGGTATCTTGTAGACCAAGTAGTTCAGGTTGTTGGTGCCGCCGGAGCCGGTGTTGCTGGTGCCGGCGATAAAGGCTTCACCCAGCGAATTAACCGCCAGCGAGGTGGTCTTATCCTCCTTGGGGGAGTGAGCCGAGGCGTTGTAGGTGGTGGCGTTTTTGATATCCCCGTTCGGGTTGAACATGACTGCCATACTGGCAATGCCGTCGTTGCCGTCGGCGAGATAGGCGTCCGTTGTGTTGCCGGCCACATAGATATTGCCCGACATGTCCAGCCCCAGGGCGACCGCCCTGTCGTCATAATTGGGTCTCAGCAGGGCTTTTTTCCGGATCGGATTGCTGTCGGAATCGGTCCAGGCAAAACTACCGTCGGACTTGTATCTGGCAATGGTAAAATCGCTGTCGCTTGCTCCCCACAGAGTGTTTCCGGCTATAATTACATCATTGTTATTCGGGTCAACGGCGATGGCAACCGCCTCACCGCTCAAGGAACCGTCGGCGGTAAGCCCGTTACCGGACCATTTCACGATGGCTTGGGTGTTGTTGGCGCCATCGTACTTGATGGTGTAGAAGTCGCTTTTACCCCCTGCCAGCGCGGTTGTGCCGGTGACGTAGACATCCCCCAGGGAATCGACCGCTACCCCTTTTGCATAATCGTTGCCATGGGCGCTGTCATAAAAGGCGGACCAGATCAGCTGGCCCCCTTTCACGGTCTTGGTGCCGGTTCCGCTGCAGGTTTGGCTGCTGGGTTTGCCGCAGAACTTGAGGGTGAAGTAGTCGAAGTTGGGAGCCAATTGGGTCCCTTTGTTTATCTGGCCGGTTACATAGACGCTGCCATCAGGGGCGACGGCTGCGGCGGTCGGGATGCCGTCCGGTCCGGCGTCGAAAAACTGGCAGTTGGTGCCGGCATTGTCACAGACCTTGCCTTCCCAGAGCTGGCTGCCATTGGTATCGTACTTGACGACAAAGATATACTCGTGGTTATCGACGTAGTCGTGCTTGCCGTGGCCGATGACAACAAAGTTGTTATTGCCATCACTCTTGTCTATTACGACCTGCGTGCTTTGGTCGCTTTTCTTGTCCGGGCCGTTGTACTGAGCGGCGGCGGATTCCGTAATCTCGCCGGCGCCATCCTTGGTTGCGTTAGTCAGGTACTTAAGCGTATAGAGGGAATCCATCTTCATATCCCCCTCTACAATCGGCAGCGGGGGGAGCACCGAAGTGCCGGTCACGATGACATTGTTCAGGCCATCCACCGCGACGCTGCTGGGTTTGTTGTTGCCCAGACTGTTGTCGTACCTGGCGCCCCAAATCTTGCCGGCAGGAAGGCTCAACTGGTCCTTGTCCAGTTTGACGGTGTAATAGTTGAATAAACCGTCAATCAGGTAATAACTGTAGCCGGTGACAACCGGATTGTTATCCGGACCGACCGCGATGGAGGGGGAGGTGTCTTCTTTGTGGTCCGTGCCGTCGTACATGAAGATGTTACTGGGATCAGGATTAGCGGGGGTGACGGTCACGGTCAGCCCGAGCACGGTGTTGCTGTAATCGGAGATGTCCGTTTCCGCGCCTACCGTCCCTTTATAGGCCCTGACGCGGTAGTTGTAATAGGTATTCGGCGAGAGGCTGCTGTCATCGTAGGCGCTGACACCCGACCCTACCGAAACCGGGAATCCACTGTCCAACGGCGCGAAGGTGCAGAATCTTCCCGCGCAACGTTCGATCTCGAAACCGTCCTGGCCGCTGGAGTTGGAAATCCAGGCCAGATGGAGCGAGCTGCTGGAATTGGCAGTTACGGTCAGACCGGCCGGACGGTCCAGAGTGCCCTTCTCGTACATCAGGGCATAGTAATCATAGCCGGTTCCCACCCCTCCCACGGTTGTGGCCCAGCCGGCAGCATGCACCCCGCCAGCAGACACGCCGATGCCCACCGGGCGCAAGTCCACCACATTCCCATCCTGCGTCTTGCCGTAATTCTTCTGCCACAGCAGGCTGCCGGTACTGCTGTCCTTTTTGTATTTGAGACTCTGGAAGGTGTCGCTACCATTCAGTTTGCTGTAGCCGGTCACATACACGTCTCCGCTCTCGTCCACCACAATCCCGGTTGCTACATCGACGTTGCTGCCCGAATCATAGAACATTTGCCAGGCCGTAAGGCCGGTTGCCCCGTCGATACGCGCCGTATAGAAATCGGTGTAGGAAGGAATGGACGAGAAGGTGCCGGTAATATACACGTCGTTGTGCGAATCAACCACCAGTGCAGTGGGCATGTCATCGTACTGCCCCTGGAAGCGGTTCTCCCAGAGCGGGGTGGCACTGCCATCGTATTTCACGGTGTAGATGTCGGTGCCCTGCTGGAGAGTGTCATAGCCGCTGGCAATGACATTGCCAGCGGAATCGATCTTGACGATCCTGCCGGAGGCATTACCCCCTGTCGAGGTGTGCTGCCAGGCCTGGATCAGCGACAAACTCGAATTGTACAACAGGGTGAGCATGTCATTTCGGGTGCCATTGTAGGTCAAGCCGGTAACGGCGATCTTGCCCCCCCTGGCGTCAATAGAAACGGCATTGTCCTGCCTGGCCGCGCTGAGATGGTCATAGGTGACTACGGTGGGTGTGTTGGGACTGGTACCGCTGGCGTTGAACTTAAGGATCAGGATGTCGTCGTTGGACGCTGTGATCCGGGAATTGCCCGCCACATAGAGATTTGAGCCGTCCAGCGCAATGGAGAACATCGTGGTGATCAGGCTGCCGCTGGCAGGGGTATAGCTGTTCTCCCACAGCTTTGCGCCGTTGGTGCCGCTGTACTTGATGGTATAGATGCATTTGCTCTGATCGGCCTTGGTGGCATAGCCGGTCACATACACATCGTTGCTGGTGTCGACCGTTATTGCCAGAGCCCGGTCTTCCCCGTTGGCCAGGTCAAAGGCTTGCGGAGTCCAGGCGGGATCGGGGCTGCCATTGGGCTTGATCTTTATCGTATAAAAATTGTCGCCGGTGCCGTCGGACAGGTTTTGATAGCCGGTTATATAGGTGTTGCCGCTGCCGTCAACAACGGAAGCGGTTGTTTTCTGAAGCCCATTCTGCCCGTCCCGCGCCGGCCAGCCGGAGATGATCGAACCGCCCAGCGCAGCCTGGGCGGAGAGAGGCATAGCAGCCAGCAGCAATACCGCAAGCAGGGATATAATCAGGCTCGCTGAAACCCACGCTCTGCAGTAAACAGAGCTCCTGATCCTGCCTGCCGGAGTATGGGGTTCACGGATGGATCTTTTCATTCTATTGCCTCCGAAACGATTAAATCATTTTATGTTTTTCAAGTCCCTCATCGATAATAATGGGTGAGGGTTACCCCCTTCTGCTATGGCTGTGGCCAGGGGGTTTTGGTGTTCCAGTACTGATTGTCGGGCCAGGTACCGGTATTCTTGCGGGCCTTGGAGTGGCAGTTTTTATCGGAATCCGTATACCTGTCGCCAACATTCGCCGACGGAAATCCGCGGTGCTCATCGGCATAAGCCGCTGAACCCAGGCCTGTACCCGGCCCCTGCAAGCCAGCCCGGCTCACTTCTCCACCGCTCGTCACACTCCCTCGGTGTTTGTAGTCCAGACAGTTAGTCTGCATCAGGCGCGGCAAGGCCGAGTTATGGGGATAGTGGCACTTTGAGCAGGTAAACGCGTGCTCCGTGTTCTTGCCCCAGCCCTTGACCGTGCGGTGGATGCGATCCTGGCTCTTCCAGTCGGGCGAAGAAACATTTTTCATGACCAATTTTTCCTGCACATGGCAGCGCAGGCAGAGTCCGGCAAAGGTCTGGTCATCCTCTGAAATGAACTTGCCGCTTCCGAAGGTATTCCGGTCGGTGTAGTACCTGGTGACCAGCTCTCCCAGCGCAGGGTCCGGCGAGCCATTACTATGGCCCTGTTCATAGAAGGCGCTACCCCACGATTTATAGGTTGGGCCGGGATTTCTCCACCAACCATAATTTAGTATGGCCGGCCTTAGAGTTGGATTGGGCGGCGGCTGGTCTTCCTTGTAGGGGGAGCTCAGCCAGGTCCCCTTCAGGAGCGGCACGGCATATTGCTGCTGGTTGCCCAGGGTCGGGCTGACCCCGTGCGGGTCGTGGCAGGGAGTACAGAGGCCATTGATCTTGTTGTTGGCAGCGGTTGTATAATTCAGCCAAGGTGGAACCGAGCTGGACGTGCGTTGAGCGTCGGTCTTCAAATGCCCGCTGATGATGGTTGTCCGGTCTTTCTTCATCGGGTTGGCGGTGAGCTTGAAGGTGTCGGCCGGGAACCCACTATCGTTTCGGCTTCCGAACTTGTACCCATCGCGATAGCCCTTGATCGGCTTGGAAGCGCCGAAGGTGGAGCTGTAACCCCAGGGGGTGCCCGGGGTGCCCACGCTGCCTGCGGCCGCCTGGTTGGCAGTCGGGGTCATGTGGCAGTCAAAGCACTGTCCGGCGCCGGTGTTATAGGGATTGACCACACCGGGGGTGGTATTCTTCGAAGCTGTGTATGCGTTGCTGTAGCCGCCCGTGCCCTGCTGGGTCTCTTTCAGGTTGCCGCCGTTCCTGGTGCCATTGAAGGTGACGTAGCTGGTGGTGATGGCGCCACCGACTATATTGCCGCCGACATTGGAACCGTGGGAACTGTGGCAGTCGTAACACTGGACGTTGTAGGAGCCGTTTCTCGTATTGGTGATGGCGCCATCGATACCGTTATTGGGATCATAGCCCCCCTGGTTGGCCATGGCGTTGCCGTGGGCAGAGAAGGCCTTGGTAACACCGCTCTTGCCATTGGTGCCGTATTTGCCCCAGGCGGTCGTACCAAGCTGGCTGTAACGGGCCGCGATGCTCTGACCATCCCAGGCGTATTGGCGCGGCACCTTGCAATCCTGGAACGGGATGGTGTCGTTGTTCTGGTCGCTGTGGCAGCCCAGGCAATGCTTGGAAACATTACCAGCCTCAGTACGTTCCTGTGGCATCTTGCCGATATTCTTGGCCAGGAATGTGACCGCCGATGTGCTGCTGTAGAAGGTCGGCCGGATTCCGGCGCCCCAGATCACCAGATCGACCTGGGAGCCGGTCACCGTGGAGTAGTTATTATAGTTGAAGCCGAGGTGATACTTATTGTCGATCAGCCCCAGCTTGGTGGCCTCCCAGTGGCACTGGTAACAGTGCTCATTGGATACCACCACACCCTGGACATGGTGGGAGTTGGCCCGGAACTGGCGCATGATATCCATGCGGTTCTGAATGATCCCGGCATGGCACTTGGTGCAGTCGCGCGGCAGGCCAAAAGCGGAATGGCGCGGAACGGGCCGGTTCTGGTGGCACAGGTTGCAGGGGTTCTTCTTTCCGCTGACATCCTTGCCGCCATGGCTGTCGCTGAACTTATGCTCATGGCACCAGGTGCATTTCCGACCGGTGTTGTGCGAGTCGGAGCTGGCCTGCTTGTGGTGTTTGGCGTTGGTATGGCAGACGTTGCAGATGCCCTGATAGGAATTGTCCTTGTAGACGATGTAATCCCCGCCGGTGTCATGTTTTGTGAAGGAGACCTTCTTGCGGGTCAACGGAAGACCGTACTTGGCGTCGGTGCTGGTAGTAACCTCATCGTGGATCATGTAGATGTTGCTGTCGCCGTGCGGGTCATGGCAGTTCCAGCAGAACTTGCCACCTTTCCATGTGCCGGAATACGCCGAATAGGTATCAAAACCGGGTGATTTGGTCGTGGTCTTTGTTTTTGACCATCCGCCGGTGTCCAGAAAGTCCTGGTAATGCATCCGTCCGAAGTGGGCCGAGGTTGCCCGCGCCGTGGATGGTTTGATAAAGACGGAATCCACCTTGAACCCCAGCGCATATTTACTCGGGTCGGTCGAGGTATGACATTGAGTACATTTGTTGTTGCTGTCGTCATCATGACACTGCAGACAGACCCCCATCTGAACGTACTGATTCTTGACGTCTTCCTTCTTCTCCGGCGTCCATGAGCCCAGCGTGTTGGGGCCGGTGTTATGGGTCCAGGCATCGCCGCTATGGCATTTTGTGGCCCCCTGATCAGTCAGGCAACTGCTGTTATTGAAGTTCCTGTGATCCGGACGGGCCACAGTGGCTGTCCTGTTTGACCAGGTGACCAGCCTGGCCGTACTGATGCTGGCCAGTTGTGGCGCCAGGGTTTCAGTTGTGCTATGGCAGCCGAGGCACTCCGCGATCGTCCCTTGCATATGGCAATAGACACACTCCTTTTCGAAACGTCTCTGGAATTGGGGATGAACCCGCAGCCGGTAGGGATTTTTGGCGTTTGTATAACCGCGGCCCGGGTGATCGGCCTTACCAGCGGTCGAGTCATGACAATACATGCAGGCATTGGTCACGAAATTGGCCGGTCGGTTATTGGATTCCGGATAGGGTCCGCTGGCAAGGGGCCGGCCGTGTCCGGTAGTAGCCCATTGATCCATATTGAATTTGGCCTGGGTATACCCTCTGAATGGCATGTCCAGATCAGTCTGCGAACCGTGGCAGCCGATGCAGACTACCGAGTTGGCGTTGATCGCTCCGCCCCATTCCGGGTCTTGCGAACCGCCGTGACAGCCGTCGGTGGGGGTGCCGGTGCAGGTCTTGTCATTGTTGTACTGCGCCCGGGTATGGGTGGAGGACTGAAGGGGAAAGGCAACATTCTTTTCGCCGTTGACATGCTTGTCGGGGTTGATGTGGGCAACCTCGGTCATGGATTTTTTGTTACTGAAATCTGCATGGCACTGGAGGCAGTTACCGGCTGTCACCGTCTCATTGTGACATTTGTCGCAGGTGAAATTCTGGCCGACATGTTTGGGGTGCGAATTAGCCAGGGCCTTTTTAGGCCCCTCATTCTGGTACATCGGCATGGCTCCGCGCCATTCCTCGCCCAGGTTCCAGCCGGTCGTCAGGGACAGAACGGTGGAGATATTATTCACCACGAATTTCTTAACGCCGTCATGGCAACTCTGGCAACTGCCATCGGGATGGCCGTGGCAGGAATTGCACTTTGTGCGCCCCTGGGTCCAGGAGTATTCGCGGGCTTCGCCTTTAGAAGTCCTGGTGCCGTCGCTGTGGCAATAGACGTTGTAGCAGGTTTTGGCTTTGGTGGTGGTGGTGCTGATCGGGCTGTAGAGAAACGGTTTGCCCAGGGAGGCCAGGGACCACTTGGGGGCGATGTTGATGTTTTTTACGCCGTTAACGTGGTTGGATCGATTTATGGCGCCGTCGTAGATCTTGCCGCTGGTGGTGTTTTCCATGGGAGTGACTGTGTCGCTGTGACAGTTGGAACAGGCGTATTTACGGATCCAGTTTGGTCCGACCAGCCGGGCATGGCCGTTGGAATACATGTTGAGGTATGGGCTGCAGATCCCGACCTTCTGGCCGCTGCCGTCGGCGCTGCTGACGTTCTTCCAGGTCCTGCCGAGCGCCTCGCAGTTGGCCTGGGTATTGTCGCCGATTCTGCCGCCATGACAGGAATAACACTGGCTGGAACGGGTGTCCGACCAGGTCAGGGCCTCGTTCGGAGGGCCGCCCATGGCATTGCTGTGGCAATAGGTGCCGGTACAGGTGCCATTCCGCTTATCGCCAGGGTTCTGAGTGTAGTGGCTGGGCAGATAAGTGGGGTAGTTCACATTGCCGGTATAGGCACCGCCGCTGTTGGGTGCCTGGATGAATTGGACATTGAGTGGGCGTTTACTGGCGCTGGTGGCGTGGGCGAATTCAGGAGTACTGTTCTTATTATGATCCGAATGACAGTAGGCGCAGCTGTTTACGCCACTGCCTAAATAGCCGTGTTTGTCGTTCCCATTGACCAGATGCCCGGGATGACGCCCGTCGGAAGGGGGCGCGCCATGACAGGTATCGCATTTGTCGGTGGTTCTGCTCAAAGCGGCGCTGCCCCAGATGGGAGTGTCTGTTTCAAAATGGCAGTTGACGTTGTTGCAACTGTGGGTTGTTGGGCTTGGTGTCTGAGGCCAGGCAGAGGTTTGGTTGTTGTATTTGCTGATTACCGTAACAGGAGCCGAGTTCATTTGTGATGAGAGTTTGATCTTGCCATCCCGGTGGGATGGCAAGTAGTTATCGCTGCCGGGGTGGCATTTTGCACAGACAGCAGGTGTGGCGCCCGCTCCCATATGGTCACGGTGATTACCTTTGAAACCGCCGGTCAACGGGTCTCTGGTGCCGGGATCATCAACCGGACGGATATCGCTGCCCCTGGTGCCGTGACAGTCATAGCAGCTAAGGGCGGCCCGAGCCTCGCCGGTTATTACAAGTGTGGCTGCCAATAGTATTAGCAACAGTCTGAGCTGAGCGACTCGCGCAGTAAAAAAAGTGTTCAAGTGTTCCTCCTAACCTGCAAAAACCGAAACACAAAATATTATTTATTTATAATTAATATAATAAAATCAGTTAAATGCCGAGATTTCATGCCAAAAAAAATAGCGAAATGACAAAAAAATATTTTAGTTAAAAATTTAATTAAGACCAAAGCATGAAGATACGATAGTTTACAGCCTGTATTAAGTCTAAACGGTGATTAAATTGCAATAATCAAGCCTTTCAATTTATAAATTTGCAGCAATATCATAAGGTTATATAACTTTAATTTATTAATTCTTAATCAAACGCTAAAAAGAACGGTGCAATTGCCATCGACAAGGGCCGAAATCGAGCGACCTGTTGACGAAGGTCTTCCCCTGGGTACAAGTCTTCGGTAGACACTGCAAATAGCCCCCCCAAACCTGCGAGAGGGCTTGAAATCTTCCATATGGACCGACTGGTGTCTTGGTTCGCTCGATAAAATGATGTGCTGTACAACCGGGAGGTTTTACGAGTGTGGGGAGAGTTGCTAAAATTTCAAAATGGAAACTGAAGGGAAGGATTTTATGGAAAGGCCACTAGGCCTTGAAGGCTTTACCACCCGCGTCAATTACAGTTGATTGAAAACCGAGTCAATTGGATTGGAAGAACAATTTTGGTTGTCAATCTTCAGATTGGCCATGGGACAGGGTCATGCCCCACCCCGAGGAATCCGCCGGCGTTGATGATCGTAAACAAAACCTTGTCATTCTGCTTTACAATAATGTCTTCGTGTTTGCCGATCTTTTCCTACTTTTCCCTCACCACCTCCTACTCCACAGCTTGCCATCGGCCATTTCCTCCTTAAACTTTAAAGGAAGAGGACACTACTTCCCTAGCTCAGGATATACATGAGCCGGCAGAGTCGGGAGAAAGGAGGTAAAAAGGCAAGCAATGGGCTGTGATTTTAGGACAATGACTAAAAACGAGGGAAACCAAAAAATATAATTTTCCAACATGAAAGGGAGAAACCAATGATCTGCAATCAAAATGTATGGAAAAGGAAGTCCATCTGCGGATGGAAAGCCTTCCATAAATACTTACTGCTAGTTCCGATGCTTCTGGTAAGCGTTTCGATCTGTACCACTGCACAGGCACAGAATGCCCAGAACGGATACGTGCAAAAAAAACTGGTATCCGACATGTCCGGCGTTGCCCACACCACCGACCGCAACCTGGTCAACTCCTGGGGTATTGCGCGTAACCCCACCGGACCATGGTGGGTGAACGATAATGGGACCGGGGTCTCCACGCTATATAACGGAAATGGCGATCCTTTCCCGTTAACTGCACCCCTTGTTGTCACGATTCCCCCACCTGAGGGTGGCACCGGCACGGCCACTCCGACCGGCATCGTCTTCAACGGGACAAAGGACTTCGAGGTGGCGACGAATAAACCGGCTCGCTTCATATTTGTCACCGAAGATGGAACCATTTCGGGGTGGAACCCGGATGTAAACCAGACCAATGCCGTGCTGAAGGCCGATAATTCAAAAAGCGGCGCGGTCTACAAAGGAGCTGCCCTCGCCCTCGCGAACGGTGTCCCCTACCTCTATGCCGCCAACTTTCATAACGGCACGGTCGATGTCTTCGATACCGATTTCAAAAAAGTCACCTTGCCTAACGGGGCTTTCACCAATCCTTCGATCCAGGCGGGGTTTGCACCCTTCAACGTCGTCAATGTGGATGGCAGGATCTTCGTCACCTACGCGAAGCAGGGCGCAAACAAGCATGATGATGTCGCCGGCGCCGGCAACGGGTTCGTCGACATTTTCACTCCGGACGGGACGCTCCTCATGAGTCTCAAGCACGGCCCGTGGCTGAACTCGCCCTGGGGAGCAGTACTGGCCCCGGCCAATTTCGGCAAGCTGAGCAACATGATCCTCATCGGCAATTTCGGTAGCGGCGAGATCGCTGCCTATGACCTGAACGGAAACTTCCAAGGACTGATGAAGGGAACGGATGGGAAGTCAATCACCATCGATGGTTTATGGGGATTGGGATTTGGTAACGGTCAAACTGCCGGTCCGGCGACTACCCTGTTCTTTGCGGCAGGACCGAATGGCGAGAAAAATGGCCTGTTCGGTACACTCACACCTGGCCAGTAAGGCAAGTAGCAGCGGTAATATTGCGCACAGACGGGACAGGCCACTCAAAGGTGGCCTGTCCTTTTTCATCTCTTTTGCTGAGCAGTAGTGCGGCCTCAAATGCTGAAATGAACTTTCTGCCTAAAAGCGAGAACGTCTAGGAATCAACACGACTTCAACAACCGGCTGCTGCTGACCACAACAACAAAACACAACAACTAAAGCCAGACAATCATGTTCTTACAAAAACTGAAGCTAACCTGCTAATTTTGTGATGCCGCAATTTTGACAATAATCTTACGGATCATAGCCTTCAACCCTGGTAGCTGCTTAAAATCACAACATTTCCACAATTCTTCCCTCTCTCTGCATTCAACTCAATTTATTGAGATTTTATTGTCTTGACCTTCGCGACCGACACTTTCAATACGAGAGTAGTTACATGAAAAGATGTCCAATTTAAGGCGGAGCAATAAGTCTGTGTTAAGCTTTTTAAATCATTACACATACTTCGTCAGCTACGATGACTCATATAATGATCCTTATGTCGTAAGATATGGACTTGGCTTTGATATGGCTGACGCAGATAAGTTATTCACTCCTTTTTCCAGCGTCTTTCTCGCCCAGATGGAATCGGAGGTATAGGCATCGGCTTAGCTACTATGGACAGGATAATTAAACGACATGGTGGGAGAAGATATGGGCCGAAGGGGAGCCAGATAAGGGGGGCGACTTTTTACGTTACATTGTAGGAGACCATGCCTAGACGGCAGAGACTCTTAGCACGAAGAAGAAGGAGGTAAAATGCTTGATCAACTGCTACGGAAACTGGAAGAATCAGATAGGGATGGTGCAGCGGACCTGACCAGAGATGAGATAACCAAAGATGGCCAGGCCTGGAAAATCCATCTATCTTTGTTTCCATTGGCGCAGCGTGTGTTGAACCCGCCCTTCATTAACCCTCACCTCCCAAAGATGCATGCAATTTACCGGAAATTTTTACCCTATGTGATGGAAGATGACCTCCCTTCCCTTGTCCATCTGGAAATTAAAGAATTTGCCCGCAGGCCCAAATTTGAAGCCCTACCTAAACCCTCTAGAGAATCAATACCTGTTCCTTTTTCAAAAATTGAAACTGCCATAGAAATGGGAAACAAGGAGAGGGTTGCATATCTCCTATATGCCTACCTGGAGCAGAATGGAAAAGCGGAGTTGGCCAGAAACCTACTACTTTTGGGGAGCGGGTACATGGAGCAGTCCCTCGGTCATTCTGTATCCTGCACAGCCTTTATTCTTCTGGAAATGATCGAACGCTCCGACCAAGACCCGTGGCCGGCTCTGGCCACGCTGGCTGATTATTTTTGCAATGGCGGGTTTCATGCCGCGACTGATCTCGATGAAACGACAGACCTTCCCTCCGAAGATATGCTCATTCAGTATCTATCAAAAGCAACCAGCGGAAGCGGCTTTTTAAACCTGCACCATACCATCACCCGCTATTCTATAGAACAGGTCCGCCATCTTCTCACTGAGAGTGAATATGCCCATCTGATTGCTTGCTGGATCAAATTCATAGGTAACAAAGAGATAAAGGCACCATCTCTAGACTCAACATCAGAACCACTGGGCGATTATCAAGGTTTTTATCAGGTTTTTTCAAAACGGGAGGAGAGGCAGGTTCTTTCTTTTATGGAAGGAGCAATTTCGAGCCAAGAAGGCAGGTTGAAGTCGGGGCGTTATTTGATCAAAGGGGTATGCGATATGTATCAAGGGAATTATGACCCTCATTTTCTTACTGGCCTTGGCTCAGTTCTTTGGGTCATGAACGACTACTGGGATCAGCCTGTCATAGTAATGAATGCTCTCAGTCAGTATATGGATTATTTTTTTGGTCAGGTATGATGGAATATCAATCCATCAGCATGATACAAATCCGTTCTCTTCTTGACTTTCCGCTGATCGTCAGTTTTCGATACAACAACAACTTGGTTACGAGATTTTCAAACGTTTTATTTTTTCAACAAGAGTGGTCCTGTTTATGCCTAATAACGCAGCGGCTTGCGCCTTTACACCACTGGATAGAACCAATGCCTGACTGATCAACTTGCGCTCAATTTCCATGATCGTTGAAACAAGATCAATCCCCTGCTCACTCAACTCAAGATTGATGCTGCCATTTATTGCTGTCTGCCCGCAAATCCCTGAGGGAATATCCTCGATATGAATGGCATCTCCCTCTGTCAGCGCCACCAGGCGTTCGATCAGGTTTTCCAATTCGCGTACGTTACCGGGCCAGCCATATTCTTCGAGCGCTTCCAGGGCCCGTCGCGTGATAGTCTTGGGAGTCTGGCCCATGAGCCGGCTGTACTTTTCCAGAAAATGAGCCACCAGTGCCATGATGTCCTGTTTGCGCTCCCGCAAGGGGGGCAGATGCAGCGGAATAACATTCAAGCGGTAATAGAGGTCTTCTCTGAAATTTCCCTGGCGCACCTGCTGTTCGAGATCCAGGTTGGTAGCAGATATGACCCGGACATCCAGCTTGATGGACTTATTTGAGCCGACCTTCTCCACCTCTTGCTCCTGGAGAATCCTTAAAAGCTTGGTCTGCAGGTGCTGGGGCATGGTACCGATCTCATCGAGAAAGATCGTTCCCTGGTTGGCACTCTCGAATTTTCCCTCTTTATCGCGGATGGCGCCTGTAAAGGCGCCCCTGACATGCCCGAACAGCTCGGATTCCAGAAGAGACTCGGGTATGGCGCCGCAGTTAACCGCAACAAAGGGTTTGTCCTTGCGGGAACCATTGTGATGCAAGGCCCGGGCGACCAACTCCTTACCTGTGCCTGATTCTCCGCTTATAAGCACTGTGGATTCTGTTTTAGCAATCCGCAACATCCTTTCAAAGACAGTCTTCATGGCAGGAGAGGTACCAATAATGTTGCTGAACTCGAACCGCCCCCGCAGCTGTTTTTTCAGATAGACATTTTCCGAGAGCAGTTGCTGCTTTTCCAATGCCTTTGCAATAAGTATTCTTAGCTCTTCAAAATTGATCGGCTTGGTGATGTAATCAAAGGCCCCTTCTTTCATGGCCCGCACAGCGGTTTCCGCTGAGGCGTAGCCGGTAACCATTATCACCTCAGTGGTGGGAGATAAAATCCGCGATCTTTGAAGAATCTCTATCCCGTTCTTGTCCGGCAGACAAAGATCGGAGATAATAAGGTCAAACTGCTCCCGCTCCAGGAGGTCTAAGGCTGCTTTACCAGTGGCGGCCGGAACGGTGATATAACCGGATGCCTTTAAAAGCAGATCCAGCGAATCCCGGCCGGCGTCATCATCGTCGATCAGCAGTATTTTGATTTTATGTTCCATATAAATGCCTGACAAATCGAAATAAAATCGTTAAAAATCTAATTCATTCTACGCCAAAAAGCAATCTTCAATTATAAATATCCAATCCAGGTTAAAAAAAAAGACCCCACCTTTACAAGGGCGGGGTCTTTTTACTTTTCGGTAACGGTTCGGATCGATTGTTCAAGGCCATCCAGGAGGAATCGCAGCTCCTCAGGTGATATCGCCAGTGGAGGAAATATCACCACCGTATTACCCAGCGGTCTGGAAAAAATGCCCTGTTTTCTGGCCTCCAGGCAAACCCGGATACCTACCTTCTGTTCCCATGGATAAGGCTCCTTGGTCGCTTTGTCCAGCACCAGCTCAATTCCAACAGCTAATCCGCATTGCCTGATATTGCCGACATGAGCCAGTTCAGCCAGGCTTTTCAAGCGCTGCTCCAGCCAGTTTATCTTGGGTTGCAAAGACTCCAGCAACCGATCCTCCTCGAACAGCTCCAGGCTTCGCAAAGCCACGGCGCAGGCGAGTGGGTTGCCGGTAAAGGTATGCCCGTGGAAAAAGGTCTTCAGTTCGGCATACTCTCCCAGAAAGGCCGCATAGACCTTCTCGGTAGCAAGGGTCGCGGCAATCGGCAGATAACCGGCGGCAATCCCCTTGGAAAGGGCCATTATATCCGGCACAACATCTTCGTGCTCGCAGGCGAACATCCGGCCGGTTCTGCCAAAGCCGGTGGCAACCTCGTCGACAATCATCAACAGATCATAGCGGGTACACAATTCCCGCACCCCGGCTAAAAAGCCTTTCGGCTGGACCAGCATCCCCCCTGCCCCCTGGATCAGCGGTTCGATTACCAGACCGGCACAAGTCGCGGCATGCTCGGCCATGATGGATTCAAGGGCCGCCAGACATTTCATCCCGCATTCTTCTGGACCGGTACAGCCAAATTCACAGCGGTAACAGTATGGTGATGGCGCCTGGATTGAATCGAACATCAATGGGCGGAAGGTACTGTGGTAGATTTCAATGCCGCCGACGCTGACTGCCCCGAGCGTGTCGCCGTGGTAGGCATTGCGAAAAGTAATAAAGCGGCTGCGGTCGGGCCGGCCAAGATGGGCCTGGTACTGAAAAGCCATTTTGACCGCCACCTCCATGGCGGTCGAGCCATTATCGGAGTAAAAGACCCGCTCCAGACCAAATGGAGTTATCTCTGCCAGGCGCTTGGCCAACAAAATGCTCTGCTCACTGGCCAAACCTAGCAGGGTCGAGTGCTCCAGCCGGTCAACCTGGCTTTTGAGCGCCTCATTCAGCTCCTTCCGACAGTGGCCGTGAACATTGGTCCACATGGATGCCACCCCGTCCAGGTAGCGGTTGCCGTCGCTGTCAATCAGCCAGCTCCCCTCCCCTTTGACAATCACAATCGGCTCTTCCTGGTCCCAGTCCTGCATCTGTGTAAAGGGATGCCAGACATGGCGTTTGTCCCAGTCGCGCAGTTGGTTGGTTGTATAACTCATAGACCTAGTTCCCGCAGTACAATATCGGTCTCCGGCTGGCCGCTCAGCCAGTCGGCCAGATACTCAATGCTGTCGATCTGATCGATCCCTTCGTGTTGCGGCCAGACACCCAACACCGGGGCTCCACACAAGGAACCGATCTGATGAGCGGCACTCCTCTCGGCCAGACCGGGGGATAGCGGATATTTGTTGATAATCACCCCCGCAACTGTAAGTCCAAGTTGCTGAGCGCTGTAGCAGGTTAAAACAGTATGGTTTATGGTTCCCAGGCTGGGCCGGCTAACTACCAATAAAGGCAAATCAAGCTCCCTGACCAGGTCTGCCATCAGGATTCCACCGGCCAGAGGCACCATCAGCCCGCCTGCTCCCTCGACAATCAGGTAATCATATTCTGCACAAAGCCGCTGGTAGGCTGCCTTTATCTGGGAAACTTCGATCCTGACTCCGTCAATCTTGGCAGCCTCGGCCGGTGCCAAAGGCTCGCGCAACCGGTAGGGGGCGATATCATTACTGAGAGCTATTCCGGCTGCCTCGCAAAGTAGCAGTGCATCATCAGAGACCAGGCTGTCATTCTCGTTGCGGCAGCCGCTGGTGACCGGCTTCATCACCCCGACCTTGACCCCCCGCATGCGCAGCAATCGCGCCAGCGTGGCCGCCACAATGGTCTTGCCGACCCCGGTATCTGTACCAGTAACAAATATGCCCTTGCTCATGAGCAGGTCTCCACGGTCAGTTCCAGATCGCTTAGCATCTGCCGGTCCTGCTCAGGATCGCGACCCGGGGTGGTCAGGTAATTACCGGTCATCATTCCGCTGGCGCCAGCCAGAAAGATCCATGACTGCAACTCACGCAGATTTTTTTCACGGCCGCCGCAGACGGTCAAGGCTTTTTCCGGCAACATGAAGCGGTAGATGGCGATAATTTTGAGGCACTCCATCGGCGTCAGGAAGCTGGCTGCTTCCAGGCGGGTTCCCTCAACCGGGTTCAGGAAGTTGATCGGAACAGTATCCACCTCCAGCTCGCGCAGGGTTTGGGCCATTTCCACCCGATGAGTGAAGTTCTCTCCCAGACCAAATATACCGCCGCAGCAGATTCTCAGCCCGGCCTTCTTCACCGCCCGCACTGTATTGACATCGTCTTCATAGTCATGGCTGGTGCATATATTGGGAAAAAAGCTGCGCGAGGTCTCCAGGTTATGGTGATAGGTGACCATGCCGGCCTCCTTGAGCAGCTGCGCCGTAGCAAAGTCCAGGATACCAAGTGAACACGAGGGCTCGATCGAGGTCTCCTGCTTGATGCGGCGCAGGGAGCGGCAAATCCTTTCCAACTCTTCGCCATACTTGATGCCGGTCCCGCTGGTAATGATACCGTAGCAGCGGGCGCCGTTCTGCTCGGCGCTTTTGGCGCAGGCCACGATCTGTTCCTCGTCTACCAGAGGATAAACCGGTGCATTGGTCGCGTGTACTGATGATTGGGCGCAAAAGGCACAGTTTTCGGGACAGCGGCCGGATTTGGCATTAATGATTGAACAGAGCGAGGCTGCAGTCCCCTTGAAATGCTCCCTGATGCGGGCTGCTTCGGCAAACAGCAGGTACAGGTCGGGACCGCCGGCCTCTGCCAGTCTGAGCGCATCATCGGAGCCAAGGACGTCGCCCGCCAGCACCTCATCTGCTGCACTCTGTATAAAATTGCGCATGGTCATATTACCACCTCCGGGTCAATCGATAACATAGCAACCCGGCATTGTCAACCTGATGACTGTCACAGCGTTAACAATCAATCAAGGCCTTCAACCTGTCATTAAAATCTCTTATATTGATTCAATTTTTTGAAATGTTATTATAAGCAAATTAATTTTAAATTTAATTGAAAGTTGCTAACAAGATGGTTAGGTTGAATGCCACAGAAACTGCCGGATCAGCCACAAGGTATTTTCTTACCTTGATCTTGACTATTGTTCTGGTCGGTGGTGCGGGCTACTGCTACATTCAGCAACAAAAAAACTTTCTGCTCGATGAAAAACGCCAGGAACTCTCCACGATAGCCGACCTTAAGACCTCACAGATTGTACAATGGCGCAAAGAGCGCCTGATAGAGGCCACCTCCATTTTTTCAAATGCCATGATGTCTCACCGGGTCAATGATTATCTCGACGGCAAAGAAACATCCACCGCGCTCAAGGAGTTCCGGGCGTGGATGACAAGTTTGCATGACAGCGCCGGCTACAGAAAAGTGATCCTTTTCAGAGCTGATGGTCAAGTAATAAGCTCTGTTTCCGACGATACGATTCCGCCGACCGCTTTCCAGCTCGGAATGGTTGCAAAGGCGGTCCGGGAGCAGGGGGTGGTTTTTTCAGATTTGCACCGGGAGAATGCCACCGGCACCATCGAAATCGACCTTTTCATTCCACTTCTCTATTTTAAAGAAAACCGTTCTCATTGCCTTGCGGTGCTGGTATTCGTCATAGATCCGCATACATTCCTGTATCCTCTAATCCAATCCTGGCCTACAACCAGCGAATCGGCCGAGACATTGCTGGTCGAGCGCGAAGGCGATGATGTCCTGTTCCTGAACGAGCTCCGCCACAAAAAAGACACCGCTCTAACCTTCCGGCGGCCGCTTGCAGAAAAAAATATGGCTGGAGCACGCGCTGTTCTTGGACAAGAGGGTATCTTCGCAGGAGTCGATTATCGGGACGCCAGCGTGCTGGCCGCCACTCGCACCATACCCGGCTCGCCCTGGGCCTTGGTGGCCAAAGTGGATACCCTTGAAATTTTTGCTACAAAACGGATATTTTTTTTAGTGGCCGCCTGTATCAGTCTGGTAATTGCGGTTGCGTTGGGCATGTCTCTGTGGTGGATGAGGAGACAAGGGCTTTACCTGCGCAAACAGTATGAAACCGAGCTGAGATTTAACAGCGATCTCAAACAGGCCGAATTATTGTTACAGAAAGCTCACAGCCGTTTAGAACAGCGGGTTGCGGAACGGACCACGGAATTATACGAAACCAATACAGAGCTAAGACAGGAAATAGCGGAGCGGAAGCGGCTTGAGCAGCAACTGCTCGAAGCCAAAAAATTGGAGTCGATCGGGCAAATCGCCGGGGGTGTCGCCCATGAGGTCAGAAATCCGCTGAACGCCATACTTACAATATGCGAGGCACTTTTCAGAGAAAAGGGTATTGAGGACAATCCGGAATTCGAGCCCTATATCGAGCATATCCGAACTCAGGTCAACCGCCTTGCCCAGCTTATGAATGATCTCCTTGATCTGGGAAAATCGATTCCCACCAACAATCTGCAGCCCGTAGCTTTGCACAAACTTTGCGAGGACACGATTAAGCTTTGGAGTTCCGGCTCTACTAAAAAAGTGCAGATAATACTTTTGGCCGGCCAGGATTCCGAAGAAATAAATGTCAAGGCGGATAATGTAAAGCTGCAGCAGGTCTTTTTCAATCTCCTTGACAACGCCGCCCAGCACAGCCCCAGTGATAGCAACATTGTGCTTAGACTGGGCGATTCGCAAACACACAAATCATCCCACGGCATGACAATCGTGCAGATAAGCGATACAGGCAAAGGCATACCTGAAGAAAACATTCTGCGCGTTTTCGACCCCTTTTATACCGATCGCAAGGGAGGAACCGGCCTGGGACTTGCTCTGGTCAAACATTTTATCGAGAATATGGGGGGTAATGTCATGATCTGGAATAACAACCCTGCACCCGGCTGCACAGCCGAGGTACATATTCCGCTGGCCGGGGAGGAGCGAACATGAGTAAAGCGATTTTGTTGATCGAGGATAACGATGCTACCCGTTTCGGCTTTGTCCGCTACTTCTCCAAGGAGGGTTATTCTGTCTGCGAGGCTGCCGATCTGGCCATTGCCGAAGCAGCCATGGCGGCACAAAGCTTTGACGTTATTGTTCTGGATATCAATCTTCCCGACGGGAATGGCCTGGAATTTATAACCTCGGTCAGGGCCAATGATCTGAATATCCCGATCATCGTTATTACCGGCTCAGGCAGCATAGCGCTTGCTGTTGAGGCCATGCAGCTCGGTGCGGACAACTTTCTCACAAAGCCGGTCGACAATGCCAGTTTGTCGATCTTTTTGCGTAAAACTCTCGAAATATGGGTATTGAAGCGGCGGCAGTCCGCCCAACAACGCCTGGAAACCAAGAAGGAAATCTTTTTTGGAGAAACCGCTGCCATGCAGGAAGTCCTGAATCTTGCCCGGACCGCTGCTACAAGCGACAGACCAGTGTTAATAACCGGAGAAACCGGTACTGGAAAAGGGATTATCGCAAACTGGATCCATAGACAGGGAACCCGCGGTCAGAATGAATTCGTAGAGCTTAACTGTTCAGGTCTGCGGGGCGAAATGTTATCCCGGGAAATTTTCGGGAATGCCCGGGGTGCTTTTACCTCAGCCGACCAGGACCGCAAGGGTCTGCTCGACATTGCTGACCGCGGCACCCTCTTTCTTGATGAGATTGGCGACATGGGAATCGATGTACAGGCCCAATTTCTCAAGGTACTGGAGGATAAAAGCTACCGTAGGCTGGGCGATGTGAAGCTCCTCCGGAGTGATTTTCGGCTGATCTGCGCCACTCATCAACAGATTGAATTTTTAATAAAATCAGGTTTGTTCCGACAGGACCTGATGTACCGTATTAACCTGATGACCATCCGTATCCCGCCGCTCCGTGAACGGCTGGACGATCTTCCAGCCATCGTTTCTTTTCTGCTCCGTGGGATGGGCGCTTCAGAGGCGGTCATCTCCGACCCTGTAATGGACATGCTCATGGCCTACAGCTGGCCCGGCAATATTCGTGAGCTGAAGAATGTCCTTGAGCGGGCGCTGCTGCTCAGCCCCAGTGGAGCACTCCTTAGCCCGGCACATTTTTCCACCCTGGGAAATACTCGGGAAACCATAAATCCGCCAGCACAGCGTACCGTCCAAGAAGTCGAAGAAATGCATATAACAACCGTATTGGAACAGGTAGGCGGTGATATCGACAAGGCAGCCAAGAACCTCAACATCTCCCGTGCTACGCTGTACCGCAGGCTAAAACAGATCAAAAACAAAACAAACCAATCTCACCATTCCGTCTCAGAATGACTCACCGGTCTCAATTTGAGACAAAAATCCCACCTGATACCTTCCTATTATACTGATTTAACTAAAAGTTTTAAAACCAACCTTTCGGCATGGTTCTTGTTATGACAGTACCATGGCAACCATACCGACAGAACCGGCACCTCCCGGAGAAATTGAGATAGCCCCCCTACCACAGCGAATCCTGATCGTTGATGACGAGCCGGCAATACTCTTTGCCTACCGAAAATTGATCGAAAAGGAAGGAATCGCTGTGGATGTCTGCGAAACTCATCACGAAGCGATCATTCACATCAATGCACGCCCTTATTTCGCTGTTATCGCCGACATGCGCCTTGTAGGAACGGATAATATGGATGGCCTAAAGGTCGTCCGGGCTATCAGAGAAGCTCAGCCGGATACCAAAGTTATCCTGGTTACTGGGTACGGCAACAAGGAAATTGTACAGAAAGCGCTGTCCATGGGTGTTTCCTACTATTTTGAAAAACCGGTGATGCCGGCGGCAATTCTGGAAGCCCTGAAAATCCTGGGTGAAATAGGCTAAACCTGAAGATTCTGCTGGTGAAAGTTATGATCTAATGCAATCCCATTAAGGAGTGAGGTTATGAAAACATTCAAGAGTATCCTCATGTGGATATTTTTTGTTCTGCTGGCGGTAAGCTGCGGCAAGAGCAATACCAATACCGTGACTGCAGTTCAGGGTGCTTCCAAGACGACCTTGCTCAATTCACTGGCTTTGCAGCAGTTTGCCAACCCACTACCGATCATTCCAGTGGCTAGCCCGGATACAACCGCCCTGCCCGGCACTGACTCCTACACGGTCATCGCAGAACAGAGCAGCGGATATGATTTTGGACTGCGCAAAAAAGATAGCACTGAATTCATTGATCCTGTCACCGGTGCTCCAATTCGTACGACAGTCTGGGGTTATAACACCAACGGCATCCGGGCCGGATACCTCGGCGCCAGCATTGAAGCCCGCTCCACATTGTCCGGCGAATCAGGCAAACCGGTAAAAGTTACCTACATCAACAACCTGAAAGATTCCGGCGGGAACCTGCTGACCAAGCACCTGCTGAGCGTTGATCCGACCCTGCATGGCGCGGAAATGGATGAACCGGAGGTGCGCATCGTGACCCATCTGCATGGCGGCCATGTGGCCCCGGAGTCCGATGGTCACCCGGAGAGCTGGATCACCAACAGCCCGAATGCAGTCGGACTACCCGCCGATCCTGTCAGCGGCAGGCCGGTCCGCCCCAACGGCAACCGGGTCACCTATACCTATGACAACGACCAGGTTGCCAACCAACTCTGGTATCACGACCACGCCATGGGCATCACCCGCCTCAACGTCTATGCCGGGCTGGCCGCCAATTATCTGCTGCGCGATAGCCATGAAGACAATCTCAATCTGCCGAAAAGCAACTATGAGATCCCGCTGGTAATCCAGGACAAGTCCTTCAATCAGGATGGGTCGCTGCATTACGATGCCAATCCACTGCTGAACGCGGATGGCACCCAAAAACTCGACTCGGCCGGCAATCCGGTTTACAGCTCCAACCCGGAATTCTTCGGCAACGTCATCACCGTCAACGGCAAGGCCTGGCCTTTCCTGGCGGTCGAGCCGCGCAAGTATCGCTTCCGCGTGCTGAACGGATCGGATTCCCGTTTTTATAACCTGTGGCTGGAGCGTTCCGATGGCGGGACGATTCCGGCTGGTGCCATCACCCAGATCGGCAACGACGGCGGTTTCATGCCGGATGCCGTCACTGTCGGTGACAGCCAGAAAAATAGACTATTGCTGGCCTTGGCCGAACGTGCCGATCTAATCATCGACTTTTCCAAGTTTCCGGCCGGCACCAGCATCACGGTACGCAACAATGCCAACACCCCCTTTCCGGGAGGCAGCGAGGTAGATCCTGCCACCACCGGTCAAATCATGCAGTTCAAGATCAGTAAATCCTTGACCGGCACCGATACCAGCGCCGCCCCCGCACATCCACGCAGCCTGACATCATTTGGGGCAGCCGCTGTTACCCGCTATGTTGATCTGCAGGAGACCGAGGAGGATAGTGCCTTCGTGTTTGACCCGTTTACCGGATCAATTGCCAAGCGGCTCAAGATACTGCTCAACGATCTGACTTTCGACGCACCCGTGACAGAAACACCTAAGCTGAACGATGTTGAGGACTGGATTATCATCAACAATACGGTGGACACCCACCCCATGCACCTCCATCTGGTGCACTTTGAAGTCATCGAAAAGGGAAGCATCGCTCCGGGGGCCTACACGGCTGCGAATGGCTTGGGAGGCATGCCGTCCGTCGCCGCTCTCGGCCTGCGGCCGAATAAAAATCCCGACAATTCGGGTGCGGACTCAGATTCGCCCTACACGCTGCAGCCCAATGAACAGGGCCATAAGGACACCGTACGGGTGCCGCCGGCCGATCCGGTCAGCAATTCCCAGGGCTATGTACGCATCCGGGCCAGATTCGACCGCCTGGGCACCTATATGTGGCACTGCCATATCCTGGCCCATGAGGACCACGAGATGATGCGGCCGTTTAGGGTGGTGCCCTGAACTGAGATCCTGAGCAAACTATCATTATTTTATTGCAAAAATTTGCTTAAAAGATTATTTTAAGACCAAAAAGATCCTATTTAATTTATCAGTTCTTCCAAGAGGGATACAATGCTGTATTTAATCATGTTCATACTGACTCTGAGCCCGCTGTCCATCTTTGCAGGTTCTGCCGAAATTGAAGTTGATTCCTGACTTGCAGTTATGAAGATATCCGGCCTCCTCATTTTAGTAACCATACTGGCGTTCGCACCAAAAATGGCCGGCGCCGATAATAGCTGCAGAGTGATCGAGTATCCCGACCATTTCGAGGCAAGCTGCCAGGGTGTTTCAGGACCAGAGCCACCACAGGCGCCGTCCCCCATCGCCCCGCGAGAGGCGGCTGGGCAAACCGCGACGGCAGCAAATTCGGTCGAGCGCTTGCCGAAGCCAGAGATGCAGGCATTGCAAACACCGGGCAGCGATCATCTCGGAAAAGAAACCGCCCACAGACAGCGTCGTCGCTCGGAAGCCGCCATTGACGTGGCCAGATCGTTACGCACCGAGCAAATCATGGGCAGCAAGCACTAACCAGAAAGCGAGATCCTTAATGTTACACAAAACCCTTTCATTGAATCTTTTATCGGGACTAATCGGGGCAAGCCTTATGGGCACCACCTGTCATGCCGAGGAGCAGGTATTCAAATCGCCTAAAGACAAGATCAACTATGCAATCGGGGCCGAGGTTGCCAGAAATTACAAAAACCAGGGGCTTGAACTGAATCCCGACATGGTTATGAAGGGCATGCGGGACGCCTTATCGGGCGGCAAACTCCTCGTCCCCGAAAAAGAGCTGCGCGCTGTCCTGATAGCGGTTCAGAGTGAAATCCGTCGGAAACAATCATCGTCCCCAAAACCTGTATCCGCAGAAAGCAAAAAAACCGGAGAGATTGCAAAATAGGCATTCGCTTGTAACTGAGTTATAGGATTTTTTTAGTTTTCACAACACAGGAGGGAGCCACATGAAAAGGAAGACTTTATTCTGGAAAATGATGCGATTGTTGGTGACAGTTGCCGTCATGGTCGGGGGCTTTAATCTAGCCCAGGCAGGGCCCGGAGGCGGAACTTACTATGCTAATAGTCCGTCAGGAGGCGCTTCTGGAACAGCGCTCCGGAAGTTTGTTGATTCGCTGCCCGGCGTGGGGCCTGCCAACAAGAATAATCTCGGGCAGTACATCCCCGTGGCCCAAAAATTTACGCCAGCTCAACTACCAGCTGGAGTCCCCAACGATGGAGGCAATAGCGATTATTATGAAATCGGAGTGGTTCAGTATGGTGAGAAGATGCATTCCGATCTTCCCAAAAAGACCCTGCTCAGGGGCTACAAGGATCTCAACCCCGCCTTTTCCAACATCTCCGCCCATTATCTGGGACCGTTGATCATAGCCAAGCGGGACAGACCGGTGCGCCTAAAAATGAGAAACCTTCTCCCGACCGGGACGGCCGGCAACCTGTTCATACCGACCGACACCAGCCTGATGGGGGCGGGAATGGGACCTTTAAAAAGCAATGGTCTTGGCGGATGGATTACTTGTTCCAGTACACGGCCTGATCCGAATAACCCTACACAGAATATCTCTGAAAACTGCCCTGAAAACGTCTCCTACACCCAGAACCGCGCCACTTTTCATCTGCACGGCGGCAACTCGCCCTGGATCAGTGACGGCACACCCCATCAGTGGACCGCCCCTGTCGGTGAAAACTCCGTCCCGGCTGCCATGCTGAAAGGTGCTTCTACCTATAATGTCCCGGACATGCCAAATCCAGGCAAACCTGGTGTCGACGGAGAGATGACTTTTTACTGGACCAATCAACAAAGTAACCGTCTAATGTTCTACCATGACCACTCGTTGGGCCTGACCCGCCTGAATGTATATGCCGGCGAAGCAGCCGGTTTTATTCTGACCGATCCGATTGAGGAAGGCTTGATTGATGGCGGGACGCTACCCAATATCTGCCCCGGCCTCCCGACCACAGTCTGCGATTACCGCTATGGTATCCCGCTGATCATCCAGGACAAAACCTTTGTCCCTAAAAATATAGATGTTCAGGATGCCTTATGGACAAAGAACTCCAAAGGCGCTGCCAACAACTGGGGCACTCACGGCGACCTCTGGTTCCCGCATGTCTATGAATCCAATCAGGACCCGACCAGTCCGGCTGGGGCAAATCCCTTTGGCCGCTGGGATTACGGTCCCTGGTTCTGGCCTCCCATTTCAGTGGCAGCGGATAGATCCACGTTGCCGGAACCGTCAACCACCCCGGAAGCTTTTCATGACACCATGTTGGTCAACGGCACCGCCTATCCTTACCTGTCGGTGGAGCCTAAAACCTATCGGTTCCGGATTCTGAACGCCGCCAATGACCGTGGTCTTAACCTGAGCCTGTTTTATGCCGATCCCAACGACCCATCCGGCACGGAGGTCAAGATGGTGCCGGCCGGGCCGAATCCGACCTTCCCAGCGGGATGGCCGACCGACGGCCGGGACGGTGGCGTGCCCGATCCCGCCACCAAGGGTCCCAACATGATCCAGATCGGCAGCGAAAGCGGTTTCCTACCGTTCCCGGTGGAGCATCCCAACCAGCCGGTCAACTATAACTACAACCGCCGCGATATCGTGGTTCTGAATGTTCAGGAAAAAAACCTCTTCCTGGGTCCAGCGGAGCGGGCGGACGTCATCATTGATTTCTCCCAGTTTGCCGGCAAAACCATCATCCTCTACAATGATGCCCCCGCCCCTACACCGGCTTCCGACCCACGGGTCGACTATTTCACCGGTAACACGGACCAAACTGCAAGCGGCGGCGCACCTTCGACCAAGAGAGGATTTGGTCCAAATACCCGCACCGTCATGCAATTCCGCGTGGCCGGCACACCGGCCGCACCGTTTAACCTGGCCAAACTGCAAGCAGATCTGCCGGTCGCATTCAAAGCCACCCAGCCGGCGCCGCTGGTGCCGCAACCTACCAAACCGGTTGCTTCCGGCGGATATGGCCCGACCGAGCAATATGCCAAGATCCAGGATTATGCGATGAGTCTGAAGCCGCTTAACAGCGACTACACCCAAAGCACGATCCCGGTCACCATTCCTTTTCATCCCAAAGCGATTCAGGAGCTGTGGGATCCCTACGGCCGCATGAACGCCACCCTGGGCATCGAACTGCCCTTTACCAATCAGTTCAACCAGACCACCATCCCCATGGGCTATGCCGAACCGGCTACCGAGTTCATTACCGACGGCCAGCCCCAGATCTGGAAGGTTACCCATAATGGTGTCGATACCCACCCGGTCCATTTCCACATGGTGGATGTCCAGGTCATCAATCGGGTCGGCTGGGACGGCGCGATCCGCCCACCAGACGACAATGAACTGGGCTGGAAGGAAACTGTCCGAATGAATCCTCTGGAGGATATCATCGTGGCCATGCGGCCAAAGTCACAGTCCTTGCCCGCTGCGTGGGCTGCCACAAACCCGGATGCTAATGGCCTGCCGCTTCCCAAGAGCATTCGTCTAATAGATCCGGTGCTGCCACCGGACGCACGTATCATTGCCACTGATTTTGGAAATATACCTGGAGGAACAGGAACGCCGGTAGCCGGTGTTGTCACAACAGTGGCCAACAACGACGTCAATTTTACCGATTACGGCTATGAATACGTCTGGCACTGCCACATATTAGGTCATGAGGAAAATGATTTCATGCGGCCGGTTATCTTTAAAACCTCGTTGTCAGCGCCAGCAGCACCCTACTTTGTACCTGGCGGCGTTGCACCGGCCACCGGAGAAATAGGTGGTGCTTTTGGGGGGGGCGCCTCGGTACCGGGCAAACTGAACTACGTCACCCAGAACGTCATCAACCCGAACATTAATCAGGTGGTCCTACAATGGAATGATGGCGCGCCGGTCATGGCACCGAGCAGCTTCCGGATTGTAAGGGACGGCACCCCCATTGCCGAAGTATCCTATTTGCCTGGTTATCCGCCCATTTACACCGACACAGCGGTTAATCCGAATACTACCTACTCTTACCAGATAGCGGCTTTTAACGCCGTTGGGCCGACCACCGCTCTGGACGGCCCAAAATCTGTGACAACCGGTGCATGGACCAATGCCACCGCCGTAACCATTAAAGACAGTAAGCCGGTCGGGCATGTGGTCGGCACCAACGTCCAGTTCATTGCCTCCGGTTCCGGGGCAAGCAATCTGCTGAATCTAGCTGTGGCCTATCAGTATCGGTTCCTGCTCAACAATGTGGAGGTGCAGGCTTTCAGCACCAACAACATGTGGACACTGCCCGACACAACACCGGTCGGCAGCTATAGCATCACTGTCCAGGCACGTACCAGCCCCAGCCAGAATCCTGTTGCCACCAGCATCATTACCCATTTGGTGAATAATCCACCCGATCCTCCGGTGACGGTTGCCAGTCCGGTACCGGCGATCTATTCCGCAGCGCCGGTACTAGTCAGTCTGACCGCAACAACCAATGCACCTCCAGTCACTGTTTATTACACGGTTGATGGAAATCTACCGACCACGGCATCACCCATCTACACTTCACCGATTGTGGTCACTGGCACCACCAACATCCAGTACTTTGCTGTGGATGTCAACGGCACTGCCGAAGCGGTCCACTCCGATACCTGGTACATCCATGTACCGGACTTGGTTGCCAGTGCACAAATCAACAACGGCGCAACACTTACCAAAAGCCGGGCGGTTAAGCTGACACTGAGCGCATTTGATCCAGCCGGTGTTGATACAATGCAGTTCTCTAATGACGGCTTGACATGGCCCTTTGTTGAAGAACCGTACACCGCCCAAAAGGACTGGACGCTTGCCACCGGGAGTGATGGTCCGAGAACGGTTTATATACGTTTCCGGGACAAGTCGCTGCCTACAGGTGTCCAGTATCCGCCTATTACTGCCGGTATTACCTTGGACACGACAGCGCCGATCACATCACCTTCGCCGATTGCAGGATACTATTCCAACGGTCCCATTTCGGTGACATTAACCACTAACGAGCCGGCCACTATCTACTACACCACCGACAGCAGCACGCCGACGACAGCTTCCAATGTCTATGCCACTCCGATCCCGGTGCTCAATGCCGCGGGGCAGACTACAACCATCAAGTATTTTGCCGTAGACAGCGCTGGAAATGCAGAGACAGTCAAAACCGGGGCCTGGACCATGCACATCTCCGACATGGTTGCCAGCGTCCAAATCAACAATGGCGCAAATTGGACTTTACCCCAGAATGTCACGCTGACACTGAACGCTACCGACCCTGCTCATGTTATCAACTATGATCTCTCCAATGATGGCACAAACTGGACCGGACCAGCTGCGTTCACCGAACCCACCACCACCGCCAGTTGGACGCTGACCCCTGGCGAAGGGCTCAAGACAGTCTACGTGCGGTTCCGTGACGGTACCAACAACCTGTATGATCCGGTTATTGCTTCCATTCTTTTTGGAGCCAAGGATGGCATCATTCCAGGTGCAAGCAGTTATTTAACCAGCGCCTTAAATGCCATGCGGATCGCTGTCGGGATGAAGACCGCCACTCCTCTGGATCTGGTGCACGCCGATGTGGCCCCTTATTCCAAGGGCCAATCCAAGCCGGACGGCAAGATCGATCTGCTGGATGCCTATATGATTTTAATGCGTTCATTGGGACTTATCACGACATTCTAGGCTGCTATCTTCGGCCCCCTTAAAAGGGGCCGGATAGCATACCGCCAGGAGGATTGTTGACATGAAAAAAAAAATATTGGCTGTAACATTGACTGTTTTCTCGGCTTTAACCATCAGCGGATGTGGTGGCGGTGGCGGAGGAGGTGGCGCAATTGCCCCTGCCACGGTTACCAAGGCAGTAACCAAGGTTTATGTGTATGGCAATATGTCCTCGCCTGCTAGTTTCGGTAATCTCTCATCCAATGCCAGGATCGCAACTGTGCAATCAAAAATGTCATTGCCGGCTGAAGTCATGGTCAATTATTCCTCGGCACCAGGGGCGACTGCCGGCCTATGCTTTCTGCGCAAAGGAGTCATCGTCCCTTCAGGAAACACCCTGCTTTCAGCCTCAGATTTCAGTTTCAGCACCTTTGATATTGCCAGCCGGGTGCTGACACTCAATATGATCAACAGCGGGAGGCAGCGCCTTAAGACCAATACGAACGGAAATGGTGTGGAATTTGCTACTGTAAACTTTACATTGACCACACCGGGTGTTCCATCCGGTCTAATCCCGCTGTTCGATCAGGCTGCCGCGATCGGCGAAGAGATGCCCGATCTTTCTTTGGCCTATCTTCTCGGCAGAAGGATAAATTTCGTGACGACCTTTTTATAATTAAATACGAGGCTAAAAGGACTGGCTACGTTTATCTGCGTTACCAGTCCTTTTAGTTCAGCAGGGCAACTGTTTTAACTATTGATATCATTTTCGTGCTGGGCTAAGCTGACAAAAAAAAACACCTGTGAGACAAAGAAATGATAAGAATTATAAGACAGTTGTTATTGGCTTTTTTACTGTTGTCAGTATCCTGCTCGATTGCACTGGGCGCCTCGGCGTCAGTAACCGCTTTGGGCAACGGAATATTCACAGTCCAGGGCAACAACATGGATGGTGTTGCCGGAATTGATCTGACACTGAATTACGACAGTTCGTCCTTGGCCTCACCGTCGGTAAATCAAGGGAGCCTGTTTACTGGAGCAATGTTTGTAGCCAACCCCAATTTTGCCCAAGGGGTGATAAAGATTGCCGTCATAAGCAGTAAATCATTTTCAGGCAGCGGACCGATTGCCACCATCACCTTTGCAACCCATAAAGGATCAGGCACTGTTTCGATAGCCGCTTTCAAATCGATCAACGCTAGCGGAAATGCCGTCGGCGATGGCTCTTCAAACAACACAGCGACAGATAGCAACACCGGCAACACCGGCAGCACCGGCAATACCGGCAATATGAGTAACATAACGACCAACAACACAGTCAATACAGGCGACACAAAAACCAACAATGCCTCCAGTACCACCGGATCTTACCTTCCACCAATAACCGGTTCAACCTCGACAATTAGCACCTCGCTCGGCACTGTCAGCATGCCATCCGATAGCCAGACCAAGATGGAAGCCAAACCGACAGAATCGCTTAGTGCCACCTCGGTACCACCGGCTGATTTTTCACCACGTGATGAGGCAACTGCCGCTCCTGCTGAACTTTCGATTGCAATAAAAAATGAAGAGCCCCAAAAGCCTGAAGAAGTCAAAATCATCTTGAATACCGGCGTGCTTGAACGATTCCATACCTACCAGGGAGAAAAAAGTCCTGCCATAATGATGGCGCTTTTTAAAAAAGAAGTTTCAGCTAAAATTCGTCAGGAGCCTGCGGTTGCACTAAGTGACGGAAATAAAATTGTTAAGCTGATTGTCGATCTGCCTGGTTCTAATGGTATTTCTCCCAATTTTGCCTTTAACGAAGCTAAAATGATTTCGCTCGGCAAGGACGACAACAGTGAAAAGTGGTTGATAGATGTTTTGCCACAAAAAGGTACCCTTAAGGCAAGCATCACTGTTCTTAGTGGCAATACTATCATTGAATATCCCCTTACCGTTGCGGCGCCTATTAAAGATTTTTCGATTTCGGAAGCCGAGTTTAAAAAATTTCTTCAGGATAACGGAGCTAAATCACCCCGACAAGATATTAACAATGATGGGCGTCATGACTATATCGATGACTTCATCTATACCGCCAATTTTATTGTTCAAAGAAATTCAATTAAGACAGATAGCGTTCCCAAAACTAAATAAAAAAGCCGCTCTGGAAAACGAGCGGCTTTTTTATTTATATCTCTTAGACCGAGTATCAACCAGTCATTGCAACCACTTCTTCATAGGTAGTCAATCCCTCCAACATCTTGTTGATCGCCACTTGACGCAGACTTACCAAACCATTCTCGCCGGCAGCCGCCACCAGATCGGCCAGACTGACAGATCCGGTTATCAATGCCTTTAACCGTTCACTCATGTCAAGAACCTCGAACAGACCGGTACGTCCTTTGTAACCGGTGCTGCGACACTCTTTACAGCCCTGCCCCTCCCAGACGGTATAGCTTTTTTTGGTTAGTTGCAGGTAGTGACGCTCATCATAGGTCAGCTCGCGGGAGGTCTTGCAGTGTGGGCAGATCCTGCGCACCAGCCGCTGGGCAATGATCCCGATTACTGTGGCCGAGATCAGGAAGGAGGGTACCCCCAAGTCCAGCAAGCGGATGATGGCCGAAACCGAGTCGTTGGTATGCAGGGTCGATAGCACCATATGACCGGTAAGGGCGGCTTGGACAGCATTTTCGGCAGTTTCGCGGTCGCGGATCTCTCCAATCATTATAATATCGGGGTCTTGCCGCAAAATATTACGCAGGATCGAATCGAATCCAACCCCGATGCCTTGCTGGACACCGATCTGGTTGAATTCCTCCATGACCATCTCGATTGGATCCTCCACCGTGACGATATTGACCTCAGGTGACGAGAGTGTTCGCAAGGTAGAGTAAAGTGTGGTGGTCTTACCACTGCCGGTAGGACCGGTAACCAAAATGATGCCGTTAGGCCGCCGGATAAAGGAGTTGTATAGCGTCAACTCCCGGGAATAAAATCCCATGCTGTCAAGATCCTGCAATAGGATATCCGGATCAAAAACCCTGATGACGACTTTTTCGCCAAAAGCCACCGGAACAGTGGATACCCTTAATTCAATGTCCTTACCGTTGGAATTGGTTTTGATCCGGCCGTCCTGGGGGCGTCTCTTCTCGGCCAGATCCATCCTGGAGAGCATCTTTATCCTTGAAATAATCGGCGCATGAAGCGGTTTAGGGATAGCGTGGATGTTGTGCATGACGCCGTCCATGCGGAAACGGATCAGCGATTTCTCACGTTTAGGCTCAATATGAATGTCGCTGGCTTGCTGGTCAAAGGCGTATTGCAGCAGGAAATCAACCGCGGAGATAACATGCTTGTCATTACCCTCGATTTCCTGCTGGCCTTTGAGCTTGAAAAATTGCTCCAGATTACCCAGATCAACCGGGTTCGATGCTTCAGCCTCGGCAGCCGAAACCGACGCCCGAAACCCGTAAAACTCACGCAGGATCTTAAGAATATCGCTTTTTGAACTCAGCACCCGGCGAACCTCCAACCGTCGGGCACTGGCCAATTCATCGATTACTACTTTATTAAAAGGATCTGCTACGGCAACGGTTATGGATCCCGCATCCTGCGCAACAGCAACAATTAAATTGCGCAAGGCAAACGGGCGAGGGATATGGGTGGTAACAACGTCCAGATCGAGCTTGAGCGGGTCGATCTTCAGGTAGGGCATCCCGACAGTCAGTGCAATTGCCTCGGTAATTGCATCCTCGTTGAGCGGTCTTCCAGAGCTGGTAATCTTATGATTTAAAGAGGCAATTACCTCAGCTGGAGAAATGATCTCGGCACCGGGGTGGGTCCTGCGTGAGGAGCCAGCCTGCAGCTGAGAAAACAGACGTGCTTCCTGAGCTTTACCCTTTGTAACAACATCTTTCATCTGCTCCGCCGAGATCAAACTCCGGTGATGAAGCAGTTGGGCGACATTTTCAAGGGTCAGTTTTTTTGGCTCCGGCATAATACCCATCTCTTAGTTAGTCTTTGTTCTTTTTAGCTACTTCAGCTTTTTGGGCCTCGATCCTTTTAACAACTTCATCAAGCGCCTGTTCCGGCGTAAAATTTGCGGCGGCCGGTAGCTGGGCTACAACAGCATGCTCACGCTGGATAGTTTCCTTTGAAACCGGGGCAGGATGATGGCGGGGTGCCTCCTGATAGACTATCATGGTCATGAAACCATTCCGCAACAAGCGGTAGCCCATCCAGAGCAGCAGGCCCAAGGGCACGATATCGTCTTGCCAATATTGGAAACTACGCTGGCTAACCATGGCGCCGGCTAATACCCCCCCAGCTGCGATCAAAACACCCAGGAAATTTCCTATTACGGCATATTCGATATCATCGCTGACCACGATCTGATTTTTCGTCTTGACCGCTGCACCGGCCATAGCTCACCTCAAGACTCGTCAAACTGTTGTTGTTACAAAGGAATGCAGTATATCCCTTTTGGTTCCATAAAAACTATTTTTTTCTTATGTGGTCTAAGCCCCAGGACTGCAAGCGAACCATGCCCCTATGGAGAGTTTGATTAGTTGATCCAGTTCTTTTTAATACCACAAGGAAACCGGTTTTATCAAAGGGAATCGAAAACAGAATTTTATTACAGACATCAACCGTAAAAGCCGATAAAGATACTAAAGTGTGATACACATCACGTCATCTAATTGCCTGATACCTTAAGTTAACAACGATAAAACCGTCTCAGGGCATTTTTGAGAACTTCAGCCCACCATTCATCTGAGTCCTGTCCACCCTAACTGAATTCAAAAAGGTCCTAATGTGCGTCTGATCCCTGCCCTTGTAATCGCCAGTCTGTTTGTTTACTGCCCGGTCCTGGCGGCAGAGCTACCCGTCGATATCGGACGAGCCACAGCCAATACTCTCATCGAGCGAGCCATGGCCCGTAACATGGTAGCCGGCGCTGTGGCTTTGATCGGCAATCACGAAGGCATCCTTTATACTACTGCCCGGGGACGGTTAAATGCCGGGGCAGATGCTGCGCTTTTAAATGAGCATACAATTTTCGATGTGGCCTCCCTGACCAAGGTAATTGCTACCACTCCGTCTGTAATGAAACTTGTCGATGAGGGGCGCCTGAACCTGACAGATCCGATCTCCCGCTGGTTCCCGGAATTCAAAGGTTCCAGACGCGAAGGCATCACCATCCTCCAGCTTCTAACACATACCTCCGGACTGGATGACAACAACCTGAGCGCCGAGCAGCCGATGAAGATGGCCATCAACAGGGCCGTGAACCAAAAATATTGGCAAGTACCGGGCAGCAACTTTCAGTATGCGGATATAAATTTTATTCTTTTGGGGGAACTGGTCTATCGCATTTCAGGAAAAACCCTGGACGTTTATTCCCGAGAGAATCTGTTCGAACCGCTGGAGGCGCAGGAGACCATGTTTCTTCCACCCAAACAACTGGCTGGTTTTATAGCCCCCACGGATGATACATTCGCTGGAGTTGTTCAAGACCGAAACTCTCGCCGTCTGGGCGGGGTTGCCGGGCATGCCGGTCTATTCACCTCCGCCTATGATCTGTCCAGGTTTGCGCGTATGATGCTGGGTGGCGGCACGCTTGACGGCAAACGGATTTTATCGGAACAGGCGGTAAGCCAGATGACTGCGCCTCAGTTTTTCCACAAAGGAGCAATCGTGCGCGGCTTGGGCTGGGACATGGATTCCCCCTTTTCCGCACCCAAGGGAAATTATTTTTCAGAGGCATCTTTCGGGCACACCGGTTATAGCGGCTCCTCAATCTGGATTGATCCTAAGCAGGACCTGTTCGTTATTCTTTTGACTATCCGCCTCGACTACCGCGATGTTAAAACATTCAACCAGCTGCGCCGTGACGTCTCTACGTTTGCAGCAACAGATTTTTGGAAGTTCCGCTCATTCATGGAACTCCCGCCGCTGGAAACCCTGGCTGATGCAAACATGACAGGACCTGGCAGCGCAGCAGGTCCCACAATGTCCGACTTATCACCACGTTTCAAAATGCCAGTGCTGCATCCTAAAAAAAAGCACATCGCCAAGCACATTCTAAATTTAAAGAAATCCAGTAGAAAAATGGTTAAGATCAGCGCATCAAAACGTACCGTCGCAAACAGGAAAGGGAGATTGGCAGCTCGTCGTAAATTGCTTTCCTGGCTGCCGAATGCGCTGCCTTATAACCAGTCGTTAAATCCTGTCGCTTAAGCTGTTTGGGTGAATTACCGGCTTAAAAAGCCATAACAGTGTCAAGACGAGCTATTGCCCCCAAAGCACTAATATTTTTTATCAGTACTTATTTTTTCACGGTTGCCATGGCCAGTATTGAAATGCTATAAACAATGAAGTAAGGGAACCACGGGGGGCCATCTCTCTGTGGTTTTTATTTGCCGTAAAGCCTGCGCAGCACCAAATATAGAAGGAGTAATTAGTGAATAAACAGCACCTTTCCAGGAAACAAATCTATTCATTGTTGACAATTACGATTATTTTTCCATTCACCATTATGGGTTGCAGCGAAAAAAACAACGATTTCGCATCTATCAAACCGGCATCGCTGGTGATAAAGGCTGATAAAGCTGATGTTTCAATCCCGGCTGCCGCCAGTTTCGAGGTAAAAACCACAGCCAGCCGACCCGCAGCCTTCGTAGCTCCAACCAGCTCAACCGCGGTTCCCAAAACAAAAGACGCAAAACCGCCTAAACCAACCGCCCCAAAAATAAATTACAACGCCGGAGAGGACCCTGATTACGCCAAAAAATGCGGCTGGCCGGTTAAATGTCCGCCTGTGCTACCAGGATCAATCCTGCCCCACAAACGTATCGTGGCCTACTATGGCAATCCCCTCTCCAAAAAAATGGGAGCACTGGGAGAATTTCCAAAAGACGAAATGCTGCGCCGCTTAAAAGGTGAAGTTGCCCGCTGGCAAAAGGCCGATCCAGCCACCCCGGTACAGCCTGCCCTGCATCTGATTGCAGTGGTTGCTCAGGGTGAACCGGGCAAGGCCGGCAAATATCGCATGGTCATTCCTGACAAGATAGTAAACGAGGTTTATGCCATGGCCAAAGAGGCCAACGCACTGCTTTTCATCGATATCCAAACAGGTCATGATAATATCCGCACGATTCTCCCGCGTTTCGAATGGTTGCTCAAAAACCCGGACGTACACCTGGGGATCGATCCTGAATTCAACCTGATCAAAAGCGGCGCAAAGCCGGGTAAAAAAATCGGCACCTATGACGCCGAAGATATTAACTATGCCTCTGGCTACCTTAGAGATCTTGTAAAAAAGTACAACCTGCCTCCCAAGGTCTTTACCGTACATCGCTTTACCCAGAACGGTGTCACCAATGCCAGCAAAATTGCGTTGCACCCCGAGGTGCAGATAGTCATGCACATGGATGGCTGGGGTGCCCCTTGGTTGAAGCGTGATTCCTATAAGGCCTATATTGTGACCCAACCGGTCCAGTACACCGGGTTCAAGCTCTTCTATCATAATGATACCAAGAAGGGTGACCCGCTCCTGACACCACAGGAAGTACTCAAGCTAAACCCCAAACCGCTGTACATCCAGTATCAATGATTTATGCAAAAAAAGCCGCTCTCGATTAGGAGCGGCTTTTTTAATAGCTAAGTGAGCAAGCAGTCGGCTACTCCCGCACAAAAATATCCATATCCGATTCGTCCACCATACCCATGATTCTTGAGTACTGCGCTTCGATTAGCAGGTAATGATTATGGGTTTCCTTGGCATTCAGCTCATAAATTGCACGTACCCCGGCATCTTCAAATTTTGCCGCAAAACCGAGCAGAGTTTCCTCCAGCTTCTGCTCTTTTTCCATGGCCAGTTCCAGAGACATTTTATCATTATATTCGTTTTCATACATCCGAGTAAGCGGGGAGAGCCAGCCCGATTCATTGTCAAAGGGTGTATTTAGGAAATCCTCCAGAGAGGGGATGTCATTGCCGGGGTATATGCTGTAAAAATGACCGGCATGCTCACGTTCCTCCCTTGCCAAGGTTTCAAAAATTCTGCGCGCCTCAGGGTCCTTCATGCTAAGTGCAGCTAACTGGTAAAAGTTCATCGCGTTCTTCTCGGTCTGTATGGAGCGTTTAATGGCCTCCTGGAGATCAATACTCATAACAAACTCCTTTCCTATTATTTAATTAAAAATGTCTTGAGTAATAATACCAATCTGGTCTTTTTTGTCAAGCAGGTATGTCATTTTCGCCTAAGCGGTTGACAGCTTCGGCTACGGACGTGTAAAACAAGCTGTCATTTTAACCTGAGGAGGTAACAACGTGGCAATTGAACCAAACAAGATCATCTACTCAATGATGCGGGTCAGCAAATTTTACGACAAAAAACCGGTTATCAAGGATATCTCCCTTTCCTACTTCTACGGCGCAAAAATTGGGGTACTTGGCCTGAACGGTTCAGGCAAGAGTTCATTATTAAGAATAATGGCAGGGGTAGATAAGGATTTCAATGGCCAGGCAGTGCTTTCCGCCGGCTATACGGTCGGCTACCTGGAGCAGGAACCAATTCTCGAGGAAACCAAGACCGTACGTCAGATCGTTGAGGAAGGGGTCCAGGAAACAGTAGACCTATTGGCTGAATTCAATGCCATTACCGATAAATTCTCCGACCCTGATGCCGACTTTGAAAAGCTCTGCGATCGCCAGGCCGAGCTACAGGAAAAGCTGGATCATCTGGATGCCTGGGATCTGGACAGCCGCTTGGAGATGGCCATGGATGCCCTGCGATGCCCGCCGGGCGAAACTATGGTCTCGGTCCTCTCGGGTGGCGAAAAACGCCGGGTGGCACTTTGCCGACTGCTGCTTAAAAAGCCTGACATTCTGCTTCTGGACGAACCTACCAACCACTTGGACGCCGAATCAGTGGCTTGGCTGGAGCACCATCTGCACAGCTACCCCGGCACCGTCATCGCGGTTACCCACGACCGCTATTTTCTTGATAATGTAGCCGGCTGGATACTGGAACTGGACCGTGGCGAGGGCATACCCTGGAAGGGGAATTATTCGTCATGGTTGGAGCAAAAACAGAACCGGCTGGCGGTTGAGGAAAAGACAGTCAGCGAGCGCCAGAAGACCCTTCAGCGCGAGCTGGAATGGATCAAGATGTCCCCCAAGGGACGCCATGCCAAAGGCAAGGCGCGTATCAGCTCCTATGAGCAACTCCTATCCCAGGAGAGCGAAAAACAGGCCAAGGATCTGGAGATCTATATTCCACCCGGGCCACGCTTGGGAGGCATTGTGGTTGAGTTTAATGATGTGGCCAAGGCTTATGGGGATAGGCTTTTGTATGAAAAGCTGACCTTCAACCTGCCTCCAGGCGGAATTGTCGGGGTAATCGGCCCCAACGGAGCCGGCAAAACCACTCTGTTTCGCCTGATCACCGGTCAGGAACAGTGCGACACAGGGACCATCCGAATCGGCGAGACCGTTACATTAGGTTACATGGACCAATCCCGGGATGCGCTCAAAGCGGACCAGACCATCTGGGAGGCTGTTACCGGTGGTGATGACAGTATTCAGCTCGGAAAAATTTCGGTCAACTCGCGGGCCTACGTCTCCCGCTTCAACTTCTCCGGTTCTGATCAGCAAAAAAAAATCAGCATGCTCTCCGGCGGCGAACGAAACCGGGTCCACCTGGCCAGGATGTTGAAAGAAGGAGCCAACGTGCTGCTGCTGGACGAACCGACCAATGACCTGGATGTGAATACCATGCGGGCACTGGAAGAGGCCCTTGAGAACTTTGCCGGTTGCGCTGTGGTAATCAGCCACGATCGTTGGTTTCTGGACCGCATTGCCACTCACATACTCGCCTTCGAGGGTGATTCCAGTGTTGTCTATTTTGACGGGAACTACTCTGAGTATGAGGAAGATCGCAGGCGCAGACTGGGAGCGGCAGCCGATCAGCCACACCGCATCAAGTACCGGCAGCTGACCAGGGCCTGAGTTCTCAATCGTGGCTTCTGGTGTGGCTTGGTCTGTTTTGTGTGCTGGCTTTAGAACGAAACATTGAAGCTCTTATTATCACTTAAGGATATCCGGCACTGTCTGCTGGAGGGCAGGCACTATCGTCTCAACTTTCTGGTCCGCCATCAGGTGCCCACCATCCTTGGCTTCAGATTCATCTACGTCATGCGGACCATTACTCCGATCCTGATCGGCGCCAGCATTATGACTAAAAATATGATATGGTAAGGTCATCCGTTCACGTCGAACGGTGAAAGAAATTAACAGTGAGGCTGATATGAACCTGCTTAACTCAATTCTTACCGCCAATCAGGACTTTGTGCACCCGGGAGCCTTTCCGCCGCTCCCTAAAAACCCGAAAAAACAATTCGCCATCTTCACCTGCATGGATACGCGGCTGGTTGATTTCCTTGAGCCTGCCATGGGCATTAAACGAGGGGATGCCAAGATTATAAAAAACGCGGGAAACACACTGGTAGATCCGCTTCATGGGGGAATAATCCGCAGCCTGGTAGCTGCTATTTTCATGCTGGGTGTCGAGGAAATTTTTGTGATCGGCCATGAAGATTGCGGCATGGCCTCTGTCGATCCTGAAGAGTTGAAACAGAGCATGATCAAACGGGGGATCTCGCCTCAAGCCATTGAAACCCTTGTCCCTGATCTGGCCCAGTGGCTGGGGGCCTTTAAATGCCCGTCAGAAAATGTGGTTGATGTGGTGGAAAAGATTCGCGCCAACCCGTTGATCCCGGGGGAGGTGCCGATTCATGGTCTGATATTCTGTCCCAATGACGGACATCTGGATGTGATGGTTAACGGGTATCAGGCACAAGGCTTTAAGTCCAAAAAAATTGAAGCGGTCTCTGCCAAACCTGCAGCGCTTATATTTGAGGAAGTTTAAAACAAAAACCGATCAGTTTTTTCCTGACCGTTTCCTGCCATGGTCTGTTTTTCTATTGAACTTGGGAGGTTCGGGGCGGTAGCCGCAATCGGGCGGCAACCAATTCAACTGGGGTACGAGCTCCGGGGTAAGTTTGACGCAATGGGGGTTAATCTCGAAGCGGCGTTCAAATATCTTGCAGTGGCGGGTGATCACATCCAGATATCGGCAAGCAGTTTGTGTGTAAATGATTTTGCCGCGGCCATCCTCCAGTTTTTCAAAACAACAGCGGCCACACTGCTTGCAGAGACCGTCCCAGTTGTTATCAGTGTTGCTCTTATCAATGTTAATACTCATGATCTAACACTTTCCAAACTTGCTTTCATCAGTGCCATAAACGCCTCGCGGGTCTCCATGTCTGATATTTCTGCAGCCTGCTCTTCTATGAAAGCACGTTGTTTGGCATTCAGCTTCTTCTTTTTCAAATCCGGTTCCTCAAGCGGTATTGCAGGATTGGTGACTACTTTTCCCGACCTGAGGACGATATCCTTGACCACCTCGCCTCCCAACTGCTCGTTCAACTTTTCCCTCATTACGCCTTTCAGAAAATTCAACTCCTGCATCCACGGTCCACTGGAAACAGCTACTGTTAATACGCCGTTGATAATGCGCAGCGGTTGCGCTCGGGTAGCTACTGTCTGGCCGACTACTTCCGGCCACAATCTCCAGATATCAGCTTCGCGCAGGCGCTCCGCCAGTCCTCGCATCTTCATTTCTTCCTGAAGAAGATTTGACAAAGGTAGGGGAACTCGCATTTTAGGCCGTTTACCCATGCCTTTTCCTCCTCCGGTTAATTGCTCCTCCTACTATCTGACCGGCAACAGCGCCTCCCAATGTTAGTGGAATAACATGCCAGCTAATTCCTGCTTCAATACGCAACAGAACGATAAAAGGTATTGAAATGTGAATCATCAGGAACCACATCAAAGAAAACTTCTTGTAGTTCTCTCGTAGATAACCGCATGGAATATTTACGACAAAAGATAGAACAATCAACCCGATTGTGGTTAACGAGGCTTGCATGCCATACTCCTTTAAGGCATAGTAGAAACTAGTGCATTGTTTGTCAATCCGGAACAGGACAGGTAGATGGAGAATCGTTTGATGGTAAAAGAAGGAGATCTTCTGGCGGTTTTTAATTCCGCTCACCGTATTATGAAAGCTGAAAGCATCCTGAAAGCCCTTGGCCTGCCGATTCTGCTCATCCCAGCGCCTCGCAAGCTCATGACTGATTGTGGTTTGGCGATACGTTTTAACGAGGATACTCAGGTTAAGATAATGAAAGCGCTGGAACAAGAAAAATTGATGCCGGAATTTGTAACCAGATATGAATCCGGAAAATATATTAAGATCTGGATAGATGAAAATCATCCGGAACCGATCTAAAGGATGCTAACATGAAGGTTATCGACTGCAGGAAAATGGCCTGCCCAGCCCCGGTGATTACTGTTAAAAAAGCTCTTGAAGAGCATAGTGAACTGCAGGTTTTGCTGGATAATGGGGCACCGCGAGAAAATGTAAGCCGGTTTGCTCGTAATCGCGGCTATCAGTTATGCGAGGAGCAGGCTGATTCCGGAAGTTGGATCATAACAATTACCCACGATAATGAAAGTCCTAAAACAACCTCAGCCAACCCAGACGAACATGTTATGATTATTAGTTCCTGTTTTCTCGGGAATGGTCCGGAAGAGCTTGGGAAGCTGCTGATAAAAAACCTGATTCACACGCTGCTCGAAACAGCCAACCAGCCGGCACGCATGCTTTTTCTCAACAGCGGCGTCTTTTTAACTACCAAAGGCTCGGATGTGCTGGAGGCGCTGGAGAAACTGGAAGGCATGGGAGTGGAGATTCTATCCTGCGGCCTGTGTTTAGATTTTTTTGATCTGAAGGATAAAATAGGCGTAGGGGGGACCACCAATATGCTTAGTATTGCTGATAATCTACTTAATGCCGCGCAGGTGGTAAAACTCTAGAAAACAAATAGTTCTTGACAGCTCTTTACGGGGTACTTTATAGTTATCCCCTTTTAGAACTTTTTGTATCGAGATTATATAAAAGCATGTTTGATAGCCTCTCGGGAAAATTAGAATCGGCATTTAAAAAGCTCCGCGGTCAGGGAGTAATGACCGAAGACAACATAAAGGATGCTTTGCGCGAGGTGCGCCTGGCGCTCCTTGAAGCTGACGTAAACTTTAAGGTAGTTAAAGATTTTGTTGAGTCCGTTCGCGGCAAAGCGAGCGGTACCGATGTATTGCAGAGCCTGACCCCCGGCCAACAGGTCATCAGAATCGTACATGACGAGCTGGTTGCTATCATGGGGGGCAATGAGGATAACAGCCTCAACCTTTCAGCAAAACCGCCTGTCGCAATCATGATGGTCGGCTTGCAGGGGGCCGGCAAGACTACCACATGCGGTAAACTGGGGCGGTTTCTAAAAACTCAGCGACGCCGGCCTTTGCTGGTTCCCGCCGATGTGTACCGTCCGGCGGCCATTGAACAACTAAAGACGGTCGGAAGACAGCTAGGCCTTGAGGTTTTTGATTCCTCGGCCGATCAGAAGCCGGTAGATATCTGCACGTCGGCCATGAAATATGCTGAACTGAATGGCTACGACACTGTTATACTCGATACCGCCGGCCGCCATCAGATTGATGATTATCTGATGAACGAGCTGGCAGAAATTGTGTCTGCTGTTCTTCCGATCGAGATTCTGTTTGTGGCCGACGCAATGACCGGACAGGAAGCGGTCAATGTTGCCAGCGGTTTTAACGAGCGACTTGAAATCACCGGTGTAGTGCTGACCAAGCTGGACGGCGACGCCAAGGGCGGCGCCGCTCTCTCGATCAAAGCTGTCACCGGCAAGCCGGTAAAATTTGTTGGTCTTGGCGAAAAGCTGGACGCGCTAGAAATTTTCCATGCCGACCGGTTGGTATCTCGCATTCTGGGCATGGGCGATGTGCTCACCCTGGTGGAGAAAGCACAATCCGTATTTGATGAAAAGGAAACTGCCCGACTCCAGCAGAAACTGAAGAAGAACCAGTTCGATCTGGAGGATTTCTTAGGCCAACTTCAGCAGATCAAGAAAATGGGTTCGCTTGAATCTATTATGGGTATGATTCCCGGCATGGGCAAGATGATGAAGCAGATGCAGGGCGCCCAGCCAAGCGAAAACGAAATCAAGCGCATCGAGGCTATTATTCGTTCCATGACTCCAGGCGAACGCGCTAACCATGGAATCATCAACGGCAGTCGCCGTTTGCGCATCGCCAAGGGAAGCGGCACCACAGTACAAGAAATCAATCAGCTTCTAAAGCGCTTTTCAGAGGCCCAGAAGGTGGTTAAACAGTTGCAGAAAATGGGGCCCAAAGGACTCATGAAGGGAATGGGCGGGCTTGGCAAGGGAATGTTCCCATTTGGATAAAAAATAGATCCATAAAAATAAATCGCAGAAACAAGATCAGGAGGATACACAATGGCAACAAAGATCAGGCTTGCACGCGCGGGCGCAAAAAAAAGACCCTTTTACCAAGTGGTTGTCGCCGATGAGCGTAGCCGCAGGGATGGACGTTTCATTGAGAACATGGGAACCTATGATCCCACCAAAAATCCGGCAGTTTACAAGCTGAATGAAGAGAAGATCATTGCTTGGCTCGGTAAGGGCGCACAGCCGACCGACACCGTTAGGCAACTTCTCAAAAAAGCCGGAATTCTGGAAAAGGTGGCAGCGCCGAAAGCATAGTGTATCCATTCTACTCCGGTCCGCCGGATATTCTACATGAGCTGAGGATACCGACATGAAAGCACTTGTTGAAACCATTGCGAAGGCCCTCGTCGACGACCCCGTACAGGTTCAGGCTGCCGAGGAGATGGAAGAGGACACTCTGGTCATTAAGTTGACTGTCGCAAAGGAAGATATGGGGCGCATCATCGGAAAGGAAGGACGAACCGCTAAAGCGATTCGCACCATCCTTAATGCGGTCTCAACCAAGGACAACAAGAAAGCGGTCCTCAAGATTGTGGAATAATGTCTGAATCAGATGTACTGATCCCCGTGGCTAAAATTATCGGCCCACACGGGGTAAAAGGCGCTTTAAAAGTTTTTTCGTATTCGGGGAATCTGGAAAGTCTTCGCGCAGCTCGCACTGTACTGCTTAGATCCCCGGCGGGTGAGCTACGAGAGTATCAGATAAAGAGCATCACCCCGCAGCCGGTAAAGATCATTCTCTGCCTCATGGGTTTCGACGAGATTGATCAGGTTCTGCCGCATGTAGGGAGTGAGATATGTCTCTGGCGCAGTCAGCTGCCCGAGCCAGAAGAAGATGAGTATTACTGGTGCGACCTGATTGGGCTGCAGGTCATGACAGTGGATGATCTAGTGATCGGCAACATCATTGATATCTTTGAAACTGGTAGCAATGATGTTTATGTAGTGCGGGGCGAAGAACGCGAATTTTTGATCCCTGCGATCGCCGAAGTGATTCACAGTGTCGACCTACAGAGGGGGAAGATGATAGTTACCCCGCTGGCAGGGCTACTGGATCTATAAAAAATCGATTAAGAGCTGTTTCGCGTGAAGTTTTTATGAAGTTTAATATATTAACCCTTTTTCCCGGGATGTTCAGCGGTCCTTTCAACGAAAGCATCATCAAACGGGGCAAAGAAAAACAGCTCATTGACATTTGCCTGCATAATATCCGTGACTATGCCACTGATCGACACCAGACTGCTGATGATGCCCCTTATGGTGGTGGAGCCGGTATGGTGATGAAAGTTGAGCCTTTGGCGGCCTGTCTGGACTCGGTCAAGGCTTTAAACACTGCATCAACTGTAGTGATGACCTCACCCCAAGGTCGGCGGCTCACCCACCGAGTTGCTGCTGAACTGGCCAAACGTGAAGGCCTGATTATAATTTGCGGCCGCTACGAGGGAATCGACGAGCGAATCCGGGAATTATATGTTGATGACGATATCTCGTTAGGTGACTTTGTCCTGTCAGGTGGAGAGATCGCGGCCATGGCCATTGTGGATGCCGTAACGCGGCTTGTACCAGGTGTTCTTGGCAGTGGAGAATCAGCCGAAAGTGACTCATTTTGTGACGGCCTTCTGGAGCATCCCCAGTATACCCGGCCTGCCGAATTCAAAGGACTGAAGGTACCGGACACCCTGCTGTCAGGGAACCACGAGCTGATCCGAAAATGGCGCCGCCTGGAATCTCTTCGCAAAACACGCTCCCTTCGTCCCGATTTACTCGAGGAGGTTGAGCTGGACAAGAGAGATCGCAAGATGCTAGCCGAGCTTGAGCAGGAAGAGGTAAAAATTGGCTTCTAACTTAGCGATCGCCCTGCTGCATTACCCGGTTTATAACAAACACCAAGAGGTGGTTACTACTGCGCTGACCAATCTGGACGTGCATGACATAGCCCGTTCAGCTAAAACATTTGGCCTGGATCGCTTTTATATCGTGACACCCTCGGCAGAGCAGCGCAACCTGGCCCAGCGAATAACCGGACACTGGCAGGAAGGTTGGGGAGCCAGTTACAATCCGGATCGAAGGGATGCGCTTGAAATCATCAGGATCTGTGACAATCTTGATTCTGCCATCAGCGATTGGCAAGTCGGCTTTGACACACCTGTAAAAACAGTTATTACCGGGGCCACAGAATGGCCCGGCAGCCTTGCTGTTTGTGAATTCAAACAAATGCTTGACAAGCATGACGATCCGTTTCTGTTGCTTTTCGGCACCGGATGGGGTCTTACCAAAGAAACATTTGAAGCAGCTGGGCATATACTTAAACCAATAGCAGGCCCTGATTCATATAATCACCTCTCTGTAAGATCAGCTGCGGCCATCATGCTCGATCGACTCAGAGGAAAGTAAGTTCATTTAAATAAAAAGAGAAAGAGATAGAGGAGGAAATAATGAATATCATCGATTTTCTGGAACTAGATCAAATGAAGAAAAATATCACCGCTTTTAAGGTTGGTGATACCGTCAAGGTACAAGTTAAGATCGTTGAGGGGGACAAACAACGTATCCAGGCTTATCAGGGAGTAGTAATTGCCCGCCAGAATGGTGGCATTCGCGAGTCCTTTACCGTTCGGAAGATATCCAACGGTATTGGCGTTGAGAGGATCTTCCCGCTTCATTCACCTTCACTCGAAGCCATTGAGGTTGTTACTCGTGGCCATGTACGGCGCGCCAAGCTCTATTATCTGCGCAAGCTGCGTGGTAAGGCTGCCAGAATCCGCGAGAAAAAATACGTCGCTGCTTAATAATTTTTTTCATCTGGATATCAAAAACCCCGCTCCTCACGGAACGGGGTTTTTTTGTGTAAAGCTGCTTCCTATCCCTGCGATTATTTTGTCTGCCAAAACTTGAGAACCCCCAGAACTTTGCAATAATTGTGGCTGAAAACAATTATTGCTACCCCTTTCGTATTTTTCACGGTTATAATCGCGCTCCATGAACCAGATAGAGCTCTTCTCATCGCTTCCGATCGACGTACTGGCCTTTGAGCAGCAGACCCATAAAAGGGGCTACAAGCTGATCGCCGGCCTGGACGAGGTTGGCCGCGGGGCCTTGGCCGGGCCTGTCGTGGCTGCAGCGGTGATCCTTCCTCTTGGCCTGCGGATCGAAGGGGTTGATGACTCCAAGAAGCTCTCTCCGGAAACGCGGGAACGACTGTACGAGATCATCATGGTAAAAGCCCTGGCTGTAGGCATTGGCATGGGCAGCCATTCCTTGATAGATAGCATCAACATCCTTCAGGCTACGCGCCACGCCATGCAGGAAGCTGTCTTGCAGCTCTTGCCGCAACCCGACTATCTGCTGATCGATGGTATCAGCACCATTGATTCTCCATATCCTCAGAAAACGATAAAAAAAGGTGACTCCTTAAGCCTCTCCATCGCTGCTGCTTCCATCATAGCCAAGGTCACCCGCGACCGCCTGATGTGCGAGATGGATGTTGTTCACCCCGGCTACGGCCTTGCCGGTCATAAAGGCTATGGCAGTGCCAGTCACATGGCTGCTATCCGACAAATCGGTCCCTCCGCCATCCATCGCCTTACCTTTGGAGGGGTTAAAGGGGTTAAGGAACATATTGCATGTCCCTCTTTTTAATCACATTTCTCTCCCTGTATGGAACGCTGCACGCTTACGTCTTCCTTAAGTTAAACCTGGCCTTTCAGCTCTCGCGCACTGCCGCAAACAACCTGATGGGAATAATGATCATAATGACCATAGCACCGGTTATTATTCGATTATTGGAGAGAAACGACTTTGGGCGTAGCGCCATGGTCCTGGCCTGGCCGTGTTACATCTGGATGGGAAGCCTGTTCCTGAACAGCATGACATTGCTGCTGTCGGATGTTGTTCGCCTGATGACCTGGGTCATATGCCGGATATCCGGTTCGGGATTCCCCGAATTCCTGAATAACCGTCTTACCTGTGAAATCGCCTTGCTGATCTCCCTATCAGCCACCGTTTACAGCTTCTTTGAAGCCCGCTCAATCCGCACCGAACATCTGACTGTCACCAGCTCCAAGCTGCCTGCTAACGCAAACAGGATCCGGATTGTGCAAATATCGGATGTTCACTTGGGTTTACTGGTCCGGGAAGAGCGCCTGCAGCGGATCCTCAGCCAGGTTATATCCGCGGGACCGGATATTTTTGTCTCGACTGGTGATCTGGTGGATGGCAGGTTAAACTTGGAGGGGGCCATGGCCGCTCATGGCAAAACAGCCGAGATGCTGGCAGCCATTAAAGCGCCCTTGGGCAGGTTCGCTGTTACCGGGAACCATGAATACTACGTCGGTCTGAAGCAGGCACTGGATTTTACGACCAAGTCTGGGTTTCAAATTCTGCATAACGAAACAGCGTTGGTGGGGGAGTTTCTCTCGATTACGGGAATTGACGACCCGGCAGGAAAGGAGCCAGGTACAGCACTTGACGCCCTGGAAGCCGGTTTATTGAAAGGGACTCAAAAAGAGCGTTTCAGGCTTCTGCTCAAGCACCGCCCTCTAATCTCTAAAGCCAGTGATGGCCTGCTGGATCTGCAACTGTCCGGTCACGCCCACCAGGGCCAATTATTCCCATTTAATCTTTTGGTTGCTCTCAGATACCCCCTTACCGGCGGCACCGCCAAAAGCACTGCCGGCTCTTTGCTCCACGTCAGCCGAGGAAGCGGCACCTGGGGACCGCCACTACGCCTTCTGGCTCCTCCCGAAGTTACTGTAATCGATATCATCCCGGAAAAAAAGTAGCTACGTAAGAGACTGATCCCTTAAAGAGAAGTCAAAAAACAAAAGCTTTCTCTCACAAAGCACACGGAGCTCTCTAAGAAAAACATAAATGTCTCTTTGGTTATAATGACCCAATGCTTTTATCTATTTTCTCTGCGTCCTTTGTGAGCTTTAGCGAACGGAGTGAGCGAGTGAGAAAATATTTTTTCCTGTTTTATTTAACCGTACAAGAAAATTTACAAGTTATTCCTAAGGTAGCGCACAACTGCCCGGTTATGATCGGTGAGGGTTCGTGAGAATTGGTGGGTGCCGTCCTTGCGGGCGACAAAATAGAAGTAGTCTGTCCGGGCCGGGCTAAGGACAGCCCTGATGGCATCCAGTCCCGGATTGCCGATGGGTCCTGGTGGAAGCCCAGGATTAAGGTAGGTGTTGTAAGGACTGCGCCTTTCTATGTCAGACTTCGTAACCCTGCCGGAGAAGGCCCGCACGCCATAGACAGCAGTTGGATCACTTTGCAGCGGCATTCCGATCCTCAGACGGTTGTAAAACACGGAGGCTATCAGCGGTTTTTCCTCTGGTGAGACAGCCTCTTTTTCGATAACAGAAGCGAGCGTTACAATCTGGTGAGATGAGAATCGCGGGTGGCTCCCCGCTTTCAACCCGGAATAGTTCTTAAAAAATTGCCCGACCATTTGGTCGATCAGCTGTTCCTCATTGCCACCCCGCGAAAGATTGTAAGTAGCCGGAAAAAGATAACCCTCCACGCTACCGCCTTGGATCGCGAAGCGCCTTAGCAGTTCCTTATCGCGGCATTTTTCCAGAAAAACTCCCTTTTTAAAATAGCCCTTCTGCTCCAATAGCTCAGCCACCTGATAAATCGAGTACCCCTCCGGCAGTGCAAAGCGCCGGTAATCAACATCACCCGCCACAATCTTGTTCAGGATCTGCCTCGGCGTCATGGAATCGTTAAGACGATAATCGCCCGCTTTTAGCCGCCGCGCTTCGCCCCGCAATCTGGCCATCAGGATAAAATGCCAGGAACTGCGGATGATCCCGGAACATTCCAGCTCGTTTGCCAGCTTTTTAATGCCGCTACCGGAGGGAAAGGAGACATCCTGAATAACAGCTCCATGACCTGGCGGTATGAACAGGCAGACAAAATACCAACTCAACACGGATAGGAGGAATATACGGAGAAGTAGTATCAGGGATGTTTTAGGTGTGGGTTTGAACAAAGACATTGCGACCATTATGCTGATAAAATAATCCTTAGTCAAGGCCCTGGGGCGCACCTTGACATCAATCGCGATAGTTGCTAGTTTGCCCCAACTCATCTTCCCAAGGACCACCACAATGTCGACTGACTTCTGGCCCAAATGCAAAGGTTTTGCTCATCAGGCTGCCACAAGGCAGTATCTTTCCTCCAATAACGAAGAGCAGAGCGCCTCCGCAAAGGAAGACAGCTACCCCGAGCAGATCAACCTTCCCTTCAATTTTTCTCTCATCAAAGAAGATTTCAAGCTGGTTTCTCCTTCTGAACAGGAACCGTCTGAGAAAGGCGCCTGGGCTATCATCCAGGGCAATAACGCCGTGCTGATGGAAAAGGACAACCAGCTAATACTGCCGGAGAACGACCTGCCGGAGTGGCTGACGCCTAAACAGACGCCGCTCTGCATCGGCCTGTGGCAGGGACGACCGCTGCGGGCTTTTAACATCAGCACCAAGCTCTCTCTGCAAGCACCCTTTACTGCGGAGGCCTTTAATGCCGCCGAACAACGGCTGGATATGCAGACCCTGACTCTGGTGGGACTGGCCAAACAGATCCTGCATTGGGAGCATCAAAGCCGTTTCTGTCCGGTCTGCGGATTGCCAACCGGACGTATCCCCCTCACCTGGGGTAAAAAATGCAGCGACTGTGTCAGCGAGCACTTTCCTCACATCCACCCCTGTTCAATTATACTGGTCCGACGCGACAACCAGGTCCTCCTGACCCGCAAAGCAGAATGGCTGCCAGGCCGCTACAGCCTGGTAGCTGGCTTCCTGGATTTTGGAGAATCACTGGAGGAGTGTGCGATTCGCGAAGTGCGCGAGGAAACCGGCATCGAGATCAAAAACGTGCGCTACGTCGGCAGCCAGAACTGGCCTTTTCCAGCCCAACTAATGGCCGGTTTTGTAGCTGATTATGCCGGAGGTGAGATCATCGTTGATCGCGCCGAACTGGAAGATGCCGCCTGGTTCTCCATCGACGCCCTGCCCTCGCTACCCCCCAAGCGCAGCATTGCCAGGTACATCATCGATAATTTTGCCAACTTGCATATTCAAGACTCTTAAAACATACCGAAAGCTTGATCTCACAAAGCTCACAGAGCACACGGAGAAAGACAAAAACTGTCACCCCATAACTAAACCTGCAGTAACAATTCACAACCTCCCCACTTATTTCGGTAAAATCTGCTGATCTTTTTTTGATTTTCTCTGCGCCTCTGTGAGCTCTAGCGAACGAAGTGAGCGAGTGAGAGAAAGCTTTTGATCTTGTGAATATCTTGGAGGTTTCCCCCTACCCCCCGCTCACATCTGCCCTTGCGACTAATGCTTATCGCTGTAAAATTCAATTATGCGAATACTAATTGTTGAGGATGAAATCAAGACTGCCGAATACCTGCGTAAAGGTTTTTCGGAGAATGGGTTTGTGGCCGATGTCGCCAATCGCGGCGAAGACGGCCTGCACCTGGCTGTGACCGGTGATTACGATCTCATCATCCTGGACGTCGGCTTACCTGAGCGTTCGGGTTGGTCAGTGCTTTCGGAATTACGTCGCAGCGGTAAGGAGATGCCGGTGCTCTTCTTAACCGCGCGAGATGCTGTTGAGGATCGCATCAAGGGACTGGAACTGGGAGCCGATGATTATCTGGTCAAACCTTTTGTTTTTTCAGAACTATTGGCTCGAGTAAGAACCATACTGCGGCGCGGGCCTTTACGCCAGCCGGACGTCTTGACGATAGGCGATCTGGTGATAGATCTTGTGCGCCACAAGGCAACGCGCAGCAACCAGCGACTTGACCTGACCCCCAAGGAGTTTTCACTGCTTTCGCTGCTTGCCCGCCGGGCCGGCGAGGTGGTTTCACGTACTCTGATAGCCGAACAGATCTGGGACATGAATTTCGACAGCGACACCAATGTTGTGGATGTTGCTGTGCGCAGGCTGCGGGCCAAGGTTGATGACCCATTCGATAAGAAATTGATCCACACCTTGCGGGGGGTTGGCTATGTCCTGGAGGAGCGTTAAAAAACCTGCCGGCTCAGAACTACCACGCCGCAGATGGTCGATCACCCAGCGACTCGTCATCACCTATACCTTTTCCGCGATTGCCATGCTTGCCATTACCGCTGTTTTCCTTAACTGGACCCTGCACAGCTCGTTATTGAAAGCTGAAGAGGATTATATCGATGACCGTATCCGTGTTTACCGGGCCATCATCGAACACAGCCCGGATTTTCTCTATTCCATAATGCAGGACATTGAATGGCAGGGATCGTTTGTAAAATTTCCTCAATATTATGCCCGCATTCTAAATGAAAGATGTCACACCATCATTGAAACAATCCATATGAATGAGCTTATTCCACCCGAGCGCTTTCCTGATCCGTGCATTTTCACCAAAGCGGAACAAGAGCGGACTCGCGCGAGAAAACATGTTGTCTATGTCGGCCGGAATGGCCGTTCCTATCTTTTGGAATCCTACTGGACGGAAAAGCTTCAACCGCAACAACGGGTTGCCATTCAAATTGCGGTCGACATAACCTCTCAGGAGAGCCTCATACGAACCAATCAGCAAAGGATGGTGGCAATCATAATGCTGGGAATTATTTTTGCCGGTCTTTTCAGTGTAATAGTTGCCCGTCGTGTTTTAAGCCCGCTTAACGAACTGGCTGAAACAGCCAAACAGATAACCTTCGACAAGATCAGCATCAGCGCCACGGATCCGGAATCCTGGCCGGTAGAGCTGCAAACCCTGGCGCTAGCTTTCAATGACATGCTGGCGCGCCTGCGAGATTCCTTCACCCGTCTGTCCCAGTACACATCCAATCTGGCCCATGAGTTACGGACCCCGATCAATAATCTGATGGGTGAGGCTGAAGTGGCCCTGTCACAGGAACGCAGCCTTGAAGAGTATCGCAATGTACTTGAGTCGGGGCTGGAAGAACATATGCGGCTTTCGCGCATGATCGATGCGCTGCTTTTTCTGGCAAGAGCCGAACATCCTTCTCACCTCATGGAGCATGTAATCTTTTCGCCACTGGAAGAGATCGAAAGGGTATGCAGTTTTTATGAAGCGCTGGCTGAAGAAAAGCAGGCCCGCTTCTCCTGGGGTGGCAGCGGCAAGATTGAAGGTGATCCGACCCTGTTTCGGAGGATAATGAGCAACCTGATCTCCAATGCTCTTTATTACTCCGGTGCTGGTGTAAATATTGATATGCAGGTTAAAGAATCTGCTCGTTTTACCGAAATCACGGTTAGCGACAGCGGCTATGGCATTGCAGAAGAAGATCTGAGCAAAATATTCGACCGTTTCTACCGTGTCATGACCAGTCGTTCCAGCAATCCCCAAGGCTCCGGACTTGGACTCTCAATTGTGAAATCCATCATGGACCTGCATCATGGCACCGTCAGCATACGAAGCGCTCATGGACAAGGAACCACCATAACCTTGCGCTTTCCTTCCCCCCGCTCCACCAAAAAACCCTCCACCTCCACCCAATGAATCAGCGAATAACCCTCCCTACTACAACCTTTCAAAAATGTAATCTTTGCGTCACGCTTTGGTAATGATCAGGCCGATAAAGTGCCTGACAGAAATGATTTGGATTCTGACCGGAATGACAGCGGCAATAAATCTTCCAACCTGTCAAAAATGTAATGTCGTTGTAACGCTTTTGTCAGAATCAATATTGTAGTTTGTATTTAAGTTTGCAGCATCCGGCCCGAAATGAAGTTATCTGTCCACCTGGCGAAAGCCGCAACCCAAACGCCTCTGAAAAGAGTAAACCCATCGAAAGGTGGGGACACAAAACCACAGGTCCTAAGTTTTTTATGAACCGGACAGCTGGGTCGCCTGAGAGTAAAAAAATGGAGAGCGTAAAATGAAGAAAGGTATCAACGTAGTACTCGCAACAGCAGTCGCGCTTTTGATCAGCGCACCAGCCTTTGCCTTTCACGCCGGCGGCGTCGCCGAGTGTGAAGGCTGTCACACCATGCACAACTCGGATGCAGGAGCAGCTGTAGCGACCGGCCTGCCCCAGTACCAGTCCGGCCCGTACCTCCTCAAGGCTAATGACGCCTCCGGCGCCTGTCTGAACTGCCACAACTCGGCCGACACCGCACCAACCGGCTACCACATCTCCACCGACGCTTCCAAGCTCGGCCCAGGCCTTGCCCCAGTTGAAGCTACCCCCGGCGGCGACTTTGCATGGTTGAAGAAAAGCTATGCCTTTGCAATCCGCGGAACCGCCACGACTGAAGATGGTGATCGCCACGGCCACAACATCATTGCCTCCGACTATGGCTACACCGCTGACAAAACCCTGACCACCGCACCCGGCGGCACCTATCCCGCTACCAACCTGGCCTGCTCCAGCTGCCATGATCCCCACGGCAAATACCGTCGTTTTGCCGACGGTACTCAGGCCACCACCGGCCTGCCGATCTTCAACTCCGGTTCTTATGGCACTAGCGCCAGTCCGACCGCCGGCTTATCAGCAGTGGGTGTCTACCGCATCCTGGGCGGCGTAGGCTATCAGCCCAAATCACTCTCCGGCTCCTATGCCTTTACCAATCCGGCTCCTGATGCAGTAGCCCCTTCCAGCTACAACCGTCTTGAGACCACCAGTCAGACCCATGTGGCCTACGGCCAGGGTATGTCCGAGTACTGCGCCAACTGCCACACCAAGATGCTTGAGAACAGCTTCACCTCCGGCATGAAAGGCCTGGTCCACCCGGCCGGCAACAACGCCAAACTGACCGCTCCGATCATTGCCAACTACAATAGCTATGTAACCTCGGGCATTATGACCAACACCGACCCGACCAAGGCCTTCAGCTCATTGGTTCCCTTTGAACTCGGCACCAATGACTACACCAAGCTGAAGCCGCTGGCTCTTACCGCTGACACAGCCGACCAGTCCGCTACCGCCAGCAGCAACGTCTCCTGCCTCTCCTGCCACCGCGCACACGCTTCTGGCTTTGAGAGCATGACTCGCTACAACCTGGTCAATGAGTTCATGACCATTGCCGACGTCGCCGGTGTAGCTCAGTACGATGCCAGCACCACAGAAGGCAAGATCAACCACGGCAAGAACGTTGCCGAGCAGACCGCCGCTTACTATGGCCGCCCTGCAACCGCCTTTGGCCCCAATGCACGTGACCTTTGCAACAAGTGCCACGCCAAAGACTAGTCTGAAAACTGAAATGGAAGTAACTGCTTGAATAGATGGCCGGGGTGTATGCTCCGGCCATTTTTTACATTGAAAAAGATCCCATTCGAACCGGGATAGGGGGCATCAACATGTTCGGTTTTTATTTTCACAAGATCTTCAGATGGATCATATCTGCTCAAATGTCTGCCACACTCACTCTAGTGCTGCTCAGCGCCTGCGGAGAAGACTCCTCGACGCTGAACCAATTATCAGTCGGTAAGACCACCGTGGCCAAAGGTTCTGAAGTTGCTTCACTTCCCAGACATGGAAAACCGAGACTGAACTCAGCGCCCGCCAAAGCATTATTCGGAATGATCTATACCAACATGTCCAACAATCGCGAATACATATTCGATGGTGCCGAGTGGGTACCGCACGACCAATCTGTAGATAACTACTACAACACCAAATCACCCCTCAAAGCAGTTGCTTTGATTGCAGAAGAGGTTTGTAGCGAGGGGGATCCAGCCTGCACCCCTACCGGCGCACATGGTGGACCTGCAACCCAGCCGGCCGGGCATTACAGCTTCGACTGCAAGGTCTGTCACAAGATCGGCGGACGCCTGGTTTTTGATAAATATGGTCCAGCCTACGCGGCGGGCAAGGCTGCCCCTAGCTTCGACGCCAACACCAAGACCTGCTCCAACATAGCCTGCCATGGTGTTCCGGCCGGCACATTCAGCTACTACTTTCCTGGCGGAGATGGCGAACCGGTGCTAAATACCGTCAACTATGGCGGCACAGTCGCCGGCCCGACCCCATCCTGGTACTCTATCGGGGCTTCCGGCTGTAAGGCCTGTCATGGCGACCCGCCTCTGAATGGCTCGAATGGCTCCAATGCCTGGCACAGCGGCTATCATGGCGGTGGTGGCCCCAGCAGCCCACAAAATCAATGCCAGTTTTGTCATCCCGACGCCAGCAGCCCCAACAATGGTATTGGTGACATCATCACCAACCCCTTGCTGCATGCCAATGGTACGGTTAATGTGCAAGCGACCTTCAAATCCTCCTGTTTCAGTTGCCACTGACGGATCACACGGCAAGGGTAGTTGTATCGTAAAACAAGCATGATAAACTTTCAGAGCCGTTTATAACTTCACCTTTTCCACCAATAGTTGAAAAACAGCGCAATCTGCTCTCAATCAGCAGGTTGCCGACTCCGGCAGCAAAAATGATGGGGGCGATATGTACCATCCATCAATCAAAATGGTTCTAAAAATCCTTATAGTTTTTGCAGCACTACTGGTTAGTACCGACAGTGGGTTTGCTTTTCATGATGGGGGGGTCGGTGAATGCGAGGGCTGCCATACCATGCATAATTCCTACGAAGGCATCTCCCAGACACCCACCAGCGCCCCCGGTGTGACGAATAAATACCTTTTAAAGGGGAGCGAACAGAGCTCGGTTTGCCTTAATTGCCATCAAAAGGTCGGTGATGCTGGGCCAACCAGCTTTCACGTGAGTACCGCCGATAATGACATGCCGGCCGGCACCCCGCCCCGACAACTTACACCCGGCGGAGACTTTGGCTGGCTTAAGAAAAACTATATCTGGATTCCAACTCTCGGAGGGACGACCCAAACCAGCACCGGCGACAGTCATGGTCACAACATTACTGCCCAGGACTATGGGTATTTTGCGGATTCCTATCGAAGTACATCTCCGGGCGGCAGCTACCCGGCCGCCAGCCTCGGATGCACCAGCTGCCATGATCCCCACGGCAGATACCGCCGTTTGCAGGACGGCAGCATCCGAACCAGCGGACTGCCAATCAGGGATTCCGGGTCCCTGGTCAGCAGTCCAATTCCGGACGCGCAGAACTCGATCGGCGCCTACCGGCTTTTGGGCGGCGCCGGGTATCAGCCGAAATCGCTTACCGCCGGTCTGGCCTTTGTGAATAACCCACCGGCAGCTGTAGCGCCCGATATCTACAACCGTTCCGAAGCCAGCACCCAGACCAGGGTCGCCTATGGTACCGGCATGTCGGACTGGTGCCGAAACTGCCACGCCAACATTCATAAGGACACACCCGGGATAAGCCTGCCCAAACACCCGGCCGGCCCGGATGGTGGCCAGTTAAGAGGAAGCAACATCAGCACCTACTACAATCAATACATCAAGGATGGCAATCTGACCGGAGTGGTTACCAACTCATATTTGTCACTGGTCCCCTTCGAGGTCGGCACATCCAATTACGACACCCTGAAAGCGATCATTACCACCTCCCCTTACATGGGACCGGATACATCCAGCGACGCCCCGGTGGTTATGTGTCTGAGCTGCCACCGGGCCCATGCCAGCGGCTGGGACCGGGGCATGCGCTGGAACAACAAGGCGGCCAAGATAGTCCATAACGGTTCTTACTCCCAGGAAAGTGACCCGTTCCAACCTTTTGGACAGGGAAGAACCGCACTTGAGGCAGTCAGGGCCTATTACGATATTCCAGCCACCTCCTTTGCCAGCGAGCAGAACCCTCTCTGTTACAAGTGCCATGCCAGCGGACAAAAATAGATGCGCTGAAAAATTTTCGATCTTGCAAGCTGAAAATATAACCGGAGCGCGCTGATGACCCGTATCCTGATTATTCTTTTAATATCCTGCCTGGGAGCCGGCTGCATGCAGACCCGTCAGGTAATCAAACGCCCTTTGGGAACGGATGGCGAGCTATTTCTCTATTGTGAACCGTTTCCTCAGGATGCCGGCCGTCTGCAATTTACAATCGAGAGCATTGCGGCGGTCCGTACGGATGGAATAATGGTGCCGCTGATCACTGAGCTAAAAGATTTTACCTTCAATGATCTGCAACGTCAGCGCCTGATTGCCCATGGGATATTACCGGCCGGCAACTACAACGGGATCGCTATCCAGATAAAAAAAGCTACCTTGACCGGTGAAGATGGTAAAGGGCAACTGCTGGTTCCGGAAAAGCCGCATCAAAATGAAGCCATTTTTACGATAAAAAGCGGTAAGGCCAGTGTTGTGACCATGGAGCTGAACTACCGTGACAGTATCTCTAATGGTATCTCAATGCGGCCTGTTTTTATGTCCAGGCAACCCCCGGCACCGCTTTTGGAACTAACCGGTTACCTCACCAATCTCGCCTCCAACACAATTACGGTTTTTGACAAACGATCTGCGCGCGTCGGCGGAATAATCGAAACCGGTCGCGGTCCGGCCGGGATAGTGCTCGACCAGGTTCGCATGCTGGCGTACGTGGCACTCGCGGGTGAAGATGCTGTCGGCGTGCTGGACATCAAGCAGAACGATTTCATCGAGCGGATCAGGCTGAACCAAGGTGATGAACCGCATTTCATGGCAATCACCCCGGATGCCAGGCTGGCGATAACCGCCAACACCCGCTCCAATACTGCCAGCATAATCGACCTGCAGACACGGTTTGAAGTGGCCCGGATCCAGGTCGGTATCGGGCCGGAATATGTCCTTATGGACAGAAATGGGCGGCGCGCCTATGTCTTCAATCGACTTGCAAACACTATTTCGGTGATTGATATGACCACCCGGGCCCTGACCGGCACCATCACCACCGAATCCGGACCGCTCTACGGTCAACTAAGCAGCCGGGGTGACCGGCTGTATGTCTATCATGAGATGTCCCCCAACATACTGGTGATCGCCCTGGATGGACAGCAGACAATGACCAGACGGATCTATGCCGCCCTGGGCATAAGATCGATAAAGGTCAATCCGCTTAATGACCTGATCTATGTCGGCAGCAACTTCGGCGGTGTTATCGATATCTATAATCCCTTTACTCTGTTCGCCTCTGATTTCCTCCAATCAGAGGGCGGGATCAATTACATGACCATTGACGGAGATGAAAACAACCTGCTGATCGTGCATCCGCAGACCAGGCTGCTGCAGATTATCAACCTGGTCAGCAAAAAGGAACGCGGTATCCTTGACACCGGGGCCGAACCATATTGTGCCGTAATCATTAATGAACGATAAGTTTTAGTGGATATCATGGGAATGATCAAACTGCACCTGAGGCGATCAACTATTGCAACACTGATCTGCCTGATTTTAGGTACCGCGGCAGCAGCCTTTGCCGAGGGAGTCAGCGGATATGCCGAATACAATTACAGTCTGCTCAATTCAACAACCACCGATACAAGCGGTGCAACCAAGTCAAAGGCGAGCGTTTTCAATCAACGCTACAATCTGACTATAGATAAGGATATTTTTCCAACAATGAGGCTATTTGCCGGAGGAAACTTCGAGAAAAATGATTCCGACAATGACACCAACGGCCTGAACACAAGCGGTTCATCCACCAGGATTAATCCGACCGCCGATCTTTCCTACAGCAACGGCGTTTTTAATGGCGGATTGGGTTTCAGCCGGCGCCAGGAATCTTCCCAATTCAACGGTGTTTCCACCCCGACCCTTTTTTTCGATTCCTATAACGGCCGTTTCGGTTGGAAGCCGGAAGGTTTCCCCAGTCTTGATATCCTGTATTCGACTTTTGACAACTATGATGAAAATAGAAAGAATCAGGACAGCACCAATTCTTCACTCACGCTCAGTTCCCGTTATAAGCCGTTTGAAAGCATGGATATAAGCTATCAGACCAACTACTCCACCCTGACCAATAATCTGGCCGGTTTTGAGGCCCAGAGCCTGAACCAGAATCTGCGGCTGGCTTACAACGAGATCTTTTTCAGGGACCGCATCTCAGTCAGCACCAGCTACAATGTAGCCACGCAGGATACCAAAACCGCAAATAAAGGATCAGGCTCAATATCGCTCCCCCCCAGCCTTAGATCGATCGACCAGCTTTTTTTCGCCATTACCCCCACAACCGCTGACCCGAGCACTACCCCTTCCTTTGCCGGGTTCAGCAATCCCAGTCTCACATCTTCCATCAGCGGGACGGTTATCATCGGCAGCGGGCTTGCGGCGAGCCGTAACAATATCGGTATAAAATCAAGCTTTTCGTCGAGCAATATAATCCGGCTTCTGGTTACTATTACTGCCCCCAACCATACGATAAACGCCACCGACTACGCTGATATCAGCAACTCCTTCCAACTTGCTGATCCGGTCAACTCGCTGGTCAAGGTTTACCAAAGCCCCACCCAGGATGGAACCAACTGGATCAGGGTACCGGCGACAATAACCTTTGGTCAGCTGACAAATCCCAATAATGGCGCCCTGAACGATGGTTTTGAAATCAGATTGACGCAAACGGCCCCGGCCGGCACCTTCATAAAGATTGAGATCGAAAGCTTGCGAACCGAGAACTTGTCCAACCTCTTCATACAGAAAGTCAGTCTGACAACGGCCGAGGTCTATCTACAGGAAGTCACCCCCCTGCAAGCCGGGCAATCAAGGACCACCTCACAGATCTCGGGTCTCTATAATCTTAATCTCAAGGCTAAGCTGCTCGATTCGCCGCTGATCTATTACGATGGAGGCTTCAATCTGGATCATACCAAGAGCGATACCCAAGATCTCACCTACCGTTACACAGTGATCAATGGCCTCAGCCTTAATTACCGGTTCAGCCCGACTTTAAGCACCAGCGCCCGTGTAGCCAGAGAAGATGCGGTTGATCCGCTGACCAGCTCTCGTTCATCCGACAGTGCCAGTATATCCGTTTCGGCTCAGCCGCTGCCGACCATCACCCAGACTGCCAATTACGGGTTCCGCCAGGAGAGTGACTCAGGCACCACCAAAAGGACTCATTCGCTGAACCTGTCCAACTCAGCCGAGCTCTACCAGGGGATCAGCTTCAACCTTACAGCAGGTGGCAGCCTGCTTACCGACAATAGTGGCGCTGATCAGAAAAGCACAACCATAACAACCGGCCTTAACCTGCTGCCGCACAAAACCTTGAGTATCAATATAAGTATATCTGATTCACGGGCCTGGAACTCCAGCAGCAATAAGCCTGAAACCAGCTTTTACACCCAGACCGGCGACTTGACAGTCAACTACAACCCGTTGCCGAACATCTACCTGTTCGGAGCCTTTACCATCAATGCCCAAAAAGATCGTAAAACCCAGACCGCCCAGAGCATCGGCGGCTCATGGTCCCCTTTTCGCGGTGGCGCTCTTTTACTGAACACCTCTTATCGGGAGAACATCGACAACGGCGGCAACAAAGACCGGACCGCCGTACAGAGTGTGCGCTGGAATATACGCGCCGGATGGTTCCTGGATGTTTCCTATCTGATAACCACCAGCACTACAACATCCAAGACAACCGATACCCAGGTGTTCAGCACATCTTTGAGGATGAGTTTCTGATTGTGGAAAATAAGTTTGGTCACCAACAACAAATAAAAACGAAAGGAAGCCATAATGGCAAGATCTCTAAAGACTGGAGTTGAAGGTCCTAGCAAAGAGCGGCTTAGAACTTCTTCAACCGCAGCTGCCCGATCCCGCACATCTAGCAGTTTCTGCCTCCCCATCGCTCTTATATTCATCGTATGCCTGAATGTAATGGGTGGCTGTGCAACAACAACCCCCGAGGTTTACCGAGACGCAACCATGGACTTCGGCTCGATCAAAACAGTGGCAGTAATGCCGTTTGCCAATCTCTCCAAAGACCAACTGGCCGGAGAGCGAGTGCGGGATGTTTTCAGCACAATGTTGATGGCTTCCGGAGCGGTTTATGCCATCCCGCCCGGCGAGGTTGCTCGAGGCATAGCAACCTCTGCGTTAACCAATCCAGCCGCCCCATCTGCCGACGACGTGGTGAAGCTGGCCAAGAACATCAAGGTCGATGCGGTTATATCCGGAGTTATCCGTGAGTATGGCGATGTCCGCTCCGGCACGGCCAGTGCGGATGTGATCTCGCTTAGCCTGCAGATGATGGAGGGCCAGACCGGCCGGGTGGTCTGGTCCGCCAGCACGACCCAAGGGGGCATAGGCCTCGTCGACCGGCTATTCGGCGGGGGAGGCAGACCACTTAACGACGTAACCGAGAAAGCAGTCAATGACCTTATCGCGAAACTTTTTGAATAGAGGGCTCCGGATTTTAATGGTCCTTTGCCTGCTGAGCCTGTGCCAGGTTGGTTTGGCTAGCACTGATTCGGTTTCATCAGCGACCGGCCCGCGCATTGCGATATTCCCGCTCGAGAACTTGAGTGGCGGACCAGCCCCACTCAAAGAACTGGATCAAGAACTGAGCAGGGTGGTCAGGCAATATGGCATTCTCCTGACCGAACCAGGTAGCGTGGAAGGTTTTATTGAAAGTAATCAGATCCGTTATCTGGGAGGGATTGACGAACGAACGGCGGCCCTGCTGAGTGAAAAAACAGGGGCCGATGCTGTCCTCATATCCACCTTGGAACTTTATAGCGATGTCTCTCCACCCAAATTCTCTCTGATTTGCCGCCTGGTAAGTCTCAAGGGACTGCCGGAGATCATCTGGATGGACAGTGTCGGAATTGCCGGTGATGACCAACCCGGTTTCCTGGGTCTGGGTCTGATCAATGATCTGAAGATCTTGAGAGCCAAGGGGTTAGTCGCGATTGCCGGTTCTTTAAAGGGCTTTATTACCAGCCCACCACCCAGAAGACGGCTATTATCCAGCGGCAGAAAAGAGGAGGAGCCTTTCTCGATTTTGAATCTTATCAGGGGAATCAAAAAAGAAAAACCACTGCTCAATCAACAGCTAGGTCTCATGAGAACTGGTGACCAGGCGGAAAAACCTTATACTGTCGAGGATCTGCTCCAGAAGATGAAGGCCCAAGGCGGGCTATTCCTGTCGCGTTACAGTCCCAGGGACTGGTACTCTTCACAGGACATGCTTGTTAATCAAGAAAAGACCATTGCCATTATCCCCTTTTTTAACCGCAGCACACGCAAGCATGCCGCCGAGCTGCAGGTTCTTCACCTGGCCAAGCAACTGGTACTTGACGGAAGTTTCCGAGTCCTTGAACTCGGGGTTATCCGTGATAAAATGCTTTCTATGCATGTCATCATGACAGATGGCATTTCTATTCCCAGCATGGATCTGATTACCATATCACTTGGTGTCGATCTGCTACTGAACGGCCTGATCTTCGACTACCTTGATACGGTAGGTTATGGCTCCTATCCAAAAATAGACTTTTCCATGCAGATGTACGAGCGAGAGAGCAAGAAGATCCTGTGGAGTTCTCACAGTCATAACCAGGGGGATGATGGGGTCTTTTTCTTTGATTATGGACGAATAGCCACAACCGGAGCACTGGCAGACAAAATGTGTCGCGCACTGGTTCTAAAATTGGTTGAGAACGCCAGATAATGAAGTTAACAAGAAAATCATCCCCTTGAAAGAGAGCCGAACATGAAACTAAGAATGATCGCCCGGATAGCTGTTATTGTCTTTACCTGCGCTGCCCCCCTGACCGCAGGCGCAGTTGAAAATTCTACGGCACAGCCACCGGCTTCGCCGAAAGCCGCAGTTCAACCCAATCCCCCCCCCAACGCTACAGATGCTCCGGCTGAGAAAAAACCCCAATCTGAAGAGGTGACCCTCCGCTTGCAGGCACCGGTTTTCTCGCCTTTGTTTGCCAAAGTCCCCCTGGCATTGGTGAATGACGAACCAATAACCATGGAAGACCTTAAAAAATCTCTCGGGACCATCCATGAGGGCATGGCTGAAGGAAAGCCCGTGCCAAAGCAGAATTTTCCAGAGCTCTTGAAGCGCCTGGTCAACGCCCAGCTGATTATTCAGGAGGGGCGCAACATGGAACTTGATAAACAGGAGGAGATCAAGCCGGCGATTGATGACTATTCGCAGAAGCTGCTGAGAGAGACGCTCCTGAAAGAACAGGTCAAAAATGTCAAGGCTGACGAAAAAGAGGTTGAAAAACTTTACCTCCAACGCACATCGGAATGGCGGCTTAAATCCCTGATCATAGACAAACTGGAAGATGTCAAAGCCTTTGAAGCGGATTTAAAAGCCGGCAAGAGATTTGACGATCTTTACAACGCATATATCAAGGCGGGGCGTGCCAAAGAGGGGGGCAAAACAGAGGACTTCCTCTCCCGCGACGTCATTCCACCCGCTATGCTGAAAACGCTTGAGAAGATCAAAGTTGGGGAGACCAGTAAGGCTTTGCCGCTGGAAAAAGGCTATCTATTTTACCGCGTAGAAGAGGTCCGCCATAAGGAAGACCCGGCTATAAAGGAACAGGTCCGACAGGAATTGGATACCAAGGCGCGTCTCGCTTCACTGGAAGGTTTCCAGGATTCGCTCATCAAAAAATATTTCTCCCAGGATAAAAAGCAGAAAAAGCTGCTGGACACGCTTGATTTCGAGAATAAGAAGGTCAAATACGAAACTTTTCTGAAGGATAAGCGGGTAATTGGCGAGATAAAAGGCCAAAAGCCGGTAACCGTGGCTGATCTGGCCGAGGCCATTGCCCTAAAGTATTATCACGGTGTTGAGCGGGCCGCAGAAGGTAAGAAGATCAACAAGGAAAAAAAGGCGATATTGAACGATCACCTGGGCACGATTGTAATCAACAAGGAAGCCAAGGCCCGTAAAATTGACGAGTCAGAAGAGTACCGTACCAAGGTCAGGGCATTCAGCAACTCACTGTTGTTCGGTACCTTTGTCACCAAGATTATTCGTCCCGAGATCACGGTGACCCAGGATGAGCTGCAGGCTTACTATAAGGAACACTCCAAGGAATATACCACACTGGAGGCCTACAAGCTGGATGCCATCGCCTTTGATCCGCCTGAAAAGGCAGAAGAGGCCGTTGATAAGCTTCGCAAGGGTACCGAATTTAAGTGGCTGAAAGCTAATGCCGAAGGCCGGACAAGTATCAGTAAATCTCTCTACAATCTTTTTGAGGGTGAGCCAATCGTAAAGCTCAATCTGCCGGAATCCTTGCAAAAGGCGCTTGCCGGTGCAAAAACCGGGGATTACCGGGTTTTTACCGACGGGAAGCTTGGCTACGCAATAGCGGTTATTGCCTATGAACCGGTCCGGACCAAGACTTATCCGGAAGTTGAAGAGGCCATAAAGGAAGCTGTCTTTTATGAAAAGCTGAACAAGGGAATCGAAGAGTGGGCTAACAAGCTTAAAGGCTCTTCAAATGTGGTTATTTACGCTGATTTCGGGCAATCAAAATAAGCTCTTGTCTTCCGCCAGTCCCTTCTCCCTGAGGACCCAAGGGTCCTAAAAGAGAAGGGACCTTTAAGTCGTCATAGCTGAAGAACAGCGCTAATTATCGCCAGCTACTCAACCGTCTGATAGGAGATGCCATGAGTATGTCTAAAAAGACAGAGATTGGATATGCGGCCGGGATTATAATGCTTGCGTGCTGCATAGTCCTGAACTGGTGCAGCGACAGCCTCAGTGCGGCACCCAAGAAATTTGCATCCAAAGAATGCACCGACTGCCACACCAAATTCGCTGACAAATATTTCTCGGTGAAATACCTGCACACGATTGTCAGGGAGAAAAAATGCGAGGAGTGTCATCTCCGCCACGGCCGGGTACCGAAGCTCCTGCTGAAAAAGGATAGCAGCCAGCTCTGTATGGACTGCCACGCAAAGGACAAGATCGGCCTTAACAAGACCTATGTTCACACCCCGCTTAAGGCGGGCAAGTGCAGCCAGTGCCATGATCCGCACGGGTCGCAGATCAAGGGCATGTTGAAGTCCGAAGGGAACGGGGCCTGCTATAGCTGCCACAAAAAGGAGCTTTATGAGAGGAAGGTGGTGCATCAAGTACTGCTCAAGCAGGGCTGCAAGGCCTGCCACGATGCTCACAGCTCTAACGAAAAATATCTGCTGACCAAACCGGATCCGGCGATTTGCCTGGGCTGCCATGACCGGAACAACAGCTCCTTCAAAAAAGCGCATGCCGATTACCCGGTGGAAGGTAAACGGTGCACTATCTGCCACAATCCGCACAGTTCTGCCCAGTCTAAGCTCTTAAGGACCAGTGTCCATGGACCGGTGGCATCCAGGGAATGTTCCATGTGCCATGCCGCTGCTACCTCCAAGCAACCTTTTGCGGTAAATCAGAAAGGCTCTGAACTCTGCCTGCAGTGCCATGAGATGAAGACGCTCAAGGGTGATGGAAAGGTGGAGCATGCGCCTTTCAAAGATGGAGAATGCCTGGCGTGTCACAATCCACACACTTCCGAGGCTGCCAAATTGTTGAACCGGGAAGGCAACAAGCTCTGCTCCGAATGCCATCAGGAAAAATATCAGCTTGTGGCTTTCAAGCATACCCCTATGGGAACCGACCGGGGATGTCTTTCCTGTCATAAAGCCCACGCCGCCCAGTTCAAGGGATTGGTCGACAAAAAGGGTGGAGATTTCTGCGCGGGCTGCCATGCCAAAACCATGGATGCACTTAAGGGCAAATCAGTCCACGATCCATTTAAAAGTGGCGAGTGTTCCAGCTGTCACGATCCTCATGGATCAAATTTCATTGCCATGACCAGGGATCGCAGCGACAAACTCTGCTTCGCATGCCACTCCGATTCAGAGACAAAATTCAAACAGACCTTTAGCCATAAGCCGGTGGTGAATGGCGATTGCGTCTCGTGCCACCACGGACATGCCTCTTCTGAAACCAAGCTGCTCACCACATCCATCCCTAAACTATGTAACAAGTGCCATGCCGATATGATGAAGCAGGAGTCGGGAGGTTCCGATCACCCCCCCTTCAGAGATGGCAAGTGTCTGACCTGCCACGACTCTCACGCCAGCAATCTGGCCGGCATGCTTTTAAAACCACAGGGCCTGGTGTGCGGCGGCTGTCATGAGCCATACAAGGGACTCAAAGAGGCTAAATCCCGGCATATACCATTCATAGATGGGACCTGCACCAAGTGTCACAGTGCCCATAAGGCCAAGCTGAAAAGCCTGCTTCTGGCACAGGGAAATGACCTCTGTTTTAACTGCCATAAACTCATAAAAGACAAGCTTGGCAAGGAAAACCCACATAAACCGGCCCGGGAAGACTGCCTTAACTGCCACAAACCCCACTACGCAGCCGACAATAAACTGCTGACAGCACCGGTAACGGCAACCTGCGAACAGTGTCATGAAACTACAAAACCGCCCTTTGCCAAGGCTCATCTCTCGATCCAGGCATCCGTCATGACCTGTATGAACTGTCACGACCCGCATGCATCCACTGACCCGAAATTTTTCAAAAATTCGGTTCATGCACCCTTCGCGGCCCGCTCATGTGAAGAGTGCCATATAGTCGCCCAACCGCGGCCCTGATGAACAGGATAAGTAAGTTATCAAATTGGTTTTCTGCAAAAACTCGCAGAAAACCAATTTGTGACTAACTAATAAGGAGAAGATACATGAGAGTTCTGAGTTCTTCTTTACTGCTGGCCGGGATAATGCTGATCGCCGGGACTGAGTTACTGCTAGCGGCAGCCACCGAGCAAGACTTCAAACTGAAGGCCGGGGCACGCGGAAACATCTGCATGAAATGCCATAGCGCGTTTCAGGAGAAGATGGCCCGTAAGTTCGTGCATACCCCTTTGAAAAAGAACGAATGCACCGGGTGTCATAGCGCCCACACTTCCAGCCATGGAAAACTCTTGGCTCAAGACCCCAAAAAGGTTTGTAACCTCTGTCACCCGCCGATGGTTTCGACCAAGGCCAAAAGCATTCACAAAGTGGTAGCCGATGGTGATTGCATGAAATGCCACGATCCCCATTCCGCCGCCAACAAAAACAATCTTATTAAAGAGGGCAAGCAGCTCTGCTTCTCCTGCCACAAGGTCCTTGGAGAAAGATATAGCAAGGTAAAGTACAAGCATTCACCGGTGGAAAAGGATTGTCTCACCTGTCACCTGCCGCATTTCTCAGACAAGGGAGAATCACTTCTTAAAGATCCGGTTACACAGCTCTGCACCGGCTGCCACAAAACCGATAAGCCGATCTTTATCAAGAAGCATATGGGCTATCCGGTGGCAAATTCCCGTTGTACCGGTTGTCATGACCCACATGGCTCGGATAACAGCGGTCTGCTGTTGAAGAATGTTCACTCCCCGGTAAGTAAACGGATGTGCAACCAGTGCCATGAGGAGCCGAACAGCGCTACACCGCTAAAGACCAAAAAAGAAGGCATCAGTCTGTGCCGCGGTTGTCACAACGAGATGTTCAACAAGACCTTTGATAAAAACCGGGTACATTGGCCAGTGATAAGCAAGAATGGCTGTTTGGCCTGTCATAACCCACATGCCTCGGAGGACAAGGCCTTGATGCGCAAACCAATGGTCCAGCTCTGCGGCGAATGCCATGCAGACACCCTAAAACGCTTGTCGGGAAATATCTCCAAGCATGAGCCGGTAATCGAGGGGCGCTGCACCGATTGCCATGATCCGCATTCATCAAATTTCATGTTCATGACCAAGAAATCGGCTGATTTCGATCTCTGCGCCGGCTGTCACGACTGGGGCCAGCACTCAACTCATCCGATTGGCGAAAAGGTGCGCGATCCGCGCAACAAAAACCTTTCGGTCGGTTGCGAAAGTTGCCACCGAGCACATGGGACCCAATTCAAGAAAATGCTCAATTTTGCTACCCCCACCGAGACATGTATCCAATGCCACGAACAGCTCAGGAGGTGATCCATGACACAGAATTTATCCAGACTGATCTGTTATCTTTTTATCGCATGCGCTTTGCCAAGCCATGCTGCTGATACAGTCAAGTTCAAGCCATTGGGCGCCGCTTCCCAGGACGCCAACAACCTGCCGCTGAAGACCCCCGAGGGCGTGGCCTGTGGCAAAACAACCGTCCTGATTGCCGACAGCGGCAATGGACGGCTGGTCCGCTACTCTATGGTCAATGACGAGCTAAAGAACGGGGTAGAAGTCAAGGTTGCCCAGGTTTCTTATCCGCAGCGGCTCAAAACTACCACCATGGACAGGACCTTGGCTTTGGATGGCAAAACCAGAAAGATTGCCAGGCTGGCCGCTGATGGAAGCTTCGTCGGCTACCTTGAATTTCAAGGCGTTCCGGCGCCGATGGATGTAACCCCGCGCAGCATGGCTGCGGACAGCAAAGACAATGTGTATGTCCTGGATATCCAGGGTGAGCGGGTACTTGTGGTTGATTCATCCGGCAAGTACCTGCGCCAGATTCCATTCCCCAAAGGTTATGGTTTTTTCTCCGACCTGGCGGTTGATCAAAAGGGAAATATCTTCGTGCTGGACAGCACCAAGCGGCAGGTTTACAGGGCCTTGCCAGACAAGGCTGAATTGCAGATTTTTGCAGCCAACCTGCAAGACTCGCTTCACTTTGCAGTCAGTATGGATGTTGACAGCCAGGGGAGGCTATACCTGCTGGACCAGAACGAAAGCGCGGTCGTGGTTTTAGGCACGGATGGCTCCTTTCAGGGACGCTATCTTACCTTCGGGTGGAAGGGGGGGCAACTCAACTATCCCAGCCAGTTGTGCATAATGCAGAATAATACCATGGTCATTGCCGACCGTAACAATAGCCGGATTCAACTATTCAAGATTCAATAATGAGAGAGAACTATGACCAAGGTTTCATCGAAAGTAAAAGTATCCGGCACAGTAATACTGTTTATCTCCTTATTCAGCCCCTGCCTGGGGGCTGAACTGTTTCCGAAAGGTTTCCATAATGGCGGCACCGGTTCTTGTGATGGTTGCCATGCCAAAACAAATACCTCGGCCAATTCTGCCAGGTTGACCGCACCAACAGGTGATCCTGAAGAAAAGAGCCGCGGTATGTTCAATGGAGAGGATCCCAGCTCGACCTGCTTGATTTGTCACAGTGCGCCAAAGGGGCAGAAACAGCCAGCAGGCTACTTTGTAGCCACCAATAATGAAGATCTGGTTGCAGGGCAACCGCCATCTCAGATGACACCCGGCGGCGACTTCGGCTGGCTGAAGAGAAGCTACCGCTGGTCGACACGGGAATCGGCTACGATCAAAGACGGATCAAGCCAGGGGGAACGTCACGGCCACAACATCATTGCCAACCAGTTTGGCTATACACCTGATTTCACAAATGTCACCGCGCCGGGAGGCAGCTATCCGGCTGAAAAGCTTGCCTGTACCAGCTGCCACGATCCGCATGGCAACTACCGCAGGCAGGCTGACGGTAGCATCAACACCGACAGCAGCATAGCGATCATTGCCTCGGGATCCTACAAGAGCAGCCCGACCCCGGATGCCACCCACGCGGTCGGCTCTTACCGTATGCTGGCCGGCAAGGGCTATGCGCCCAAAATCAACGACGGCGCAGTGGTATTTACAGCCAACCCACCTGTTGCAGTCGCCCCTGATGCATACAACCGGGCCGAACCGAAACATGGTGATACCCGGGTGGCCTACGGCAGCGACATGTCGGAATGGTGCCAGAACTGCCATAAACCGCATAATCACCCAACCGGCAATTCGGCGAAGTTCAGTGCTACGGTTCTCAAACAGTACAACTCCTATGTAGCATCAGGCGATATGGGAGGTTCCAAATCGGCGTCGTTTAGCTCGCTGGTCCCCTTCGAAAACGGCTCCAAGGATTATCAGGAGCTGAAAAAAACGGTCGGCTCGGGCGATGGCGATTTAAGCGGGCCAAAGGCAGGTGAAAACATCATGTGTCTGACCTGTCATCGCGCTCATGCAACCGCCTGGGATGCCATGACAAGATGGAACACGAAGTCCGAGTTCATCGTTTACAACGGCAAATATCCAGGCATCGACAACGGCAGTCCGTCCAATATTGCCCAGGGCCGTACATCCAACGAAACCCAGAAGGCCTATTATGACCGTGCGGTTGATTCATTTGCACTATATCAGCGTGGACTGTGCAGCAAGTGCCACGCCAAGGACTGATAATCACAGTCTAAAGGAAGGAATATTTATGAGACCTGATCTGTTTAAGGGACCGGCCAGAGCGTTGAAGACGATCTTATGCCTGCTGATGATTGCGCTGGCACTAAGCTGCAGCAAACCAGCTCCCGAGATAGTCGGCACCTGGGATAATGCCAAGGCACCTGAAAGTGTTGAATTCCGCCCGGATGGCACCGGTACATTCATTTACACCAATCAGCAGAATCCGCCGCTCAACTTTACCTGGAGACAAACCGAGCAAAACAAGTACCTGCTGAATATCGACTTCATGGGCAGCAAAAAAGTATTAATGGGGACCGTGAAGGAAAAGGCCCTGAATCTTGAAGGCAATATGGGCACCGAAATGTACAACAAACATATTAAACGCTGATTCGAGGAATAAAAATGCGAACAACAATATTTTTACTGATTGCACTTTGCTGTCCGGTTTTTTTCGGGCAGGCACTGGCTACTTATTTTGACGGCATGGAAGCCTATCGACAAAACGATTACCAGACCGCGCTGCGTGAATTCAAGGCCACCGGTGAAGATGTCAAGGCGATTTACATGATCGGCGTCATGTATGAAAAAGGAGAAGGGCTTACTGTAGATTACGCTGAGGCCGCCAACTGGTATCGCAAGGCGGCCGAAAAGGGCAGCGCTGCAGGTCAGTACAGACTGGGCCGCCTTTATGAACGTGGACAAGGGGTCGAGCAGAACAACGAAGAGGCCATAAAGCTTTACAAGAAGGCTGCCAGGCAGGGAAATCCGGATGCCAAACAGGCCTTGAAAAGGATGGAGTCGAAGTAGTTTTAAGGGTGTCCCGAGGGTAACGCGCCTCCTTCGCCACCCTTGGCTTTGTGTGCTTTGGGACGGGCCGCCTTGGGGACCTCCTCACCCATGACCCCCAAAAGCTTGCCGGCCCCTTTATGTCCCTGCTGGGCAGCCTTCTTTAGCCACACTACTGCTTCCCGGCGGTCCTTTTCAACGCCTTCGCCATTGGTGTACATCAGTCCCAGATTAAACTGTGCTTGAGCATGTCCCTGCTCGGCTGCTTTGCGATACCATTTGGCGGCCACAGATCGGTCCTGGAGGACATCCTCGCCTTTGTCGTAAAGGTTACCTAGAATAAACTGGGCGTTCATATGCCCCTGATCAGCCGCCTTTTTAAAATATTCCAGTCCCTGCAGATGGTCGACCTTGACACCCTGGCCTTTGTAGTACATGACCCCCAGGTTATAGTTCGAATTTTTGCTGCCGTCCGCCTTGAATTCCTTCAGGGCCGGGCCATAATCTTTAGCCTGGTAGGCCTTCAGTCCGGCCTTGTAATCAGCCAGAACCGTAGCGCCGGTTAACACGGACACTGCTACAGCTATTGCCAACGAGGGAAACAGTTTCATGGTCTCCTCCGGATAATGATTTCTTGTCCAGCTTATAGTAATATAGCACAGCAACCGGTGAGTGCACCTGTTGCACCCCTATTTTGAAATTAATCTTGAAAATCTTTATTAACACTGGTCTTCCGGTAGCCCACAGCTTGTGGGAGGTAAGCTGGTTGCTATAAATTGCGAAAGATTCAACATTCCTCAGTAATCTCGCTGGTTGATAGGTAGTAACGTGAAAAAGATATTAACACTGATACTCTTGACATGCATGACCATGCTGGCAGTTGCAACCCTTCCGGTTGCTGCGTCCGAATACAAGGTGAGCTTCCTCTATTCCCTGTCCGACTTTTCCGGCACCAAACCCTTCAGTTCCGCCAGAATGAGTCAGGATTACAGCAAAAACGAAATCTACGCCATGGTTGGCGAGGCGGTATCGATCTTTAACTCAAGCGGAATGGAGATCTACCGTTTTGACTATGATCCCAACGTTGGGATAGTCTCGGACGTGGCTGTGCTGAGTAACGGACAGCTAGCCATGCTGGCCAGTAAAGGCCCGCTGACTCAGCTGGTCCGCTGCAATTTTCGGGCAGAACCGTTGGGTGTTATCAAACTAAGTGGGGTTCCGCCCGATCTGGTCACATTTTCGCCCAACCGGGTTTACTCAAGGGATGGCAAGCTTTATCTGGTTAGTTTTGCAAACATGCAGATAGTGGTAGTCGATGAAGAGGGTGTTTATATCAAGAGTCATGACTTGGCCAAGGAGCTCGGCATGAGCGAAAAGGAGCGCGAGGAGAGCGGTCTGGGGGGCTTCACCATCGACCATGAGGGAGGCTTTTTATTCTCCATACCAGCCACCGCCAAAGTTTACCACTTTCCTATAAAGGGAGAACCAAGGGTCTTTGGCAGACGCGGCAGCGCGCCGGGACGCTTCGGTGTCGTGACCGGAATTGCAATTGACAAGGCCGGCAACATTCTGGTGGTTGACAAACTGCGTTGCGTGGTAATGATCTTTGAGACTAAAAATTTCGGATTGGTGAAGGAGTTCGGGAATCGCGGGACCAAACCTGGCTATCTGATCGGTCCGGATGATATCCTGGTTGACAGCCAGAACCGAGCCTATGTCAGTTCGCTCCGCAAACAGGGCATCAGCGTGTATCAGCTTTTGCAGGAATAAGACTTTCACAAAACCTGCGCTGTTTCACAAAATGAAAAAAGGCAACAGGATCACCGGGTGCCTTTTCTGTTTTATGATGATCGGTTATTTCTTCAGCAGCATCTCGATCAATTTGTGCCCTTCAACTACCAGCCCGGTCGCTTTAGCCTGCTCTTCGCTGTAAGCTGAGGCGCCGTTGGCCTGCCCCGCCCCGCCACGATAGGCAATAAACGGGACCGGGTCAGAGGTATGGGTCATCAGCTTAACCGGTGTAGGATGGTCAGGAGTGCAGAGGATGGCGTAGTCACCGAATTTCTTGATTCCCTCCAAAACAGTACCGACCACCTGACGATCAAAATCCTCGATAGCCTGAATCTTGTGATCCATCCGCCCCGAGTGAGAGGCCTCATCAGGCGCCTCGACATGAACATAGACAAAGTCATAATCCTCAAGCGCCGCTAGGGCAGCCTGTGCCTTGCCGAGATAGTTGGTATCGATATAACCGGTAGCCCCTGGAACGTCAATAACGTCCAGACCGGCGCACAGACCAATGCCCTTGATCAGATCCACCGCCGAGATAACCGCACCATTTAGTCCAAATTTACTCTTGAAAGAATCAATGCGAGGGGTCTTGCCATGCCCCCACAGCCACACAGAGTTGGCGCAATGCTTATCCTGCTCCTTGCGCAGCTTGTTTAGCGGATGGTTATGCAACACCATCTGGGAATGGTTCATGATGTTGACAATGGCAGCGGCTCCATCTCCTTGGGGAAGGTGTTCGAGGATCGCTTTGCCGGTGATATCATGCGGCGGAGTAGCCTGCATGCCATCCTTGCCGCCACGCCAAACCATCAGGTGTCGGTAACCAACACCGGGATAAAATTCAAACTCAGCGCTGCCAAGCTCCTTCTGAAGCGCATTTACCAGCTCGCGCCCCTCTTCGGTAGATATGTGGCCGGCGGAGAAATCATCCATATAAATCTTGGCGCCGTGAGCGCGCAAAGTGACCAGATTCATGCGAAAAGCCACGTCATCCGGGCCAAGGCTGACTCCCATGCTGATCGCCTCCAGAGGCGAGCGACCCGTATAGCAGCTGCGTGGATCATATCCAAATACTGAAAGATTGGCGACATCGCTGCCTGGCGGCAGTCCATCAGGGACAGTCTTGGCCAGACCTACCAGGCCATGCTGGGCCAAAAAATCCATATTGGGTGTTTTTGCGGCCTCAAGAGGGCTCTTTTTGCCCAGATCGTCGTATGCCACGTCGGACATGCCGTCGCCGAGCAGGATGATGACTTTCATAATAACCTTTCAATAGGGGAGTATCTGACCAAAAAACAAAGAGCACGAAGTTGGACCCCGTGCCTTTTGAATAAAAAATCCGGCATCCGATTATATTAGTTTCCCAATCACCACCTTGTCAACCTTCCAGGCGAGTTATTCGTCTATTTACGGACAAATATCTCTTTTGCCAGGTTGGTATCGATGGCAAATTCGGAGAATCCGACCCGGAAGATATAGGAAGGAAAAGCCTGCACCAGCACGATCCGATTTCCCGGCAAAACACCCATGGCCATCAACTTCTGCATTTTTTTGCTGTCCTCGGTCTGGATGTAGGCGATCTCACCCTCCTGACCGGATTTGAACTCAGTCAGCGGTACCACCCCCAAATCACCCAAAGCACGCGCTTCGGCACAGCACTCTCCGGGTGGAATCGGCTTGCCATGTGGGCAGGTGGCAGGATGATTGAGCATGGTGCAGACCTTGACGTCTACCCCTTCGTTAAGCAAGTGCTCGAACTGGCAGGCTTTATAATCCCCCGCCTCACCGCGGATGTTGAGGACATCCATCATCAGTCTTTCAGCCAGGCGATGACGGCGAATGGTGGTCCGTCCTTCGTCGCGACCTTCGGGACGAAAATAAACCATCCCCTGGCGCAGTTCGATCAGGGTCTGGCCGGCCAACTCTGCATAGGCCGGATCATTGAGTGGGATGGAGAATTGTTCCGGATCCAGGAAGGCCTTACCCTCTTCTTCCACCGCAATCCAAAGCGCCTCCAGAATTTCTTCAGCCTTTTCGGACAGCTTCATATAATCTCCTTTTTCCATTTTTCAGATTTATGAATCAAATTAGAAAATGCGGTTTAGAAAAAGCTCTTCACACAAAGCTCGCAAAGTTCACTAAGAAGGCCGATATTTCCAGTTCAATCCCGATTTTCTTTGTGCCCTTTGTGCCTTTGCGAGAGCTGATTCATTATTTTTTATTGTTTCTTCTGCTTTTCTTGCCAAAGTCCTTTTATCTTCTTCAAAAACTTAGGCTCCAGCGGGTTTTTGTAGTTACAGCGCGGACAGTGGATGCTGTGACAACCGCTCGAACAGCCTCCACAGCCTTGCTTCCCATCACTCTCCTCAAACTCATGCCCGCAAAACCCGCATTTCATGAAAGAATACCGGTGGTCAGCAACAGTTGGTTAAGCAGATATCCGCTACCAAAGGCGATCAGACTGACAAAAACTCCAATAGCACTGGCGACTTTCCAGCCTCGTTCCTTCTTCATAATCAGAAACTGGGCCACACAGGGGATAAAGAGAGTCAATGTCACCGCTGCTACCGTCAACTGACGGGCATTCAAAAGCCCCTTGGTCTGCAGGTCATACAGCCCGGCTGCGCCATAATCGCGACGGAAAAAACCAAATATAAAGGCCACGGCTGTCTCTTTTGGGAGCCCGAGTAAAGCCATCACCGGTGTCAACGCATCCACCATCTTTTCAAAGAAACTGGTGATCTTTCCAAGCCAGAGCAGCACCGAGGCCAGTACGAATAGCGGCAGTATCTCCAGGAAGTACCACTGCATCCGGGTATAGGTCTTGGTAAACACATTTGATAATTGCGGAAGCCGCATGGGGGGCAACTCCATGTAAAACATGGGTGCCTCGCCCGGCAGGAGCCTGGCCGCCAGCAGGCCGACGACGATGAACAGCAAAAGCATGCTTACACCCCAAACCGCCAGAGCCCCGGGCGCTTTTGAGAGCAGCGCCAATATTACGCCGATCTGAGCCGAACAAGGTATCGCCAAGGAGAGCAGCAGGGTGGCGATGATCCTTTCCCGCACCGTTTCCAGAGTACGTGTAACCATAGTCGCCATCGTATCGCAACCAAATCCTAATACCATCGGAATCACCGCCCGGCCGCTCATGCCGAAACGTTTGAATACCCGGTCGACCAAAAGCGCCAGGCGCGGAAAGTAGCCGGTGTCTTCCAGGAATGAAAAGAAGATAAAGAAGGTCGCCACGATCGGCAGGATGATGCCGACTGCGTAGCGGATGCCAAGGGTGATTATGCCGTATTCACCGACAAAAAGCTCCTGAATCACCGCCCACGGCACAATGCCCTTGACTACACCTGTGATCCAAGGGTTAAATATTTCCTCAAACAGCTTGCCTTCCAGCAGATCAACCACTGTACCGGCCCCAAAAACACCAACGAACTTGTACAAACCAAAATAAAGAATTATGAACAGGAGTGGTATGCCGGTCAGTGGGCGCACCGCAAGATTGGAAAGTTTTTCAGACCAGGTTATCACGCGCTTTTCAGGGCTGCTAAAAACTCCCTGGATCAACTTTCTGACGATCTCCTTGCGCTCCAGTGACAGATTAAGGTGAAAAGATTCGCGGCGCTGAAAGGCGATTTCACGCACCTTTTCAGCAACCTTGGCATAGCCTTCCTCCCCTTCCAGATGTTGCACCAGAGCCGATATCTCTTCGTCCTGTTGAAGTAGCAATAATGCCAGCGTTCTTTTTGAAAGAACATAATCGGCCCGCATCAATCCGGCCACTTCCGTAAGATCCTGTTCCAAGAGGCGGCTGTAGTTAAAGCGCCGTGGATTTTCATCACTGCAACAATAATTCCTCATGGCGCGGCGGATTTCATCCAGACCACGTTTACGGGCAGTAGCAGCGCCAATTACCGGAATTCCCAGGCGCTCCTGCAAAAGATCCAGATCTATTTTGAGCCCGATTCGTTCGGCCTCGTCCATGATATTCACAACTAAAATTACCGGCAGCTCAGCCTCAATAAGCTGTATTGTCATAGCCAGCATCCGCTCCAGGTTGCGGGCATCCAGTACATGCACAACGACATCAGGCGTTTCATTCAGCAAGATTTCGCGCGCAACGCGCTCTTCCTCGGTAATAGTATGGATGGAATACATACCCGGCGTATCGATGACCTGCCAGGCCTGCCCCTCAATAACAGCATTGCCACGCGAAACTTCAACCGACGTACCGGGATAATTGGAGACGGTTACATAGGCGCCGGTTAAGGCATTAAATAAGACGCTTTTCCCCACGTTGGGATTACCAACCAATGCAACCCGTTTAATGCCGTGATCGTCTTTGAGCGTTATTTCCATTGTTTTGCCACAGCACCTTGCCATAAAATCAGACCCTCTTCTTGCTTTTGACATTCATTCTCATTATTTAGTTAAATTTTTTTAGTTTTTAGCCCTGCAGCGGGCGCATTGCCCATAGATCTCCAGTTTGTGGCTTTTAATTATAAAGCCATGCTTGAAGGCAATTTCGTCCTGCAACTTTTCTATTGTTTCATTTTCGAATTCGATAATAGCATTGCAGCGGGTACAGACCAAGTGGTCATGATGCTCCCCTGCCAGGACATGTTCATAGCGGGTTTGCCCGTCGTGCAACAGAATCTCACGGGCCAGCCCGGCCTCGACGAAAAGCTTGAGAGTACGGTAGACAGTGGCGTGGCCGATGCCAGGGTGAATGGCTTTAATTTTGAGGTAGAGTTCCTCAACACTGACATGTTGATGGGTGGAGAGAAAGATATCCAGGATGATATCCCGCTGGCGAGTGGAGCGCAGCCCTTTGGCCACAGCAAATTCGTTAAAACTTTTTTTCTTTTCGAGGATCATCCTGCCCCCTTTATTGAACTTGAAATTCAATATAAGAGGGCAGGAGAATTAAATCAACTTTTTTATTAGCAAATCAACAGAAAAAGTTTCAAACGTTAAAGCGGAAATGCATCACATCGCCGTCTTTTACAATATACTCCTTGCCCTCCAGGCGCATAAGCCCTTTTTCCTTGGCCCCGGTCTCACCATTACAGGCAATGAAATCATTGAAGGCAATCACTTCCGCCCTGATAAAGCCCTTCTCGAAGTCGCTATGGATCACGCCGGCCGCCTGGGGAGCTTTGGTGCCGTTGACAATAGTCCAGGCCCGCACCTCTTTGACACCGGCCGTAAAGTAGGTGATCAAGCCTAAAAGCTCGTAGCCACTGCGGATCAGGCGATCCAGCCCCGGCTCCTCCAGACCCATATCATGCAGGAAGCCCTGCTTCTCCTCTCCGTCAAGTTCGGAAATTTCCGCTTCGAGTTTGCCGCAGATTACAACAACGCCGGCATCTTCAGTAGAGGCAATTTCTCGCACCTGAGCCACGAAAGGATGTTCTCCCAACAGATCGTCCTCAGCTACATTGGCCACGTATAGGACCGGCTTATCGGTCAAAAGATGCAGCTCGCGCATCCACAACCGTTCATCCTCGTTCTCAGCCACCCCTTTAAGCTTCTGAACCTGCTCCAGCAGGGCTCTGACCCGTTGATAAAAGGCCACCTCATCCTTGGCCTTTTTGTCCCCACTGCGGGCCATTTTTTCTGCGCGCTGGATCTTCTTATCAACCGTGTCAAGATCGGCCAGAGCCAGCTCGGTATTGATTACCTCAATATCATCAACCGGGGAAACCCGACCGCTGACATGCACCACATTGTCATCGCTAAAGCAGCGCACTACGTGAACAATGGCATCCACGCTGCGAATGTGCCCCAAAAACTGGTTCCCCAATCCTTCGCCTGAACTGGCTCCCTTAACCAAGCCGGCAATGTCGACAAACTCAATGGTGGTAGGCTGAATTTTCTGAGGCTTAACAATCGCTGAGAGCTGATCCATACGCGGATCAGGCACCTGCACTATGCCAACATTTGGATCGATTGTGCAAAAGGGATAATTGGCCGATTCAGCGCCGGCCGAAGTAAGAGCATTAAAGATGGTTGACTTGCCCACATTAGGAAGTCCGACAATACCGCAGTTGAAGCCCATTTTCTATCCTTCCAGATAATTTCTGTTATTGAATAAGCTCATTGCCTTGGGAACCCCTTCAGCCAACATCGTTTCCAGCATGTCCAGCCCGCCATCCAGTACCTGGGAAAGCGATTCCATCTGTTCGGGCGGGATGTTCCCCAGCACGTAATTCACTGTCTCCCCCTGAGGAGGACGACCAATACCGATGCGCATCCGGATAAAGTCCCCCTTGCCAAGCTGCTCAATGATCGAGCGCAGCCCGTTATGCCCACCATGCCCGCCCCCCTGTTTTAAACGAACCGCACCAAAAGGAAGGTCCAACTCGTCATGAACAACAATCAATTGTGACATGGGAAGTTTATAGAACTGAAGGGCCTGCATTACTGCCTGGCCCGATAGATTCATGAAGGTCTGCGGTTTAAGGAGAATAAGACGGCAACCCTTGAAGGACCATTCACCGGCCAGACCGGAGAAGCTCTTGCGACAGATAGAGATGTTCTCGTTATTGGCAAGGCGGTCCAAAAAAAGGAAACCCGCGTTGTGGCGGGTCCATTGATATTTGGGGCCAGGATTACCCAGCCCCACTAGTATAAAGGTATTCATGTAGTTTAAAATTTCTAAGCGGTTGCTTCGGTGGCAGCCTCTTCCTTAGCCCTACCCAATACGCTTACAACCGGCGTTTTAGGATTATCCAATACCTTAACCCCATCCGGGAGCGGAATTTCACCAACATGAAGCGAATGGGCAATTTTAAGGTCAGAGATATCTATTTCGATATGGTCGGGGATGTTGCCCGGCAGACATTCCACATGCAGCTCGTGGTGAGCCAAATCCAAGAGGCCACCTTCCTTGACTCCGACAGCGGTTCCTTTCAGAACTATCGGCACGGTAACTCGCAGTTTCTCATTCATGTTGACCCTGTGAAGATCGACATGCTTGAAGCTCCCTTTGAGTACGTCACGCTGCAGATCGGCGATAATAGCCATTGATTGATCAAGGCTGCCGCCACCTACCAGGGTGATCAGGTTGTTCTGCCCGCCTTGCCCTGAAAGCGCAGCTTGCAGATCATGGCTTTTTATGCTTACCGAAATAGGATCCATTCCCTTGCCGTACACAACACCCGGAACCATCTCTGCCATCCGCAGCTGGCGGCTGATGCCCTTGCCGGTTTTAGATCTCAATTCAATGTTCATTTGTTTCTGTTGCATACTGTTCCTCCACTTGTAGTGGTAAGCTTTAAAGCCACCCTATACATTTTATATTATGTTATATCTGAAAAAAGTCTATCTATGTAAATTATAAAATATTTCAGATTGCTGCCAAGTTTCACACAAACAGGGAACTGACCGACTCGTCCTCATGGATACGACGAATGGCCTCAGCCAGAAGCTCAGCAACCGATAGCATTCTGATCTTGGTGGTGTCTTTGCATTTATCTCCCAGCGGGATCGTGTCGGTAACGACAACCTCTTCAATATCGGAGTTATTGATCCGCTCGATGGCAGGCCCTGAAAGCACCCCATGGGTAGCACAGGCATAGATAGAGCGAGCACCGTTTTCTTTGAGCGCCTTGGCAGCTTGTGTCAATGTTCCGGCTGTATCGATCATATCATCCAGAATGATAGCAATCTTGTCGCGTACATCGCCTATAAGGTGCATCACTTCAGCCACATTGGGGCCGGTGCGGCGTTTATCGATAACAGCCAGCGTACACTCCATCCTTTTGGCAAAGGCACGGGCACGCTCGGTCCCCCCCGCATCCGGAGTGACCATGACTACCTGATCTCCTTTAAACCGGTTTTTCAGGTAGTCGAGAATAACAGGCACAGCATAAAGGTTGTCGACCGGGATATTGAAAAAGCCCTGAATCTGACCGGCGTGAAGGTCTACCGTAACAACCCGGTCTACCCCGGCGGTAGTGATCAAGTCAGCAACCAGCTTGGCGGTGATAGGTGTACGGGGAGCCGCCTTGCGATCCTGGCGGGCATAGCCATAATAAGGGATTACGGCTGTGATGGTCGCTGCTGATGCTCTTTTAAGAGCATCCGTCATGACCAAAAGTTCCATCAGGTTATTATTGGTGGGTGCGCAGGTTGATTGGATGATGTAGACATCACGGCCGCGGACATTCTCGCCGATTTCGATCAGGACCTCACCATCAGAAAATGTCCTCACACGCGCGTTGCCGAGAGGAACGCTTAAGCTGTCGCAAATTTTCTGAGCGAGTTCGGGATTAGAATTGCCGGTAAAGACCCTGATTTTGTCACGCATATCTTTTAATTAACCTTTCAAGCAAAAGAGGTTGGCTGGGGCGCCAGGGATCGAACCTGGGAATGCCGGAATCAAAATCCGGTGCCTTACCGCTTGGCGACGCCCCATCTTTACAACACAAGCTAAAGAAGAAGCCTCTTTTACACTTAAATTCTAGATTATAAAGTCTCGACTGCAACCGAAAACCAGTCGGTGCCGGTTACCAGCAAGTCACGTGCCTTTTCCGCTGCCTGGCTGTCTCGAAATAAGCCGAACACCGTCGGCCCACTGCCAGACATCATGGCCCCTACAGCGCCTAAATCGAGCATTTTATTTTTTATTTCAGCTATCACAGGAAAAGCCGGAATGGTCACGGCCTCAAGATCATTTGAGAGAATCGAGCCGATGTCTTCAACATTGCCGTAAAAATTGGGAAGTTTAGCCAGGTCGCCGCGGTTTGTCAACTGCAAATTTCTATAGACCCACGCTGTCGAGACATGCACCCCGGAATTCACCAGCACAATCCAGACCCTGGGCATGCCCGGCATAGCAGTCAAATGTTCTCCAATCCCTTCTGCCAGAGCAGTTTTTTTAAAGATAAAAAATGGAACATCAGCTCCTAGTTTGACACCGAGCTCCATCAGCCGCTGGTCGGGCAGACCTAATTCCAAAAGATCGTTCATACCCATCAGTACAGTGGCTGCATCGCTGCTTCCCCCACCGAGTCCGGCAGCAACCGGGATGTTCTTGACAATCGTAATTTCTGCCCCTCGATCACTAGCGGCCAGATCAAGCATTACACGCGCAGCTTTCCAGGCGATGTTACCAGGACCATCAGGAACACCGTTTTTCCCACAGATAACTGAGATATCAGGTTTAGTAGTCAGTGTAATGCTGATGTCATCGCACAGGTTGATGCGCTGCATAACCATACGCAGGTCATGATAACCGTCTGATCGACGCCGAATAACGTCAAGTAGGTAGTTAACCTTGGCAGGGGCTTTTAAAGTCAGGCTTTTCACAAAAACTCCACCTATTGGAAAAATTCGCTGGTCTTATTTCGGAAGGCTTAATTTTCTAATCTAAGAAGACTGATAAATCAAGACAAAACTGTTGGCCAACCTGCAGCGCGGACAATTGCTCTTGCACCCCTATACACCTGTCTGTATAATTTCGTCTTTTAAATCATGTTCTTTCTATCAAAGCTAAAAAACTAGCCTCTCACTCGCTCAATCCATTCGCTAGAGCTCACAGAGTTACAGAGAAAATTTAAATTTCCTCCGTGAACGCCGCGTACTCTGGATAATAACTTTTGACGGTCAGGTTAACTCTATAAGTACGAATGACCAGAATTTAGAAAAAGAGGAACATAAAAATGAACATTCGACTTCCCGCAGAATGGGAAACCCAGGACGGCGTCCTGCTGGCATGGCCGCACGAAAATACCGATTGGGCCTATATGCTGGATGACATTCGGCCGGTATTTACCGAGATTATCCGCCAAATCACCCGCTTTGAAAGAGTCCTGCTGACTGCACCCTCGACCGATGAAGCTACCGATTACCTTAAAAACTACGATATCGACATGTCAAAGGTTACCGTATGCGAGATGCCGAACAACGACACCTGGACCCGTGATTTTGGCCCGATCACTGTCATGTTCAACGGACAGCCGATCTTGCTGGATTTTGGTTTCAATGGTTGGGGCCTCAAGTTCGCGGCTTGTCATGACAACCTGATCACAAAGCGACTAAAGGAACAGGGTGCTCTCAAGCCCAACCTCCAGACCATCGGCCTGATCATGGAAGGAGGCAGTCTGGAAACTGATGGTCTCGGCACGATTCTGACGACAACCGACTGTCTGCTTTCACCAAACAGAAATCCGCAATTAAATAAAAGTGAGATTGAGCAGGCCTTGGCCTCACTTCTGGGGGCCAAGCGCGTGCTCTGGCTTAACCACGGCTGTCTGGCCGGCGATGATACCGACTCCCACGTGGACACCCTGGCTCGCATCTGCCCTGACAACGTTATTGCCTATGTCACCTGTGATGATCAGCGCGATGAACACTTCCATAAGCTTAAACTTATGGAAGAAGAGTTAAAGGGATTCCAGGCACCGGATGGCACTCCCTATCGCCTGATCCCACTGCCCTGGGCCAAGGCCCGCTTTGACGACATGGCTCACCGTCTGCCGGCCACCTATGCCAACTTCCTTATTATCAATGGCGCTGTGCTGGTTCCGACCTACCAGGACCAGGAAAAGGACGACCTGGCCCTCGAACGTATCGGTCAGGCTTTTCCTGGACGAGAAATAATCGGAATCGATTGCCTGCCGTTGCTTGAGCAGCACGGTTCACTGCACTGCGTAACCATGCAGCTCCCGGCCGGGGTGCTTTCATGACAACGATTAAAACTGCCCTGATACAACAGTCCTGCACGGACAACAAACAGGACAATTTGAACAAGACATATCGGATGGTTCGCGAGGCCGCGGCCGCAGGAGCGGCATTGATCGTTTTGCAGGAACTTCATGCCGGCCCTTATTTTTGCCAAATTGAGGATCCGACCCTGTTCGATCTGGCCGAGCCGATCCCCGGAGAAAGCTCTCAAAGTATTGGCCAACTGGCCCGTGAGCTCGGCGTGGTGATCGTGGCATCCCTGTTTGAAAGACGCGCGCCCGGTCTGTACCATAACACCGCCGTGGTATTTGAGAAAGACGGCACCATCGCCGGCACCTACCGCAAGATGCATATCCCCGATGACCCCGGTTTCTATGAAAAGTTCTACTTCACCCCCGGCGATCTCGGTTTTAATCCAATTCAAACATCTGTAGGCAAGCTGGGAGTCTTAGTCTGTTGGGACCAGTGGTATCCCGAGGCAGCCCGCATGATGGCCCTGGCCGGGGCGGAACTGCTGATCTACCCAACTGCTATCGGATGGGACCCGTCTGATCCGGAGGCTGAAAAGGAGCGTCAGCGGGAGGCCTGGATAACCGTGCAGCGCGGCCATGCCGTTGCCAACGGCTTGCCGCTTTTGGCCCCTAACCGGGTTGGATTTGAGCCTTGCCCGGACAATCCGCAGAACGGCATAAAATTCTGGGGGAGCAGTTTTGTGGCCGGACCCCAGGGAGAGGTGCTGGCCGAGGCGTCGCGTAGCCTTGAGGAAATCCTGCTGGTTGATATCGATATGGCCAGAAGCGAGACCGTACGACGCATCTGGCCCTTTCTGCGTGATCGACGGATCGATGCCTACGACGATTTGCTAAAAAGATTCAGAGACTGAAAATCTTTGCGCTTCCCCTAATCAGGAGAAGGCAGGGGGTGGACAGTCAGTTAGGATAATATGACCTTGTATGACAAAGAAATCCTGGAGGCACTCTCCAGCTCCCGCATCCTGACCTCGATGATTACTCCGGCGGTTCTTATCTCGGCCTGTGGCACTCTGATCTTTTCTACTTCAGCCCGACTTGGGCGGATTTTTGATCGGGTCAATGTCATGAAGGGGGAAATTGAAGCGATTCTGGACGGGAAGCTGAGGTTCACCGAGGAACGGATGGAGTTTATCTCCGAGCAGGTCAGTTGCGCAAAAAAAAGGGCAGCCCTGATCCAGAAGTCGATGGCCGCCTTATATACCGCCACGGCTCTCTTTATTGCCTCCAGTCTGGCAATCGCCGTCAATGTGGCTTACGGCAGCCCTCAGCAAGGCTGGATTTCGACCCTGATCGCACTTATCGGCGGACTGTTCCTGTTTGCCGCCGCCACCCTCCTGCTCTACGAGAGCCGCTTCAACCTGCGTTTTGTCACCCGCAACATTGATTTCATCAATTTTCTGGAAGAGAAGGCAAAGGAGCAGGCTAAGGTTCCGCCTGTCTGAGATGCTTTTAGTTCCCCCATACAACCTTTTTCTTTTTGTTAGTTAAACGCAGAGAATTAATCGATAGAAAACTTTTCAATGTTATTCTTAAATTGATTCAGTTACAGGTTCTATCAAAGGGTAATTCTATGAAAAAGATATTGGTTTTGCTCGGCATGCTCGGCCTCATTTTTTCCCTGCGAGATCCATTTTTGGCTGTTGCAGGGACATTCGAGCCTCTCAGAAACAAGGTTGTTGCTGAAAACGAACAGCAAAAAGAGCGGCGCATAGTGGAACGGGAAAAACGCCTACTGCTACGCATCCTGGATGACCTGAAGACATTAATAGCCGTGGTCGAACAGGAAACCGCCGAGCTGCAAAGGGAGAAAGATTCAATCGCCCTGCTTGAGTCACCTGTGAGGGGTAATGACATCGATGATTTCATCAACTTGTACTATGCTTACAGCGATTGGTTGAAGGAAAAACAAGCCGAGTTTGAGAGCGATCTGGCGCTGGTTTCATCCAGCCGTTCACCAATTCAAGAGAACTGGTCGAAGCGAATGGCAGAAATGTCCGTAAAGTTCAAACGCTTCGACAAAGAGTTGGAGAAAAAGGCCGGGCACTTTGACAGCGAGGAAAAGCGACTGGCGAATATCATCGATCGCCGACGCCTACTGCAGGATACAACTGCCAACATGGAAGAGCGTTTGGCTCGGATCGAAAAGAAACAGACCGAACGCTCCGTGACAAAGGAGCGCGAGGAAGGTGATGCAAACCAGCTCAGAAACCGGATCAGGATCGTGCAGAGCGAGCTTTTGTCACTTCCTTTAATTGATGAGGATATCCTTAAGCATTACAAGAATCTGAGTGAGCGGGCACTAGGCGAAGGCGATTGGTTGCTGGCCAAATCCAATGAATATGCTGCAATCCGAGACATAACTGCCATTATCACAGGCGCTGAATCGTCACCTTCCAAAACAGCAGTCGAGGCTGCCCAGGTACGGGTGCGGCAGATGTACGAACGCGAAATAAACCGCATGCAGCGCAGGATTGATACAATCGAACGGAAACGCTCTCAGGTCTCCCCGGCCGGATCTTTGCGGGAGGTTGAGCGCTCGGCCGATCTTAACAGGTTTTATACCGATCAGAAAATGAGAATTCAGGATTACATTAATCGGCTCAGGATTCAGTTCGATTCCTGGTTAGCCGAACTTTCCGAACTGCTCTGATATTATCCCTTTAACCCCACCTCTTTGGCCAAGGCACTCCAGGCCGGCAGGCTCCGTTCAATAATTTTGATATCTACACAGTAGGCGATGCGGAAGAAGCCCGGCGCACCGAAACCGGCCCCAGGTACTAATAGGATCCGGTGTTTCTGGGCCAGCTTGACAAACTCAACATCATCAGGCAGAGGCGACTTGGGGAAGAGGTAGAAGGCGCCGTCCGGCCTGACCATCTCAAAACCCATGGCGGAAAGGCTATTGCAAAACAGGTCCCGTTTGGCTTGATATTCACTTACATTTACCGACTCATCCTGGAGCTTTGCCACCAATCGCTGCATCAACGCGGGCGCATTGACAAAGCCGAGCACCCGGTTGCTGAAGATAGCCCCTTCCATAAACTGCAGGACCGTGTCCATGCGTGGATTGGCAGCCAGGTAACCGATCCGCTCACCCGGCAGGGCCAAATCCTTGCTATGAGAAGTCACAATAATCGAGCTCTCCACCAGCGGAAAGATATTAGGCACATGTTTTCCGTCATAGGCGATCCGGGCATAGGGTTCATCGGAAATCACATAGATTAGGTGACCGCTTTTCTTGTGGATTTTACCAAGCACCTCACCTAATTGACGCAGGCTCTCCTCAGGATAGATCACACCAGTCGGATTGTTGGGGGAGCAGATGATGATGGCACGTGTTTTGGGGGTCAGCGCTTTTTCAATAGCAGCGATATCAAGCTGAAAGGTTTCGTGATCTGTCCAGACCTCCACCGGCACGCCACCATGATTATCAATGTAGAACTTATATTCGACGAAGTAAGGGGCAAGGATGATCACCTCTTCGCCAGGATTCAGTATGGTCTTCAAGACCACATTCAAAGCCCCGCCAGCGCCGCAGGTCATGACGACATGCTCGGCGCTCACGCCTATTCCGGCATCCTTGGCCAGCTTGGCTGCTACAGCAGCCCGGGTCTCGGCATAACCGGCATTGTTCATATAGCGGTGCATGCCGGGCAAAGGATTGCAAGCCATAGCCAGCAGCTCCTGCTGAAAGGCCTCGGGAGGTTCCACATCCGGATTGCCGAGCGTAAAGTCATGCACATTCTCGCTGCCAAATTCCTGGCGCAACCGTTCACCCTCCTCAAACATCCTGCGAATCCAGGACGATTTAGAGATATGAGCGGCGATCTTCATGGCAATGGCCATTGCGGTTCCCTCCGGGTATGATTGTCTGTATAGTAATAGACTGATTTAAAATCTGTGGAATAATACAAATGTATTCCGGAGAACTCAATGGAAATTCCGGTGTATCCGGCATCACGCCCCTTGTCCATGCAAGACAAGCCGCTGCTGGACAAGCTGTTTATACAGCTTCAGCCCAAAATCTCCGAGTTTACTTTTGCGGCACTATACCTCTTCTGCCACGCCCACGGCTATCGGTTGACGCAGGCAAAGGGGTCAGTGGTGCTGCTGGGCAAAGGCTATGATGAACGGAGCTATTTCATGCCGCCGCTTGACGGGAATGTGGCTGGAGCGCTTGACTTGCTCTTTGCCGCTGATCTTGAGATGTATGGCGCGGATGAAGCCTTTGCGGCCCAGTTTCTGACTGATAGAAATGTTAAGCTGGATGAGGACCGCGATTCTTTTGACTACCTTTATCTGCGGGAGGATTTGGCCATTCTGCCTGGCAATCGCTTCCACAATAAAAAAAATCGGCTGAATTATTTTAAAAACAGACACACTTATAATGTTGGTTTTTTTAAGATGCAGCACTGCCAGGCATGCCTATCGCTACTTGAAAAGTGGTATTCACGAGCAGAGAACAAGAACAGCCAATCACTGAAGTTTGAATATGAAGCCACGGCTGCGGCTTTGACAATGGCCGACACGCTCGGGCTTGAAGGGGCTATGATATCAGTAGAGGGAGAGATCAAGGCCTTTGCCCTGGGTGAACGATTAAACGCAGAAACAGCGGTTTGCCATTTTGAGAAGTTTGACCCGTTTATGGAGGGGCTGGCGCAACTGGTAAACCGTGAGTTTGCCCGGCTGCTATTTGCAGATTGTCGCTACATCAATCGGGAGCAGGATCTTGGCGAAGCCGGGCTTAGAACCGCCAAGTTATCCTACCATCCGGTTGAGTTGGTTAAGAAATACAGGGTCAAGCCAATTAAATAAACATTGCATTTTCATCTAAAGCATAGTAAAAATGCTGTTCTTTTGAAGAGCAGCTTAGGCTGCATCTCCTTGTTCCGGGTAGGACCGGGACTCGAAAACCGTGAGGAGGAACACAACATGAGGAAGTATGAAACGATTTACATCCTCCAGCCTGACCTTAGCGAAGATGAGAACAAAGCCATCGCCGAGAAGGTTCAGGACGTAATTTCATCTTACAAAGGTGATTTTTTACGACTGGAAGACTGGGGCGTCAGGAAACTCTCCTACCCCATCAGGAAATTCGCCCGTGGACGCTATCTGTACCTGCGTTACAATGGCGGTCGGGAACTGATTGCCGAGCTGGAGCGACGTCTCAGGCTTGACGAGAAGGTTCTTCGTTACCAGAGTGTCAACATTTCCGATTTGCCCGAGAAACCGGTAGCCGAGAAAAAGGCTCTTGTTGTCGAGCCTGAGGCTGTTGAGGGTGATGAGGCCACTGAGGCCGTAACGACCCCTGTCGAAGCGACTAACGAATAATTCCTGGAGGATAATAAATCATGGCTGATGAAAGACCAACCACCCAGAGACCCTCGAGCGGCCCCGGCGGCCCTCGTAAGAAACGTCCATTCCAGCGCAGAAAGGTTTGCCGCTTCTGTGCTGAAAAGAACCTCACCATCGACTATAAAGAACCCCGCACGCTTCGCTTTTTTATCTCCGAGCGTGGCAAGATTGTACCACGCCGCATCTCCGGCAACTGCTCGAAGCACCAGCGCGAGATAACCGAGGCGATCAAGCGCGCCAGGAACATTGCCCTGCTGCCGATTGCATCGAATCACGTACTTCCGTGATTTCGGCTGCATGAATTTCAAACCACAGGGCGTTGCTGCACGCCTCACCGCAGCCGCTATCGGCACCGTCAGTTCATTCCTGCTGTTTGCCGCCAACATGATCATTCCGCCAGTAGGCTTTTTTTCAAGCCTGCTGGCACCATTTCCGGCGCTATATTTCTGGTTTAGAAATGGCCGGGGTACAGCAGCAATTATTACACTGGCAGTTGTTGCCATTTTGACAGCCGTCTTTGGTTTCCAGGTCGGGGCACTTTACCTGATCCAATGCGGGGTTATTGCTCTTGCAATGCCGGAATTCCTGGTCAGGGGTTTAGGGGCTTCTCGCTCCATTGCCTGGACAACTGCAGTTAATCTGGCTGTTTTTGCACTGATCGCTCTTTTCTTCAGCATAGTCAGCGGTCAGAGTGTCCATGATCTGGCTGTCAAAGAGATCAACAGCAGCATCACGCAAGCAGCGTCCATTTATGAACAGGCAGGCTTCAAAGGTGAAGACCTTGCTCAGCTGAAGCAATCGATGTACATGGCAGCCGGATTTATTACCAAGATCTATCCGGCCCTGATAACGCTGATCTTGATTTCCGTTGCAGGCTGTAATCTGGCCTTGCTTAAACGTCAGTCGCCCCGGCTGGGCCTTGACCTTAAGTTGGGGGATTTCAAGGATTATAAAAACAGCGACCTGCTGGTGTGGCTGTTAATTGCAAGCGGCTTTGCACAGTTGACCGGCCAACCACTTATCATCATTCCGGCCCTGAACCTGCTGGTGATTATCATCGCGCTTTATTTTTTGCAGGGGCTGGCTGTCATACTAACTGTCATTGCCCGTCAACCTTTTGCGACCACATTTCGGGTAATGCTGTATCTCATGCTACTGTTTCAGCCTTATCTAGCGGCACTTATTGCGGCTATCGGCATATTCGACCTGTGGGGTGACTTCCGCACCCCCAGAAAAAAAGAAAACCTGTAAATCAGGCTTGAAAGGGGAAACAAATGAAGGTTATTCTGAAAGAAAACATTGAAACCCTCGGCCACATCGGCGACATCGTCAAAGTAGCCCCCGGTTACGCGCGCAACTACCTGCTCCCCAAAGGGTTGGCAGTTGAGGCCACTGAAAAAAACGCCAAGGCACTTGAGCACGTAAAGCGACAAATGGCCTACAAAAAGGACAAGGTTTTGGAATCCGCCAGAAACCTGGTCGCTAAACTGGAAGAGCTGACTATTGAACTGGTCCATCAAGCCGGCGAAGCAGGCAAGATTTTCGGTTCGGTTACAAACATGGAAATCGCTGCCTATCTGAAAGAAAAAGGCTTTGATATCGATCGCAAGAAAATAGTTTTGGCAGAGCCGATCAAACAGCTGGGCGAATATAGCGTTCCGGTCAAGATTCATCCGGAAGTAAACGCTACCCTCAAAGTGACTGTTAAAGCCAGCTGATAACTTAATATTTTGTGCACTATTTAAGAGCCTGCCGCATCTATCGCGGCAGGCTCTTTTTGTTTTAAAAGTTCCGAACCTAACTCTCTTACTTACGGATTTGCTCAACTCAGTGTTAAAGGATCATAGACTTTTGATCTGTGCCAGCACTTGTTAAAACAATAAACTTTAACAAATATAGGAAAAAGACAACCCAAGGTTGACAATTGCCGGTGCAGAGGCGAAAATGGGAGCATTCTTGGGAGGATGTGTGGATACAATTTTTTTGGAAATCTTTGTTATCTTGCTCATGATAATATTAAATGGTTTTTTTGCTTGTTCCGAGTTTGCCGTTATCTCAGCCAAAAAGAGTCTTATTGCCCGGCTAGTGGATGAAGGCGACAAGCGAGCCAAGATCATTGAGGATCTTCAGAAAGATCCTCACCGTTTGTTGGCCTTGATTCAGATTGGGGTGACAATAACCGGAGCCACGGCATCCACTATCGCCGGTATCATCGCTGTAGACAAATTACGACCCTGGCTGCAAACCAGCAACCTTGAATTTCTGCGCCATGCCGCCGAGCCGGTTGCCGCCACCACTATGGTCGCCCTGATATCATATTTGATTCTTATCCTGGGTGAATTGGTTCCCAAGGCCATCGGTCTGCAATATGCCGACACCATAGCCTTGCAGATTGCCCATCCAATCAACTTCCTCTCCCGCTCAGGCGCCATCTTAGTTAGCCTTCTGACTATCTCGAGCAAGACGGTTATGCGATTGTTGGGAATCAGAGGCGACAGGGAGCCCTTCATTACCCGCGAGGATATCCAGCATATAGTTGCCGAGGGGCACGAAAGCGGCGAGGTCAGCGAGACAGAGCAGGAATATATCCGCAATGTTTTGGAATTCACCCATACTTATGTGCGTGAGGTTATGATACCCCGCACCCGCATCGTAGGGCTTGATCTGGCAGCTCCTACGGAATCGGTGATCAGCACCTTGTTGGAAAACATGTATTCTCGTTACCCTGTTTACAAAGGAAATATAGAGGACATTGTCGGAGTCGTGCATGGCAAGGATCTACTTGGACGCCTGGTAGCTGGGGAGGCACTAGATCTGGCTGCGATCATGTTGCCGCCGGTATTTGTTCCAGAAGGAAAAAAGATCAACGTCCTCCTCAAGGAGATGCAGCGCAGCCGTAGCCAGATGGCGCTGGTTGTTGATGAATATGGCGGTTTAAGCGGCCTGGTCACCACCGAAGACTTAATTGAGGAACTTGTCGGAGAGATCCAGGACGAGCATGATGCCGGCGAGACCAAGGCCTTTGAGCGACTTCCAAACCAGGTTATGCTGGTAGATGGGTTGCTCTCGGTCTTTGATATGGCCGAAGTCCTGGAGGTCAAGCTGGAGGCTGACCTGCCCTACGATACCGTGGCAGGGCTGATTTTGCATGAGTTGGGCCGTTTTCCCACACGCGGCGAGAGCATCGAGTGGCACGGCTACCGCTTTGTCTGCGACGAGGTTACTCGCACTGCCATTCTCAAAGTCCGTATCATCCCGTTAAACGATGAAAATTCCAAAGCTTAAAAAACTCTATATCAAGTTATCCGGCCTTGTTTTCCTGCTTTTGACGGCCGGCTTCATTGGACTGGCGATCTTCCTTCCCCGATTGATCGACATTAATGCCTATCGTGACGATATAATGGCCAGCCTGCAGAAAACTATCAATCGCAAGGTAACCTTTGCCAATGGCAAATTTTCCATGCACATCGGCCCTTCTTTTGTCTTTGATGACGTCACAGTCAAGGAACCTGACGGTATCAATGATTTTATCAAAGCTAAACGGATTACAATCAACCTGGGACTGCTCCCGCTGCTGGAAAAGAAGATCGCCCTGACAGAGATTACCCTGGAAGGTCCCGAGATCCACCTTTTACGCGGCAGCGATGGCAAATTGAATATCGATGACCTGCTGAAGCCGCACCCCGAGGCTATTGATATCTCTTTCCACAAGGTTAAAATCAAAAAAGGGGTCTTGTTCTGGCATGACCTGGCAATCCAAACCGCCGGCTTCTCAGAAAACATCCGCGACCTGAATGTTTCCCTGGACAATCTGATACGCGGACATAAAGGAAATATAAAGATCTCGGGCGAACTTCCAGGGGCCGTGGCAGGCGCCGCTAGCCTGATATCTTTGTCAGGCACTGCAAAATTGCCCCGTGGCACCACCACCTTTATGGAAACGGAACTCAATGCAAATGCTGACGTCAAGCATTTCGATATAGGACATTACTGGCCCTACTACGGCCGTTTCATCCCCTTTGCCAATCCTGGCGGGCGGTTGGACATCGCCACCAGCTTCAAAGGTAAGCCGAAGGAATTCAGCGCCAAGGGTAAACTGCGCATTAATGGTATAGCAATTAGCTGGCCCACTGTATTCCATCATGTTGTCAATCCCCGTTCAGCACAACTGGATTATGAGATCAAGCTGGCTAAAAACAGCATAGATATGCCCAGATTGCAGCTCTCTGCGGATGGCTTCAAAATAAAGGGGAGCTGCCAGGTCCAGGACATTCACTCTTCGGACCCGCGTATCACCACCAAGGCAACCAGTGAACCGTTCAAACTTGAACAACTTCGTCAGTGGATCCCCTACGGAATCATAGCTACAGACGCTTCGCAGTATATAGAAGAACATGTCCTGGGTGGCCTATTCAAGCTGGAAAATGGTTCGCTTGACGGTCGGATCAGTCAGATCGTTCACATGGAAAAAGCTACCAATTATAATGTGCTGCACATTAAGGGCACCGTTGAGAAAGGGGTCCTGAGTTACGGTAAAAAAGTGCCGACTTTCACTAATATCAAAGGCGGCCTGGAAATGCTCGGCAAGGACTTCATCCTCAGTTCAGTCAATGCCAACTTCGGTGAATCTCCCTTTAAAATGGAAGGCAGGATCACTGACTATCCGCTTGACACCCCTTGTCAGTACCCTTTTAAGATGGTGATCAATCCTCGCTCAGCTGAAGTGGCCTGGCTGGCAAAATTGGCCGGCGCTTCAAAATTGGAATTTAGCGGGAACTCTGCTTTATCCCTGACAGGCAGTGGCCTTGTTTCTGCTTATCATCTTAGCGGTGAATGGGATCTTAAATCGGCAGCTTATGTATTTCCCGGCACCGTACGTAAACCGGCTGGCACCCCTAATCACCTGACGTTCAGCACAATTTTGGGTCGTGAAGAAACAAAGCTGACCAGCATGGCTTATACCCTTGCGCCGCTAGCGCTCTCTGCGACTGCCACATTCAAATACGGCCCTCATCATTACCTGGGCTTTGAACTTCAAACCAACCAGTTCCTGCTGAACGAATCCTTGCCGATCCTTTCCGCCTGGCAACAGTATCACCCACGGGGCCGCATTCAGGCCCATATAATCGGCAAGGGAAATCCGGAAGATTTCTCTGCCATGGATTACAACGGGAACATTAACCTGGCTGCCTTCTCCTGCCTGCCTGGTGAGGGCCTGAAGACCATCAGCAACATTAACGGCAGCATCTCCTTCAAAGGCAACAGTCTGGAAACATCCAGCATCAGCGTTCTCTACGGCAGCTCGCTTGTCAATGCCAAGGGCAGGATCCGAAGCCTTAAAAACCGTGAAGCCGAGATCGTGGTCTCATCCCCGCAGTTTTTTCTGAAAGACGCCAACCTTGCTCCTGATAAAAACGATCTGAGTATAAAGCGCATGAAAGCATCTCTTACCCTGCAGGACAAAAGGTATACGATTCAAAATTTTACAGGCCTTTTCAATGCCTCCAATTTCAGCATAAATGGCACCTACACCAGTCAGGGGACTCCAGAGGCAAACCTGTCCATTATCTCTTCAAATCTTGACTTTGAAGACCTTTTGCTGCTTTCCAAACTGGTCGAGCAAACTGGCACCGGAGAAGATAAAACAGCCAGTTCAAAGATGAGCCTCAAAATAAAATTAGCGGCTGATGCTGGAAGTTACCAGAAAATCCCATATACAAAGCTGAATGCAAATATTACTCAGGAAAACAATGTGCTTTACCTTCAGGGTTTTGAAACAAATCTGTTCGGAGGCCGCTTAACAGCCAAAGGCAGGATTGCCCCAGGTGGTGCACCGGGTAGTCGTTACGATCTTAGTTTCAAGCTTGATCAAATTAATGCCGATCAACTTTTTCAAACTCTAGAGGTATCACGTGAAATTACCGGAACCATGAATGTACAAGGGGACATAACCGCCCGAGGCTCCAGTCTGGCAGAGATCAAAAAAAATGCACTCGGCAATGTCCGTATTCATATGTATAACGGTATCCTGCGTAAGTTCAGCGTGCTCTCCAAGGTTTTTTCAATTTTAAATGTATCACAACTTTTTAAACTTCATCTTCCTGACATGGTCGCAGGTGGCATGCCTTACGATGAGATCAAGGGAAGCATCGCCATCAAGGATGGCAATGCCTCCAGCCAGGACCTGTTCATAAGCGGCAATGCCATGAACATGTCCATCCTGGGCAAAGCCGATATCGTAAAGGAAGAACTGGATCTGGTCATTGGGGTGCAACCGCTCCAGACTGTGGACAAGATCGTCAATCGTATACCTGTTGTGGGCTGGCTCCTCACCGGCAAGGACAAATCGGTAGTTACTGCCTATTTCGAAGCCAAAGGGAAGTGGTCCAATCCCAAAGTAAGCGCCATTCCGGTAAAATCACTGGCCAAAGGGGCATTGAATGTATTTAGAAGGGTTTTTGAACTACCGGTGAGGTTGTTTACTGATACGGGTGAAGTAATCCTGGGAAATTGACCTTAAGTGGGGTGTGGTACTGAAGCGTGCTTTTTGGCGGGCTCTTTTTTATACGTTAATATATGGAGTAATTGGCAGGGTCGGAGAAGATTTCTTTCAGAAGCAGATTATTTAGATAGTGTCCGGTTTTATTGGCATCGATTTTTCCAAGGATCCGATAGCCACTGGTATAAAGATCACCGATCAGGTCCAGGATCTTGTGGTTGACCAACTCTTTGCGGTAGCGCAGACCTTGTGGGTTGATCACCTCATCGGCACCGATCACAACCGCATTGTCCAGTGACCCACCTTTGGCCAGACCTGCTTTTTTAATGGCCTCGATCTCCTCAAGCAATGTAAATGTGCGTGAATTGATAATCGAAAAGGCATTTTCAACATCAGTTACCCGCTTTTTCTGCTTACCTACCGGCTGCCGGAATTCAATAGTCATACTGATATCAAGCGTATTAAGCGGTTTAATGCGAACCCAGGCGTCGTTATGACTTACCTCTACCGGGCGCTGTACTTTAAGATAAACACCGTTGTTTTCCGGAAACTCATAAACCCCCGCCCTCCACATCCCTTGATAGAATTCCCATGCTGAACCGTCAAGTATAGGAACCTCGGGGCCGTCTATGTAAATCAGGCAGTTTGTAATTCCAGAAAAGTACAGGGCGGCCATCAGATGCTCAATGGTTGATACCGAGGCACCATCCTTGGCTATCATTGTTGAAAGACGGGTATCAGACACCATGTCATAACGAGCCGGGATTATGCAGTCGTTAAAAACAAAAGCGATGCCGAATTCACGGCGAGGAAGGAATTCGAGCGTAACATTGTGGCCGGTATGCAGGCCGATGCCGGTAATTTTGAAGATGCGATTGATGGTTGTCTGGCGCTTGATCATGCGGAGGACTATGGCAGATTTGGCAAAAACCGTCAAGCAGGAAGCCCCTGAGCCTGTTTTCAAGAGCCATCATGTTGTTTTCAGGCATTGATCTTTTTCTTCAGTTCGTCATGTTCTTTAGCCAGGATATCGTACTTCTTCTCCAGCTCGCGAAGCTGATCAAACAGGCAGGCTATCGCCTTCGCTTCCGGGTCGGGTAACTGCCCATGCTGCAGATCGGCCCTGCCTTCGGCCTTAGGCTCTTGCGACATGACCATTCGTCCAGGAATCCCGACTACAGTGGCATTTTCCGGCACCTCTTTTACCACCACCGAGTTGGAACCGATCTTGGCTCCCTTTCCAACTGTGAAGGGACCCAGAACCTTGGCACCTGAACCGATAACTACATTATCCTCAAGAGTAGGATGGCGTTTGACTTTGTCCCATGTGACCCCACCCAGGGTAACTCCGTGGTATAATGTTACATTGTCGCCAATCTCGGCCGTCTCTCCTATTACTACACCCATTCCATGGTCGATAAAAAATTTGCGGCCAATTTTGGCGCCAGGATGTATTTCAACGCCGGTTAAACACCGGCCGATATGTGAAATGAAGCGGCCCAGGAAATACATTTCCTTGATCCAGAACCAGTGAGCAATTCGATAAATCCAAAGAGCATGCAAGCCGGGATAACAGAAGATAATCTCCATCACATTACGGGCAGCAGGATCGCGCTCAAAGACCGAATTGATATCCTCTCGGAGGCTCTTGAACATGAATATAACTCCTCTAAATTAGTAATAAACTTTAGCATTATGCTTATCATACCCTAGCAATTCTGTCAATTTCTAACAATTTTAACCTTCTGAACTTCGCACTCGACAAAAGCCACTTTTTTAACTAGTATGCTTTTGTTTGTATACACGATATTTCACCACAAAGGCAGACTATGCCTCGTTTTCAGTTTGGCCGGCAGATCAAATTTTACTGCGAAAGGAGCAAAAAGCATGGCAACTCCAGAATTCAAGTATCAGGATCCGTTTCCACTAGAAAAGGATGAGACCAAGTACCGCAAAATCGAAGGTTCTGAAAAATATGTAACTGTTGAGAAATTTGCAGAAAAGGATGTCGTGCGGGTTTGCCCCGAGGCGCTCTCTATCCTGGCCAACGAGGCAATGAAGGATGTTTCATTTTTGCTCCGCCCGGCACACAACCAACAGGTCGCCAAGATTCTGGGTGATCCGGAAGCATCGATGAACGACAAGGGCGTGGCCATGGCATTTCTAAGGAATGCTGAAATTTCTGCCCAGTTTGAACTGCCCGTCTGCCAGGATACCGGCACCGCCACGGTAGTTGGCAAAAAGGGACAACAAGTGTGGACCGGCGTCAAGGATGAGGAATGGCTTTCCAAAGGAATTTACAAAACCTATACCGAGGAGAACTTGCGCTATTCCCAAACTGTAGCCTTGGATATGTATGAGGAAAAAAATACCGGTACCAATCTCCCTGCCCAGATCGACATCATGGCCACCGAGGGCGACTATTATAAATTCGTGTTCATGGCCAAGGGCGGCGGTTCCGCTAACAAAACCATGCTCTATCAGGAAACCAAGGCGCTTTTAACCCCTGAGAAGCTGGAAAAATACCTGGTCGAAAAAATGAAATATCTTGGCACAGCAGCCTGCCCCCCCTACCACATCGCCTTTGTTATCGGCGGCACTTCTGCAGATGCCTGCATGAAAACAGTCAAGCTTGCCACAGCCAAGGAGCTTGATGGTCTTCCCACCAAAGGCAATGAGCATGGCCAGGCATTCCGGGACATCGAACTGGAGAACAAACTGCTCTTGGCGGCCCAGAAATTAGGAATTGGCGCCCAATTCGGAGGAAAATATTTTGCACATGATGTACGCGTCATCCGCCTGCCGCGCCACGGTGCTTCCTGCCCGGTCGGAATGGCCGTTTCGTGTTCAGCCGACCGTAATATAAAAGCCAAAATATCCAAAGAAGGCCTGTTCATCGAGGAGATGGATCGCAACCCCGGCCGTCTGATCCCCGATCAGTACCGCGGCAAACACGATCACGGCGTCAAAATCGATCTAAACAAGCCTATGAAAGAAATCCTGGCTGAGTTATCCAAACATCCGGTTTCCACTCCTCTGCTTCTGACCGGCACAATAGTTGTCGGTCGCGATATCGCCCATGCCAAGTTCAAAGAGATCATGGACAGTGGCAAGCCGCTGCCCGAGTACCTGCTCAAACACCCGATCTATTATGCCGGACCGGCAAAAACACCTAAAGGCAAGGCCTCCGGCTCCTTTGGACCTACTACTGCCGGGCGTATGGATAGTTATGTAGACGAGCTCCAGTCAAAGGGTGGCTCGTTGGTAATGATCGCCAAAGGCAACCGCAGTCAACAGGTAACCGACGCTTGTAAGAAATTCGGCGGTTTCTATCTCGGCTCCATCGGTGGACCGGCCGCTGTACTGGCCGAAGAAAACATCAAAAAAGTCGAATGCATCGACTTCCCGGAACTGGGAATGGAAGCGGTCTGGAAGATCGAGGTTGAGAATTTCCCGGCCTTTATTCTGGTTGATGACAAGGGCAATGACTTTTTCAAGCAGTTGGGACTGTAGTAAATTACAATAAAGAAGCCGGTAAAAGGAAGGCGCGGCTGATGCCGTGCCTTCTTGTTTTGAAGCAGCTTTTTATATGCAAATACCTACTCAAGTAGGAACAAATGAAAAGAATGCAAGGGCAAGGGACATAACAAGTAAAAGGTTTTATGCCACCTTTGTCCCCAGGTAGCCTTACTGTATCAGTTAACCGCAGCCACATATGCTTCACCTTCAGCGACTGAATCGGCGTGAACCTCTACCTGCTGTTTTATTGACAATATTTCCTTTGGCCATACACTTTAAGGCAACAAATAAATTTGGCACTCAAAGGCGCACAAGGAGTAGGAACTGAATGCCGTCCTATCTGATTCTCTGTCCGGCCTGCGGGACAGAGAATCGAATTCCTGCCGAAAAAGAAGGTGTTATCGGTCGCTGTGGCACATGCCACAATAAACTGCCGGCACTTTATCTCCGGCCAGTTACCCTGACGGAAAAGACCTTTGACAGTTTTTTCAAAGGCTATGAGGGACTTGCTCTGGCGGAGTTCTGGGCGCCTTGGTGACCACACTGCGTTTCGTTCGCACCGGTGGTGCGAAAAGTAGTTGAAGCCCTGGCCGGAAAGGGAGTTGTTGTTCAGGTTAACACCGAAGAAAATCCTGCTCTGGCGGGTAGGTTTGCAGTGCGCGGAATACCGGCCCTTTTCTTGCTGAAGAAAGGGCACATTATCGACCAAAAGGCAGGTGCACACACCGCTGATGCAGTCATTTCCTGGTTCAGAAACCACAGCTAGTTTTACTGATGATACATTTCGCTGCGACACGATCCAATAATAGGAAATACTATGCCAGATAACGATGAACTGGAACAATCGACTGAAGATGAAACCTTCGCTGAACTTTTTGAAAAAAGCGCCAAGAAAGGTGGGCGTCTAGAGCCGGGGCAGAAGATATCTGCGCGGATCTTAAAAATTAGCGGTGAATGGATCTTCATAGATACCGGTCAAAAGGGAGAAGGGGTCGTTGACAAAAAAGAATTCCTCGATCTTGATGGCAATCTCACTGTAAAAGAAGGCGATACCGTTGCCGCATTTTTTATATCTTCAAGTCATGGAGAAATGCGTTTTACGACCAAGATCGGAGGAAAAGCTGCAGGTAGCTCTCAACTCGAGGAGGCCTGGAGTTCAGGCATCCCGGTGGAAGGGTTGGTAGAGAAGGAGATTAAAGGTGGATTTGAGGTAAAATTGGGTGGCACAGCCCGTGCCTTCTGTCCTCATTCACAGATCGCCTTGCGGCGTATTGAGAACTCCGAGGCACTAATCGGGAGCCGAGTTCAATTCCGAATAACCAATTACAGTGAAAATGGCCGGAACATTGTTGTCTCGCGCAGAATACTTCTTGAGGAAGAACAACGGCGACTCAGGGAGGAGGCAAAAGCCGGTCTATCGGAAGGAATGGCAGTTACCGGCACAGTCACCTCTATCCAGAGCTTTGGCGCTTTTGTTGACATTGGTGGCCTGGAAGGGTTGATCCCGATATCCGAGCTGGGTTGGAGCCGTGTAAGCAATGTCGCCGATGTCCTCAAAGCAGGCCAGCAGGTACAGGTTATCATCAAAACTATCGATCAAGAGAAGGAACGTATCTCCTTAAGCTTGAAGGATACTCTGCCTGACCCTTGGAGTGTGGCCGCAGAGAATTTTTCGGAAGGATCATTCCATACCGGCAGTGTTACACGCTTAACTCCATTTGGTGCCTTTGTAATGTTGACTTCCGGCATCGAAGGTCTGATACACATTTCTAAATTGGGTGCTGGGAAAAAGATAAATCACCCCAAGGAAATTTTAAGGGAGGGTGAGGCCGTGGAGGTTAAAATAGAAGCCCTCGACCCTTCCAGCCGCAGAATTTCACTTTCTCTTGCTGGTGCGGCCCGCGCCGCTGATGAGGAAGAAGCAACACTGGCCGAATTTCGTCGCCAAGCCGGTGAGGCATCCAAAGGAATGGGTACCCTGGGAGAGTTGCTTATGTCTAGAAAAAATAAAAAACAAAAATGAAACCTGATTCACCAGCTGATGTTAAGTCCCTTTTGTATCAGCGGGGCTTAACGTCAGCCTCTTCTTCATCACTTACGACCACACAGTCATTCTTGTCCCACGAATCCAGCTCACCATTTTTCATCCTCACCTGAATCGTGTTGCCTTCAAAAGTACATCCGTAAGAATAGCCGATCTGACCAGTTGTGAGGTTTTTCAAAGGTACATTTTCTTCCTGCTGACGACTTGCGTAACATACCTTCTCATATTGTGTGTTTTTCATAACTGTCACCTCGCTGCCACTACTGAAAACTTTGGTATGGAGCTTAGATCCCGGTCAGCTCCTGCACCTTAAGCTCCAGATCGTCGATATTTACCCTAAGAATATCTTTTTCATCGGTCTCAGTTCGAATAAGTCCTTCATCGATCCATTTTATAAGGATTCTGTCTTCCAGACCGAATTTATGGATTGCCTCTTCCAGCGTGTACCAAACTTTATCAAATGACATTTTTATCCTCCATTGAAATGGTGAAGCAGAAGACATAAACATCGAGTACTTAGTGCAATAAATTATAGCACATTTTTGTCGGTAGCGCCCGCAGAAGCCTTCGCAATCTGCTAAAAGCCCATTTTAAATGAATTTAATTGGAAGTCTTGACGCTGGAAAATTGAATGATATGATTTTTTTAGACTTTAATAATCTAGGAGGTGTAAAATGAAAAAACTTTTTTTAAATCTGGTGCTTGTACTTATTTGTATGGGTATAGGAGTAGTATTTGCTGACGAAAAAACAAACCTGCCGCAGAAAAAAGATGAGTGTCTGCTTATCTCAAAAAATTGCCAGGATCAAACTCTAAGTATCCAGGAGAAAATTAAAAGGCTGCAAAACGAGATCCAGAAAGGTACCAGGGTCTATACGCCCGAAGAGCTCAAAAGGCTCGAGGATAAACTGAAAGAGACTGAAACTACATTGGACCTTTTGTTAAGGTATTAGATCAATATCAGATATAGGCAATTAAAAGAGGGCACAAGTCCGCTTGTACCCTCTTGGCTTTTACAATTCAGGCTATCCCTCGCCTTTATCTCATTTGGGAGGGGAATCCTCAGCCTGTTCCCACTTACCTGTCTGTAACTACAGTTGGATATTCCAAAAATTGAATTCTCAAACAGCTTCTTGATCGCCCAGGCTGACTATTCCTCTGAGGACACCCTGGAACCTCTTGATCTTCTTGCCTTGCGCTGTACCTGTTCCCCAGCCTGTTGCATCGGGTCAACCGGCTTGACGGTAGGTGCCGCCGCCGGCAGCGGTGTTTGTTGTTGGGCCGGACCTACCGGCATATTCGCCCCAGTACCGGTATTAGGTGGGGCAGCCCCAGCGGGTGCATTCTGGACAGGAGATACAACTGTAGAATTCTGCGACGGCCCAGTTGTGACATTAGCACCAGAAACAGGTAACGCTTGAGACTGTGCATCAGTTTTCTTTGGTTCTTGATACAGAGTTTTTACTTTAGTGCGGTAACGAGGAGGTACATCATCCGCTTTATTAGCGTAATGAGCTATTCCCTTGGAATCAATCCAAGTGAAAATCTCACCATAAGCAGATGATGCAAGCCAAAGCAGTCCCAATATAAATGTTATTTTCATATTTTCTTTATTACCATTTATCACAGCTTCTGTCATGACCTAAAGGATCCAGATCCTCTGCAGCAAAAAAAAAGCCCGCCGAAGCAGGCTTTAATTCATGTGATTTTAGACTTAGATCTTCTGGACGTTTTCAGCCTGGAGCCCCTTGGGTCCCTTGACAACATTGAAGGAGACCTTATCTCCTTCATTCAGCGTCTTGAAACCAGTGGCTGTAATGGCAGAAAAATGTACGAATACATCACCACTGCCATCATCCTGCTCGACAAACCCGAACCCCTTGCTCTCATTGAACCACTTGACTGTTCCTGTAGCCATCTTTCTTTTCTCCTTTTTTCTGGCTTTCTTGATTGGTGTTAACGGGTTTCCGGCTTTAACGTCGGTTTGAGGTCTCCCCCGGTCGTACGCCATGAGCTGCCCTACTCGTTCCACCTATTTCTAGATATTTATAACAGAAGATATTAAATTTTCCAGTCAACTTTCTAAAAAAATTTTAAACTGCCGGGAACCGGTCATTAATCAATACCTGAAAAACAGCATCACAGCCCCAAATAGCACCCATCCAAGGACAGCGAAGGTGGTCAGAGCACAAATGACTGCCAGTAAATGATGCCAGCGTTTCTCTGGCCTACGTTCCTCATATCCAAGCAGCATACCAAGGATTACCCCGCCAGCAACCCCTCCGCCATGACCCCAGTTGTTGATCCCCGGCATCAGCAGTCCAAACAAGGCCAAACTGATGATCCAGCCGATTACTTCTCTGAAAACAATAGAGCCATAACTGCCACCCCTGCTGTAACCAAAGTATAGCAGCGCTCCAATCAAACCGCAAATAGCAGCCGAAGCCCCAATGGTGAAAGGAATACCGGCCACAAAGGACACCCAATAACCACATATACCTCCTAAAGTGTAGATAACAAACATGCGGCCGGCACCAAACTCCTGAACAACTCCAGGGGCAATTTGCCTCAACGCCATCATATTAAAAATGATATGAAAGATACCCCCATGAAGATAATTTGCTGAAAGAAGCGTCCACCCTCGGCCGTATACATCAATAGGGATTGTTCCGGTGGCGCCAAGGATCAGCAGGCTGGTCCTGTCCGGAGAAAGCAAGCTGAGTGGGTTTAGTGAAAGCCCTGCCCGCGAGCTAAAAAGAAGCGAAAGAATATAAAATGAAACATTGGTAATGATTATTCCCCGGACCAGCCAGTCCCCGGCAAGAGCGCCTCCGGTCATATTAAAAATCCGCCACCAGATCGCGGTCTTTTTTGTCCCGCACCAAGAGCAGGAGGTTTCATCGCTTCCGATCAATCTCCGGCACCGTGGGCAAAGCATGGCCCTTTTCCTCATTATTATGACTCCAATGTTTGATTTTTAAAATTGTATCATTAGCATAAAGCTTTAACCATTGTCCGGTTAAAAGTCATGGAAGTTCGGTACAGGTCTGTTTTTAATATTGTAGATTGTTTTTTTTGGAGACAAAATAATAATCTTTATGCTAAAGTATTTTTTCCGTGGCAATGTCACAGGTTTTTATGCAACGAGGGGCAGTAGGATCAGGAAGCAGAACGCTCGACGGCTTCATGATCAGAATAATTTGTCGGGCATAACACGCGAAAGCAGGAGAAAAGGAAATGGTACAAGGCAAGGTTAAGTGGTTCAACGACAGCAAAGGTTTCGGTTTTCTTGAGCAGCAGGGTGGCGAGGATGTGTTTGTGCACTTCTCCGCAATCTCTGGAGAAGGCTTCAAGTCTCTCTCCGAAGGTGACGAGGTTTCTTTCGAAGTGGTAAAGGGCCCCAAAGGCCTTCAGGCAGCAAACGTCACTAGAATTTAAGCTCTACCTGCGATATGCCCGGTTAACCGGATACATATCATAAAAGCCCGCTTTATGCGGGCTTTTTTTATTCTTAATATCAAATCGAAATAAATCAGCACCTGCCATGTCGGCAAATACCGGGAAGGTCCTGTACTTCCGTATCACTAAATTCTCGCCCAAGATTCACTCAGCACAGCAGGAAAGCCGACTGACATCCCTGCTAAAGCTTTGAGCACATAGCTTGAGCCCCTCTCCTATTGAAGGGTAGATATGCAAGGTAGACGCGAGTTCATCTACTGTGATTCGCTGATGAAGAGCCAGACCTGCCTCATTGATCATTTCCGCGCCCCGATAAGATACTAGGTGCACCCCTAAAAGCCGGCGAGTGACATTGTCTGCTACCATCTTGATTATTCCGGCTGTATGCCCTGTAACATGGGCCTTGGGAATAGCGCTTACCTGCAGTCTGCTCACTATCGGATCATAACCAGCTTGACGAGCACTTTCCTCGGTATGACCAACTATCCCTACTTCAGGATCGGTAAAGATTGTCATCGGCGAGGTCATATAATCCATGGCGCAACCGCAACCCCTATTAAACATGTCATCTACTGCAACAATCCCCTCCCTGGCACCTACAGTCGCGATCATCATCCCGCCAGTTACATCACCGGCCGCCCAGATGCCTGGTTTTGAAGTCCTCATCTGTCGATCAGTTATAATAAAACCTCTAGGATCCTTTTCTATACCGGCCTTATCAAGGCCGATACCGCCGATTGCAGGCGAAGTACCCACCGCCACCAATAATTTTTCGCAACTGAAATTTTCTACCTTTCCGCTGATCTCGGCACTGACTACAGTCTGTTCTCCAACCATTTTCACGGAACAAAAGGCCACACTCGGAACAAAAGTTATTCCTTCATCCAGTAGAACGTCTAGCAAGGATTGGCTCAGTTCCGTATCTACAGCGGGTAACAGGCTGGGACCATGCTCAAGGATGGTTACGTGGCATCCCAGACGATGGAACATCTGTCCCAGTTCAACTGCAATCACACCACCACCTATGATCACCATCGATGAAGGAAGCCGTTTCATGAGCAAAGCGCTGCGGCTGGTCAGAAAATCGCACTGATTCAGTCCCGCTATGTTGGGAATACGCGGAAGACCTCCCACAGCCACAAGTATGTGCTCGGCTTGATAGCGCTGCGCATTTGCCTCTATAGTTTTTGAATCTATAAAGCGAGCTGTACCTTTAACAAGCTCGAGTCCGTCAACATTTTGCAAGACATCCAGATAACGCTCCTTGCGGAGCTTCAAAACTACTTGATCGCGATGGGAACAGAGTTTTTCGAAGTCTACACCATGATACTCCAGCCGAAGTCCGATGGTTGAACCAAGACGCGCATTATGAATAAAATGAGCGGCATGTATCATTGTTTTGCTGGGGATGCATCCCCAATTGATACAGGTCCCACCCAAGACACTCTTCTCAACCATAAGCACTTGTTTGCCATAGGTATTGGCACGCAAGGCTGCTGCAAAGGCGGTTGAGCCGGAACCTAGGATGATCAGGTCGGGATTGGCGCTCATCTTTTCTACCTCCAAAACCGGCATAGCATTTTAAATTAAAAACTTTTATTCGATGTAGCCGCTGTCAAACATCCCGCTCCAGCACATCTTTTCGGTTATTTTTCTAAAGTGATAACCATAGATTGCAAAAGTAATGGCCAAGGGAAAGATGCGAGGTTTCATAACCAGAGCCCAGAAAAAGAGCTTCCAGAAGTGGAGCCTTTCCTTGCCGATCAGCCCCAGCATGAACATTGATTTCATTAAAGCGCCGAAATAACCAGACTGCAGTCTGAAACCGGTTTTTTGTAATGGACGGTAATCCTTGAGAAAAATCGTTACTCTCTCATAATACACTCGTGGCGAATATATGGTAGTCAGAATTTTACGGTAACCATTGATGAGCATATCCGGCTGCATGTTTGGGATGAAGTTAAATGCAACAGCCGTGTTATTACCCGATGTTTCCCCTAAAAGCCGCCCTTCTTTTAACAGGCGTTTGTAAAGCCTCGTGCCCCGAAGAGCAATCAAGATTCCAACCATTGCAGTGACAATGCCGCTTTCCTGGATGAAAAGGATCTGCTTCTCAAATATTGAAGGTGGGTCACTGTCAAAACCTACTATAAAGCCCCCTTGAACCTGCATGCCTGCCTGTTGAATGCGCTTTACGCTCGCAATCATATCCCTGTTTTTATTTTGTATCTTCCCGCTTTCCGAAAGTCCAGCTGTATGCGGGGTTTCAATCCCGATGAAGACCTCCTCGAAGCCAGCCAGCACCATAAGTTGCATTAGTTGCCGATCATCCGCCAAGTCAATAGATACTTCAGTGAAAAATGAGAAGGGGTATTTTCTGCGTTCCAGCCACTCAATCATTGCCGGCAGCACTTCGCTCTTCAGTTTACCTTTATCACCGATAAAATTATCGTCCACGAAAAAGACGCTCCCGCGCCAACCCAGAACATAAAGCGCCTCAAGTTCAGCAATCAGGTGAGCAATAGTCTTGGTACGAGGGCGCCGTCCAAAGAGCTGGGTAATATCACAGAATTCACAGTCGAAAGGGCAGCCCCTTGAATACTGGATGTTCATGGCTGAATACTTTCCGGTATCAATAAGCTCCCAGAGCGGCAGGGGAGTTTCACAGACCTCGGCGAACTCTTGGGTCGTATAAAGATGCCGTGCTGAGTCATTTTGAACATCCTCAATAAAAGAAGGCAGAGTGATCTCGGCTTCACCCAGTACCAAATGATCCGCATCATCAAAATCTGCCGGAGCGGTCGTGAACAAGGGCCCGCCTACCACTGTTTTGACACCAAATTGCCGGCAACGATTCAACACCTTGTTCACTGATTCACGCTGCACTGTCATGGCGCTGATAAAAACATAGTCGGCCCATTTGAGCTGGCTGTCCGATAGAGGCTGGACATTCATATCAATAAGCTTCTTAACCCAGATTGACGGCAGCATGGCAGCTACCGTCAACAACCCCAGTGGCGGAAAGGCAGCCTTCTTGCCGATGAATTTCAATGCATGCTTAAAGCTCCAGAAGGTGTCTGGATATTCGGGATAAACCAGTAGAATTTTCATTACTTCTCCTGCTTCTTAGAAATTTTCGCTATTCGTTTATTTTACCAGATATGAAGGGACTGAAAAGGGATGGTTCTTCGCTGACAATGCCCACTCCGGCTGAATCCGCGCCACTTGAACAGCCGGCAGACTATGTTAAGCTTAAATAGCGTGTAAAACATCGATATCTAGTGAATATAATAGAGGAGCTCTGTATGACCTCAACCGGCAATGCTATTGTTCAGCAGCAGGAAGAAATTTTCGTCCCGACGGTGCAGATGCCAAATCCATTAATTGTAGAACGTGGCGAAGGAAGTTGGGTGATTGACCGTGAAGGGCGACGCTATCTTGATTTGACCTCCGGTTTGGGGTCACTCCCCCTGGGTCATAATCATCCGCACGTATTGGATAATGTCTCCCGAGAGATGAAGATTTTCACCCACAGCGGAGGAATGTACTATAACAAGACCACATTAGCTGCCATGGAGCTCCTGACATCCGTAACCCCTAATGGGCTGGACAGGCTTTTTTTTGGCAACTCGGGAGCTGAGACGGTCGAAGCAGCCGTGAAGTTGGCCCGCTTTGCGACCGGTAGACAAGGAGTAATAGCGTTCAGCGGTGCATTCCACGGCCGGCCCATGGGAACTGTGTCCCTCACCAACAGCTCGGCGCGTTTCCGGGCACATTACCAGCCTTTGCTGCACACAGTCTTTCATGCCCCCTACCCTTACTGCTACCGTTGCCATTCCGGACCCGGAGCAAATTCCTGCACCCGAGGATGCCTTAAATACCTGCGGGAGATGCTACGGCGTCATATTACGCCCAACGAGCTAGCAGCCATAATTATTGAACCGGTACTTGGTGAGGGAGGTTATGTGCCGGCTCCTGATACGTTCCTCAAGGACTTGCGCGAGATCTGTAATGAGTACGGCATTTTGTTGATCTTTGATGAGGTTCAATCGGTAATGGGAAGAACCGGAGATTGGTTTGCTGCCCAATACAATGATGTCGTACCCGATATTCTGATTATGGCTAGAGGAATTGCTTCAGGCTTTCCACTTGCTGCGATAGCAACCAGTAAAAAACTGATCGAGGGATGGTCACCCGGCGCACACGGCACAACCTTCGGCGGCAATACAATTGCCTGCGCCGCCGCCATTGCTACAATAGAGACTATCCGTGACGATGGTTTGTTGACACGTTGCCGCCTGTTGGGTAAACGCGTCAGTGTCCGCCTGCGTTCGATGCAGGAACGCTATCCACACATTGGTGATATAAGGAGAGTGGGTCTGATGATCGCTATCGAACTGATTGAAAATGACGGATCTCCAGCCCCCGAGGCATGCGAACAGCTAATCAATTACTGCCGTGATCAAGGTTTGCTGATCTTCAATTGCGGCCAGGATCTGAACATCGTGCGCCTTCTTCCACCTCTGACCATCCGGGATAATGAACTAGATCAGGCAATGGCGATTATTGAGGAGGGGCTGCGAGCGCTGGAGTGTTAATTGCTGACATTTTTTCCGTCTGGCAGATGATGGAGAATGACAGGTAGCAAAGCAAACAGAGCGAGAAGTAACAAGGCCAAGGTTGTTTTCCAAGAAAACAGATCTTGAGCTGCATTGACAGTGCGTAACTGTTCACCTGCAAAGGCATAGATAAATGAGCCTGGCAGCACACCCAGGGATGTGGTCCAGATGAAGGTCCTGAGCGGGATTCTGGTCAAACCGGCGCAATAATTAACCACAAAAAAGGGTATAATTGGCAGAATCCTCAACACCAGCAGGTAGTTGCGGCCATGTTTTTCCATCTCGCGATTGAAGCGGTTCAACTGGCTCTTAAACCGTTTCTGAAGCCAGATCCCTATGACAAGACGGGTGGCAAAGAAGGCCAGAATGGCACCTAAGGTTGCGGCGATATTTACGTAAAGGACTGCTGGAAATTTACCGAAAATCATTCCGCCGGCCACAGTCAATGCCAATGCCCCCGGCAGGATCAGGGCGGTCAGAAGATAAAGAACAATAAAGATTATGACTGCTTGAAGATAATGCCCTTGGACATATTCAAAGAAACGTTCCCTGTGCTCTTTAATATACTCAAGGTTTAAATAATCGTTTCCCCCTTTGATGATAAATATAAGCAATAAAGCCACCACTAATAGGAACAACAGGCTTGTCATCTGTTTCCAATATCTCTTCATGCTGAAGCCCCTCTTGCCCTTCTGGTTGGCGGTTGGCTTCAAAACGTTCTCAGAACCTGCAAAATTGACATCATTCGCTTCTTAAGTACACTTTTAAAGCAGCATAGGAATCATCGGAGCCCCTACCTGACTTGGTAACTGGCAAAGTCTCCAGCCCTCACTGACAGAAGAACAACTTCTGCATAAAGACTAATATAAGTGTCACTCATGTCAAAAACCTTTTCAGTAATGACCTACAATGTTCACAGCAGCATCGGCATGGACGGCAAAATTTCGCCCCAGCGGATCGCCAAAATTATTGATCGCTGCAATCCGGATATTGTGGCTCTCCAGGAACTGGATGCAGGATTGATACGTAGTGATATGCTCGACCAGGCTCATTTAATAGCCTTAACGCTTGATATGACCTATCATTTTCACTCATCGATTCAGATTGAAGAGGGGGAGTATGGCAATGCCATCCTCAGTCGTTATCCTATCAGGCTGATCAAGGCTGGGGCCATCCCTGCTCAGCCTTTCAATATTTTTTTTGAAAGACGAGGAGCTATCTGGGCGGAAATAGAGGTCTTCGGTCGTAAAATTCAGGTAGTAGCTACCCATTTCGGTTTGAATCGGCAAGAAAGACTGGCCCAGGCAGAAGCAATCCTCGGCCCGGAGTGGCTGAGACATCCCGAGTGTCAGGGGCCGATTATATTATGCGGCGATTTCAATGCCCTGCCCGGATCGCCGGTTTACCGGCGAATTACAGCTAGATTAAAGGACACCCAGCGCAGCCTTAAAGGAAAACGCCCTCAAGGCACCTGGCCGGTAAGATTTCCCCTTTTGCGTATTGACCACCTCTTCATCACCCCTGATGTAAAAGTACATAAAATAGTAGTGCCCAAAAACCCTTTAACCAGGGTGGCATCAGACCATCTTCCGCTGGTTGTTACACTGGAGCTGTTATGACCATACTAAGATCGGGCTCCAACTGCATGGGAATCTATGAATCCAGCTCTACCGGGCTTATCATTGATGCCTGCGATTATTATCGCACCTTTTACAGCACTGCTCGCAAGGCCCGTCGCTATATACTAATGACTGGCTGGCAGTTCGACACTGAAGTAGCTTTGTTAAGGGGAAAGGATGCTGAAAAGACGGCTGTTGATGTCCATTTCATTCGCTTTCTAGAAGCACTCTGCGAAAAAAATCACGAACTGGAAATATACCTTTTGGCCTGGGATTTCACTGTTTTTTTTACGCTGGAGCGGGAGTGGTTTCAAGATATCATCTTCAACTGGTCCACCAATGAGCGGATTCACTTTTGGTTTGATAACAAACATGCCTTTAATGCAACCCACCACCAGAAGCTGGTAATAATTGACGGCGAGATTGCCTTCGTCGGTGGTATGGATATCTGCTCGTCACGCTGGGATGACCGGCAGCATCTGCTTGAAAATCTGGAAAGAAAAGATGCCGATGGTACCATTTACGGCTCATATCACGACATCCAGTCCTATCACACCGGCCCGATTGTTAAGGAACTGGTCGATATTTTCCGGCAACGCTGGAGCGATTCAGGAGCCGGCACTCTGCGTTTATCCACATCGGATGGCCATGTACCGGCATTTGACAAGGCATCCTTATTTCCTTTGGCGGCTGCCAGAGTGGCTGTCAGCCGCACCCAGGCCAAAAACCTGCAGCCTCCACTGAAAGAGATCCTGGAGGTCCGGACTCTATTCATTGATGCCATAATGGCTGCTGAAAAACTGATTTATCTGGAAAACCAGTATTTTAGCTCACAGGCCATCTATTGGACGCTAATAGACCGGCTGACCACCCCCGACAAATCAAGGCTACAAATTGTGATGATCCTGCCCGATCGACTTCCTTATACGGAAGAGTTATTCCTCGGATTACCGCAGATGAAGATGCTGCGCTCCCTACAACAGGTCGCTGATGAAAACGGGCATGACCTGCGGGTTTATTCCACGATCTGCGTAAAGGATGGGGAGCGGAAAATGACCTTTATACATTCCAAGCTGCTTTTGGTTGATGACCATTTCCTGACAATTGGTTCGGCCAATATTACCAACCGCAGCATGAAACTTGATACTGAGCTGAATGTAACCTGGGAGGCTGAATCCGAGAAAGATGCTGCGCTGATTAACACCATCCGGCGAGTACGGACCTCGTTACTGGCAGAACATGCCGGACTGTATGGCCAGGACGCTGAACATCAATTTGTGCAGGTTGATGGATTGATCAATCGTCTCGACCACCTGGTGGCTGATCCTGAGACACGCCTATGCCGCTACTCACCCGAACCGCCCCTGGAAAGCCCCTGGCCTGATGCGCTGCTGGAACCGATTGCTCGTATAGTCGACCCGGAAGAGGATTTTTTTGAAAATATCTCGACCTATACAGCAAAAGCCTTTGCCAAAGGTGTCCGCCTGCTTAATCAGATTATAGCTGGCATATAATCCTTCCAAGTTACTCACCACGCCCAGCCTTGTTTTCAAGGCGGATGTTCCTTGACCCATCCTTTTCTGCCCAGGTTATACAAAACACCGTGTTCATGCCCATCCCTTAAAACAAACAATATATGTTGGACCTTTAATAATTCATGCTATTATCCGGTTTGCAATTTTCAACCAACCTAAGCTTGCCACAAGAGTATATATCGTGATTGCCTCCCTTTTACGCCTGAAAAACTGGAGTATCCTGGCCAAGATTATCGGCATTAACCTGGTAGTTCTGGTCATCTGTTTCAGTGCCATCATGCTGTATGTCCTACCGCTGTATGAAGAACGGCTTATGGATGAGCATAAGCATTTTGTCTCCGCCATGGTCACCATGGCACATGAGGTGGTCGAACATCATTACGCAAGCATAGCCCGTGATGGCGCCTCGGAACTTGTGGCCAAGCAACGCGCGGTTGCACAGTTGAAAGCAATGTGCCGGGGCAATGACTATTTTTGGATTCATGATACTAGCATGACCATGGTAGCACATCCCCATGCCCCGCAACTTGATGGGACCAGCCTCGCCGATTATCAAGATTCTTATGGTACCAGCGTGTTCAGGGAAATGAATCGCATTGCTCTTTCGGAGGGGCAGGGATTTTTAAAGTATACTTGGCCCAAACCTTCACAAAAAGAGCAACAACCTAAAATATCCTACGTAAAACTGTTCAAACCGTGGGGGTGGGTGGTCGGGAGCGGCATCTATGTGGATGATATATCTACGGAAGCTTCAGAGCTGCGGAACAAGGTATTGATACTGGGTTATGTTCTGCTACTGAGTATAATCGTTTTTTCGGTCTATGCTGCCAAAATGATCAACCGGCCGCTGCAGGACGCGGTCCGCCTGACCAGCGAGATTATCGGTCCGGAGCAAGCTGAAAATGACAAGCTGCACACGCTCTTCGAGCCTCGTCTGTTGCTGAATGGCATCACCCGCATGGTATCTGAGCTGAAACAGGCAAAAGAGGATTCCGAGCAGGCGAACCGGGCCAAGAGTGACTTCTTGGCCAACATGAGCCATGAAATACGCACCCCAATGAACGGTGTCATCGGTATGACCGGACTGCTTCTCGATACCGAGCTGACCGAAGAACAGCGGCGTTTCGCCGAGACTGTGCGTACCAGCGCGGAATCGCTTCTTGTACTCATCAACGACATTCTGGATTTTTCAAAGATTGCAGCCGGAAAGCTGGATCTGGAAACCCTTGATTTCGACCTGCAGAACCTTTTAGAGGATTTCGCCGCTATACTTGCTCTGCGGGCTCATGACAAGGGGTTGGAACTGCTCTGTGCTGCGGACCCCCAAGTCCCGGTGCTTCTTCGTGGCGACCCGGGCCGTCTGCGCCAGATTCTCACTAATCTGGTGGGCAACGCCATTAAATTCACTCATTCAGGCGAAGTAGAGGTGCGCATCACGCTGCAAGCCGAAACTGATGAAACGGTCTGGCTTCGCTTCACTGTGCGTGACACCGGCATTGGAATTCCTAAAGACAAGGTTAGCCTGCTCTTCCACAAGTTTACCCAGGCGGATGCCTCGACCACGCGCCAGTACGGTGGCACCGGGTTAGGCCTGGCCATCTCCAAGCAACTCACGGAACTGATGGGAGGCGAAGTTGGCGTTGAGAGCGAAGATGGCTGCGGATCGGAGTTCTGGTTTACAGTTAGACTGGGCAAACAGCCGGAAGGTTCAAAAGCAATTGTAGATTCACCGTCGGATTTAGGCGGAGTACGGGTGCTGGTTGTGGACGACAACTCCACAAACAGAGAAATCCTGATAACCCGCATGCTTTCATGGGAGATGCGGGCCGCCGAGGCACCGGATGGTTCAGCGGCGCTCCAGGCCCTCCTTCAAGCACAGGAAGAAGGGGATCCATTTAGAATCGCCGTGATTGACATGCAGATGCCCGGCATGGACGGAGATGCGCTAGGCTTGGCAATAAAGGCCAATGAACGTCTAGCCGGCACCGGCATGGTGTTGCTGACCTCTTTGGGTATAAGAGGCAAAGCGACCCGCTATGCAGAGATCGGTTTTGCAGCTTGCCTGACCAAGCCTGTGCGCTATCAGGCACTGAAGAACATGTTATCCTTAGCGTTATCGGGTGGTAATACAGCCGTGCCTCAGCCAATGCACCATTCTGAAGTCGATCTGCAGAACCTGTTCATAGGGTGCAAGGCCCGCATTCTGCTGGCCGAAGACAACATCACCAATCAACAAGTGGCCTTGGGTATCCTTAAAAAACTGGGTCTTTCGGCCGACGTCGTCGTTAATGGCGCCGAGGCATTAAAGGCACTCGAAAACATTGCCTACGACCTGGTCCTGATGGATGTACAGATGCCGGTGATGGATGGCTTGGAAACTTCCCGCGCTATCCGTAATCCACAAAACACAGTCCTTGATCATACCATCCCGATCATCGCCATGACCGCCCATGTCATGCCTGGCGACCGGGAAAAATGTTTAGCAGCCGGTATGGATGATTATTTATCAAAACCTTTATCGCCGCAAAGGTTGGCCGAGACACTGGATAAATACCTAGCCCGAGAAACGGGTCAAGACCACCGGATGAATAATGAGCCAGTACTACAAGCTGCACTGTCCGGGGTTAGCGAACCTCCAATATGGGACAAGGCGGCAATACTGGAGCGTCTGATGGAGGATGAAGATTTGACGATGGAGATTGCGGAGGCCTTCCTGGTGGATATCCCGCACCAGCTCCAGGCATTAAAAGCATTTTTGGCAGCCGGTGATATCTTGGGCGCCGAGCGCCAGGCGCATACCATAAAGGGCGCATCCGCCAATGTCGGAGGAGAAAGATTGCGGGCCGTGGCCCTAGAACTCGAGAAAGCTGCCAAGGCCCGCAACTTGAATGAAGCCGGAGGACACATGGCGGAACTGGAAGCTCAATTTGACCGCTTAAAGGATGCGATGACAAGGAATCAGGTGTTGTAGGTTGGAAGATGATCAAGCATTAAATGAAGTAAGTATTGCCGCAGAGACACAAAACCCCGTTCCATCTTTTATGATGGCGGGGTTTTGGCTTTAATCCCTGGCAATCAGGAATCTACCGGATTACCACGAGTTTCAGTATCAAAGATTGTCAGCAGGGTCTCGGGGCTGTATATGCAGACCTCTTTGTGTACCCCTTGTTTCCCCTGATGCATCCATTCCACCTTCTCGCCGGATGGTTCCCATATCAGATTAACCCGCGTCCCGCCAATCCGCTTTAATTCATTCCACATATCATCCATGGTCAACAGGTCGACACCAGCGATTTCCTCTTTGCTGGAGATAGTATCCATAAACCTGTCGATCAGGTCATAATCAAGGAAATCCTCTTCCTTACGCCACCATTTGACAAACTGGTGCTGGGGGCTTCGTTTTTGATTGATTACGGCTTCAATTTCACGCCCTCTCATGACAGACCCCTTTCAAGTATCAGCGCCTTGCCAAGATGCTTATAGTTCGCTTCATATGATTTAATTATACCGCTTGCTTCCAGAAATAAAAGCAACTGGCAGGTAAAGGTTTTATAAAAAAAGGCGGCTTATTTACAAGCCGCCCAAAAAGCTAAGATTTCAGTATTTGTTTTATCGAGCCCTGGGAGAGCGCTGCGGATGACGCGCTGCTGGAGCAGAGGGATTATGTGGTGCTTTGCTAGGGATTACTTTCGGCTTGGCTGCCTTGGTTCCCGCGGATACGCTATTGCCCTGGCCAGACTTGTTTTGGGGCCTTCGCACCTGCGGAGGACGCGGTGGGCGGGCAAATTCAATGTCTTTATGAGGTGCGGTAACGGCGTAATCAAAACCAGCCACTGTTTTGCGCTCAAGTTGGGCATTGAGTTTCTTCTCGATATTTCGGACCATGAAAGAATCATCGTTTGTCACCAGGGTAAAGGCATCGCCACTCCTGGCTGCGCGGCCGGTCCGGCCGATACGATGGACATAAGCTTCGGGGGTGTCAGGCATATCATAGTTGATGACATGCGAAATCTGGGACACATCTATGCCTCGTGCAGCAATATCGGTTGCCACCAGAATCTGATAAGTGCCATCACGAAAGCCGTCCAGCGCCGCCTGGCGTCGGTTCTGGGAGAGATTCCCCTGCAGCGAGGCGGCCTTGTAACCAGTTTTTTCAAGCTGCTCACCCAATCGTTTGGCACGGTGTTTTGTCTTGGTGAATACAAGGACCGACTCGGTATCAGTATGTTGCAACAATTCCAGCAACAAGGCTGTTTTGAGATGCTGGGCAACCGGATAAAGGGCATGCGTAACTGTAACCGGCGGAGCAGTATTGCCCACCTGAACAGTGGCCGGATCGCGCAGGATGTCACTAGCCAGTATGCGTATATCGGGCGGCATGGTGGCTGAAAATAACAGTGTCTGGCGGTGTTGGGGGATCTGTTTCAGGATCCTTTTGATGTCGGGTAAAAAGCCCATATCAAACATCTGGTCGGCCTCGTCCAGCACCAGCACCTCAAGATGCTTTAAATCTATGACACCCTGATTCATAAGGTCCAGCAACCGTCCCGGGCAGGCTACGACAATTTCCACGCCCCGCTTCAATTTTTCGATCTGCGGGTTGACAGCCACGCCGCCATAGATGGTGATGCTTTTCAGACGGGCCTGCCGGCCCAACTGGCTGATCGACTCGTTGATCTGCTCCGCCAGTTCGCGCGTCGGCGCGATTACCAGGGCGCGCACTTTGCCCCGCTCTCCCTGCATCAGTCGGTTCAATATTGGCAGTGCAAAAGCGGCGGTCTTACCGGTGCCGGTCTGAGCCAGCCCCATAACATCACGGCCAAGAATGACTATCGGTATTGCCTGTTCCTGAATTGGGGTCGGTGTTGTATAACCGGCTGCCTTTATCCCGGCAGCTATCACAGGATGAAAATTAAAAGATTGAAAACCCATAAAACTCCTTTGTCTTTATAAAAGAAAAAAGCCTCGGCTCAGGCCGAGGCTTGCGATATTACTTTAGCTGCGACTGCACAAAGCTTGCCGGTACCAAATAATAATATGGCGGGCATAAAACTCATAATTTACTTATGGTTATGACTATTTCAATACTCGCAGTTGTTTCTCAACAAGATGCATTAGATCTTTGTTACGTTGGCTGCCTGAAGCCCTTTAGGACCCTTGACGATATCAAATTGAACCGCATCACCTTCGGCCAAAGACTTGAAACCATTGCCGCCAATGGCGGAGAAATGAACAAAAATATCCTCGCCATCCTCCTGCTCAAGAAACCCGAAACCCTTGCTGTCGTTAAACCATTTTACCTTACCTGTTGTCATACTTCTTTCCTCATGATCCTTCTTTGTGTAATGCACCTGCGATGGCGCAGATGTTTATAAATTAAATTATTTAACCAAAACAGCTTTCAGTCCCGCTCAGGCTTACGATAGCGCATCGCTTTCCTGCGTCTGCGGGCAGCCTCAAGCTGCTTGCGTTTTTTCTTCACTGATGGTTTTTCGTAAAACTGTCGGTTTTTGACAGCCTTAAGAATGCCTTCCTTCTGTATCATACGCTTAAGATCGCGAAGTGCCCTATCGATATCGTTTGCATGTACGATGATGCTCATAGGCAACTCCTCCGCGTATAATAAAAACCCCAAGAGCTTCTAAAGTCCCTGGGGGGTTATTAACTTCAAAAGATTTCTTACTTTATCATATTCCTAGATAGCTGTATGTAAAATAATTCACGTTTTTTTAACAATCTTAATTTTAAGCTCTCTAGCCACCAGCAGAAGTCACACAATTGAAATTCCAATACCGCTGATCAGTATCAGTGCTACCACTCATGCAATCCCCTTTTATGTTGAGCAGTCATCGATTTTGTGATATTTTATTAAGCTATTTTGCAATTATCCATTCAGCAGGAGAAATAAATGATCAGTTCCTTTATAAAAAAAATTGTCGGCAGCAAGAATGACCGCGAGCTGAAAAAATTATGGCCCATCGTTCATAAAATCAATGCAATGGAGGCTTCTGTCGCCAAACTTTCCGACGAAGAGCTAAAAGGAAAGACATTTGAATTCAAGGAGCGCCATGGCCGGGGAGAATCGCTGGATTCTCTTTTGCCCGAGGCATTTGCCGTGTGCCGTGAAGGTGGTAAGCGGGCTCTGGGAATGCGCCATTTTGATGTACAGTTGATCGGCGGCATGGTGCTGCATTCCGGCAAGATCTCTGAGATGAAGACCGGCGAGGGCAAGACGCTGGTGGCAACGCTGCCGGCTTACCTGAATGCCATCAGCGGCAAAGGTGTGCACGTAGTTACGGTCAACGATTATTTGGCCCGGCGCGACTCGGAGTGGATGGGCCAATTGTATAACTTCCTTGGGCTAAATGTGGGCGTAATTGTACATGGGGTGGAGGATGAACAGCGGCGGGAAAATTATGCCGCCGATATCACCTATGGTACCAATAACGAATTCGGTTTCGACTATTTGCGCGATAACATGAAGTTCTCCCTGGATGACTATGTCCAGCGCGGCTTCAATTACGCCATTGTCGACGAAGTCGACTCGATCCTGATCGATGAGGCCAGGACACCCCTGATCATCTCCGGCCCCACCGAGGAATCCACTGACAAGTATTATGTCATTGACCGTATCATCCCGATGCTGCAGAAGGGTGAGGCAAAGGATGTCGAGGCCAATACTCTCTCTGGCAAACGTAAAGCTTACACCGGCGACTTTACCATCGACGAGAAGGCCAAGAGCGCCACCCTGACTGAACAAGGGGTCCTTACGGTCGAGAAGCTACTTAAAATCGAAAATCTCTATGATCCTCGAAATATCGAAATACTTCATCACGTGCAACAGGCCCTGCGAGCTCATGCCATGTACAAGCGCGATGTTGACTATGTGGTCAAGGATGGCGAGGTCATGATTGTCGACGAGTTCACCGGCCGCCTCATGCCTGGTCGACGCTGGTCGGATGGCCTGCACCAGGCTATCGAGGCCAAAGAAGGGGTCACGATTGAGAACGAGAATCAAACCCTGGCCACCATTACCTTCCAGAACTATTTCCGTATGTACGGCAAACTCTCCGGTATGACCGGTACCGCTGATACCGAGGCCGAGGAATTCCACAAGATCTATAAGCTGGATGTAATGGTTATTCCCACCAACCGCCCGCTTTTGCGGCCTGACTTCCCGGACGTGATCTACAAGACCGAGATGGAAAAATTCAATGCAGTTATCGAGGATATCAAAGACCATTACGCTACCGGTCAACCCTGCCTGGTGGGTACTATATCAATTGAAAAGTCCGAGGTATTGGCCGAGCTGCTCAAGCGCCAGGGCATCCCGCACAACGTACTTAACGCCAAGCAGCATGAACGTGAGGCGGAGATTGTTTCCCAGGCCGGCCGCCTCAAGGCCATAACCATCGCCACCAATATGGCTGGTCGCGGTACCGATATATTGCTGGGTGGCAATCCGGATGCGCTGGCCAAACAATGGCTGAGGGGGAATCCCGAGGCGACCGAGGAGCAGTGCCAGGAGGTCACTGAGAAATTCAAAACGGAATGCGCGGCAGAGCACGATGAGGTGGTTAAGCTGGGGGGGCTGCATATTATCGGCACCGAGCGCCATGAATCCCGTCGCATTGACAATCAGTTACGTGGCCGTTCCGGCCGCCAGGGCGATCCCGGCTCATCCCGTTTTTACCTTTCGCTGCAGGACGATCTGCTGCGCATCTTCGGCTCTGAGCGGGTAGCCAAAATCATGGATTTCCTCAAAATTGAGGAGGGCGAGGCAATTACCCACACCATGATTAACAAATCGATCGAGAACGCTCAGAAAAAAGTTGAAGCTCATAACTTTGATATCCGTAAGCACCTGATCGAATATGATGACGTAATGAATAAGCAACGCGAGGTGATCTACACCCAGCGCCGCGAGATTCTAAGTGGTCAGGAGATCCGTGAGAGCTTCCAGGAGATGCTGGACGAAACAATTGAAGAAATAGTTGCCAGCTACTGCATCGACAAAGTTGCAGCCCAGGAATGGGATTGGGAGGGCCTAAGCGAGATAGTCTACCGGTGTTTCAACATGCACCTGGACCTGCCCCAGGAAACCATGTCACGCTTGAATCCTGTTAATTTCAAAGAGACCCTTAAAGAGCAGGCCAATGCAACCTTTCAGGCCAAGGCTGATGATATGGGGCCTGAACTGACCGATCACCTGATCAAGGTCATCATGCTGCAAGCCATTGACACCCATTGGAAGGACCACCTGCTTAACATTGACCATTTAAAGGAAGGCATCGGATTACGTGGCTATGGCCAAAAGGATCCTAAGCAGGAGTACAAAAAAGAGGCCTTCAATCTTTTCATGGAACTGATCGTCCGAATCCGTGAGGAGGTAGTCGAGCGCGTCTATTGGGTACAAGTGGATCGTGAACAAGAGGTCGAGGAGATGGAGGAGGAACAGCGCAGCAAAAAGCTGGTTTTTAATCTCTCCGGAGAAGAAGAACGTCATCAGGAACCAGCCAAGAGCCAGAAAGTTGCCGGCCGGAATGACCCCTGCCCTTGCGGAAGTGGTAAAAAGTACAAAAAGTGCTGCGGTAAGTAGCTTCGATCATTAGCATGCTACTATCAAGGTTTCGTGCGTGTTAAAATATTACCAGGCTGAATATAACGCACAGCACGACGAGGTAGATATGGATATCAAAGGTTTTCAATTCGCGGCTGTTGAGGCGGCCATCAAAAAACCGGGCCGCAATGACTTGGCCCTAATATTTTCCGAGGTTCCGGCTGCGGCTTGTGCGGTATTTACAACCAATGCCGTCAAAGCAGCACCGGTGCTTGTCTCGGCCGAGCATATCAAAGGCGGTATGGCACAGGCACTAATTGTCAACAGCGGTAACGCCAATGCCTGTACCGGTGAGATTGGCATGGTGGTCGCCAGGGAAACATCACGGCTAGTGGCCGAAGGCCTTGGAGTACCTGACGAAATGGTACAGGTCTCCTCGACCGGCGTTATCGGAGTGCAAATGCCGATGGAGCGGATTCGCATCAGCATTCCGACTTTGATTGAAGGACTTTCTTCAGGCACCATTGACGGCGTGGCCGAGGCCATCATGACCACTGACACCTTTCCCAAAATGGAGGCCCGTAGCGGACGGGCCGATGGTACCGGTTACACTGTGGCAGGAATTGCCAAGGGGGCAGGCATGATTATGCCCAACATGGCTACCATGCTCTCCTTTATCATTACCGACGCCAAAATCGAGGCCAAACTGCTGGAAACGATCTTCCGCCGGGCCATCGAGACCTCCTTCAATGCCATCACGGTGGATGGTGACACATCTACTAACGACACTTGCCTGATTATGGCTAATGGCATGGCTTTCAACCCCCTGATTTCAGCAGGCACCGTAGCTGCCCAGGAATTCGAGACCCTGCTGCACGAGGTATTGCTCTCACTGGCAAAGCAGATTGTAAAGGATGGCGAAGGAGCTACAAAATTCGTCGAAATACGGGTAACAGGTGCAAGCAGTGATGCAGATGCCAAACAGGCCGCCCTGGCAATTGCCAATTCCAGTTTGGTCAAGACCGCTTTTTTTGGTCAGGATGCCAACTGGGGACGAATATTCGCCGCTGTTGGTTACTCTGGAGCCGAGGTCGACCAGTCACGACTAGCGCTTTGTTTCGATGATGTAAAAATGGCCCATAATGGAATTTTTGCCGGCTCCGATGCCGAGGCGCGCGGAACAGAGATACTCCGCAAAAAGGAATTCACTGTGACTGTTGATCTTGGCCTGGCTGAAGGAAGTGCCACGGTTTATACTTCCGACCTCTCTCACGAGTATGTCAGCATCAATGCCGATTATCGCACCTGAATAAAACCTCGCCCAGAAGCCGTCTGCCGGGTGGCTTCTGGGTTTTCTCCACACCGCTTTCTCATTGACTCACAGAAGGTTCCCCAATATAGTGACCAAAGCTTGGTTGCTTCTTCACTGCGTTTACCCTTCAACCGACACTTTTTGATCCGCCTATCATTTTTACTCAGGTGTCACCTTGCTTAGCTTCCGCACCACTCTAATTATTTTACTGACGCTCAGTGCTTGCCCCTCATTTGCTACTGACGAACTCCTTGATGCCGGTCGTACTGCCTCAATAGACTTTATCCTGGAAAAAGGCATCACGAACGGTCTCATAGCAGGCGGAGTAGTAGTAATTGGCAATCACAAGGACATTCTTTTCAGCACATCCCATGGCAAGCTTAATTCAAGACTGGACGCACCTGTACTTAGTGAAAGAACCATTTTTGACATTGCTTCGCTTACCAAGGTGTTTGCTACTGCTCCGGCATTAATGAAACTGCTCGAGGAGAGACGCATCTCTCTGGTAGATCCGATAACACGCTGGTTTCCTGAGTTTGGGGGGAGTGGCCTGGAAAGCATCACCATCCTTAACCTGCTGACTCATTCATCCGGGCTGGAAGACATTGCTATCTCCAACGATGAGCCAATTAGAACAATCATGCAAAGGGTCGCCTTGCAAAAGAATGGTAAAATGCCCGGCAGCCGCTTTCACTATGCCGACATAAATTTCATTCTACTTGGTGAGCTGGTTCAGAGGGTTACCGGCTTGTCGCTGGACCGCTATTGTCAGGACCGATTCTACAACCTTCTGGGTATGTCTGACACGCTGTTCTTACCCCCCAAGGAGCTTGCAGTTAACATTGCCCCAACCCTTGGTCCCGGACGACTGCTTGTTGCAGGAATAGTCCAGGATGAAAACGCACGCCATTTGGGTGGGGTTGCTGGACATGCCGGACTTTTCAGCTCGGCCTCGGACATGGTACATTTTATTCAAATGATGCTGGGAGGCGGCATCCTTAATGGCAAACAGATCTTTTCGGAACAGGTAGTAACCCAGATGACCGTTCCGTATTTTTATAACAACGGCAAGGTAATCCGCGGCCTGGGATGGGACATTTACTCCCCTTTCTCGGCACCAAAAACAAGCTCCTTCTCCGATATGTCATTTGGTCATACAGGCTACAGCGGTTCATCGATCTGGATCGATCCGCAACGCGACCTTTTTGTAATCATGTTAACGACCCGCCTTGACTATCGAGTCAAAAAATTCAACCGCCTGCGAAGTGACATCTCCACTTTGGCCGTCTCAATCTTTTCGAACAGAAACGAGGGCACGTTGTTTCAATCCCGATAGGCTCTCGAACTGCTTAAAACTTGACACCTTAGCGGTCGTATGCTAGCTTTTTTACCGCTGATTTCCATTTCTTCCGCACCCACAGATAGAGGGAGGGACCGATGAGCATCAAAATTCTCCTTGCCGATGACAGCATCACCATTCAAAAGGTGGTTGGCATCATCTTTGGGAGCGAAGAATACGCTCTCACAGTGGTGGACAACGGCAAGGCCGCAATTGAAAAAGCCAGAGAACTTTCCCCTGATGTTCTGCTGATTGACGCCCTCATGCCGGGTATCTCCGGTTATGAGGTCTGCGAAGCTGTACGGGCAACACCGGCATTAGCTACCAAACCTATCCTTATTCTCACCGGCTCTTTTGAACCGTTTGATGAGGATAAAGCCAAGGGTTGCGGTGCGGATGACTTTTTGTCCAAGCCTTTTGAGTCACAACAGATTGTTAATAAAGTAAAAGAACTATACGAGCTGGGTCTCCAGCGTTCAGCAGTTCCGCTACAAACGGCACCTGTTACCGAGGCAGCACCGACTCCTGAGGTGGAGCAGACTATTGCTCAGGCTCAGGCTACACCTATCATAGCCGAGCCCGTTCTTGAAGAGAAAGCTGATGATATCTGGGGTGCTTTTACCGTAAATGAAGAGCCTGCTCCTGCCGCTGCACCACCAGCCGGAGTCGCCTCGCTTGAGACGGAATCACCTGCATTTGAACCGGATGTATTTTCTATAATAAGCGAAGAACCTGAGGTTGAGGTGACACAGCCTGTGGAGACACCCGCTTCGTTGAGTGACTCTACCGGCACACAATGGGTTCCTGTAGATGAACATACCTTTGAGTTTTCTGAAGAGGTAGTGGCTGAAATACCGTCCGCGGCCTTAACTGACCAGAATTCACCTTTAGAGGAGATGTCATTTGGTGAAATCTCCTTTGAAGAACCAGCACAGCCAGCAGTCGCTCAGCCAGTAGCGGAGCCGTCTCCTGCTGTTTTTGAGCCTACACCCTCTTTTACTGAGACAGTTATTCCTGCATTTACCGAAACTCCCGAACCAGTTTTTGAGGCGCCGGCGGCTGAACTGTTTTCTGCTGAACCAATACCAACGCCTGCTTTAGAAGTCCCTGGTGCGCCGGATTTCGATCTCCCTGTATCACCGGTATTCGAGCTACCTGCTGCTCCGAACTATGAAGCGTCTCCGGCTGCCTCTGTCCAGCAGCCAGTTCAGCCTGTTGCCGCCATCCTTACCGAAGAACAACTTAGAGCTGCCATTGCCGGTGTTTCACAGGATGTAATCAAAAGGATTGTCTGGGAAGTAGTGCCTGATTTGGCAGAAACTCTTATAAAAGAGGCCATCCGTGAAATAAAAGCTGGTCTGTAGGTAATTTCCCGGCTTTCTCCAAAAAAATTACACAAAGGGGATGTTCACACATCCCCTTTTTTATTAGTCAAGGAGTTGCGTCATGATCAGAAAAGCCATTGCCAAGGTTGTCGAACGGGAAAATCTGACTGAAGGGGAGATGATCGAGGTCATGAACCAGATTATGTCTGGAGAATGCACCGCGGCCCAGGTTGGTTCCTTCATTACGGCTCTGCGCATGAAGGGTGAGACCATCGAAGAGATCACGGGTGCGGCCCGAGTAATGCGCGAACGGGCCACCCCTATCCGGGTCGGAAAGGGCGTAGTCGACATCGATCGCGACGACATCAACATCGACCAGGAAACCATCCTGGACGTGGTTGGTACCGGCGGCGACGGCACCAACACCTTCAACGTCTCCACCACCGTTACATTTGTGGTCTCGGCTTGCGGCGTCAAGGTCGCCAAACATGGCAACCGCTCGGTCTCATCGATGTGCGGCAGCGCCGATGTGTTGGAAAAGCTGGGGGTCAATCTGGACGTCACCCCTGAGACCGTCGAGAAGTGTATCGCCGAAATCGGGGTCGGTTTCCTGTTCGCTCCAGCCCTGCACGGCGCCATGAAGCATGCTATCGGCCCGCGGCGAGAGATTGGCATCCGCACCATTTTCAACATCCTCGGCCCCCTCACCAACCCGGCCAAGGCCGACAGCCAGGTCATGGGGGTCTACCAGGACAGCCTGGTGGAAAAGCTCGCCGGTGTGTTGCACAATCTTGGCTGCCGCCACGGCTTTGTGGTGCATGGCAAAGATGGAATGGACGAGATTACTCTCACCACCGAGACTTTGGTGGCCGAGGTAACCCAATCCGGAGTTAAGATGACAGTCATCACGCCGGAGCAGTTTGGCCTGAGCCGCTGTGGCATGGAAGCACTTAAAGGTGGCGATGCGGTAGCCAACGCCGAAATCGTCCGCAATGTTCTGAAAGGTGAAATGGGGCCGCGGCGGGATATCGTGCTGCTTAATGCCGGCTACGCACTCGTGGCCGCCGGAAAGGCCGTCAACCCGGCCGCCGGGATTATTTTGGCCGCCGAGGCGATTGATTCTGGTCGGGCGCTGCAACAGATGGAGAAGCTGGCTGAGTTGACTAATCAGTGATAGCAGCATCCTTATGAAGAGGATCGATCCTTGCCGGTCAGTCAAAAGAGTCTTCCAGCTTGTGACATAATCAAAGACAACAGGACAAAGAATATGACAACTAACACACCTGACATCCTGAAAAATATCATGGAGTATAAACAACAGGAAATTTTAGCCGCGAAGTCGTCTGTACCGGTCAGCGAACTGAAAGCCCGTATCAACGATCTGGAGGACATGCCGCGTGGTTTCGAGCGCCATCTGCGGGAGGCGGTGACTTCCGGTTGGACTGCCATAATTGCTGAGGTTAAAAAAGGCTCCCCCAGCAAGGGAATCATTCGCCCCGGGTTTGATCCTCTGGAGATTGCGGCGACCTACCAGGCCAACGGAGCCAGTTGCCTATCGGTGCTGACTGACGAGAAGTTCTTCATGGGTCACCTGCGTTTTCTGGCCCTAATCCGCGAGGCTGTATCCCTACCACTGCTGCGTAAGGACTTCATCTGCGATCCTTACCAGATTTATGAAGCCCGCGCCGCAGGAGCCGACGCAATCTTGTTGATTGCCGCCTGCCTAGAGTTATCGCAATTGCGAGAATTTCATACTGTTGCCCGTGAACTGCAACTGGATGTATTGCTGGAGGTTCATGACGAACAAGAAATGGAGAAGGCGCTGCAGACCGAGTGCACCCTGATCGGCGTCAACAACCGAGATCTGCGCACCTTTGCAATCGATCTTGGCACCACCGATCGCTTAGCCCGCATGATGCCTGCAGGATGCCTGCTGGTAGCTGAGAGCGGCATCAACTGCCGGTCCGACATCGTGCGCTTGCAGGCCGAAGGCGCCAGCTCCTTTCTTATCGGAGAGTCGCTGATGAGGGAAGCGGATATAGGAGCCAAGCTGCGGGAGCTGCTGGGCACTTGATCAGTCAAGATTAGCCCAATACCAGGGTTCGGGCAGTCTCTTCTGCCTGTTGAAACAGCTGGGTCCGTTTGGTTACGGTACTCCGCTCAGATAACCCGCAACCTCTAATCAGCCGCCCTTCCTGATACCCATACCACTTGAAGAAAAAGTTGTAGCGTGGAAAGATATCAGCAAACATGGCCTCGTCAGGTTGTCCCTGAGTGAGGACAAAGGCCAGCTTTTTGCCTGATTCAAGGCGGCTGGGCTGGGAAGTGGCAAAATAATCCGGCACCAGATATGAAAAGCTGCGGTCGATAAAACCTTTCAGCTGTGCCGAGACATCACCATAGTAAACAGCACTAGCCAATAAAAGCACATCGGCCTGACGAACACTCTCCAAAACCGGGGTAAGTTCGTCATTCAGAACGCAATGATCAAGGCTGGTCTTGCACACATAGCAACCCTGACAACCACGGTAATTCAGGCCATTCAGATAGATCGTCTCGGTTTCCGCTCCCAGTTCAGCGGCCTTGGCAACCAAGTGTGCTGCAATGGTAGCGCTGTTACCCTCCCGCCTCGGGCTCCCCAGCAAGCATACTAATTTCATGGCTTTTTCCCTTCGTCTGTCTTGGGTATAATTTCATTCGGATTGACTTTTTTATCCTGCTTCTCCACTATAGCCCTGTTGCATATGAACATAGATAAGGAGCTCAAATGGCATCTCGAGGTATCGCTTTGGCAGTAGTAGCTTTTGCAGTCTACATTCTGGGAGGCTTAGGCTGTTTTAGCGGGATCGCGCTGATTGCATTCATGAAGGGGCACGATCTGCGGGGATGGGGAGATGGCAGAACCATTGGCTACCTCTTTCTTTGTGTCGGTGCCGGTCTCTCTATCCTGGGCGTGCTTTTGATGCGTATCTTCAGAAATCGTAAGCTCACATGATCCTTAGCTGGCGTTACCTTACAAGTCGCTGTTCCCGAACCAGATCGAGCGACCTTAGCAACTCAAGAGCTCGAGTCAACTGGTAATCTTTTTTACTATCAGGGTCAACCAGCCCAGAATGAGGCAATCGGACAGCATCTTTCTTTCCATCTGGAGCCAAGCTTCTTTCAAGGTCTTGCTCCCTGATATTCTCTGCTTGACCAGCTGTCTTCTCGATTGGTTTATAGCCAGCAACCAAAACATCAGGTGTGATGCCCTTAGCCTGGATAGAACGTCCGCTAGGTGTATAATACCGAGCTGTGGTCAACTTGAGAGCTGCATTCCCTGGAAGAGGGAAAATTGACTGGACCGAGCCTTTGCCAAAGCTCTGCTGCCCCATGATTACTGCTCGTTTGTGGTCCTGCAGGGCCCCTGCCACAATTTCAGAAGCACTGGCGCTACCGGCATTTATCAAAACAACAATCGGGTAACGTGGTTCCTTTTCACCGACAGTGGCGCGGATCATCTGATTAGAGTCCGGCAGTCTGCCTTTGGTCGAAACGATCAGGCTGTTAGCAGGGTCGTGGCCGATAAAACAGTTGGCGACCTCTACCGCCGAAACCAGTAAACCGCCCGGGTTGAAACGCAAATCAATAACAAGACCTTTGAAAGTTCCTCCGGCAGCCGCTCTTAGTTCTTTAAGGGCTTTTTTAAAATCACTGCCGGTATGCTCCTGGAACTGAGAGATCCGGATCAAGCCATAGCCAGGTTCTAATATGCGTGTTTTTAAGCTCTTTATTTTTATGACATCCCGGATAAGTTTAAAAGTAAGGGGATGATCGACTTTTTCTCGTAGAACGGTGAGCGTGACAGGCGTCCCTTTCTCCCCCCGCATACGGCTGACTGCCTTGGATATATTCATGCCCCGTGTAAATGTGGCATTGATTTTAAAGATATGATCATTAGGCTGGATGCCGGCTCGAAAGGCAGGGGTATCTTCGATAGGGGCAATCACTGTCAGTCGATCTTCCTTCATCCCAAGCTCGATGCCGATTCCTCCAAAGGCACCCGATATCTGCTCCTCCATTTCCTTATAGGGCTCAGGCGGCAGGTAGGCGCTATGCGGGTCCAGGGAGGCCAGAACACCATCCACCATACCTTTCATCAACTTCTTCGGGTCTGGTGGATCCACGTAATACTTAATTACAGCAGCATGAGCTTCTTTGAGAAGCTGCAGGTATGTCTGTTCCGAAATCGCCTCTTCTTTATTGCAGTGCGACATCAGGATTATCGCAAGACAGATGGCAATTGCCGCTAATACAATAATTTGAGTTTTTATCAGTAAAGGCTTTTTCATATCCACCATGAGAACAGTTAAGATAAGGATTACGTTTACATTATTTCAATTTTCTTTCCCAGACTTATATTTCTTCTGACACTAAATCGGTAAATTATGCGGACTAGCCACGGAGAGTATCATGTTCAGCGGCATTAACAGCAATGTTCTTATACTAGGGTTGGTCAGTTTCCTAACAGACGTCTCCAGTGAAATGATCTACCCCTTGCTGCCTTTATTTGTTACATCCATTCTAGGCGCTGGTCCAGCCTTTCTAGGGATTATTGAAGGGGTGGCCGAATCTACCGCCGCACTACTTAAACTGCTGTCCGGCGTTCTCTCTGATCGCATGCAGGGGAGAAAAGGTTTAATTCTTGCTGGTTACTCGCTCTCTTCTCTGTCACGCCCCTTAATGGCTATTGCTGGCTCTCCATTGTTCATCCTGTTGATTCGGTTTTCTGATCGTGTCGGCAAAGGAATCCGAACTTCACCTCGCGATGCACTGATTGCCGACTCCACCAATTCTTCCATGCGTGGCAAGGCCTTTGGCTTCCACCGTTCCCTCGACCATGCCGGCGCGATTGTCGGGCCGCTTTTAGCCACAGGATTGATGGCCTGGACTTTATCTGATCTGCGCACAATCTTTTGGTTAGCAGCCATTCCAGGCATACTGGCTGTGGTTCTAATTATTGTAAAAGTTCGTGATGTACCACGCATCAAGGCAAGCGGCACAGCGATTCCCAGCCTTATTCCCCCTCAAAACATCCGCGGCTATCTGCTGGTTCTGCTATTGTTTACTCTAGGTAATTCTTCTGATGTGTTCTTGTTGCTAAGGGCTAGCCAGCTGGGGGTAACGCCAGCGCTCATTCCGCTGCTCTGGACCTTTTTCCATGTAATTAAAATGCTTTCTTCCATGCCATTTGGCGCCCTTTCCGATCGCATTGGAAGGCGCAGCCTGATCATTATTGGCTGGTTAGTATATGCGCTGGCATATGCAGGCTTTGCCCTAGCCACCTCAAAGCTCCAAATTTGGCTTTTGTTCGCCTGGTACGGCTTGTTCTATGGAATGACGGAAGGGGTGGAAAAAGCCTATCTCAATGATCTTTCTGAGGCTGCTGAAATAGGCAGCTCCTTTGGGTGGTACAACTTTGCCATAGGAATCGGTGCTTTGCCTGCTAGTGTTATCTTCGGCTATATCTGGCAAAAATATTCGCCGGCAATGGCCTTTGGCTTTGGCGCCTGTCTGGCATGCATGGCTGCCATGCTGCTGCTGGGCCTGAGGCCACGACACCCCGGCCTAACGATGGCTTGCAACCGTCACGAGCCATAATTGGTATAAAATGCGCTGAAGTCATACTGTCCGCAGCAGGCCTTCAGAATTATTTCTTGACGTCGATTCCATAGCTTTTGATCTTACGATGCAGGTTGCTCCGCTCCAGCTCGATCACCTCGGCTGTTCGTGAAATATTCCAGTCGTTCTCCTCAAGCTTCTGAACGATAAAACCACGCTCGAACTCCTCGCGCGCCTCCCGCAAAGTCCCCAAAACCCCGCCATCTTCACCCGAAGCGGCCATTAGATTAATTGTTGCAATTTGCAGGTCCGGGATATCTTCCGGGGTTATCATCCGCCCAGGAGTCATAATCAGTATACGTTCAATGATGTTCTTTAACTCTCTTACATTACCTGGCCAATTATAACGGCAAAGCTTCTCAAGCGTCTCAAGCAAAAACATCTTTGGGTCACATCCCTCACGGTGGTAAAACTGGCCGACAAAGTAAGGCACCAGCATCGCGATGTCATCTGCACGCTCCCGTAGTGCAGGAACTCTGAAAGGAACTACATTAAGGCGGTAATAGAGATCTTCACGGAATCTTGCCTGACGAATTTCCTCCTCTAAATCCTTATTAGTGGCGGCGATAATCCTGACGTCAACCGTTACCAATCGAACTCCCCCTACTCTTTCAAAGCAGCGCTCCTGGAGTATCCGTAATACCTTGGCCTGAGTTTTCAGTGACATGTCCCCGATCTCATCCAGGAAAAGAGTGCCGCCATCAGCAAGATCAAACTTTCCTTTTTTCTGAGCAACAGCGCCGGTGAAGGCACCTCTTTCATGTCCAAAAAGCTCGCTTTCTATCAATTCCTCAGGAATAGCGGCACAATTGATGGCAATAAACGGTTTGTCACGCCGTTGGCTGTAGTAATGGATAGAACGGGCCACCAGTTCCTTGCCTGTACCATTTTCACCTGTAATCAGCACCGAGGCATTGGTCGGCGCAACACGCATGATCTGTTCACGGAGCAAGGTTATCTGCGCTGACCTGCCAACCAGCTCATATTCATTACCAGCTGTCCGTTTAAGCTCCTCGTTCTCAACTTTAAGCTCCCTCATTGTCAAGGCATTTGAAACAGTGATCAAAACCTTGTCCAAGGAAAGCGGCTTCTCGATAAAATCAAAAGCACCCAGCTTGGTGGATCGCACTGCGGTTTCAATCGTACCGTGTCCCGAGATCATAATCACAGTAACCTGCGGAAAAAGTGCTTTCAGCTTCTCCAGGGTTTCCAGCCCGTCCATTCCAGGCATCCAGATGTCCAGCAAAACCAGATCAGGGAGGTCTTGGCGGGCGTATTCCAGCGCCTCAACACCGCTGGCTGCGGTCATTATCTGATAACCTTCATCCTCTAAAATTCCGGTTAGGGAGATTCTAATATCTTTTTCATCGTCCACCACGAGAATCATCTTTGACATTCGGTACTCCTTAAATGATCAGGTTAATCAGAGGGAAAAAACAAATTTACACGACCTCAATCTGTTACCATTAGCCGGCCGGCAACTCTACCACAAAACAGGCTCCTCTTGGCAGGCCATCTCTGATCCGCACAAAGCCATTGTGATCGGAAATAATACTGCTAACAATTGCTAAACCAAGACCTGTGCCGGTTTTTTTGGTGGAAAAATATGGTTCGAACAATCTGGGTTTATCCTCAGCCGAGATTCCGGGGCCATTATCGGTTATTGTAAAGGAAGCCATTTTTATTTCTGAGTCAAAACGGCTGTTTATCTTGACCACCCCCTGCTCTTCCATGGCTGCCACTGCATTTTCTAGGATATTTATCACGACCCGCTTGATCTGATCACGGTCAATTTTAAGCTGTGGCAGCCGCTCATCAGGATTGAATTCAAAAGTTACCCCCCGATGGGCTTCCTGATAAAGGGTCAATGTCTCGCGAATCAAAGCATTCAGGTCATTTGGTTCTGGCTGGATAGCAGGCATGCGGGCAAAGTTGGAAAATTCGTTGACTAGAGTTTTAAGCTCATCAACCGATTTTATGATCATCTCGGTACATTCATCGAATACTTTTTCGTCGTCACTGAAACGGGATAGATATCTTTTCCGGAGCCGTTGGGCAGAAAGCTGAATCGGTGTAAGAGGATTTTTGATTTCATGGGCTATGCGTCTTGCTACCTCGCGCCAAGCAGCCATTCGCTGTGCTTTCATAACCTGGGTCAAATCATCCAGCACCAAGACAGTACCCATGAAATCGCCGTTTTCATCTCTTAGCATAGTTAAATGCAGGTGCAGGGCCAATCTGTTCCCACCAACATTCAGATTAATCTGGCGGTTGATCGTGTCCTGCTTAGCCATTACCAATTCCTTAAGACTATCCTTTACGATGTCCAGATGACTTTCCCGCAGGACATCTTTAAAATTCCTGTTCAAAACCGACCCGGGATTAATATTGAGAAGTTTCTCTGCCGAGGTGTTTATCGTGGTAATAGTCCCTTCCCTATCGACTGAAATGACCCCGGCTGCCACATTTCGCAGAACGATCTCCATATAGCGTCGGCGCCGCTCACTTTCCTGGTTGATTCGATAAAGCTCCTCGTTCGAATTATTCAGGGCCAGTTGTTGCGTGCGCAGATCATCGGTCATGCGGTTGAAGGATTGAATCAGCATGCCAATCTCATCGGTAGCATAGGTTTCAATATGTACACCCAATTTACCATCGGCCACGGCGCGGGTTGCCTCAACCAGTTCCTGAACCGGCTTTGTCATACTATTTGCCAAATAAACACCCATCCAGTAAGCAAAGAACACAATTACGGCGGTGATTAAAAAGAGTGTAATTATATAACCCGTACGGATTGGATTCTTAAGGATCTTTAGCTGGCGAAATTCATGATAAGACGCAGTGATTTCCTTCATTTTGTTGACCAGTGAATACGGGACATAATAGTTGACTACAACGACACCGACCACGTCCTTTTCATTCCAGGTCGAATAGACAGGCACTATTCCGCGAATCAGATCCGCCCGGCCGATCTGATTTACGCGGGTAAGCTCATTGCCGGACAACCCGCGATTGATATCCTCTGAGGCTGGGTTTGTAAATTCTCCTTTCGGCACCTGCGGATTTGATGCCCGCACAAGTTCCTCTCGCTGGGACGAATAGACCTCCACCACCCCCAGATTGTATTCCTTCTGCTTCTGGCGGATAAGCTCCTTCAAAAGTGGCAGATTGTCCTGGTTCAGAAGCTTCTGGGCTTTGATAAACTGACTAATTTGCCGACCATAGTAGAGCGAGTTGGAGGCCGAGTTTTTATAGTAGATCTGGGCCACCTCCAATGACTCGCTCAGGGAAGTTTCGACTTGGGTATTGAACCAGTTGTGCACTGTATTGTTTATAAAGCCTGCTGCAGCAAAAAAGAGCAGCATGGTTGGAACCAGCGAAAGACCAACAAATGAAAGCACCAGCTTGGTGCGTAACTTACTCGCCAGTGGATTGGTACGGCTTTCCATGAAAAGCTTTACAACATTGCGGCACACCAGGTAGACCAACAGGATGACAAGCAGGATGACGACATTGATGACACCAAATATAGCAATATTACTACCCATGGGCGCTTCAGCGCTTATTTGAGTAAGATGAATCTCGGTTCTGGTGAGCAAAATGATCAGTATAATCGCTAAGGCGATTATGATTGCTTCACGAATCCGCTTACGTCGTTCTTCAACGGTTAGCCTGTTCTCCATTATGAGTGCCTTGCCCTGGCTGTTTTTTTGTAAACCATTTACATCCTACCGGAACGGATGATTGCATATACCAGCCAAAGACCGATCACCCCGGCCACTGTGTAACCGAGAAAAGCGAGCACCGGGAACCCCAGTAGTTGAGGTCCTCTCTCGGTTTGCATGATTATTGATGAACCTATGATCAGAGCCGCCAGGATCATGCTGGAGGAAAGCCGGTTAATGGAACGATCAAATTCAGCAGTGAATTTGTCGAGCCCGCGATGTTCCAGATCTATTTTGAATTTGTTTTTATTAATACGATTGATTATTTCTTTTAGATCGCGTGGCAGAGTGCGAGCGAGGTTGATATAGGAAAGTAGAGTCGAATTGATATCACGGGAAATACGCCTTGGGGAGAATTTTTTCTTAAAGGCCTTCTCCATGAACGGGCGCAGATGCTCGATCATATTAAAGGAAGGATCCAGATTACGCCCCATACCTTCGACAATGACCAATGATTTAGCTAGCAGCATCAGATCGGGCTGTATGCGGATGTTATATAAAGTGATAATCTCGATAAACTCCATCAACATTCGACCAACCTCGATCTGCTGCAAAGGAACTTCATAGTAACTATCAATAAAATAAGACAGATCCCTTTTGAGGGCCCTTACATTGAGGGTATCAGAGGTATCTCCGGTAAATATCAGAAGAGAAGTAACCTCTTCCATATCGTGATTTACTATTGCCAGTAACATGTCACTTATGAAAGTTTTTAGTTCCTCATCCAGGCGCCCGACAATACCGTAATCCAGCAAGCAGATAATATTACCCGGCATGATCATGACATTACCGGGGTGTGGATCACCATGAAAAAAACCGTGCTTTAGAACCATTTCTAGGAAAGCGTCGGCCCCCCGCTTGGCAATTATTTTTCGATCAAGCCCAGCTCGATCAAGGGCATCTAAATCGGAAACTTTAATACCATCTATGTATTCTAGCGTCAGCACCCCATGAGCACTTTGCTCCCAAAACACCTGAGGAAAGTACATCCAAGGAGTACCCTTGAAATTATCCCTCATTTTTTCTATTGTTTGGCCTTCACGGGTAAAATCCATCTCACGTCTGATTGACCGGGCAAACTCTCGTACAACTCCAACCGGGTCATAGACTTCACTGCCGAAAAAATGCCGTTCTGCCAAAACAGCCAAGCCCATTAATCCGCTGATATCAGCCTCAACCAGTTCGGCTACGCCGGGACGGCGCACTTTGATAACCACATCCTCTCCAGAGATAAGGCGAGCTCGATGAACTTGAGCAATGGAAGCGGCCGCAAGCGGAATAGAATCAATATTTAAATAAAAGTAATCGATCTGACAGGAAAGTTCCCTCTCAACCTGATCCTTGACTTCATCGAAAGAAAAACTCGGCACATTATCCTGGAGCTTTTCAAATTCATACACAAATGCAGCTGGCACGATGTCTGGTCGAGTTGAAAGAAGTTGTCCAAGCTTTATGAAGGTTGGTCCAAGTTCTTCCAGCGCCAGGCGCATTCGTTCGGCTGCAGTTAAACGGGATATAGCAGGATCGTCATGACGCAACAGGCGACGACTTCTAGCCACCATATCGCTTAATCCCATCATTTCCAAAACCTGATCAAATCCATAGGCACTCAACACGCGAACAATATTCCAATAGCGCCTGATACTGCGGATATTCCTGTTCAGTTTTAGAAATGAAAGCATGTCAGCCTCAACATACTATCTTGGTATCTACCTGAATCTTGGATTCCAGTTCAAGAACCCGCTTGGACAACAACTCAAACTCTTCTCTTGAGACAAGCCCAAACCGATCTATAACTTTTTGAACTTCTATTTCAGCTGTTTCACGGATTTTTTCCCGGCTGTCCTTGGCAAGCGTCTGAATTCGATCAACAAAATGTTTTCCTTCTTCCTCACTCAACTTGTATCTATCTTTCAGTTCAGCAGCAAGTTCCTCGGCTTTTTTTTGAGTAATAGCAGCCACGCCAATCGCAGTCATCACTGTTTTTTCAAAAAAATCGACCATGTCTTTTCCCCTTCCCACCAAAATGATAATGTATCCGCAGGAAGCATATCACAAGCCGTAGACGATGCAAATCTCAATTGTTGCATTTTCGCCGCAATTGCCTGGAAGACCGGTGTATGCTATGGTGATTGAATCGAAAAAAGTAGGAGCACATATGCTGATTAGAGATGGGTTTTCTATAGGGGATGTTAAGAAAAAGAGCGCTGACAGGAAACCTTCACTTCTAAAAGATGGCTCTTCCTTGTTTGCAGCCGAACTGGATCAGAGAAAATCTGCTGTTGATTCATATGAACAGGAGATAGAAGCACTACGGCAGGAAATAGAACAGGCTGGAGATAAGCTGGAGAAAGAACCCACTCTTATGAACTTCAAAAGCTTTAGAGATCAGCTAAGCAAGCTGGCCAAAAGAATCACAAACGAAGCATATCAGCTGGAAAAGGTTGGGGGCACGCCACAAAATCCTCGTTATTTTGAAATCATTACTGTTATCAACGCCGAAGCCGATCGTCTTTATAACATGATCGTCAAAGAAAACAGGGATCATCTGGCTATTACAGCTAAAGTAATCGGCATAAAAGGCATGGTAGTTGATTTAATTACATAGCATGGAACGCTAAAAGCAACTAAAGGCAAGAGCTGACGCTCTTGCCTTTAGAGTTAACCATAATGCAAACTTAATTGTTAATCTGCTTTAGCTTCACATATTTCTGAAGGATCAGCTGCAAGCGCTTGAGCTACATCTATTACAGGAGCTACAACCGGTGCAGCAGGCTTAGCCTTAGGGGCTGCAGCGACTTTAACCGGTTTCTGCTTGGCCTTCTTAGGCTCCAAGCCCTCTTCAACCAATTCAATCAGTGAGACAGGTGCCGTGTCTCCCTGACGAATTCCAAGCTTAATAATCCGCGTGTAACCACCAGAACGATCTTTGTAACGAGGAGCAATAGTCGCAAATAGTTTGGTGACAACAGATTTTTCACGGATATAAGCAGCTGCCTGACGCATAGAATGAAGATCACCACGCTTGCCGAGTGTAATCATCTTTTCAGCTACGGAGCGAATCTCTTTTGCCTTGGCATCGGTAGTGGTGATTTTTTCATGGTTCAGCAGTGACGTGACCATATTTCTAAACATCGCTACACGATGACTCGTTTTCCTGCCTAGTCTTCTGCCAGCATTATTGTGACGCATAACATGTTTCCTTTCTGAAGCTGATAACTGTCAGAGGTTCTACTCTTCTTCTTTTTGCTCACCACGCAGGCGGCTCATTAATTCGTGATCAGGGAAGCCTTCTAATTTCATACCGAAAGTAAGGCCCATTTCACTCAAAATATCCTTGATCTCATTCAACGATTTGCGGCCGAAATTTTGAGTCTTCAACATTTCTGCCTCTGTTTTAGAGACAAGCTCGCCAATCAGCTTTATACCGGCATTTTTAAGACAATTAGCAGAACGCACCGACAGCTCTAATTCATCAACTGTGCGATAAAGATTCTCATTAATCTTGTCTTTTTCTTCTTGTGACTCCTCAAGCTGCAGCGGCTCAGTTTCCTCGTCAAAATTTATGAAGATAGAAAGCTGTTCCTTCATAATCTTTGCAGCATAAGAAATAGCATCATCAGGCTTTGCACTGCCATCCGTCCAGACTTCTATCGTCAATTTATCGTAGTCGGTCATCTGGCCAACACGCGCATTAGACACTGCAAAATTGACTTTTCTGATTGGAGAATAGATAGCATCTATGGGAATTGTGCCTACCGGAGCTTTTTCATCTCTATTTTTATCGGCAGAGATATATCCTTTGCCCATCTTAACAGTTAGCTCAACTTCAAGATTTGCATCCTTACCACAAGTGGCAATATGATGGTCTGGATTCATAACTTCAACATTATGACCAACAGCAATATCGCCAGCTTTTACAAGACCTTCACCCTTATGAACAATACGGATTATGGCTTGATCTGTAGAATGAAGCTTAAGGCGTACACCTTTCAGGTTCAGGATAATATCAGTTACATCTTCTGTAACACCTTGGATAGCTGAGAACTCATGAAGTACACCCTTTATGCGAACTGAAGTTATTGCAGCACCTTGTAAAGAGGAGAGCAAAATTCTGCGAATCGAGTTACCAAGGGTAGTACCAAAACCACGCTCAAAAGGTTCAGCAAAAAACTTTCCATAAGTATCTGAAAGTGTATCCTTTTCTACCTGTAGCTGTTTTGGCCTAATAAGATCACGCCAATTTTTATACATTACAACCTCCTCCGGAGGATTTTTGTCCGGTTCTGGATGTTACGGGCAGATGCCTGAAGACCCTGGGAATTACTTCGAATAAAGTTCAACGATCAACTGTTCTTGGATAGGAGTTGTTATGTCTTCACGGACAGGCAGCCCCTTCAGACTTCCTTTGAACGCATCACGGTCAAGTTCAAGCCACTGTGGAATGCCACGTCGTACAACAGCCTCTAAAGAATCATTAATTGATGATACTTTACGGCTTTTTTCACGGAGTTCAATCAGATCACCGGATTTAAGCTGAATAGAGGGAATGTTTACTTTTTTACCATTTAAGGTAAAGTGGCCATGACGAACTAACTGACGTGACTCTGATCGAGAAGAAGCAAATCCCAATCTATAAATAACATTGTCGAGGCGACGCTCGAGAAGAGAAAGCAGATTTTCACCTGTAACACCCTTCAAACGATCGGCTTCGGCAAAATAGCTGCGAAATTGTTTCTCTAAAAGACCATAAATACGCCTTACCTTTTGCTTTTCACGCAACTGCACACCATATGCAGAAATTTTTACACGAGCCTGGCCATGCTGGCCGGGAGGGTAGTTACGTCTTTTTATCGCGCACTTATCTGTATAGCAGCGATCGCCTTTCAAAAACAATTCCATGTTTTCTCTTCTGCACATACGGCATGAAGGTCCTGTATAACGAGCCAATGAAAACCTCCTTTATTGGTGAGCCTAAATTAAACCCTTCTTCTTTTAGGAGGACGACAGCCATTGTGAGGAATGGGCGTCACGTCCTTAATGAAACTTATATTAAATCCAACCGCTTGTAGGGCTCTTAGTGCTGATTCACGACCGGAACCTGGTCCTTTCACATAAACCTCTACATTTCTGAGGCCATGCTCCTGGGCCTTTTTAGCGCAATCCTCAGCAGCAATCTGAGCAGCAAAAGGAGTGCTCTTTCGAGAACCCTTGAACCCTTTTGCACCAGCAGTGGACCAGGCAATAACATTACCAACCGCATCAGTGATTGTAATAATAGTATTGTTAAAAGTTGCCTGAATGTGAGCAACACCGTTGGTTATATTTTTTCTTTCTTTTTTCTTGCGAACGACTTTCTTAGCTGGGCTTGCCATTCTTATTCTCCAAAGCTAGATAGATTATTTCTTCTTGCCAGCAACAGTACGGGCTGGGCCTTTTCGAGTGCGAGCGTTTGTTTTTGTTCGCTGACCCCTAACCGGGAGCCCTTTTCTATGACGAAGCCCACGATAGCAGCCCAGGTCCATCAGACGCTTGATATTCATCGATATTTCACGACGCAGGTCACCTTCGACCTTGCAATTGCGATCGATCTCATCACGCAATCTCGCAACCTCGGCCTCAGTCAACTTATCTGTACGTGTGTCCGGATCAACTTTAGCATCTGCAAGAAGCGCATCAGCTGTTGAACGGCCAATTCCATAAATATAAGTGAGAGCAACAACTATCCGCTTATTCTTTGGTAAATCAATACCTGCAATTCGAGCCAATTGAAAGTCCTCCTTTAATTACTCAACCCTGACGTTGTGAGTGCTTCGGAATATCACAGATTACACGAACGACGCCCTTACGCTTAATAATTTTGCACTTATCACAAATCTTCTTTACTGACGCTCTAACTTTCATATGTAACTCCCTCTCATACAACTATGCTTGTCAATATTTCAGGGCCAGAATCTGTAATGGCAACTGTGTGTTCAAAATGTGCAGAAAGCCCACCATCACATGTTATAACTGTCCAACCATCCTCAAGCACTCTAACCTCATGGCTCTTCTGATTAATCATTGGTTCAATCGCGAGCACCATTCCTGGTTTAAGTTTAACACCTTTTCCTTTATCTCCGAAATTAGGTACTTGCGGATCCTCGTGCAGACTTTTGCCAATACCATGGCCAACAAAATCACGCACAACCGAAAAGCCATTTGATTCAACATAACTTTGGATAGCAAAAGATATATCAAATAGCCTAGCATCTGGAGTCGCCTGAGCAATCCCCTCGTATAATGATCTTTCCGTAACCTTAGTTAGACGCAATGCCTGCTCTGCAACATCACCTACCGGCAAAGTAATAGCCGCGTCACCATAGAAATCGTCGTATAAAACCCCAAAGTCAATACTAAGCAGATCACCATTTTTTAAAGGAACAGATGAAGGCATTCCATGAACAACTTGATTATTTAAAGAGCAACAAAGTGCATAAGGAAAATTATGATAGCCTTTAAAAGCTGGTTTCGCCTTACGCTTTTTGGATTCTTCTAATGCAATATTTTCAAGATCCAGCGTGCTCACTCCAGGCCGAACCTGTTCTCCGAGCAAAGCAAGAATTTCTGCAACTATCCTACATGAAGCCCTCATCCGTTCGATCTCACGGAGAGATTTAAGGATGATCACCAGAATGCCCTTCCAAAACATCAATAATTTGTTGTTGCACCTTCGGGATTGAAGCACAACCATCAACACTTCTTAACAGGCCGCTAGACCGATAATAAGCTTTCAATGGGGCAGTCTGCTTGTCATATATATTAAGCCTATTTACGATCGTCTCTTCGTGATCATCGGCGCGTTGAACCAAAGAACCTCCGCAGAGGTCACATATTCCGGCTTTAAGTGGCGGATCATTTATAAGATGAAAAACTTTGCCACAGCCGGCACAGGCACGTCGCCCCGACAAACGCTCAATGATTTTATAATTATCAACATCAAGCGAAATAACGTAGTCTATTTTTTTATCAACTTCAGACAAAATACCATCAAGAGAATCTGCTTGAGGTATAGTCCGGGGAAATCCATCAAGCACAAAACCCCTCAGACAATCAGATTGAGCCAAGCGATCACTTACAATACCCAAAACAACATCATCGGATACCAGTCCGCCGGAATCCATTATCTTCTTTGCTTCTAACCCTAAAGGCGTCTGAGCCTTAACTGCGGCCCTAAGAATATCTCCCGTAGAAATCTGGGGTATTCCAAAGCGCTCAACCAAAAACTGGGCCTGAGTACCCTTACCAGCGCCAGGTGGGCCAAAAAGAATTAGGTTCATCTATTACTTTCTCCCCCTAATTCTAACACCCTTGAGGAAACCTTCGTAATTTCTAGTGATGAGGTGCGACTCGATTTGAGCAACAGTATCCATACCGACACCCACAGCAATCAACAAAGCAGTACCACCGAAATAAAACGGAAGATTAAACTTTCCGATAAGAATTGACGGAAGAACACAAACAACGGATATATATATAGCGCCAGCAAAAGTTAAACGAGTTAAAACTGTATCCATAAAATCTGATGTTTCTTTTCCTGGTCTTATGCCAGGAATATATCCACCATGTTTTTTTATATTTTCCGCCACATCCGACGGGTTAAATGTTACAGCCGTATAGAAATAGCAGAAGAAAATTATAAATGCAACATAAAATACATTGTACGCCCAGTTACCAGGAGTCAAACTTTTTGCAGCTGTTTGAACCCAAGGTATATCTATAAAATTTGCAATTGTTGCAGGAAACATAATGATTGAAGAAGCAAATATCGGTGGTATTACACCAGCCATGTTCACTTTAAGCGGCAAATGAGATGATTGGGCATTGAATGTCTTCAACCCTACAACTCGTTTGGCATAATGTATAGGAAGGCGACGCTGACCTCGTTCAACAAAAACAATACCAGCTATAACAGCAAACATAATTAAAAGAACAAAGAGAATTACAAACAAGGAGATCTGCCCTGCATTCAATAATCTAGCTGTGTTTCCAAGCGCAGTAGGTATTCTAGCCACAATGCCGGCGAAAATGATTAAAGAAATTCCGTTTCCGATGCCCTTCTCGGACATCTGCTCACCGAGCCACATAATAAAAGCCGTTCCTGCGGTAAGAGTAAGAACAGTCATCAAACGAAAGGACCAGCCTGGATTAGGGACTACAAGTTCGCCAGCAGGCCCGCGCATACTCTCAAGACCAATAGCAATACCCAGACCTTGAACAACGCTTAATACAACTGTACCATACCGGGTATATTGAATAATTTTTTTACGGCCGGACTCACCTTCTTTGGATAACTTTTCTATAGCAGGGACAACGACCGTTAGTAACTGAAAAATAATGGAAGACGAGATGTAAGGCATGATCCCGAGCGCAAAGACGGTTAATCTTTCTAGAGCACCGCCGGAAAACATGTCAAAAAGGCCAAGTAGCGTTCCCTGTGCCTGTTTGAAGAAATGTGATAAAGCAATACGATCTATTCCTGGCGTAGGAATATGGCAACCAATGCGGTAAACTGCCAGCATGCCGAGGGAAAATAAAACCCGTTTTTTTAGCTCTGGGATTTTAAATATATTCTTGAGTGCTTCGAGCACTAGGATAGCTCCTCAATAGTTCCGCCTGCGGCCACTATTTTATCTTTAGCAGATTGGCTAAATTTGGTAGCAGACACTGTAAGGGGCTTAAGAATCTCGCCATTACCAAGAATCTTGACATTTGAATCAATCCGATTAATCAGACCTTTTGAAATCAGCGCAGCGATATCTACCGTAGCACCGGCATCAAAAACATCAAGTTGTTTTAAATTTACAACAGCATATTCCATACGTTCAAAAGGAGTGAATCCTCGCTTGGGAAGGCGCCGCTGCAAAGGCATCTGACCGCCTTCGAAACCGGCTTTTATACTACCACCTGAACGAGCCTTCTGGCCTTTGTGCCCTTTTGTCGAAGTCTTGCCATGTCCTGAACCGGTACCACGGCCAATACGCTTAGGTTTTTTGGTCGAACCCATTGCTGGTTTGAGTGTGTTCAAATCCATTCTATCCGCCCTTTATTGTGCGATATTTAGCATATGGTTGATCTTAGCAATCATACCACGAATTTCTGGAGTATCTGACAGTTCCACGGTTTTATTAAGTTTGTTCAAACCAAGACCAGCAACAATATCTCTGTGTTTCTTGGGTTTTCCAATTGTGCTCTTGACAAGCGTGATACGCAACTTGGTGCTCATATAGCTTCACCTCTTTTTTATTATTCTGTCAAGCCACGTCGTGCAATAATTTCTTCAGGAGTCTTAAGCCTTTTTAGCCCAGCAAAAGCAGCTTTAACTACATTATGCGGATTATTTGAACCAAGACATTTTGAAAGGATGTTGTTAATTCCAGCAGCCTCAAAAATGGCACGTGCCGCACCACCTGCTATAACACCTGTACCTGCAGATGCTGGTTTCATCAGGAGCTTTCCAGCACCAAATTTCCCTTCTATTTCAAAGGGTATTGATTGGTTCTGATTGACAGGAACCTTGATGAGATTTTTTTTGGCCTGTTCAACACCTTTTCTAATAGCCTCAGGCACTTCATTCGCCTTGCCTAGACCATAGCCTACATGCCCGGTGCCGTCACCAACCACAATCAATGCCGAAAAGCTGAATCGTCGACCACCTTTGACAACCTTTGCTACGCGACTAATATGAACTACACGGTCAGTAAGATTCAGATCTGCTGGATTTATTCTACTCAATTTAAAACCTCCTCGAAATGCTAGAAAAGAAGCCCGGCCTCGCGGGCAGCATCTGCTAGTGCCTTAATCCTTCCGTGGTAAAGAAAACCATTACGGTCAAACACTACAGAAGTTATACCTTTTTCAATTGCAAGACGGGCAATGTTTTTGCCTACTTGAGATGCAGCGACAACATTTCCTGTATAGGAAATTTCTTCCATTCCTGCGGACAAACTGGAACAAGCTACTAGAGTGGTTCCTTTTGAATCATCAATGAGTTGCGCGTAAATATGGCGCGAGCTTTTAAAAACATTAAGGCGAGGACGTTCAGTGGTGCCACGAACCTTCCTGCGTACACGTACCTGACGTTTTAGCCGGGTTATAGTTTTAAGTGCAGTTTTTGCCACAACGGTCTCCTTATAAAGACTATTTTTTGCCTGTCTTACCGGCTTTTCTAAGTATAGTCTCGTTGGCGTATTTTATACCTTTGCCTTTATATGGCTCTGGCTCACGGAATGATCTGATTTTGGCTGCAGTCTGACCAACTAGTTCTTTGTCAAACCCTTTTATGCTAAGCTTGGTCATTTTTTCAACATCAATCACAATACCATCAGGTATAGGAAAATTAACAGGATGCGAATAACCAAGGCTTAAAACTAGTTCTTTACCCTTAACCTCGGCACGATAACCAACGCCATTAATTTCAAGATCAGTTTGAAAGCCCTTTGTTACGCCAATAACCATATTATTAATTAAGGTGCGGGTCAAACCATGTGCAGCACGCGTTGAAGTGTTTTCGTCGTTTCTAGAAACAACTAAACTTGTTTCAGTTATATCAAGCGATACACAGGGCATGATCTGACGGCTCAGTTTGCCATTAGGTCCTTGAACAGAGAGGACAGAATCGTTAAAAGTGAGCTTTACACCCTTGGATATTTCGATGGGAAGCTTCCCTATTCTCGACATTGATTCATACTCCTTAATTTCAATGGTTACCAGATGGTGCAGAGAACTTCACCACCAATACCTGCTTTACGAGCTGCAATATCAGTAACGATTCCCTTTGAAGTAGATACTATTGCTACACCCATTCCGCTTTTTACAACCGGAATATCCTCGGCCTTTTTATAAACACGACCACCCGGCTTACTGATTCGCTTTATCTCATTTATAACGCTATCTTTCTCATCAATATACTTCAGATAAATCCTGAGTATTCCCTGAAGATTATCAGAAATAACCTTATAATTTTTGATAAAACCTTCTTGTTTCAAAACCGTGGCGATATTTACCTTAAGATTTGAAGATGGAATATCAACCTTTTGCAGTTTGACCATATTCGCATTTCTGATTCTGGTCAGCATATCAGCAATTGGATCTGTCATGGACATCGTTGGTGACTCCTGTCTTTTTCTTTACCAGCTCGATTTTATCACGCCAGGTATCTGCCCAGAGGATGCATATTTTCGTAAACAAATTCTGCACATCTCAAATTTACGATAAAATGCTTTTGGTCTTCCGCATACCTTACAACGGCTATGCTTTTGCACCGCAAACTTGGGCTTACGCTGGGATTTTATAATCATTGAAACTTTTGCCACGGAATCCTCCCGAATGTCTTAGTTCCTGAACGGCATGCCCAGGTACTTAAGCAACGCCTTACCTTCTTCATCGGTTTTGGCGCTAGTAACGATTGTTATATTTAAACCTTTAATCTTGTCTACTTTATCATAGTTGATCTCAGGAAAAATAAGCTGTTCCTTGATACCGAGGGTATAATTACCTTTGCCATCGAAAGCTTTACCGGAAACACCCTTAAAATCACGTACTCTGGCAAGAGAAATATTCATAAGCCGATCAAGAAATTCATACATTCTGTCACGGCGAAGAGTAACCATGCAGCCAATCGGCATACCTTCGCGCAGCTTAAAAGTAGCGATTGATTTTTTGGCTTTGGTAATTACAGACTTTTGTCCTGTAATAGCATTCAATTCGTCGCTTGCAGAATCAAGAATTTTTACATTCTGTATAGCTTCACCAAGCCCCATATTCAAGACTACCTTCTCTATGCGTGGAACTTCCATAATGTTCTTATAGTTGAAATCTTTTCGCAACTTAGCGACTACATCAGTATCATAAATTTCTTTTAATCGAGCCATTGATCACTTCCCCCTATCTATTTCACAAGAGAATTGCCGCATTTTACGCAAATTCTCTGTTTTTCACCGTTTTCCAAAGTCGTTCTTTTAATCCTAACCGGTTTCGAACACTTGGAGCAGAACGGCATCACATTGGAGATATGGATCGCAGCCTCTTTTTCCTTAATTCCACCGGGTTCATTACCACGTGCCTTAAGATGGCGCTTTACCATATTGAGACCTTCAACTATTACGCTATCCTTCTTTGGTAATAACTGAACAATCTTACCGGTTTTATTTTTTTCTTTGCCGGCAACTACCATTACGGTGTCACCTTTGCTGACATGTGATTTTGTAGCTTGCATCTCTGTATCTCCGATTTCGATTAGAGTACTTCTGGCGCGAGAGAAATGATCTTCATGAACTTTTTGGCGCGCAGTTCTCTGGCAACAGGGCCAAATATACGCGTTCCAATTGGTTCTTTTTGGTTGTTGATCACAACTCCCGAATTATCATCAAAGCGGATAAATGAACCGTCAGGGCGACCTAATTCCTTAGCGGTTCTTACAATGACCGCCTTGACAACATCACCTTTTTTGACTTTTGAATTCGGGAGAGCCTCACGAACAGAGGCAACGATTATATCGCCAATTCCTGCGTATTTGCGCTTTGAGCCGCCCAAAACCTTAATACAAAAAAGTTTCTTAGCTCCAGAATTATCGGCAACGTCTAATATTGACTGCATTTGTATCATTACTGATTACTCCTGTCCTAAGAGATGCTTTCGATGATCTGCTTCAGGTTCCAGCGCTTATCCTTACTCAGTGGACGGCACTCAATGATTTGAACGCGGTCGCCAATCTTGCAATTGTTGTTCTCATCATGAACTTTATATCTAACACTACGCTTTATATACTTATTGTAAACAGGGTGCTTGGTAAGCCGATCTACCTTGACAACGGCAGTTTTCTCCATTTTGTCACTTACCACTGTACCTACCTGTAATCTTCTGTGACCACGTTCACTCATCTGTTGCTCCCTATGGCTTGTTCTCGGTAATAATGGTGTTTACCCTAGCGATATCTTTTTGGATACCATTAAGCTTTGAAGTATTTTCAAGTCTGCCGGTATGCAACTGAAACTTGAGATTAAAGAGTTCTTGGGTCAGATCAGCTTTCTTCTTAACAAGTTCCTCAGTAGATATTTTACGTAATTCATTAGGCTTCATTGTTTTCACCTCTAGCAATAAACTTTGTGGAAAGAGGCAGTTTATGCGCAGCCAGACGAAGTGCTTCGCGGGCGATTTCCTCGGTTACACCTTCCATTTCATAGAGAACGGTGCCAGGTTTAATAACTGCAACCCAAGAATCAGGAGAACCTTTACCTTTACCCATCCTGGTTTCAGCCGGCTTTGAAGTTAAAGGCTTATCTGGAAAAACACGGATCCAGATTTTACCACCCCTCTTGATATATCGAGTCATTGCTATACGAGCGGCTTCAATCTGCCGTGAATCTAACCAACCGCACTCTGTAGACTGTAAACCGAATTCACCAAAAGAAAGTGTTATTCCACGGCAGGGTTTGCCAGTCATGCGCCCCTTCATTTGCTTTCTATGTTTAACCCGCTTAGGCATTAACATTGAAACTTACTCCTGTTCTGCGAAGAATTAATTACTGCCCGGGAAGAATCTCACCCTTAAAAATAAGAACTTTTATACCAATTAATCCATAAGTTGTCTTGGCTTCGGCAAAACCGTAATCTATATCGGCGCGAAGAGTATGTAAAGGAACTCGCCCCTCACGATACCATTCTGTACGGGACATTTCAGCGCCACCTAAACGGCCTGAACAGGTAATCCGGATCCCTTTTGCACCAAATTTCAAAGCCGATGTAACGCTTTTTTTCATGGCTCTTCGGAATGCAATTCTGCGTTCCAATTGAAGAGCAACGTTTTCAGCAACTAATTGTGCATCTAGTTCAGGCTTACGAACTTCGTTGATATTGATAAAAATCTCTTTAGAAGTAAGACTGGATAATTCTTTTTTAATAGTTTCAACCTCAGAGCCTTTTTTGCCGATGATCAGCCCTGGTCTGGCGGTGAAGATATTAATTTTAGTCTTATTTGCAGCCCGCTCAATTTCAATTTTTGAAACACCGGAGCTATATAAGCGCTTCTTTAAATAGGCGCGAATTTTGAGATCTTCGTGCAATAGCTTGGCATAATCAGCCTCAGCATACCATTTTGAATCCCAAGTTTTTATTATACCGAGCCTGAAGCCTATCGGATTTACTTTTTGTCCCAAACTACACCTCCACGTATTAAAACTATTTCGAATCTGAAAGTGTTACAGTAATATGGCTGGTTGGCTTGCGAATTTTACTTGCACGCCCCATGGCACGTGGCACGAAACGCTTTAGTACAGCACCACCATCAACAAAGATTGTTTTCACGAAAAGCCTGTCCACATCAGAAACGCCCTTTTGTTCAGCATTCGCAACTGCCGATCTAAGCAGTTTAATGATGAGTTTTGCAGAGGGCTGCGGCATAAACCTGAGGGAGTTAAGAGCATCCTGAATGCCTTTACCTCTGACCAGATCAACCACCAGTCGTGTTTTGCGTGGAGAAAGCCGAATAGATTTAAGTTTTGCGCTCGATTCCATTTAAAACTCCCTTACTACTTCTTAACTTTGCTCTTTTTATCCGCAGCATGACCGTGAAAGGTCCTGGTTGGTGAAAACTCGCCTAATTTATGACCAACCATATTTTCAGTGACATAAACCGGAATGAATTTCTTGCCATTATGTACAGCAAGGCTCAATCCGATGAAATCTGGTGTAATGGTTGAGCGGCGCGACCAGGTTTTTATAATTTTTTTTGAGTTAGGGCCTTCGATCTGAACTTTCTTTATCAAGTGTTCATCAACAAAAGGTCCTTTTTTTATCGAACGTGCCATGATTCAGCCTTTCACGTGTTATTTGGTGCGCTTCTTAACAATAAAGCGGTCGGAGGTCTTATTAGTACGTGTCTTATAACCCTTAGTAGGTATACCCCAAGGTGTAACGGGATGACGGCCACCGGATGTACGGCCTTCACCACCGCCATGCGGATGATCAACCGGGTTCATTGCGACACCACGAACCTTTGGACGTTTTCCAAGCCAACGTGAACGACCTGCTTTACCAATGTTGACCTTCTCGTGATCGAGATTACCAACCTGACCGATAGTTGCATAGCAGTCCTGAAGCACCATGCGGACTTCCCCGGAAGGAAGCTTTACCTGGGAATATCTGCCCTCTTTAGCCATTAACTGGGCAAAAGTTCCGGCGCTACGTGCGAGTTGGGCACCCTTGCCGATCTTTAATTCAATATTATGAATTATTGTTCCCAAGGGGATTGCTTTGAGCGGTAAAGCGTTACCAGGCTTGATATCAGCCTCTGGCCCACTAAGAACCGTATCTCCGACCTTCAGATCAAGGGGCGCAAGAATGTAACGCTTTTCACCATCCACATAGTGCAGCAAAGCAATTCGCGCGCTTCTATACGGATCATACTCAATGCTTGCCACCTTTGCAGGAATACTGGTTTTTTCGCGACGGAAGTCAATAATACGGTAGGTCTGTTTATGCCCACCGCCCTTGTGACGCGAAGTCACGCGACCATACGAGTTCCTGCCACCAGTCTTCTTTAATTTTACAAGAAGTGATTTCTCTGGTGAAGTAGTTGTAATTTCTTCAAACGTCGAGCAGGTCTGATGCCTACGTCCTGCTGATGTTGGCTTATAACTTTTGATTCCCATTGTGAACCCCGAAAGCGTTAATTAAACCTCAAAGAAATCTATGGACTGACCTTCTTGAAGCGACACATAGGCCTTTTTCCAGTTGGAGCGCTTGCCAAAATTGCGGCCAGATCTTTTTACCTTGCCAGCTACGTTGACTGTTCTTACGTCAGCGACTTTAACTTTAAAGAGCGATTCCACTGCCTGCTTGATCTCGATCTTATTAGCGTCCCTGTCTACAACAATAGCTACCGTGTTGTTGGCATCACTGCCAAGGGAAGTTTTTTCGGTAACATGCGGTTTCTTAATTATTGAATAAATGTTCATTTCTGAAGCGCTCCTTCAACGAATTGTACCGCGCCTTGTGTAATGATGATGTTCTTATACTTGAGCATGTCGTGAATATTTAAAGCATCATGTTTAAGAAGTTTTATATGCGGGACGTTACGAGATGAAAGATGCACATTATTACTGAAATCATCCGTGATAATCAGAGAACGCTCAATTTCAAAACGCTTCATAAATCCTGCAAAATCTTTGGTAGAGATCGACTCGAATTCTAATTTATCTAAAACTGTAATTCTTTCATTCTTGAATTGAAGAGACAGAGCAGAGCGTAAGGCAGCGTTTCGGGCCTTTTTGTTGATGCTCAAGTCATAAGTTTTCGGACGTGGTCCGAATGCAACTCCGCCTCCGGGGTACTGTGGAGCGCGTACGTTACCCTGACGAGCATTACCGGTACCTTTTTGTTTAAAAGGTTTCTTGTTACTACCAGCCACCTCGGAACGTGTCTTGGTTTTTACAGTACCAGCCCGGCGATTGGCCAACTGGATACGTAGCGCCAGATGCATCAGGTGCTCTTTTACCTCGCCGTTGAAAATCTCATCAGACAGCTGAACCTCTCCTACTTGCTGTCTGTTCATGTTAAAAACTGCTATCGAAGGCATACTGATACTCCCGATTACTTAGGCTTTGACGCTATTTTTGATAAGAATCACATTATTGCGATGACCTGGAACAGCACCTTTAATAAGCAGCAGGTTCTCAGATGCATCTACACGAACTACTTGAAGTCTCTGTACAGTTACACGCTCTTTGCCAAGCTGACCAGGCATCTTTTTGTTTTTGAAGACGCGGGACGGAGTAGCAGATGCTCCAATAGAACCAGGAGCACGGTGGAATCGCGAGCCGTGGGATGCACGACCCCCAGAAAAATTCCAACGTTTGATAACGCCTTGAAAACCCTTACCTATACTGGTTCCGGTCACATCAATTAAATCACCTGGTTGGAACTGTTCGACAGTCAGAGTATCACCAACGTTCAACTCAGACATATTTTCCAATTGCAGCTCTCTAAGGTGCCTAAAGACGCCCTTACCGGATTTTGTACAATGGCCAAGCAACGGCTTGTTTACAACTGATGCGTTAATTGACTCAAAACCGACCTGCACGGCAGAATAGCCGTCAATCTGATTGGTTTTTTTCTGGGTGATAACACAAGGGCCGGCCTGTACAACCGTAACCGGAATCCTGGTGCCGTCTTCCATAAATATCTGGGTCATGCCCAGTTTTTTGCCGATGATACCTTTCATCATATCAATTCCCATTCAAGAAAGTACTTACAGTTTAATTTCTACGTCAACACCAGCAGACAGATCTAGTTTCATTAAGGCATCCACTGTTTGTTGAGTGGGGTCGAGGATGTCTATCAGTCGTTTGTGAGTCCGTATTTCAAACTGATCACGAGATTTTTTGTCGACGTGAGGTCCACGAAGAACACAATACTTGTTGATAACTGTCGGGAGCGGAATGGGTCCCGCAACACGGGCACCAGTTCTTTTAGCTGTCTCAACAATCTCACCAACAGAAACATCGAGTAACTTGTGGTCATATGCCTTAAGGCGAATTCTTATCTTCTGGCTCTGCATTGATATCCTCGTCGTATCTTTATTCAATAATCGAGCTAACAACTCCGGCGCCAACAGTACGGCCACCTTCACGGATTGCAAAACGCAAGCCTTCGTCCATGGCGATCGGGGTGATCAAGTTAACGGTCACTGCTACGTTGTCGCCAGGCATGACCATTTCAGTTCCGGCAGGAAGATCGACAATGCCGGTAACGTCGGTGGTACGGAAGTAAAACTGAGGGCGATATCCGTTGAAAAACGGAGTATGGCGGCCGCCTTCTTCTTTGGTGAGAACATAAGCTTCTGCTTTGAATTTAGTATGTGGGGTGATTGAACCCGGCTTGGACAGTACCTGGCCGCGCTCAATGTCTTCACGCTTTACACCGCGAAGTAGGGCGCCGATGTTGTCGCCGGCACGACCTTCGTCAAGCAGTTTGCGGAACATCTCAACACCGGTGACAGTGGTTTTG
>DASXUK010000004.1:0-10074 GCA_036504875.1 Desulfuromonadaceae bacterium
CAGGCTCATACCTGACTGCAATTGAATTCGACTCATCTTCACGGTGTACCTCCAGTGATTGGGATATCGTAAAGATACTGCAGGCATCAGTCACAATATGTCATACCCGCAGGAAAGCGGGAAATTAGTACTACTCAGGTATTTAATTATCATTTTCACTTTCTGGTGTAACGTAACAAACGTTTTTTGTGTGCTTAAGTTTTTAATTTATTAAAAGGAGAATGTAATGAAGAAGCTTACTGCATTGATACTGTCCAGCGCCGCCTTGTGTATTATGGCGGCTCCCGCTGTTGCCGGTGAAAGAGAAGGAGCGTTTTCCATCTCGCCTTTTGTCGGTGGTTACACCTTTGACGGTGTTCAGCATCTGGAAACCGCCCCTGTGTTTGGATTGCGTCTCGGATACGACCTGACAAAGAACTGGGGGGTTGAAGCGGTCGGTGATTACCTGGCGACGGACGGGACCCGCTCGGAAAGAAGCATTAACGCCTTATCCTATCGCTTGGATATACTCTATAACTTCATGCCGGACGGGCCGCTGGTGCCATATCTTGCTGTGGGCGGCGGTGGAATCACCTATGGTCACGGTAGCGATGGTCTTAAAATCAGCAATAGAACTACCGACGCAACCGTCAATGTAGGCGGGGGACTCAAGTACTTCCTGACCGACTCGGTTGCTCTGCGCGGCGATGCCCGACAGCTGTTTGTTTTAGAAAGTCCCAGCAGCCCTAAGTACAACTGGGAATACACTGCAGGCCTCACCTTCCTCTTTGGCGGTAAAACAGCGGCTGCTCCTGTTCCTGTCCCTGTTCAGCCGCCACCCGCTCCGGTTGCCCCAACAAGCAGCCTGGATGTAGCGCCCGGTTCGATCACAAAAGGGGAGACTGCCACTCTCAGCTGGACTTCCCAAAACGCCACGAACTGCGAAATTAGTCCGAACATCGGTTCGGTAAAACCCCAGGGAAGGATGTCCATCACCCCCTCCTCCGACACTACCTACAACCTGTCCTGCAGCGGTCAGGGAGGGACTTCGAAAAGCTCCACAAACATCGCAGTTGCTGCTCCACCGGTGCCGAAAGCTCCGGCTCCGACGAGCAGCCTGTCGGTAAATCCCCCTTCCATAACAAAGGGTGAATCAGCCACACTCAACTGGACATCACAAAATGCCTCGAAGTGCGCTATTCAACCTGTCATCGGCTCCGTTCAGCCGCAGGGGAGCATGAGCATCACGCCCGCAGACAATACCTCCTACACGTTGACCTGTGAAGGCGCAGGCGGTGTTGCTACAAGTGCGGCCAACGTAGCCGTTACTGTTCCTCCGCCGGTAGTCGTGCCCAAAGCCGCCGCCAAGCTCTGCAGCCCGACAGTAATCGACATCCAGTTTGATACCAATAAGTCCGACATCAAACCCCAGTATCAAGATGAGCTGAAAACACTGGCCGATTTCCTCACGGAATTCCCGAACGCCAAAGGGGTTATCGAAGGACATACCGACAATGTCGGTGACAAGGCGAGCAACATGAAGCTCTCCCAGCGCCGTGCCGATAGCGTTCGCAGTTACCTGGTCAAGACTTTTGGTATTGCTCCTGAGCGTATCAAAGCCGAAGGCTACGGTCCTACCAAGCCGGCGGGTGACAACAAGACCAAGGAAGGCAAGGCTAAAAACCGCCGTATCGAAGCTAACTTCATCTGCGAGTAAGCGGAATCAACTAGATTCTCGTCCTGAAAAAGGGAGGTCCACTTATGTTGCAGGATTTCAAGGTTTTTCTTACCAAGTCCAATGCTTTGGCCCTGGCTGTGGGTGTTGTCATTGGCGCTGCCACCGGCAAGGTTGTTTCCGGGATTGTCGACGACCTCCTCATGCCCGTCATTGGGCTTGTTCTCCCCTCTGGTGACTGGCGCGAGGCAAAGTTCGTGTTACGGACTGTCACTGATGCCAAAGGTAAGGTGACCGACAGCGCCATCGCATACGGCCATCTGATAGGAACGCTGATCGATTTTGTTTTTATTGCCTTCGTAGTCTATCTGGTGACCAAGGCTCTGATCAAACCGCCACCTCCCGGACCTCCTACCAAGAACTGCCCGGAATGCCTTGAGCCGATCCCGGTCGAGGCACGCAAATGCAAGGCTTGTGGGTCAAGCGTGGCCTACTAGTCACCGTAACGATCTGTTTTTTTGATACAAAGTGCACCTGCCTGCTCAGCATAGCTGTCATTCAGGTGCACTTCTTTTTATTACCTACTTGATTTCATATACGTGAGGCTTTTGTGTCAAAGCGAAATAAATACATCCTCATCGCAATCGGAATAATAGCTACTCTCCTTCTGTTCACCATTACCATCCTGCCGATGATTCAAATTCGAGGGACACCTTACTTATCTCGCCTAATTAAATAAGGTGTCCCCAGACCGTCATGGCCCAAAATGGATACCATCCCACCCACCCCGAAATAACAAAACAACCTGATAATACGTGATCACTACCCCCTTCCCGGTCTAGTGTCAACATTTAAACCAGCTAATGGCAGAGTTGCCCCATCCCATAAACCGGATACAATCAAACCATACCATTCGAGAGGTGAGTCATGATCAAAGCGCCAGTCGTTGAGGTCTTTTTTGACTATATCTGACCCTGGTGCTATCTCGGTACCGTGCGTACCGACCGTTTGCAGCAGGAGTACGGAGTCGAACTGCGCTGGACTGTTTTTCCTCTCCACCCGGAAACGCCGGAGGAAGGGATTGAGCTCGCCGAGCTCTTTGCAAGGCGGGAGGAGCAAATCAAGGCCATGCAGGCGAGGCTGCGCCAGTTGGCCGTAGTTGAGGGGCTTCCGCTGGCGGAACGAACCCGCACCTGCAATAGCAGACGAGCCCAGGAACTGGGGAAATGGGCGGAAGCGCAGGGGAAAGGAGACCTTTTCCGGAAAGCGGTCTACCGGGCGTATTTCGTCGATGGGCGGAACATCGCCAAGCTGGACGAGCTCGTGCGGATCGCCGAGGCCGTGAGCCTTCCGGGGGATGAGGCGCGAGCGGTCCTCACGGCGGGGAGCTTTGCCGCGGCAGTCGATGCCGACTGGCAGCGGGCCGGGGAATTAGGGATCACTGCCGTCCCGTCCCACCTATGTGCCGGGAAAAGGCTGGTGGGGTTCAGTTCCTACGATGATTTCGTGCGTCTCATCGGGAAGGGATAAACGCGCCTTTGAGCGAAAGTAAAGTTTGCACATATGGAGATAACTAATGATAGACGAGAAAAATGTACTCGTGATCGGCCTGGACCCGACTCTGATTGATTTCTCACACCCCGACTACGCGGCCACTGGCATGGACGCAACGAAGGTACTGGCCGGTCTCAAGTCCTCTGAAGATGAATTGACCCGTCTCGGCTACAGGGTGCAAATGTGTTTAACCGACTTTGGTGAAACTGCGGCGGCAGTTGTGCAAAGCCAACTCAAGCAGAAACAGTTCGATTGTATCCTCATCGCGGCAGGCATAAGAACGATTCCAAGTAACTTCATGCTGTTTGAGAAGTTGATCAACATGGTGCATGAACACGCTCCTCAAGCCAAACTGTGCTTTAACACGAAACCGAGCGATACAGCCGAGGCGGTACAGCGTTGGCTCTGAGGTATTAGGCTGATGGATCGGGTCGGAATTTCATGGGATTGCCATTGCTGGGCCACTGGGGGATTTCAAATGAAACCTGTCCGCGCAATTACTACCATGATTATTCTGCTCTTCCTTCTGCTGAGCCGTCAGCAGGCACAGTGCATCGAAACCGAGCCGTCTGTTCCCCGATATGAGCTTAACCGCGCAGACGAAGACTATGCTTATCTGCGGGATGAGATGAAACGGACGGACGTGTGGGATAGAAGCAAATATTTACCTTTGAATAGAACCGGCAACTGGTTTCTCTCACTGGGAGGCGAAGCACGGGAACGATATGAGTACTTCAATTATTTCAACTGGGGAGCTGGCCCGCAAGACCGTGGTGGCTATTTCCTCCAGCGCTACTTCCTTCATGGTGACCTGCATCTTGGAGACAATGTTCGCTTCTTCAGCCAGTTCCAGAGCAGCCTGGAAAACGGCCGCACGGGAGGTCCCCGTCCCAGCGACAGGGATGAACTCGACCTGCACCAGGCCTTTCTCGACCTGAAGCTCGGGCTCGGGGAAGGCGCCTCGATCACTCTGCGCTCGGGACGACAGGAACTCGCCTATGGCTCCCAGCGTCTCATATCAGTTCGGGAAGGTCCGAATGTGCGGCAGAGTTTCGATGGCTTCCGAGCTATGTACCGTAATGGTGATGTAAGTGTGGATGGATTTGCGACGAAGCCGAGCCAGACAAAGCGGTACATCTTTGATGACGGGCCGGATAACAACCAAGCCCTGTGGGGTGTCTATTCGGTGTTTCCCTTGCCGCTACTCCCTGAAGCGAACGCAGACCTTTATTACCTTGGTTTATCTCGTCGCCAGGCCCGGTTCGACCAGGGAGGTGCCCGTGAAACACGCCACTCCATTGGGACGCGGCTATGGCGCAAGGAAAAGCCGCTCGATTATAACTTCGAGTTCTTATACCAGTGGGGAAGTCTTGGAAACGGTGATATCCGTGCCTGGACAGCCGCTTCGGACACTGGATACACGATCGACGGCCTGCCGCTTCGCCCGCGGTTTGGTCTCAGGGCGGATATCGCCAGTGGGGATGAAGATCGGAACAATCCTGATCTTCAGACATTCAACCCCCTCTTTCCCAAGGGAGCCTACTTCAGCGAAAACGGTCTCATAGGCCCTGCCAACTTCATCAACGTCAATCCGTCAATAGAGCTACATTTTCAGAAAGGAATGACCATAACGGTAAACTGGGATTTCTTCTGGCGGGAGAGCAGGCACGATGGGATCTACAACAATGCGGTTGCCCTCGTCAGGTCAGGCAGGAACAGCAGTTCCCGATATATCGGCAGTCAGCCACAGGCGCAACTGGAATGGAATCTCGATCGCCACATAACTTTTGTTGCCGTTTATGCTCACTTTTTTGCCGGCCCATTTCTCCGGGAATCAGGACCGGGGAAGGATGTCGATTATGCTACGACGTGGCTGACTTACAAGTTCTGAGGTGTCCGTGCAATTTTATCCAACATTGGTGTTATAGCAAGCAGATATTCACTTTCTGCTGTGGCTAAACTGATATCAGGAGAGGCCATCACCAGTGGCACCCTTTGATTTGCTAGCAGTTTCCAACGGACTTTATATACAAAAAAAACCGCCTTCCCCATGGAAAACGGTCTTTCTGAATTTTGGCTCCCCATCGTGAACGAACTTAGAACTTGTTCTGTCGTTCCTTACAACTTTTGAACATTGAAAAGGGGGTCTTCATCCGAATGGATAATAGGCAATGTCGGTATTATATAGCCTTATTTTTATCAGCAAAGTATTGATTCAGTATCGTGACCAAAAACAACGACTTATTACCCGCTGCGACCGCCGCCGCCTCCGCATCGATCTTTGAGATTAAATCCAGGGGCAGGTGAAACGATGCCAGCTTTGAGTCAGGCTTCGATTTAGGCCTACCCCTGCCCTGTGCTTTCTTCAATTCTGAAACCTCAGGAACAGATTTAGGTGTTTTTGACGCTTCAGCATTCATTGCCTCCAGCTTCTTATCGTCTTCCACAGATTTCATCATACCTTCCCTTTGTCATAACTAGCCTCAGCCTTTTTATCTGTCATCTAGTGATAAGGCCGGATGTTTTCCTCTTTTTTACAGTATCGGCCCCTTTCACTTTTACTGCAATATATAAATAAATAAAAATAATATTTTTTATTCAAATTTATGGCTTTGCAGGAGATATTAATCGACCGCAAGCAGCTTCGCACAATTGAAATAATAAATCAGAAAATTCTAGCTACTGGAGCAAGGAACGGATCCAAGGAGGAAACCATGGTGCGCATCAAAGCAACAACCCGAAGAACCTGCCATAAAGTTTTTTTTATTACCTTGACAAACTCCACATCTGAATATATAAAAATAATTATAAATAATATTTATTATTATTAAATATGGAGGCTGCAATGACCATTGAGTGCGAAAAACGTGAATTCAATCCTATTAACATAAATATTGCCTTGAACATCATGGCAATGCCGTTGTTAAGCACCATGCTTCCCTACCGATTCGGCGGTGGATCCGTTGAAGCTTTGTCTGTTCAGTGTTCGAAATGTGGCGAAGTATTGGGGCCTGACGCTATCCGAGGGCGATTTGAAATTAAGTTTCAGGGGCTAACTGCAAACCTTCGGGCTTTTGGGGTCTGTTATTACTGCCGCACAATCTCGCCGATCGAGGCTAAATTCCATAATGACGGCACTGCACTTTTTAAAGGCCCTCTGGGTTGGAGACGCGGTAGATGGGCAGAAAACAGGACAACGAGTTTTGGTGCAGCGGTGGTCAGATTTGTTCAACAGAAATGGCAGCTGCTGCTTCCACCGGTCTTAGCGTTTGGAATAACGCTGGCGTGGCATTTGAACCGATGACGGAACATCAACAAGAGTTGATAAGTCCTGTGTCAGCGATCAGCTTGTTCCGTATGGAAGTAGACTGAGGCGACCTAACTAATAAAATCTGCAATGCTAGTCGAGATAAAAAACAGAGGGAACATATGACCAAAACTTACATGCTTATCGCATTCGCAGCCGCTGCGTCGGCTGTTCTGACATTTCTGCCGGGGCTTCTGGAGCACTTTAGCCATGGTCTACACGTAGCCACAATTATTGTTTCCGGGCACCACATAATCGGCGAGATTGCTCACTCGATTCACCCCCATAAAAACCAACATCAGGAGGTCTGATCAATGGCAGCTAAACACATCTTTCCTCTTTATAGTCAGAACACGGGTCTGGAGATTACCCCAGAAATTAAGGCAAACACAGGCAAAGCCAAAAAGGTCGGCATCGTCATGTTGCGTTTTTTTCTTATCCAGCCGCCGGCAGATGGCAAGACTACCCAAGTAAAATTTCAGCTGGAACCCTGGGAAGCTTTTGATCTCTCGATGCGGATGAATAAAATGTTCAGGGAAGGTGGCAAGGAAAAAATAACGCATAAATTCACACCGCTAGGTGGAAAAGAAGTTGTGACAAATGTCACGGTAGAAAAATGGGAGCGGGAAGAGGAAGAGTGGTCTTGGTATTGCTGTCGGCCGCGGAGATGCGTTTATCTCTGTCCCAGTTGGCAAAGACAGCATTTCTCGGTTTTATATGCCGCAGAATTTTTAAAATTTCTCTCAACCAGGCAGGGATGGGTTGACCGGGAGGCTGCATGAGAAAGATAAAGGCTATCAAGAAGCTGCCGTGTCCAGGTACATACGGTTCTCCACCTGGCCCCTATGTTTGTGATGTTTGTACCCGTGAGATGGATCCGGGCGAACCGATGGTAGCCGTTGCCTTTGTTGCACCCGCTCCAGAAGATCTGGGTTTGTTTTGCTCTGACTGCGAGTCCCATGTACCACCTGTTTACATATTATCGAGGGCCGTTGACGTTTTTAAAGACTACACAAAAGCAATGTTATGGTTCAGAACTCCGTGCCTTGCTCTTGGCGGTAAAATACCGGCTGATTTAGCCACTCCCGCCGAGGTAGAAAAGGTAATATCTGTTCTGACTCGCATAGAAGCCGGAGAGATAGAATAAGGCGGAAATATGTGATTTCTGAGGAGATCCAGATGAGCCCATATAGCAGAAGACTGAATGAACTGGCCCACGAAGTGATCGACGAGGCTCTGAAAGAAGCCAGAGGAGCTCCGCCAGGGACTGTTTTTGTCGGCGATGAAGGTGTAGCATACCCCGGGGAAGGCATTGCTGGACCTGAGTTTCATGCCGCTTACCCTGGCAAAAACATTATAAATTCAGCGATACACGAGGAAAAAAAATGACTGAAGAAGAAGATCTAATGTTCGACGCTATCCTCGAAAAATCTTTGCGAGATATGGGTAAAGAGATGAAAAAACAGCAAAGAGCCCGCTGTGCAAAAGGTATACCTGATATCACTCATGACACCTCACCGGAACGACAGAATGAAGTCATGGCCCGCCTACAAGAAGAGATCGAAAAGCAACGACCGCATATTAAGCGACTGTTGTATGGAAAAGAGCCGGATACATGCTCAATTTGTGGAAGAAAAGAAGATCCTGATAATGTTTTTCAAACGTTATTCAAAATCATAGGTGTCGGCGGAGAAAACACGCCAATTGGACATCCCGGAAAAAAATGGGTCTTTTGCATTTGTCAGTATTGTTTTCTTGAGCGTTTTATCCATGACATTAAATTCATAGAATAAGAGGTGATAACAAATGTACTCAGCGGATAAAGTAAAGCCTGAGATAGCCCTGATGGCGGTGAATTTGCTGGCAACCTATTAAGAGAAGGAAGAGTGGTGGGCAGCTTTCGCGATGACGGAAACAGAGGAGCCAGCGTTGTAAAGTTTGTTAATAAAGAAGAAGTTTTGTTTAGAGAACATCTCGCTAGCCAACCTGATGTTGTGGTCTGCCGGATCATTCTGACCCTTTAAAATTCTTTACTTACAAAATGAACGAAGCCACTTTTCTTAGTGTACTGGTTGGAGAATATGTCGAACTTCATAAGCTCCCGGGGAAATAAAAAGGACCTACCCCTCCAAAAAAACCTTTACTATTTTGAACAGACGGCGCTGATCTGCTTCTCCTAACATTTGCACCATTTCGTTAATCTGTTTCAATCGTTCACTCTCTTCCTCCATATGCATGAATTCAAATAGGCTTGGCAAAGAAACCTCCAGCGCCTCGGCAATATTGATGAGCCGATCAAGAGAAGGATAACTTTTACCTAGTTCGATCCGACTCATATGTTTTTGATCAATTCCAAGTATCTCCGCCAGTTGTTCCTGGGTTTTTCCTTTTCTCTTTCGTTGTTCTCGAATCCTTGCGCCCAACATTTCGGTTGCCGTCTTCATGCGTTATCCTCCATGCCGCAAGAGTGTCTGGCAAACCGAAGATTTAAAACGTATATATAAACGTAATATTGTTGACAATACCTGTAAATTTACGTATTCATTCGCTCTTAATGTCTGTTACTAAGACAAATAGCCCCAAACACATGTATTTTGGATCACACAATAAAGATAGGAGGAGGGATGTTAAAGCAGCGAAGGGATTGTCGAATCTATAATCGGCAAGAGATTGCTGACTAAAAATTGGAACGAAGAGTAACACGTTCTGTGGGTTACTTCCACCAATACTAAATTCAAAAGGAGATGATGATGAAGCGAATGAGTAATTGTCTGATGAGTGTCGTCATGATGTTTATGTTTTCAGGATGTGCGGCCAATATGGCGCTTACAAAAGGGCAAGAAAATGTTGATTTAACAGAGAAGTCAATCGCACTAGCATCAATAAGAATCTCAAATCAAAACAAGCCAGGCTATCAGCCGAGTTTGCTTTATGCGTTTTTCTTTGCAAACTCTTCTAACGCAGAAAAAACGCATATTGATCTTAAAATTGAACCTTTAAAAAGCGAAAAAGATCAATACAACGAATACCTGATGAGCTTTAGCCTTAAACCTGGGAAATATAATTTCAGCCAGATCTGGGGAAATTATAAAATTCCGGTGCTGCTTAATGCAATGTGTTCGGTGCCCTTAAATACCCAGGTTGAAATCAAGCCTAATTCAGTAATCTACTTGGGGCACATAGATGCCACCATCAGAGAAAGAAAGAATGATACTGAGGAACGAGCTGGCAGTGTTATTCCACTTATTGACCAGTCAGTTGCCGGTTTTTCAAGTGGTACATTTGATGTCGTAATCAATGACAAGTTCGATGAAGATATAAAAGCTTATATCGCAGAATATCCAGTTTTGAACAAAGTCCAAGTTGAAAAAGCTATTATGCCTCAATGGGTCCGTCCAGAACAAATCACTGCGAAAAAAGGTCCTGTAAATAATTTTGTGTAAATGGTTTTTTCGGTCTTTTATAAAGTAGGCATTCTGCCTTCAAAAATTATTGAGAATTGATTCAGTGCTGACTTCCAGTCTCTGATCGGCATTGTCCATTTTTTTGCAATATTCTT
>DASXUK010000005.1:0-31352 GCA_036504875.1 Desulfuromonadaceae bacterium
CGGACACCCTTGCCGTCCGGCTATCGGTTCCCACCATCAGGGTCCGAAGAGGACTTGCACCTCCAAGTCACTGCTTGACCACCATAGCCAAACAGATGGCGCTTGCGCGCCACGCGCCATGCCTGGCGCACACACAAAAAAGGGCGAGGTTTCCCCCGCCCTTACGGCCAAATTTCCGGTCATTGGTCATGTAATCAGGTGGTTGGATCGACCCCACGGCGGCTCGCCAAAAAATAAGGGGGTTACGTTAAACGTAGCCCCCTTATTTTATCCGCATTTTTAGTCTCTTATTCTTACCTGATCACGGGGTTCCTCTTCCTTCGTTTGAACCAAGAGTCACCTACCATTTTTCAGGATGGGCTGTTCCCTCTTTATCTAAAGTCACTCCACTCAATGCATCGACTGCAAAAGAGCTTCTCCAATCGATACCCTCGTTTCGGCCTCCTTCCGAACCCTTGTAGTGAATCAGGAACTGCAGGATGTCACCCTGTTCAGCGGATACATTTGGCAATTTAACTGCAAAAGGTATGACTTCATCTATCCGTGAATGCTGTGGAACAGGTATTGATGTTCCTCGTGCACGAACTTTATTATTTTTGCCAATTACAGATATGGTTAGATCCAGACTGTCTATGTACGCATAACGAACGTTTTTCATTATGCCATCAATAACAAAGCCTTTATCTGACTGAAAGGTTTTCCATGCCACTCGGTAGTCAAAGTCGCTATGGCGAAAAGGATAAGCGGCAATATCTTGTTTCGCAGCATGCGGAGCAGTGCACGCAACTAAAGGAAGTAATAACAACAGTGCCAAAAAATTAGCGACACGCAACATGGCTGCACCTCAGGACTATTGAAGTTTTACAAGAAACATACATTTAGTTCCACAATAGTCAATCAAAAGAAGTGCTAAAACCAACTCCATTCCTGTGCCTAAATCTGCTGCCACCACCTTGCCAGTGCTCTATCAGGTGGTAGTATTTGTCCAGGAGGTGTGCCCATGGACAAACGCATAGATCTTTCTGGGATGGAGGCCCTACTGGATAGCCTGCAAGGCCTTGAGAAAGCCTTTATGGAGCTTCAGCAGGCAATGCTTGCAAAACAACGCCGGCTCGAGCCAACTACGCACGTTGAACAGCAACCGACCAAGTTGCCGCTGAAGGAAAATCCGACCGCAATGGTGGATATGGTCCATCGAATGGCAATCAACCCATCACTGGTCCATGGGGATAAGCAAAAGCAGGCAAAATAACAGCAGGTTTGTTGGTCTACAAAAATACTATAAAAAAAGGCCTGACAAGCAGGCCATTCCCAATTCTATTTTATTGAACCATATTTAATTGAGTTTGAACTGTCCCACCAGACGATCCAGTCCTTCAGTCAAGGCTGAAAGTTGTGATGCGGTGGCAGCGGCATCCTGGGCGCCATGGGCAGTGGTACGCACCTCTTCGGTAATGAGCTGGACGGAGTTATTGATTTCATGGGTCGTGGCAGTCTGCTCCTCAGCAGCAGTGGCGATCTGACTGATTTGCATATTCAGAGATGCAATCTGTCCCAGGATTTCCTGTAATGCTTTGCCTGAACCAGCAGCCTTTTCACTGCCGATCTCAACCTGACGCACCCCATCCTCCATGGATCGTACAGCCATACGGGTCTCTTGCTGAATCGTTTTTATCATTTCTCCGATCTCGCTGGTTGCTTCAGTTGTCCTTTCAGCCAAACGCCGCACCTCGTCCGCAACCACTGCAAAACCACGCCCCTGTTCCCCTGCACGGGCCGCCTCAATGGCGGCATTGAGTGCCAGCAGGTTGGTCTGATCCGCGATTTCTTCAATAGTCGAAACAATTGCGCCGATCTGATCGCCGCGTTGCCCCAGACTCTCCACAGTTGTAGCAGACAAGCGCACCTTAGTAGCGATCTCATCCATGGCTGCAAGTGTTTCCCTGACTACCTCTGCGCCGGACTGTGCAGCGGCATCGGCGCAGCGGGAGTTATCGGCCACAGTCTGGCAATTAAGCGAAATGTCGGCAGCGGTTGCAGCCATCTCTTCCGACGCCGTAGCAGCAGTCACCCCTTGGGATGCGACATTCTCCGAGGCGGCAGCGATCTGTTGTGCCGCATTGAGCATACCTGCCGAGGCCGAGGAAAGCTGTCGGGTATCTGATGACACCTTGCTAAGGATATCGTTTAATTTCTGCAAAAAAACATTGAACCAATGCGACAGTTCGGCAAATTCATCCTTTCCCGAATCATCCAGCCGCTTGGTGAGATCACCTTCACCCTGGGCAATATCCTTTACCATATGGGTGACGGAAGAAAGTGACTTGTTTATCCTCCTGACAGTGTACAACAGAGGGATTGCAGCAAGTACCGCTACCACACAGGCTAACACAATGATAGCAAAAGTCATTTTTGCTGAGGCGGCATTCGTTTTAGCAACCATCTGTTTCTGAACATCAGCAGTGTTTCGGACAAGTTCTTCGCCGGTTTTGAGCTCCTTGTTGGCAGCTTCCTTCACCATCGTAATCGCTTTTTTCGCTTTTTCATTGCTGTCTATAATCTTCAGCTGTGCGGCAACGATGTGTTCGATTGAAGCCGAAGCAGCGTGGATAGAGGTACTCGCCGAGTCAAAATTCCTGAGTGCGGCGGATTGCTTCAACGACACCAATTCCTTACGTGCCGACGAGATGTTTTGCGAAATACCGCCAAAAATGGACTTGATTTCTACTGCAACAGCGTTGGCATCCTTGGTCGATTCACTCAACATGAGTGACCGGACCTTGGAATCGATAGTTTTCACCGAGAGGGTAATATTATTCACCGCGTTGCCTATGTTGTCGATACGCTGGTTGGAAGACATCGCCGTTTCAACATCCTTGCGGTTCTGGTCAACCTGGGTATCGATTCGGCCGGTAGCGGCACTGAGGTTTGTTGACAACTCAAGCAGCTGGGTTGTCAGACGCCGCTTTTCTTCGCTAAACTTCTCGCCAGCCTCTGTGTTTCCGGACAATGCGGCCTGCTTCAGCGCGATCAGGCCGGTTTCCGGCTTGACACACTGCTGGTAGATGTCGTCCATTGCCTTTTTAACTTCAGCTACAGTCGCGTCTTTGACATCAATGGCCTGAATAAAACCGTTCGAGGTTTTCAGCTTTGATTTGTTTGTCAGGATTTCAGTCTTTGCTCTGGAAACATCCAGATCTTTAATAACAACCTGAACTTCCTTCATCTGAATAACCAGGTCTTTTACCTGCTGTACCGAATTGACCATTTTTGCCGATGAGTTAACCGATGCAGTGACCATCTTTGAGCCGCTGGCATTAAGCACCTGCATGTCTTTTCGCACGCTGCCGAGAGAGCGCTCCACACTCTGGATCGCCCCATTCACCTTACTCGATTCTTCCTGAAAGTTGCCAAGATTTTCAATGCGCTCCTTAGTGGCCTTCCTGACGTCATCATATATGCCATTGATAACCGAAACATCGATAGCGCCAGCCTTGGCCGCATCCAGTAATTTGATTTCCTCAATGACTGTTTTCAGATCTTTCAGCCGCTTGTCAACGGCCTCCGATAACTGAGCTACCTCATTTTTGTCGCTGGCAACACCGAGCCTCAAAAGGACGCCGGTAAGAGACTCGATTGAACGCTGTAGTTCAGTTGTCTTGATTTGAAGGGGCGTTGAACGATCAGTGAGTTGAGATATAATCCCGCGGATGTCTTGTATGGCAAATACACTGAAAAAGGCCAGAAGAGCCAGGCCACTCAGCATTATGGTAGCGCTGGTGTAGAGCCAGGTACGAGTTTTCACATGCAGTCCTTTCTAGCGGTTGAATCCTGGTAATCTGAAAGAATTACTTGTAAACACCGCAGCAGATGATGATTTCATCACCGGCATTTTCGCAATAAGAAGATTTTTCCTCATTCTGCTTGGTTTTAGGATGAATAGTCTTGTAATCAACCCAGCCCAACTTGTCCTTCTTTGCCTTTTCGACGATCTCCCGGCGAAACTTTTTCCCAACAGCATCCGGAACATCCAGGACGTTCTGACCAACCAGGTTCGGTTTGACGACATTCGCCATCATCGTTCCGTCAAAACCATAGGCAAATACATACAGATCACCCTTCACAAACTGCCCCTTGGGATCATTCAAGACATCAAGTGTTTTTTCCAGACCATTTGCTTTGTGAAATGCTGCGGCTTCCTTGACCATTTTCACGGCTTCAGCCTTATCGTCGGCCTGCGCCATGGCAGGGATCAAAAGTCCTGCGTAAACAAAAACCATCACCAGCGAAGAAATCAGCGTCTTTAATCTCATATAAATTTCCTTTCACTTAAATTTAGGTGTTTTATAAGCTAAATAAATAAAAAAACCTATGAATTTAATTTTAAATTTAGCTCATACACATTGGCGTGTGTATAATATTCAGCTTTACAGGTCAAATAAAATCGTTTTAGTCCTATTGCGAGTGACAAACTGTTACCAAGAGATCTTCGGCTCCGTTCCAGTAGGATGAAACAAGGCTTTATCCAAAGAAGGCAAGTGAAAGACCCATGCTTTACCTTTCCATACAACAGGAATCTGAAAAGGAAATCTGTCAAGGAGCCGGGATTCTGGCCAGGGCGGATGATTTCCCGGTCAATGAATCGACGTTCTCTATCCCGAGTTTAGTGCAGATATCCAGCAGTTTCGTCAACGCGATGACCGCAGGGGCGTGCATATGTCATAGTGCCGATGCAATTTAATGTCACAGCGGGTGGACTCGGAATCGGTGTCAGAAAACCTTCTTTCCGCCCAGCAGTCATCCCAGGGGGTCCTTCATCAACTCCAGGCGATAACGGCTCTCATAAAGGGTTACGTTCGGCAGATTTGCAGCTTCATGATGCTGCTCCTTTGTCAGGGGCTGACCCATGGTTGCCAAGGCAATCTCTATCCCATGAGCGCAAGCCCCTGTGCCAGTTCCAGCGCATAGGTCCAGATCCCGCCCACGGGGTCGGCGGTCATCAGGATTCAACCTGGGGCAGCAGGAGTATTGAATTGTTTTAGTGGTGGGTCAGACATTAGTTTGGGCCATAAGCAGCGTCCAGAGCTGCTGCCACAGCAACCAGCTTTTCCGCTGCTGCATCGAACGTCCCCCCCTTGTTCCTCAATTGGCGAGCCCAGGCAATGGCAGCCTTTCCGCCCCAATCCTCTGGTGGGGTAGCAAGGGTTTCTCTGGATGTTCCGCGAAAGCGTTCGGCAGTAAAATCATAAAAGGAGCCGTTAATATTTCTGAAACAGACCCCTCCCCTGGTTCCAAAAAAGGTTGATTCGATAACCGCATCCTGTCCGGCAGAAATATTCCAGGAACAGGCCAGGCGGATTATGCCGCCATTTTCCAGAATCAATGATACCACTGCATGATCCTCGACCTTGCCTGACCCCGCCTTCAGCTGCTGTCCCTGATAAAAAATCGAGCTGGAGATGCTTTTTACAACCGGGAAACCGAAAAACCACAAAGCCAGGTCCACCAGATGACTGCCGAGATCCATCAGGCAACCGCCGCCCGACAAATCCTTGTCGTAAAACCATGGCTTGTCAGGTCCGTAGGCGTTATAAAAGACCAAATCCGCGGCATAGATGTCTCCAAGATCCCCGGTTCTGACAAGACCGTACATCTTCTGAATCCCCTCAGTGAAACGATAGGAGAAATCAACCGCTAAAAGCCGATTGGCCTTTCTGGCGGCAGTTACCACCTGCTCGGTTTCCCGGGCGTTCCTGCCGAGCGGCTTCTGGCAAAATACAGCCAGCCCCTGGTCCAGTGCCCGGATCGCCTGGGATGAGTGGCAGGCGCTAGGTGTCGCAATGACTATGCCGTCCAGCTCCATGCGAAACAGGTCGTCCAAGGCCCCAACCACTTCTGCGTTTGGGACGACCTTGGCCGCTTCAAGCGCATTTTCACGAGAGATATCAGCAATAGCTGTGATTTCCGCCTCTCCTGATTTGTAAAGCGCCTCCATGCGATGTCGGCCGATCCAGCCGGTTCCGAGGAAACCCAACCGGGGGAGAGCTGCTTTTCCTGTCATTCTATAATCTCCTATTGTCGAATGCGGACCATCCCCTTGATGAAACCTGCCGGTCGTTCGACCAGGGTTTTGTAAGCCGATTCAAGATCCCCCAGATCAAAAACGTGGGTAACCAGATCGGATACCTTTAAAACGCCCGATTCAACGGCCTCTATCCCGGCCTTGATGCCCTCGATGTACATTTCCGGATCACGCTCATGGGCGTTGATGACATCAATCCCTTTACAGTTCCAGAGCTGGATGTTCACCTGGCGGAGGCCATCCTGATGAAAGCCGGCAATTATTATTCTGCCTCGCTCACGAACCAGCTCACCGGCCAGGTTAAGAGGCCACTGATGCCCCGTGGCTTCCACTACCCGATCGCAACCTTTTTCCCCCACGATTTCCCTGACGTTATCAATGACTCGTTGATGGTCATCCAACAGAACGGTTTTGAAGGCACCATACTTCCGAGCCAGATCGAGCGCCTCCGGCCGGCGTGAGAGGGCTATAACCCGGGCCCCTTTACGGGCCGCCAGGGCAATAAAAATCAGCCCCAGAAAACCGGCCCCGATGACTGCAATTGCTTGACCGGCGCGTACATCACTGCGTTTAAAAACATTCAGGGCGCAGCCGATTGATTCACCCGGAAAGGGAAGCGCATCAAGGACATCAGGAAGCCTGACAACGGCCTCGCTGGGAACTTTGTCGAACTCGGCATAGGCATTATAGGAAAGCAGCGTTACCCGATCTCCCTCGGAAAGATTGGTAACCCCGCTGCCAAGTGCATGTACACGGCCCCAGCCCTCGTGGCCGGGGGCTCCTGGAGGAGCTGGATAATTGAACCAGGGGCGACCCTCCCAGAGAGGAATGTTCGAGGCACACACCCCGCAACCGTCGATTTTTACCACCACCTCCCCGGCCGCCGGCTCTGGGATCGGTATTTCTGCCAAACCGGCCTGTTCCGGTCCCAGAATGACCGCCGCCTGCATCATATCATCACTCATATTGCCTCCGCTCCGGAGGAAGTAAAACTATCCCATTCAAATCGGCCTGCAGCCGGCCGAACAGGTATAATCAGGGTTCTGGTCAACCAGTCGTAAAGGCTTTTCACTCCTTCGGCCACCGTGGGCAATCTGCGGCGAGCAATTGCTTCGAGCAGAACCGCTGCCCCGCAGTTGTTGCCCGAAGTATATTTCTAGATTTCATACATGCTTTGACCGACACTGACCATTGCAGCCAGATGAAAGACCGCATCAATACCCGATAGCGCCTTTTTAACTGTTTCGGCATCCCGCACATCTCCTCTGATCAGCTCGGCCTCGGGATTCAAGTAGGCTGGCCTACCGGTTCCCGGCCCATGCACCTGGGCAAAAGGCTGTCCAGTACCCTTACATGGTACCCGTGACGAAGAAGCTTATCTGCCAGATGCGACCTGATAAACCCGGCTCCACCTGTTATCAGAACGCTACCTGCCATAATAATTAACCTCCTTGAGGCAAGATCCTGGTTGGCTGATTTTTTCTAGGGATCTTTCTTCTTCCGGTGGAAAGGTCAGACCAGGTTAACTACGAGTAATATTGATAAGAATAAATACTAACAGTGCACTTGGTACTGTCAAATCTTTCACAAAAAAACTTGCTCGAAAGTACAACCCAGACCACAAGGAGACTGCTGCGCTCCGGGACAAATCTACTGGACCTTGCAGAATTGAAAATGTCTGGAGGACGATTGAATTAGGACTTATATCGGCTAGAATTAAAGGCATTGGAATCCGGCTTTTTTCGCCAATGATCGAATCAAATTCCCTAGCTGTTCCAAGGATTATATGGAAAGCCTTACCCACCATATTTGGATAGGATTGGCTGGCGGCCTGTTCGCATTTGCGCATTGCATCGGCATGTGCGGCGGCTTTGTGCTGCATCTTGCCCAGGAGCCGGATCGGGTTAAAATGGCCGTCAACCAGTTGCTGTGGCTGACCGGAAAGACTTTTACCTATACATTTTTGGGCGCCGTAGCAGGTTATGCCGGGGGTCTTATTGAAGTAGTCCTGTTCAGAAACACAGGGTTTTTGAACATCCTGAGCTTTGGCGCCGGAAGCATAATGTTTCTGATGGGAATAGTTGTTTTGGGTCTGCTGCCTGTGCCGGGTGGATTACCGGGGAGCAGCGGAAATGGCTTGATGACAGGTTTGTGCAAAACTCTTCTTAGAACACCACGACCAGGTGCAGCCTTGTTCCTGGGAATGGCCACGGCCTGGCTTCCCTGTCCAATCGTAATCGCCCTTCTGGCCTATGCATTACAGACAGGATCGGTTCTGAAAGGCATGGCAACCATGGCCGGAATGGGAATCGGAACAGCTGTACCGCTGTTATTGTTGGGTACCGCTGCCGGCCTGGGGGGTGTCCACATACGAAAATGGGGTGCCAGGGCAGGCGGTGTAATTCTGCTTTTTTTGGGTTTGACAACTGTGCTGAGAGGCACGGAAATCTATCATCAGATCCTGGGTTGTCCTCCGAAGCCGGCTCTTCACCAGGCGCAAAAAACCTCACCGCCAAAACCATGCTGCACCGGAAAAAACCATGCAAGCGGCAACAGCAACTAAAGCTTTTCGCCAGGTCTGCACCCATTGCGGTTTGCCGGTGACCGTAGCGATGCCGTTTGGATCGGATAGCCTTTTTTGCTGTTATGGCTGCCGGATGGTGGCCAAAATTGTCGGAACCGAGGAACAAGGGGAACATTCCTGGAGCCTGTTGCGGTTAGGATGCGGGGTCCTGCTGGCAATGAACATCATGATGATCTCGCTGCTGCTATACAGCGGCGCGGTTGATACACAGGCAGTGCCGGTATTCAGGCTGGTCCTGCTGGCTATGTCCGGCCTGGCACTCGGTATTCTGCTGCCCCCTTTTCTTATTGGCGCCACAGGTGGAAAGGATGGCCGGAGAATCGGTTTGGATGCCTTGATCGCCGGTGGTTCCCTGGCTGCTTTCAGTGTCAGTGCGGTTAATACGATTCGTGGCGCAGGGGAGATCTATTTCGACACGGCTACCATGCTTCCGGTGCTGGTTACATTTGGGAAGATGATCGAAGCTGCGGCAAAAACGCGTGCGTCCGATCTGTTAAACAGCCTGGAGACGCTATTACCAAAATCAGCCCTGCTGGTATCTTCCGCCGGCTCCGCCGAGGTAAATATCGATCAGCTTAGGGACGGTGATCTAATCCGTGTCCGGCCAGGAGAACGTTTTGCAGTAGACGGGCGAGTGCTGGAAGGTTCCACGACTATTGAAGAAGCCGCCTTTACAGGGGAATTCATGCCTCGGCTCTGCTCCCCGGGCGACAGCGTAACCGCCGGCACCATCAATGGCGCCGGCACGCTGCTGGTATTGGCGGAGCGGACCGGCACTAATATCTTACTGCATGGCATCATCTCCATGATCAGGCGGGCCTGGCAAAATCCGTCCAAGGCCGAAAGGATCGCCGAAGAGGTAGCACTTTACTTCATTCCGGTAGTGCTGCTGGTCGCGGCCGGCTCGGTAATTGGCTGGACCTTGTTGGGCAATAGTCAGCAGGGGTGGCTGAGCGCGCTTTCGGTGATGGTGGTAGCCTGCCCGTGTACCATCGGGATTGCTACCCCGTTAGCCACCTCATTGGCGGTTGCCCGTGCGGCCAAAGCCGGTATTGTGGTGCGGGGTGGGCATCCAATGGAGGAAATAGGCGCGGCTGACCTGTTTTTTTTTGATAAGACCGGAACCTTAACCAATGGTCGACCGGTCCTGGAATCCATTGTCCGCCCCGGCCTGCACCAAGTGGAAGAGGCTGAATTGCTGGGTCGCCTGGCGGCGCTTGAGTCAGCCAGCGAGCACCTGCTGGGACGGGCTGTAGTTGAGGAAGCACAGGCTCGCCGCTTGGAAACTGGTTCTGCCAGTAAAGTGCGTACCTATCCCGGCCGCGGCATCAGCGGCATTGTGACCTGGCAGGGACAGACGGTCAAGGTTGTCGCGGGCACAGAGGCATTCGTACAACTGGGAAAAGATACCTTTTGTGAAGGGTCGTCCACCGCTATTGACGTGGCCTGGGGCGGACAGTTCCGCGGGCGCCTGCTGTTTGCCGACACCCTGCGCCGTGATGCCGGCCAATGTATAAAAACCTTACTCGGAAAAGGGATTCACTGCATGCTCCTTTCCGGTGACCGGTTCCGTGTCGCCGCAGCTGTTGCCGAACAGGTCGGGCTGGAAGCAATTGAAGCGCCTTGTAAGCCGCTGGAAAAGCAGGAGACTATTTCGGCGGCCATTGCCGCCGGCCGGAAGGTAGTCATGGTTGGGGATGGGATAAATGATGCTCCGGCGCTGGCTGTAGCCAATATCGGCATTGCCTTTGGAGCAGTGACCGATCTTGCCCGGCAAGCCGGCAATGTAGTGATTCTTTCCGGGCGGCTGATGCAGATCCCCTGGCTGATAAACCTGAGCAGGAAGACCAGAAGGATCATCCTCGGCAATCTGGCCTGGAGCCTTGCTTATAACGCTATTGCCATTGCAGCAGCCGCGACTGGCTTGCTTCATCCACTACTTGCAGCCGGTGCCATGGTTGTGTCCAGCCTTACAGTCCTGGGCAACTCACTTCGTATCATGCGTTTTCCCGATGACATCGCCAGTGGATGAACGATCAGGGTAGGGGCGGCGCTTGCTCCGCACAATCAGGGCGCGGCAAGCAGCGCCCCTACGTCAGGGATAATTGCGGGTCAGCTGTTTTTTCAAGCTGTTCTGCAATTTTTTAACCTGCCGCATCAATTGAAAATGTTTCCATTTCAGCAACCAAAGCAGTAGCTTTAACCTGATGCTGCTAATGATCCTTTTTCTGAACGGCACCACGATAGTCTTATCGATCCAGCGGTTGTTATTCAAATAGGAAAAGGACTTGTCATCCCGCAAACGGATTCGATAACGGGTGATTTTTCCACACGAACACCGCATTGCGGCAGTGACATCGGCAACCCCTTCAACAATCCGGCTTATGTATCCATGGACCTTGGCGAGCGGAGCGCTTGAATTGCAGGATGGACACCAGAACAAAAGGGTGTTGATTCTGAAACCATTTCGAAAATTTATGGGAAACTGACCCGCCAGCGTCGGGGCGCTTAATAATTCTTCGTTGGACATTTTTCCCTCCCAATAAAAAGCAAACCTTAAAAACAGCTCCTGTCAAGCAGAGGGCGGATTTTTTATTGGGGATGACGGATTTCACTGCCGAAATACCTTTGTGTACGTTGCAACTACTACCCCCACCCCCTAACACCCTCCCGCCTGGGGAGGGGGACATATGTTGCTGTATAGTTACGTTTTTTCTCCAATTCCAGGACCAGAGAGTGCCAGCAATTGCGCAACACCGAGAATGGCGCGGAGTTCAGGATCGAGGTCTGACATGGCTGTAGTCTTCAGCCAATGCCTGTAGTAATTTCCGTGACAAAGGACTATCATATAATAAGAGATAAAAAGATTTAGTGCGTGCCTCCGCAACCACGATTGGCTATTTAGTTTAGACCATCGATTGTGAGTTGTACTGTTACGGTAAAGAGAACAGATACATCGGAGACACGTTCAAATAGAAGGTCGGGCTATAAACAGCCGGCCTTTTCTATTTGAGGAGTGGCGGTGTGCTTCAGCGTCGGCCACGGTCGCGGCGCAAGGCATTGATAGAAATGATAATCGTGCTAAAAATCCCGGTGGTAACCATTGCTTCACCGGCATTATGATGCCACCCGGCGTCTGGTGAAGCACTTATCATCAACGCTCCGGCGACCATAAGCGCCGCAGAAATGATGGCGCCGGTGAGTCGTTCGAGGTTGCGGCTAACACGGCCTCCCAGCGCCTCTAAAGACGGAGCCTGCAGTTGGCCCAGTTTGCCTTCGGCGAAACGGCGGAGGACGCGGCGCGTGTCGCCGGGCGCATCACTTATCAAGCGTTCCATTTCGCGCGCCAGCTTGTTTGTCTTGTCCTTTATCCGCGCCAGTGAGAAGTGTTGCGCGGTCAGGCGCGAAATCTCTTCGCGAAACGATCGCAGGTAGTCATGGTCCGGGTCGAGTTGGCGTATCATCGATTCCAGGATGACGAAAGTACGCGTCAGGAGGAAAAACTCGGGGGGATTGTGGACCCCGTGCCGGCTTCCGGCACGCAGCAGCGCATCAAAAGAAGCCCCGATTGAAACCTCCGCCAGCTCGCTCCGGTGGATTTCATAGAGCACTGCCTTTATGTCCATCAACAGCGCCGCACGGTTGACCTTTTCGCTTCCTTGCGGTGCCATTTCAAGATAGGCCTCAGTGGCGGCCCGCGCATCGCCTTTGACGACCGCTTCGAGCAGGAGTGTCAGCGAGTCTCTCATCGGCTCATCCAGCTCGCCGGTCATCCCGAAATCGAGCAGGGAGAGCCGCCCATCCGGCAGAACGAAAACATTGCCGGGATGCGGGTCGGCGTGAAACAACCCTTCTTCGAAGATCGTTTGCAGCGTCAGCCTTACCAGGGTGTTGATTGCCCGCGGCATCGCTTCCGGGTGCAGCCTGGCGAAGAGATCCACCCGTTCGCCGGCCGAAAACTCCATCGTGAGTATGCTTCCACTCGAACACTCCGTCACGATATTTGGAATCCAGAGGTCGGGTACATCTGCCAGTGCGTTGCGAAAGAGCACTATCGAACGCGCTTCGCGTTGAAAATCGGTTTCCCGGTTCAGGCTGTTGGCAAATTCAGTCACCATAACCGGAAGGTCGAGCGCAAGCAGACGCGGGAAGAGGCTTTCCCCCAGTGCTACCAGGTAGGTCAGTGCCGCGATATCGGTGGAGATCATCGTTTCAAGATCGGGCCGCTGCACCTTCACGGCCACGTGTCGCCCGTTGTGCATGGTCGCCTCATGCACCTGGGCAATGGTAGCCGCGGCTAGCGGTGTTTCGTTAAACGATGCGAACAAATCGGTCAACCGGGCACCCAGTTCGTTTTCGATCGTTGTGCGCACCGTGTCAATGCCCAGCGCCGGCAACTGGTCATGCAGCAGCTCCAGCTCATCGATGTAGGCGTCCGGCAGCAGATCGCGCCGCATCGCGAGCACTTGTCCGAATTTGAGAAAGGTTAGCCCCAGTTCCTCAAAAGTTTCCCGTACCTCATGCGGCGCCGGCCAATGATTCTTGCCGCGCAGCGCGCCCAGGAACTTGTGTCGGGCGAGCACGCGCAGGATTTGCATCAGTCGCGGCGCCGCACGCAGCAGGCTGCTTTTCTCCGGGTCGATCATTACAGCCATGCGCTCCTCCCAACAGTCATGCGCAGGATAATTCTGGAAACACCATATTTCCACTCTCCTTCAAGCAAAATCCAACGAGCTACTCAGAGTCTGCAAGACGGCCCACTTCGGGGCATTTATCCAGCACCTTCAACAGAAAACCAAAGCAGGGGTTCTCCTCGCATTAATTGTAACATGTTTTGTTGCAGCTATACTTAAGAGAGCCGCGCGTATGGTTTACACAGCGTTGGAATGGTTCTTATGAAGGAAGGAGAAGGCCATGAGCATAACCGGAATGATTCTTATGTGGGTATTTTTAGTCGCAGTCTTTGCACTCTTTAATCTATGGCCCATGGGCAAGGAACTCGATCGTCGCCAGGCATACTGGGCAAGATATAAAAGCAAATAATCCCTGAGCCTACATCATCTCTGGCTAACCAAGGCGCTGCACCTAAACTAAGGAGATCTATCATGAACGTTAAAAAAACGACCGGTAGTTCCAGACCACCCCAACGGGAAAAGGGCTCGGCTCCCAGCGGAGACTCACACCAGGCTGCCGGCGGAGAGCTGCACCAGATCGCCGGCGGAGAGCACCCTGCGCTCACCACCAACCAGGGCGTCGCGCTTTCCGATAATCAAAACTCGCTCAGGGCTAATCCACGCGGTCCTACGCTTTTGGAGGATTTCATCCTTCGCGAAAAAATCATGCATTTCGATCACGAGCGTATTCCCGAACGTATCGTTCATGCGCGAGCGACCGGCGTGCACGGTTACTTCGAGCTGACCTCCTCACTGAAACAATACACCACCGCCCGAATACTCACCGAGGTAGGGGAAAAGACACCGGTGTTCACCCGCATATCAACGGTCGCAGGCGGCGCAGGCTCGGTAGATACCCCGCGAGATGTACGCGGATTTGCCGTCAAATTTTACACCAAGGAAGGCAATTGGGATCTGGTCGGCAACAACATTCCGGTTTTTTTTATTCAAGATGCCATCAAATTCCCCGACCTGATCCATGCTGTGAAAATGGAACCGGACCGCGGTTTTCCGCAATCGGCAACCGCCCACGACACATTCTGGGATTTCATTTCGCTCACTCCCGAGTCCATGCACATGGTGATGTGGATCATGTCCGATCGCACACTGCCCCGTTCGCTGCGGATGATCGAGGCATTTGGCGTGCATAGTTTCCGGCTGATAAACGCTGCCGGCGAAGCGACCTTCGTCAAATTCCACTGGCGTCCAAAGCTCGGCCTGCAGTCCACCATCTGGGACGAGACCGTCAAGATTTGCGGCGCGGATCAGGACTTCCACCGCCGGGATATGTTCGAGGCCATCGCAGCGGGAAATTTCCCCGAATGGGAATTCGCGGTTCAGCTTTTCACGCAGGAAGAAGCGGACAAATTCTCGTTCGATCATCTGGATGCCACCAAGCTGATTCCCGAAGAACTGGTGCCCTTGCGAGTGATCGGCCGCATGGTGCTGGACCGCTGGCCAAACAATTTTTTTGCTGAAACCGAACAGGTTGCTTACTGTCCCGCGAATATCGTGCCCGGCATCGATTTCTCTAATGATCCACTGTTGCAAGGACGTTTATTCTCGTATCTTGATACGCAGCTTTCGCGCCTGGGTTCGCCCAATTTTCACCACATTCCGATCAACGCCCCCAAGTGCCCGTTCTCCAACAATCAACGCGACGGACACATGCAGATGGCGCAACCGGACGGGCGGGTGGCCTATGAACCCAACTCCCTGTCGGGCCCCTCGCCCCGCGAAACGCCGGCTAACAGCTTCCATAGTGCCAAGGTCTCGGAAACCGGCGACAAAGGTCGAATTCGTGCCGAGAGCTTCGCTGATCACTACAGTCAGGCGCGCCAGTTCTATCTCAGCCAAACCGTGTATGAGCAAGCGCACCTCGCTTCGGCGTTGGTGTTTGAGCTTTCCAAGGTCGAACATCTGCATGTGCGTGAGGCGATGGTCGGACACCTGCGACATATCGAAGAAGACCTCGCCAAGCGGGTGGGCGCGGGTCTTGGATTCGACAACATGCCCGATGCGCCTGCGGCCGCAGCGCCCGTGCAGGAGATGAAGCCTTCGCCCGCATTGCAGATCATCGGCAAGATGAAAGATACGCTCATGGGGCGCGCGATCGGCATTCTGATCGCGGATGGTTCGGATGGCGCTGTTATCGAGAAGATTAAAAAGGCCGCGACGGATGCGGGTGCCACCGTGAAGATCGTCGCCCCTAAAGTGGGGGGCGCGAAGCTTGCCGATGGCTCGATGCTGGCTGCTGACGGACAACTGGCTGGTACGCCTTCCGTGCTATTTGATGCAGTCGCGACCATCCTTTCCGATGAAGGTGCAAAGGCACTGTCGATGGAAAGCGCCGCGATCGATTTCGTGCGCGATGCTTTCGGCCATCTCAAGGCAATCGCCGTCGATAACGGCGGCCGCGCGCTTTTGAGGAGAGCGAATGTGGAACAAGGCGCAGGTGTCGTGGATTCCAACGACAAAGAGGCATTTATTGTCGCGGCAAAGACACGGCAATGGGATCGGGAAAAGTCGGTTCGAACATTGACATAATCTTACGAGCCGATTTCACAGTTACCACCGCCACCCCGCCGGTGAAATGAAAGACCGAGAAGAAGGAAGTCAAGAAAGCCGTAGAAACAATCAACGTGCCGCTTCGGCTGCAAGGAATAAACTTATCTGCTTGATGAAAAAAAGGCCGCCTCTTCAGGAGCGGCCTTTTTTTCATATTAGGCTGGAAAGCAGTTCATTACCGCAAAGCCCGGCGACCCGGCTCGGCCAGCTTCAGCTCCTTAGCCACCTCATGCACAGGGGGAAAGGGGCGACCTTCATTTTTCCTCCTGCGAAATCATCGAGTTTATGTGGTCCCGCTATCCGATGAGCCCTCTGATCGTCTCAAAACATTTTTTGAAGTCTACCGGTTTGGAGATATATGCGTCCATACCCGCGTCAAGGCATTGTTCCTCATCTTTCTGGAGAGCATAGGCCGTAATAGCGACGATGGGTGTATGCCCGCCGCTCGTCCGCTCCTTCTCCCGGATAACGCGGGTTGCCTCGAAACCGTTCATGCGCGGCATCTGCACATCCATGAGCACAAGGTCGTAGTTCCCCTTTTCCCACATCTCGACTCCTTTCAGGCCGTCCTCAGCGAGGTCGACTTCGAAATCAGCCCGCTGGAGCATCACTGCAAAGACCTTACTGATGACGGCGTCGTCATCAACGACAAGAATTCGCATCACTTTTGACCTTCGCGCCGATCTGCCGTTTCGAGATACGGTTCTGACCTCGCCTCCCCAAGGGGAACAGTAAAGGTGAAATCGCATCCGACTCCCTCTTCACAGTCGAAAGTCATTACCCCGCCCATCCGCTCCACGATCTCCTTGCTAATCACCAACCCGAGCCCGGTACCGCCGTATTTGCGCGTGTGGGATTCGTCCACCTGGCGGAAGGAGCGAAACACCAGGTGTTTCTTTTCCTCGGGAATGCCGATGCCGGTGTCCGTCACGGTGAAGGTAAACTCCCGCCCGCCGGAAGGGATGACGTTTCCTGTCGAGACCTTCACCTCCACCTTCCCCCGTTTGGTGAACTTGACCGCGTTCCCCACCAGGTTCGTGAGTATCTGGCGCAACCGCAGACAGTCCCCGATCACTCTTTCCGGCAGATCCTCCGTCATCGAGAGGATGAGGCTGAGTCCCTTGTGCCGGGCCTCGGAATTAAAAATGTCGATCACACTTCCCACGCACTCGTGCAGAACAAACGGCTCTTCTTCCAGGGAGAGCATACCCGCCTCGATCTTCGTCATTTCGAGGATGTCATTGAGTATCCGGACGAGGGAGCCGGCCGATTTGTGGGCGGTTGCGATGAATTCCCGCTGTTCCTCTTCGAGGGGGCCGCCAAGGGTGATCTCGAGCATGCCGAGGACACCGGTCATCGGTGTGCGCAACTCGTGGCTCATGTTGGCGAGGAACTGGCTCTTGGCCCGGTTGGCCGCCTCGGCGGCATAACGGGCCTGCAACAGCTCCTGTTCATAATTTTTGCGTTCCGTGATGTCCATGGCGATGCCGTGCATGCGGACCGGTTTGCCCTGTTCGTCATAAAATCCGCGCCCTTTACTCATTACCCAACGCAACCGGCCATCGGGCAATTTAACCCGCATCTCAACCAGATAATCCGTTTTCTCCTGTAACGCCTTCTGGAACGCCTCATCGGTGCTCTGGCGGTCCTCCTCGTGAACAGACTGCAGAAACGCCTCATAATCAATGGGGTAATCAGCAGGACAGCCGAACAGCTCCTTGCACTTGTCACTCCAGATCATTATCTTTGCGACCAAATCCCAATGCCAGGTGCCGATATCGGCCGCTGAAGAAGCGAATTGCAATCTTTCTTCACTCTCCCCGAGTTTGCTCGCCGCTTTCCGAATCTCCTGATCCGCTCGATAATGCTCAATAGCAATGCTGGCAATGTGAGTTGCTATATCTACAAGTTGTTTTTCTGCAGGGGCGGGGCTCCGCACCTCGCGGTAATACATGGCAAATGAGCCGAGCACTCTGCCGTCGTGGGAAAGGATCGGGGTTGACCAGCATGCGTGAAGCCCGTACGGTACAATCAGATTTCGGTAACCTTCCCAGAGGGGATCATGAAGGATGTCGGTGACTATGACCGGCTCACGCCGGAACATGGCCGTGCCGCATGAGCCGGCACGTGGGCCGATGACGGCGCCATCGATGGCTTTGAGGTAAGCTTCAGGCAGGCTTGGAGCCGCGCCATGGCGTACATGAACGCCATCTTCGTCAAGAAGTAGAATGCTTCCCAAAATCCCTTGGGAGCCGGCCTCCAGAAAGTTCATGAGGGCGGCAAGCGTCTCATTCTGTGGCGCATCGGTCGCGATCATTTCAAGTACTCGCTTCTGTCCTGTGAGCAGGTTTTCCGCCCGCTTGCGCTCGGAGATATCACGGACGATGCCCTGAAGGACTATCTCACCCTCAAGCTCGATAAGATCCAGTGAAACCTCCGCGTCAAAGGGAGAACCGTCCAAGCGCCTGTGGCGCCACTCGAAGAATTGCGGCCGTCCATCCAGGCATGCATTCACACGCCTGCGCACCTCATCATCGGTCGGCTTCCCATCAGCCTGGAAATCCGTTGAGATACCGGACACCGAAATGCCGACAAGTTGCTCCCGGCTGCCGCCGAACATTTCCAGAGCCTTTTTGTTGCAATCGATAATAGTCGTTCCGCTCATGATCAGGAGCGCGTCGTTTGCGCTTTCGAAGAGGGTGCGGTAGCGTTTTTCGCTCTCCCTGAGCCGATTGGCGGTACTGGTAACCGACCGAACCGTTATCGCACTGATAACGATGCCGGCCAAATAAATCAGCATTGTTTTGATGGGTAGATTTCTCATAGTCGCCTGATTACGTCAGTTGTCGTGAATTGGGAGGCTGAATGAAGGCGGCTTCAGCCTCAACCAAGGATCCTGAAGCGATTTGTTTGTTAAGCTTATCTTTCATGACGCCTCTGAGTCAACGTATCGCGCCTTGGTTGCCTACCTGATTTTTCATGATCGCAATGTAAAGCAAAATGTTGCCCCTTTATTCGGTTCACCCTCGGCCCATATCCGGCCGCCGTGGCGCTCGATGATCCGCGCCACTGTTGCCAAGCCAATGCCGAAGCCTTTGAATTCCTCCGATCCTGGAAGGCGCTGGAAGGGGACGAAGATCTTTTCCGCGTCCGCCATGGCGAAGCCGGCCCCGTTGTCCCGGACGAAACAGGCCTGCTTGCCGTCGAACTGAGTCACGCCGAACTCGATAACCGCCTCATCCCGCATGCCGGTATACTTCCATGCGTTGCCAAGGAGGTTATCCAGAACGATCCGCAGCAGGTTCGCGTCGCCATCGACCAGTACTATTTCCGCGATTCGGAACGCCACCCGGCGCTCCGGCTCGGCCAGCTTCAGTTCCTCAGCCACCTCATGCGCCATGGCTGAAAGATCAACCGTTTCCCGGAGCGGTTCGACCTGCGCCATGCTGGAGAACTTGAGCAGGGCGTCGATGAGCCGGTTCATGCGCAAGGTGCCGTCGTAGGTCTCCCGGAGATATCCCTTGCACGCCTCGTCGAGACTGTCGTTGCACAGCGCCTTAATGGCCTGGCAGTAGCCGTTGATCACGGTCAGCGGCTTGCGCAGGTCGTGGGCAACCGTGTAATTGAACGCCTCAAGCTCACGGTTGGCTTCCCCCAACTCGGCAGCCTGCCCCGCCAGGTCGGCATTCAGCCTCGTGATCTCCTTCTCCATCTTTTTGCGCTCGGTGATGTCGTTCACTATGCTGAGCAGGTACGGTTCCCCCTCGAAATCGATGGGTTCCGCAGAAAAGATTCCTGTAAAGGTCTCGCCGTTCTTGCTCCTGAAGGTGATTTCAAGGTCCCGGATATAACCCTGCTCTTCGAGAAGCCGTATCATCCGGTCCCGTTCCGACCTGCTTTCCCAGAGGCCGAGTTCCAGCGTGCTTCTTCCGACGATCTCCTCGCGTCGGTAACCCAAGGTTCGCAGGCCTGCTTCGTTGATATCGATGCATCTCCCTTCCGCCATGGTCGTAATGCCGATGAGAGCTGGAACGGCATGGAATATCGTTGACATCTTCAGTTCGGATTTGCGGAGCGCCTCTTCCGCCCGCTTGCGCTCGGTAATATCCATCGTGTAGATGCGCACTGACTTTAATTGCGGCGCAATGTAAACAAGCTCCTCGAAAAAACGGCCGTTTATTTCTACTTCCCGGAAGTACTGGCCGGCTTTTTTATCTCTCAGGTTTTGGAGAATCACCGGCATGTCTTGGGGGATAAGTGGGTTGATGCTGTTATTATACCCTGCATTTTCCACAATTTGTTTCGCTGCCGGGTTGCAGAAAATCATCTGGCCGTCTGCATTCAACTCCAGGACCGGATTCGGGTTCATGAGCGGAAATGAGGCAAGCCTTTGGATTTCTGCCTCCGCCTGCTTGCGTTCGGTTATGTCGTTAAAAAGGATGGCGACTTGCCGGTTCTCCGGTTGGCCAAAACGGAAGGCGTAAACGTCATACCAACGATGCAACTGGTCGGCACGATTTTGAAAGCGAGCCGGCTGGCCCGTCAAAGCGATTTTCCCGTAAGTCTCAAACCAATGCTCCTCGTGCTTGGGGGCAAGCTCGCGCATTCTCTTACCCTGCGCATCGATGAGTCCCGTTTGCTTCCCAAACGACGGATTGGTCTCCAGAAAGCGATAATCGACCGGCTTTTCATTTTCATCGAAAATCACTTCGATGATGCAGAAGGCTTCGTCAATCGCATTGAACAGCGTGCGGTAACGATTTTCAGATTCCCGCAGTGTTTCAAAGTCGCGTTTCCGCTGAATGGCATACCGGATCGAGCGTGTCAACAGAGCGCCGTTGATATCCCCTTTGATGAGATAATCCTGTATGTCCATCTGCAATGATTTTAACGCCGTTTCTTCATCATCAAGGACGGTCAGCGCGATAACAGGTGTTCGTTTCGATTGTCTTCGCACTGTAAGCGCGGTCTCCAGCCCCTGGCTATCCGGGAGCCCGAGATCGACCAGGACGGCATCGAAGTCGCGGCTTTGCAGCTGGCTGAGCCCCTCCGCCAGATTCCGGACGTGCTGCACAAAAAACTCCGGCTGCCGGGCTTCCGACAACATCTCTTTAATGAGTTCGGCTTGCGAAAGGTTGTCCTCGATCAGCAGAATCTCTATCATAGTTTTTTGCATGTCTTTACCTCGGCAGCAATTTCACAATGCTGAACCAGAAGTCTTAGACGCTCCTTCCACCTCGAAGGATTGGCTCAAGTGCACTGGTTTGGTTATGTAACTGTTTGCATGAAGATCGTAACTTTCGAGGGTGACCTTCTTTTCCATCAGAACCAGTTTGATGCCGATCTAGGCCCGATCAGCTCATCGCGCGTGCAATCGGTTAGCATCTCCATCTGTTTATTGACATCGGTGATGATGCCGGAAGGATCGGTGGTCATGATCGCGTCGATGTTGGATTCGAACAGGGAGAGTGTAGAATTGGTCGCGCAGCCGCTGACTGAGTTGTTTCTGCTCTGCCTCGATCTGCTTGCGCGCGAGGTTGTCGGTGCCGATCAGCGATCTCCTTTGTATGTTAGTCAGGATGTGCTTATCTGTGCTATTTGACGGCTATCCCGCCTCTCAATTGTAACAGGTTTTCTTCCAGGTATAATTCCCTGTAAGGGCCTTTGTATGATTTGCACTTCGGGCCAAATACAACGACTTATGACAGACTCGCGAATGTTAGACTCTCACATCAGGGGACAACGCAGTCAGAGCTGATCCGATTCTGACTGCGTCATACGGTTCAACATGAGCTACCGCAAGATATTTTCAGTGATCAACGAACACACCGCATCCACCGTGTCTGCCCGCTATCCTATCTCGCTTGCGGCAGCAGGCAAGGCCGAACTTGTGTTGTATGCCGCCCATGACGAGGGCAGTAACGAGACCATACTCCGCCATACCGATCGCCATTTGGATCATCTTTTCACTGTTGCATTGGAACTGGACATTCCAGTGACCCGGATAACCGAGGTCGGGAATATCAACAACCTGCTGCCCAAACGGGTACAGGTGGAAAAAGCCGATCTCGTATTTTATCCCCTGTCGCCATATGAACGGTACGGAGCAAATTTGCAGCGACATACGGTTCATCACCTCCTGCGGACAATCGGCTCAGACCTATCGATCATGCGGGTCGTTAATATGGCAAAACCTCACCCCAGACATATTCTGATGCCCCTTGGGAAGATTGTCAGCGACAGGGAGCATCGTTTGATGTTTATCACCGAGCTGGCCAAGAGCTTCCATTCACAAGTCACGCTGTTCCATCTGTCCGCAGAGCGTGACGCAAAGGGGATGCCTAACGACATCACCCAGTTTCGGAAGCAGTTACAGCAGCAAGACGTTAAGGTACTGGAGAGAAGTGGCAAAGGACATATCGGCAAATCCATCACCGTGGAAGCGATCACCCGCCATAATGATCTGATCGTACTGGGCGCTAGTGAACGCGGGGTACTATGGAGAATGTTCTTAGGCAACCCTGCCGGTGATGTCATGCATCAGCCACCCTGTAACACCATCCTGTTCCGGGCTGCAAACTGAACCGCCATGAAAATCCAGGCCCTTTCCCACGATGAAGTATTCTCAAGCCTGCTGAGCACCCCCAAGGGGATCACGACTGAAGAAGCAACGCGCCGACGTGGCGAGTATGGACTCAACGAGATCCATGAGGTACATGGACGCCCCTTGATATTGCGCCTTACGGCCCAATTCACCCACTTTCTGGCCCTGCTGCTCTGGTTTGCCGCTGGCCTCTGTTTCCTGTCTGAATACCTCCACCCCGGCGAAGGACTTCTGCGTCTCGGCATTGCAATTCTAGCCGTCATCTTCATCAACGCCATCTTCACGTTCATTCAGGAGTACCGCACCGAAAAGGCGATCGAGGAACTCCGCAAGATGCTCCCCTTCCGGGTTGCCGTGATCAGGAACGAAGCTGAGCTTGAAATCGATGCTGCGGAGATTGTGCCGGGAGACATGGTCTTACTGAGGGAAGGGGATAAGGTACCCGCTGACGCTCGGGTCGTGCAGGTAAGCAGACTGACCGTCAACAACGCCCTTCTGACCGGCGAATCCGATTCCCGTCTGCTCACCGATGCTGCCTGCGAGGGGGAGCTGCTGGAAAGCGGGAACCTGGTGTTCGCAGGCACGCTCGTGGTGAGTGGCAGCGGCAAGGCTGTTGTCTATGCGACCGGCATGGCGACAGAATTCGGCAAGATCGCTCAGATAACCAGCAGGGTCGTGGAGGAGATAAGCCCGCTCCATATCGAGATCACCCGGGTTAGCCGCATCGTTGCCGTCATAGCAGTGTCATGCGGTACCTTTTTTTTCCTGATTGGCGGTTTGGTGGGACGGGGATTCTGGGCCAACTTTCTGTTCGCCATCGGCATCATTATCGCCACCGTGCCTGAAGGGCTGCTGCCGACCGTGACCCTTTCACTGGCCATGGGAAGCCGGCGGATGGCCCGCCGGAACGCACTGGTGAAAAGCCTGAACGCCGTGGAGGCGCTGGGCTCGATTGACCTGATTTGCACTGACAAGACCGGCACACTTACGCAAAACCAGATGACCGTAAAAAAGCTCTGGAGTCCCGATGACCCTGCCATGGCTTGCACGGTTGCCCGTCTCTGCAATAATGTTACCGTGACTCCGGAAGGGGTCAGGGGAGACCCGACCGAGACGGCGCTCTACAACTATGCGGCCCTACAGGGCGGCGTTACCGGTGAACGGCTGGGCGAAGCCCCGTTCGATGCCGATAGGAAACGGATGGCCACCCTCCACCGGATCGATGGGAAGCTGTTCGCCCTTATCAAAGGGGCAGGCGAAAGCGTGGTGCCACTCTGCACGTCGCTCTCACAGGCCGGCTCGATTATCCCGATGTCCGATAACAGCACCGCTGAACTCATGGAGAGGCAGCAGACCATGGCATCCGAGGGGCTTCGTGTGATCGCCCTGGCATTCAGCGAACTGGATGAACTTCCCACGGGAGAGATCCCGGAAGAGGGACTAACCTTTGCCGGATTCATGGGGCTGCTTGACCCGCCACGTCCTGAAGTGCCGCAAGCCCTCAAGGAGTGCCACAGCGCAGGCATCAAGGTCATCATGATTACCGGCGATGCCGGACCCACGGCAGCGGCCATCGCCAGGGAGATAGGGTTGATAACCGGAGATCCGGTCATCATCGAGGGGCGGGAGTGCGCTGTCATGCCTGACGAACAATTACGTGAAGAACTTAAAAAGGAGAATCTGATCTTCGCCCGCATGTCCCCCCAGAACAAGATGCATGTCGTCAGTCTGTTGATCGAGGGGGGACATCGGGTGGCGGTCACAGGAGATGGCGTCAATGACGCGCCGGCCCTGAAAAAAGCCCATGTCGGCATCGCCATGGGGCTGGCCGGAACCAGCGTTGCCCGCGAGGCTGCGGATATCGTGCTTCTGGATGACAACTTCGCCTCCATCGTTCATGCCATAGAGGAGGGGCGTGCTGTCTTCGAGAATATCCGGAGCTTCATCACCTACATCTTCGCCTCCAACATAGCGGAACTGATCCCCTTCATCGGCTACATCCTGTTCGGCATCCCGTTGCCGCTCACCATCATGCAGATACTGGCGGTCGACCTCGGTACCGACATGTTCCCGGCCCTGGCCCTCGGGGCGGAGAGCCCCTCGCCGGACATCATGCAACGACCGCCCCGCCCCAAAAACGAGCACCTGCTTACCAGGGGAGTGCTTTTAAGGGGATATCTTTATCTTGGGATGCTGGAGGCACTGGCGGGAATGTCCGCGTACTTCTACGTTATGCATCAAGAGGGGTGGAGCTGGCCTCATCCGCTCGCCCCGACGTCAACGCTCTATCTTCAGGCGACCACGGCCTGTCTCGCCGGCATCATCGCGGCACAGATCGTCAACGCCTTTGTCTGCCGTTCACCGAGCGTTTCCATCATCACCCTGGGGGTCTTTTCCAATCGACTGGTGCTGGCAGGGATCGCCACCGACGTGCTTCTGGCGGCTTTCATCATCTACACACCTCTCGGCAACTCCCTGTTCGCCTGTGCCCCCATTGATGCGGCTGTATGGCTTCTGCTGATCCCGTTTGCCATGCTGCTCCTCATCACTGATGAAACGCGCAAATTTTTTGTAAAACGTATGGATCTTCAGGCACCGCTATGAAGATAATGGGTCGTCTCTTCAGCTTCCTGCTGCGGGTAATACGTGGATTCATAGACGCTCTGGCGAGAGAAGCTGTTCTCGCTTTGTACCCAATATTGCACAATCTCGATCAAAGGAGGTTTTCAATGCTTGAACTTTCAATGGAAGCACAGATGATAATCGCTTCGAACCTGACCGTTGCCGCAGCTATTAGAGATGCCGCCATGACGATCAAAGGTGGTTCACAACCATTTGATTCTAAAGAATTGGTCAGTCAGACTTTTGCAGCAATTTTGTCCAATTTGGGGAAGCAGTCGCTTGGTAAGGAGCATGAGCATTGAGCTGACTGGCCTCTTACAGTTGCCCCATACCCGGGAACAGTTCGAATTTCCCGGAAGCTTATGATCGTCTCACCCCAGACGAAAAACATGACCTGCTGTATTTTTCTCTGGGTTCATTGAAGCTCGGCACGTATGCGAGGCAGGCTGTCAGGATAGTGGTTTTTGACATATTCGACAAGTTTCTCGCGCACATAACACCTAAGCTCCCATAGTTGCGGCGCGCTGTCGGCACTGACAATTGCCCTCAGCTCGAGCGACCGCTCCTTTGCATCGGTTACGTGCAGTGTCCAAAATTCTCCGTTCCAATGGGGCGCATGCGACATAATACGGCCCAACTCCTCCCTCAGTTCATCCACCGGAACCGTATAGTCGGTATGCAGAAATACTGTGCCCAGAAGAGGCGATGAACTGCGGGTCCAGTTCTGGAACGGTTTCTCGAGAAAATATATTATCGGTACCACAAGGCGCCGCAAATCCCAAATTTTCACTACCACATAAGTCAGCGTAATTTCCTCGATTACCCCCCACTCCCCTTCTACGATTACCACATCATCGATCCGGATCGGCTGTGACAATGCAATCTGGATCCCGGCTATAAAGTTGGCAATGGATCTCTGGGCCGCAATACCGGCTATGACGCCGATAATTCCGGCTGATGCCAGGATGCTGACGCCGATTTGCCGTATGCGGGGGAAGGTCAACAACGCCAGGGCAAAGGCTATGATCAGCAGCACCACGAGGAAAATTTTAACCAGTACATTGATCTTGGTATGGATCTCGCGGGCCCTGAGGTTGTCCTTCACCATCAGGTCATACCTGCTGAGAATGATATCCTGCAGTCCCAATGTTGTGTTCACGAGCAGCCAGGTACCCGCAGCAATCAGGGCCAGCGCAAAGATATGACGAATAACAGCTGTTATTTCTTCATGAAATCTTAAATAGGGAGCAACAGCCACAATCATGAGGAGCGGCAGCAGCACCCGTGCCGGAGACACCCAGCGCAACACCATGCGATGATCGATGAAGAACCGGCCCTGCTGCCCTGAACGATCAAGAAAATGAAAAATAAGGCCGTACAGGACCAGACCCACCATGAAAGCGATGAAGATCAGACCAAAAGAAAACAGGGTTGTCTCCCAGCCCCTGAGACCAATGAAAAGCTCCTGCATAAGCGGCCCCTTTATTTAGAGAACCTTGATGACTAAATAAGTGTAGCAAACTGGATATGTGATTCAACAAAGGTGAGAAAGGTGCGGGGGAAAAGGTGAACAGTAGGAGCTGCCAAGCCAGGTAAATCTTGATATCACGTTCTCAATTGTCAAATGTATTTTTACAGATATGATTAACGTAGTGCAGTAAACCATCGGCTCTGCTAGTGTGACTTGAAAGGTTCTGCCGTTCCAGCGACACTTCCTCCTGCGAAAATCTCCGGAGGGTATTCAAAAGGAGGAAATGCCATGCGAAAGTGGCAAAATTTTTCCTAGGCAAAAGGGGAGGTAATACAACATATCATCAAAAGCAAGGAGACAGCCATGAAGGGTAAAATTTTCAGAATAATTAATAATATTGTAGCCTTATCCTTTTTAGGGATTGCGCTATCTGGATGCGGAGGTGGGGGAAACAGTGCCCCCCCATCCACAGTCTCCGGGATAGCAGCGACCGGTGCGCCAATGAGCGGAACTGCCTTTCTTAAAGATGCCGCTAATAATTCAGAGATAAGCACCACTATTAATGCCCAAAACGGGGCATTCTCCTTTGACGTGAGTGGCAAGACCGCTCCATTTTTGCTCAGGGCCGGCTCGCTTTATTCCATGAGCGGCGGCCCGGGAACGGCGAATATCAACCCATTATCCAACCTTATGGTGGCGGACATGGGTAGTTTTAAAAACATGTCATCCCTGAACACTTTTTACAGAAATCCAAGCGGCCCGGTATTAAGTTCCATGTTCGGCAATATGAGTACTGCAAGGTTGCATCTACGGCAAAAAATGGGCCCACTGATGAGTGCCTACGGCGTCGTGAATGCAGACCCAATGTCAGGTGCGTTCACTATCGGCCGGGGAATGGACAAGATGTTTGATGACGTGAAAATGACAATCGACAGCAATGGCAACGTCACCATGATGTACGTGAACGGTACTTCCGTGTTTACCGGTCAGATGGGAAACATGGCGGGCGGAACAATGCTGTCCGGAAATATCATGACTCCAGGTGCCAATCCTGTAGTGAACGGCATAACTATTACCCCTGGTGTTGCAAAATTACAGGTCAACGGAACCCAGCAGTTTGCGACCAACATCCAGGTGACCTGGTCTGTGATAAGCCAAAACGGGGGAAGCATAACATCCGGCGGACTTTACACGGCTCCCGCTCTCCAAGGAATGTATCTTGTAAAGGCAACCAGTGTCGCTGACCCGACTAAATCGGCAATTGCAACCGTTATGGTGGGAAATATGGGAATGACGATGTAGGTGTGGTTTGTCTGGTCTTGGTGGAGCCTGACCGGCATTTCGTGCCGGTGCCACCCGTCGCTCCACTATGCGGTGGTGGAGGAAAAACCTGTCCTGCAGCGCCGAGCGAACAAGAAAATGGAAAAAGACCATAAAGAACCTGACCCAGCATGACCGATGAAAATATCCTGCATAAGCGGCCTCTTTAGTCGGAGAACCTTGATGGCTAAATAAGTGTAGCAAACTGGATATGTGATTCAAGAAAGGTGAGAAAGGTGCGGGGAAAAGGTGAAAGGTAGGAGCTGCCAAGCAGGTAGATCCGTATCTATTCTACCTGCTTGGCTCATCTCCTTGGGATCAAGGTTGTTTAGGGAAAGTGCGCAGTTGTATATTAAAGCGGCATTTCAGAAGAATCTGTTTTTGCTACTTTATTCCCGATCCAGGAGTAATTTCGGAGGTGCAGCCGGAACAACGGGTAGCCTCCTCCGGCAGGATGGTAAAACAGTACGGGCATTTTTTATTTGAAGGAGTGGGCGCCACTTCCGGTTTCCGCAAACGGTTCATCTGTTTTACAATAATGAAAACTGAAAAGGCTATGACAACAAAATCGATGACGGAATTAATAAAAATTCCATAATTCAGTGTCGGTGCACCGGCATCCTTGGCGGCCTTAAGGGTCTCAAAAGTCCGGTCATCCAAAGTGATAAAAAGATTGGTAAAATCAACTTTGCCCATCACTCGACCCACCAAAGGCATGATCATGTCATTGACCAGCGAGGTGATGATTTTTCCAAAAGCGCCGCCGATAATGACAGCCACCGCCAGATCAACCACATTGCCCTTCATTGCAAATTCTTTAAATTCTTTAAACATCATAGCCTCCCTCTGAAAGATTGCCTGCCGTCATTTCCAACAGAATAGGGTTGCTCATCACTTTAAGTATACTACCACTTTCTTCTTCCATGCCACCGTTACAACTTGAACTGCCGCCATTGGTAGAGCGCCTGCTTAAGTCATTGAAATTCCCTGGGATCGAGATTGTCCAGGAAAAGGCTGACAATATCATTTGAATCGGTCAGGATGGTTCGCATTGCCACCCCATCCCGGACCTGCCACTCACCCACGTAGGATCCAGCCAGCTTTTGCTGGAGCTCACCTCCATGTTTGTTAACCGCCCCCCAACGGGCTCCTAAACCTCTTCTCGGACCCCACCGGCTCAGTCTCCCTGCTCTCCAGCTCCTCAGCCTGCTGCTTGATTGCCTGCAACTCCTGCTTGATGGCCATCTCCATATCCTCTTCCGGCTCCACCAGCCCTTCGCGATGTTTTTCCTTTAGCTCCAGCCGAAGACCGATCTCAAGGTGCACGGGGGCCATCGGGTTTTGCACGGAGGTCGGGACAATTCTGGTAAAGGTCGTGCCGGTATAGAGCGGGTGTTCAAGCAGCTCACTGTTAATGGCATAATCGCCTAGTTCTATGGTGATTCGTTCGCGGATGACCGTGTCGTCGACCGTCATCTCCCTGATTACGCCCAGGGGAAATCGTTCCAGCACCTTTGACTGGTCTATAATGGGCTGAAATCTGCGCGGGTTCTCGATTCGATCCAGAAGAAGATCCCACACGGTCTGGGTTTGAGCCTGCACTATTGTTCGATATGATGTTATCAACATGTTTGTCTCCTTTTTTTATGGCAATGATCGCACGTAGAGTACTACAAACCAGCGATGCTGGGGGGGGACTACCCTCTCCAGAACCGGTTCATGGCCTATGCCGGTCAGCATGGCCCGCAAAAGCTGCCCATCCTGATAATTATTAATCTTGACCGAGCGGAGATCGGCAGGCGTTGGCAGATAACTCTGTCCGACCGGACCATGGCCGTCTCCATTTTCACCGTGGCAAAATACGCAGTAGTAATGGTAGTAAACTTTCCCGCGATGCAGGTTGCCGCTGGTGCCTTTGAGGGGGTTTCTGATTTTGGAAGCCTGGGCAACGGAGGGCAGTTTCTCAGGGATCTGAACCGGGGTTGTCTCCGCCGGAAGATTGGGAAGGACTGCCTGGAAGGACCGCAGGTGTGGCTGAACGGTCATGCGCGGCCCGTTATACAGTACGATCCCGTACAGTGCCGCCAGCAACATCACCGCCGCGGCGCTGACTGTGGCAAGCAGCTTTTTCATTGATGCCCCCGTTCCCGCAGTGGAACATTACGCGGCTTGAGTGGATTTTTCGGCTGGCTCTCGGGCCACTTCTGGAACTGTGGGGACACATTTTTATTACCGTGCGGCACTTCCGTGGAATAAATCGATTCGGCCGGAGTATCGGGAAGCTGCCCTAAGTCCCAGTAGCGCGGCCCCTCCGGCACCAGCCGGTATGCCAGCAGCCCAAACCCGACGATCGAGGCGCTGAACAGGATGATAATCACCCACTCCCAAGGGTGGGGCAGTTCCCTTTCCTCGTCGTAAAGTCTTTTTTCTTTCATGAAGCCACCCACGCCCTTTTTGTATAATGACACAGCAACTAAGCCATATGCTGTTACCAGTTCGGCACCACTATTATCGCCGCTATCGTATGTGCCAAGGTATACATGATGCTGATAAACACCAACACGATCAGGACCCAGGGAAAGAAGCTCACCACCCACCTGAAAAAGCTGTTGATCCCGGTGATCTTGATCATGTTGGCCATGATGCTTTCATCCTCCCTGGGACGCCACATGGCCAGATAGGTGAGCCAGAAGATCAGCATCAGGCCAATCCCGGCCATCAGCGCCAAAACAATCCACTGGTTCTGCTGCACATAAAGGTTGAACATCATTGTTTCGATCTCCCGGCCTGGTCGTGATGGTTCGGCTCGTGTTCATCCGTTATCTTGCTGTGTAAAGCCAGATAACGTGCCCGTTCCTGATCGGAAAACTGCCGCGTCCGTATGGCCCAGATGAAGATCGCTACGATGCATACGATCATCAGTAGCAGAAATCCGATCCACATAAAAAGGAATGCCCCGTCATCCATGGGATTGTTCATTTTGAATCCCCTTTTTGATAAATCCATACTGGTTCATCGTTGGAAAAACTTTTATCCACCACGAAGCCACGAAGAGCACGAAGAAGGCGAAACCAACGTAACTTACCGTCTTTTTAACTTCGTGAGCTTCGTGTCTTCGTGGTGAACCATGCATCTGAATTTACTCTCGCTCCTTCCCTCTTTTATCCGGTGGAAGATAGGGATTCTGCCACTCCTCTTCATAAGCTGCATCAATGCCGCGCGGAGCTAGATTGGCATCGGTATATCCCAGGAAATAAACCCCGACATAGTTTGACAGGTCCCAGATCTTTTCCGATTCCAGATGCTTTTTAAAATACGGCATCGCGGTTCCGGTTATGCCGTTCATGATCTGATAGTAGAAGATCCCGCCGATATATCGGTTCTCGACCAAGTGCCGGCGCAGAGTGGTAAAGTTGAGCGGAGGAGGA
>DASXUK010000006.1:0-56613 GCA_036504875.1 Desulfuromonadaceae bacterium
AATATTGCAAAAAAATGGACAATGCCGATCAGAGACTGGAAGTCAGCACTGAATCAATTCTCAATAATTTTTGAAGGCAGAATGCCTACTTTATAAAAGACCGAAAAAACCATTTACACAAAATTATTTACAGGACCTGGATATCTCCGATTTGCACTCTACGACTAACGGGCCTGGGTTTGACCCGAGACAGAGAGAGAAAAGGATATTGACGACATGCAATGTCAGAAGCACTTGAGGCGTCCCCGCTGGGGGCGAGACTCTAAGAGGCACACAGCTTTTTTGTACGTCCGGTAGATTGAGATGGTGTGTGGTCTGCTCTTTTTGGTTGTTCCCTTCCAATGTCCAGAAGTGCCTCCGGGTGACGGGAAGCAACCCGCAAAAGCACACGTGCCGGACCTTCTGGTTTACGGCGGCCTTGCTCCCAGTTTCTCAATGTTCCTACACTTATTCCCACAAGGTCAGCGAACTTGTTTTGAGAAAGCCCGAACTGCTCACGTAGAGCGCGAACCTCTGTCTCTGGGAATTCAAACGACCGAGAGGGCTGCATAGTGCCCTTCATAATCGCCGCGCCTTGTTTTACGCTTTCCAGTAGTTCCTGAAAAAGTTCATCTTTCATGGTATTCCTCCTCAATAATCCTCTTAAGCTGTTTTAGTTGGTCTTGGGTCAGATTGTCCTGAACATTCTTCTGGTACATGAACAGGAGCAAAATGATTCCCCGCACAGTAAACCAGTAGTAGATTACTCTTGCGCCCCCGCTCTTGCCTCGCCCATCCAACCCCAAGCGCACTTTACGAAGTCCCCCACCGCCGGGAATGACTTTTCCGGTATCAGGACGCTCCAAAAGAGTTGCTTGAAACAGACGATATTCTTCGTCGGAGAGAGTGGATAAAAGCTGCTTAGTAAATATTGGGGTTTCGATGATGACCATGAGGTAACTATACGTCATTGACGCAGTTAGTGCAAGGGGGAATTTAAAACTGCAGGTGATAGCCTGCCCGTGGAGTGAATGAAGAATGGTGTAGAACAACCCCTGTGAAAGAGCTGGGGAGTCGCTTTTTCATGGCTCCCCAGTCCGTTTTTGAGGTCTGTGAAAATATATTAAACGTCCCTATTTTTTCCTGTTTTGGGAACATTTGCTGATGTTTTTATTACACAGTATATATTTTTGCAGCTCCTCCAGTTTTCACTACAACTATATTCGACATTCTCTGCAGTTGCCTGCCATTGATAATACTAAATTTTAAAATGATAGACGGCATTGGCTGATCCGGTTAAAATCCAGAAAACCTGATTTATAGGAGTAATGCCGTAGAACCTATTGCTGCACCAGACAATAAACTCATCATTATCCCGCTTCGCGATTTTGCATTACCATCCCCCCGCATTGGTAGCATCGAGGCTCATTCCGGTTATGGCCGTGCGACCGCCGAAGGCCAGGAAATTCACCTGCGGGTCCAGAAGAAAAGGGCCAAGGCCGATCCTCTGTACCTGTCCGAGGTTTTAATCAGCAGCCAGTTTGACCGGAACGGCTATAGTTTCCGGATCGACGGCCGCATGGATGGTCTCTTCAGGCATGATTCCCCTCGCATAGAGGAAATAAAGTCCGCTTTCAATGTCCGCGAGCTCAGCCAGCGGCTCTCGGAAAACCTGTTGGAGCACCCTTATGGTCTGCAACTGCTTACCTATGGCTACTTTTATTGGCGTGAACACAAGGTTGTTCCCCAACTCAACTTTCATCTGGTTTCCTCCCGCAATAGCGAGGCCTTGGACATTGAAGCGGTTCTCGATCTCTTGCTGTACGAAGGCTGGCTGGAGCGGCGGCTTGACGAGCTGGTCGTGGAAGCCAGGCAGGCCGAGAAACGGGCTGCCCGCCGTCGCCGGATCGCTTCAAACTTTACATTTCCCTTTGAAAGCCCGCGTATCGGTCAGATCGAGCTGATGCAGACAATCGAGCAGGGGCTGGCTGAAAACCCACCGCTCTTGATCCAGGCCCCGACCGGGTTGGGAAAGACTGTCGGGGTGCTCTATCCGGTGTTGAAGGATGCCCTCAGTCGCGGTCAGAGGGTGGTTTACGTCACACCTAAAAACAGCCAACATTCAGTAGCTGAAGAGGCTGTGACTCGCTTTCAGGAGACAGGCGCTAAAGTCAAATCGCTCTCCATCACAGCCAAAGGCAAGATCTGCCTTAAGGACGAGGCGCTTTGCAATCCCGGTTACTGCGAATATGCCCGCGATTACTACGCCAAGCTTCAGCAGCATGGTGTTCTCGACCTGCTGGCCCGAAAAAAGAAACTAAAAGCCCGTCTGTTCCGCGAACTGGGCGAGAAGTTTCAGGTCTGCCCGTTCGAGTTGCAGTTGGACTGCTCAGCAGAGGCGGATGTCGTCATCTGTGATTACAACTATGTCTTTGCCCCGCGCTCGGCATTCGGCCGTCTGACTAGCCTCAACCTGGATCAGGCCGGCAAGCCGAATCTGGTGATCGATGAGGCCCATAATCTTCCGGCCAGGTCAATGGATTACTACTCGCCGCAGCTTTCCTCGCTTGTGATCGAGCAGATGCGGCTAGACCTGGAACAGCTTGTACCCCGTTTTCGTCGCGAGGCGGTGGAACTTTTGGAAGGCTGCTTACGGGCGGTGGCGGCCTGCCGCAATGGAGATCGCACCAAGCCGCACAAGATCGAGCCGCCTCAGGGGAGCTTCCTGGAGCAGGATGCCAGGCTACGCGCCTTTTTGTCCCGCTACCTGGAGTCGGATGCGGAGATCCGGCAACAGGACGCTGTCCTGCGGCTCTGTTTCTACTGGGCCGAATTTACCGAAAAACTCGAATATGTTGTTGATCCTGAGCGGCCGGAGTTTTTTGCCTCATATCATCCCGATTTAAGCGGCGGAACCGTCAAGATCACCTGTTGCGATGCCTCGGCCATGCTCAAGGACTGTTATGCCGATTACCAACAGGTGGTGGCCTTCTCAGCAACGCTGAAGCCGTTTGCATACTATGCCGAGTTGTCTGGAATCAATCTTGAGACCGTCAGGATGGAGGAATTTCAAAGCCCGTTTCCGCAGGAACAGCGCAAGCTTTTGATCATTCCTCAGATCTCTACCCGCTACAGCCAGCGTGAACGCAATTATGCCAGAATAGCCGATGCCATCCAGCGCATAGTAACCCTGCAACAAGGGAATTATTTCGTGTTCCTGCCGAGTTTTGAGTTCATGGAGCGGGTATTTTTACTCTTCCAACCGCCGAAAGGCTTTAAGGTGCTCAAGCAGGAGCGGGGCATGCAGGCTAACCGGGTTGCGGCCGTTCTCGAACAGTTGCGGCTGCGGATCGATCCGACGATTGTGTTTGCAGTGCAGGGAGGATCATTCTCGGAAGGTATGGACTATGCCGGTGAGATGGTGATCGGTGCTTTTGTGGTCGGTCCGCCGCTTCCCAATTTTGACATGGAACGCGAGCAGATGAGGGAGTACTACCAATGCCGCTACAAGGCCGGCTTCGAATATGCCTATATGATCCCGGCCATGGCCAAGGCGGTTCAGGCGGCCGGGCGTGTGATCCGCTCCGAATCCGATCGCGGCTTGATCGTTCTGATGGATAACCGTTTTGTCGAGCCAGGTTACAGTCGTAGCATGCCGGCCGACTGGTTCGAGGCGGATGTGAAGGAGCTGGTTTCCGACAGCATTTTGAAAGATGTGGCTGATTTTTGGGCCGGACATTCTTAAGCGGGGCTGTGCTCCTTTTAACCATTCCTTGATTTCAATCAACCTACAAGAAATTTCAACTACCGGAGCCCAGTCCAAGCCTGATTTTCAGGACGGATGTCTCACTTGTCTTACGGGTGAGGAGCCACCACCCTTATTTTGCAGCCCCAGGCCAGCTCTTCCCCAAATCCTTTTCCAGCTGAACCTGGTAGGGTTTGGTGGTATAGGAACGATAAATGGTTGAGCCATTGAACTCCAGCAGCGCTACCAGCCGTTCCCGCATTACCGGTACGGTAATCATCTCCAGTGCCTCGCTTTCGGTGGTCCAGCAGGCCTCGGTGCTATCCCCGCTATTCCTGCAGGTGTCCAGGTTACCGCTCTTGTAGCGGCCAAGAAAGGTGAAAATGATAGCCGGCGGAAGCGTCACCAAGGACCAGACTGCTGCCAGGGGACCCGCCTCAATCTCGACGCCTGCCTCCTCCCGTACCTCGCGATGCAGCGCATCAATCAGGTTTTCACCCTCTTCCACGCGACCCTGGGGTATTTCCCAGCCGCGCTTGTGATGCCTGATCAGCAGTACCTGGTTTTTTACATTACGCACCAGGCATCCTACCACCACACAATGCAGCGGACTCTCTCGATTAGACATTTCCACAACCTTTCTTGCTTGATATGTTTTCTGAGAACAGCTTGTCAATCTCTTCGAAATCAATGTTTTTTTCCGTCAAGGCTCGAATCAGATCGAGTTTTTCGCGATCCTCAGCGATTATCTTGGATTCATCCTTGCCAATGATCTGGTAAAGCTCGGCGCTGACATGCTTATTAGTCCTCATATAGCAGATATTGCTCTTGTCCAGAATCTGCTGGGTTATGGCGGATACTGGAGCAGAGCCCGATATGATCATCCCTACGATTAATGAACGGTACTGAGGCATCTGGTATAAATGAGCCAAGGTAACCAGTAACTCATCACGGCTGCTGGTTACCAGGATCAAGGTCGGTTCTTGGAGCAATTCAATGATTCGCTGGGTGGATGCCGCCCCGACCAAGACTTTGTAGATGATCCTCTGCATCTGGCGCTTGTTTCCGTAAACCGGCAAACCAAGTATGGTTGATATACGGCGCAGGGTCGGATTTGCCAGCACCGGCTGAAAATTCAACCCGCCTAGTACCTGAAATCGCTCCTCTTTAAGAGCACGTCTCAAATAATCAAGGGTGCGCTCCCGTTTTTCCGCGACCAGCCTGTTTACTAGTATCGCCCTTACATCTGCATTTTCCTTGTCAAAAAGTGCCATTATCATGGCGAGCCTATCAACTACGCTGCCCAGACCTCCGCCGGTAACGATAAGCACCGGGGCGCTCAACAGGCTTGCCACCCGCGCGTTGGACAGTTGCAATATTGAACCGACCCCGGGGTGCCCCGAACCTTCTATTATGATGAAATCATATCTCTTTTCCAGCTCGGCAAAGGCACGCAGTATCCTTTCCTGAAGGTCAGCCGGCACGATCTCACCGTCAATTACTTTGCGGGTTGTATCAGGTCGCAGGACAACCGGCGACATCAGATCCAAGTCCTTTGTCAGGTTGAACACCCGAGCCATCAAGGCGACATCCTTATCAATCAGCTTGCCCCTGAACAAAACCGTCTGTCCGCCAAAGGGCTTGATAAAACCCACCCTCTCGTACTTTTGCCGTGCAAGATGCATAAGTCCAATGCTGGTAGTGGTTTTTCCGCTGTTTTTGTCTATTGCCGCTATGAATAATTTCTTGGCCATAGCACCCCCGAACCAGGCGGCTTCCGGTTTCACTACTCCTTTTGTTCAGGAGTCTTTCTCTAAAGGATACTATGATTTTCAAGGAAGTGGGCCTAGGGAATTGAAGATCAAGAACGCTTCCGGGAATCTGTATTCTTAGGATTTAAGCTAGTTAATAAATTTCCAGTAACTACATAATAGCTGATATAACTGTATCTTGTCTCTTAAATCTGTTTAATAGCGTATTCATGAAAGCGTTATCAATTATAATTAAAGTATTACTAGCATAAATTTAACATTACATCATGCAAAATAGAGTTTGACTTTGTCTTCGCTAAAACGTATTTTTGCCAAAACTTAAAAGATAGACGACAATACTAAACCATCCGCAAGGATGGGGCGGAAAGCCTATGGGTCTTACAGAGACAGCCGGGATGCCGAAATATCACTTATGATATCGGCGACCCGGCTTTTTTATTTTCAGCACCCAGATTTGCAGCGTGATTTCAGCCGAAGCATTAGAACAACCGGCGAGCATTGATCAAGGACAGGTAAAAGGAGCCCCATGTTACCTATTATCCGCATCGTCTGTTGTATTGCGATTTGTATGATAAACGTGATCGCCTTTATTTCGGCTGCCGAGGCCAAATGGAAAACCCCGCAGCCCTTTGAACGTTTGAAGGCAAAAGTTAAAGGTCTGGTCAGGAAACCGCCGCGTGGGTTGCTTGCAGTGAAAGCAAAAGCCTCGCACAAACCTGTTTTTAAAAGTGTTTCAAGCGTAGATCAGCCACGAGTACAGCATATCACCAAGACGCCACTGGTTCCTGTTTCCGACCATAATCTGGCACTCGAATTACCGGAAGAGGTACTCTCGGCCGAGCTAACCGATGATGCCACCCCTCTGGAAGGTGTTGCCTACGGTCTGTTCGGAGCCAAATACCTGTTTGGCGGCAACGACAGTAGTGGCATCGACTGCTCCGCCTTTGTGAAAAAGGTTTACCAGATTCTAAAAATTACCATACCGCGCACTGCTCGCGAACAATTCGCAGTCGGAATGGAAATACCGCATAACGAAATCCGCAAAGGTGACCTGGTCTTTTTTCAGACCTACGCGAAATATGCTTCGCATGTCGGTATTTACCTGGGTGGCAATCGTATGATCCATGCCTCATCAGGCAGTCATCGCGTAACCATCTCTAAAATGGACACCCCCTATTTCCGCAGCCGTTATCTCGGGGCGCGCCGACTGCAGGAAGAGGGGGGCGAGGCCTATCCGCTGCTGTTGGCGGGGTTAAGGTGAGAGGGCTCGGCAGATTTTGATCATAATTCAACCGATGACCGGCCGGCCTCCGAAGACAAGGCTTATCGGCTAAAGGCAGGAGGAGTAAGCCTAAAGCTCAGGTATCCGCCGGCAAAGGTTTTCAAAAATGATCGGCAACCAACGGTCGGGTTCAAGTGGACTATAAGGGACCAGCGACCGGAACCTGACTGGCAGTATCAGTGTGTTTTCATTGCTTTTCATGCTTGAGGGCGGCGGTTTTTTCTAAAGGTTTACTATAAGACGATATGGATGGGGACCGGTTGCCTTTGATAAAGGCCTGGTCCCCGTTTTTTTTGTCTGCTGAAAAAAATATATCCAGCGCGGCGCGGCCTACCTGAGATGCCCTTACCCTCACCCGGTTTTCATTCACAACCAGCGCTGCAAAGGCAATGCTGGGATTAGCCGCCGGGGCAATACCGGCAAACCAGTTATAATGGCCGGCCGGATCATCCCCATTGATCGAACCGGTTTTTCCGGCCACCGCGATTTCGTTGCGAAAACGTAGGGCCTCAGGATCGGCAAAGGCTCTTTTGGCTGTTCCGGAACAGACGGTGCCGGACATTGAGCGAACCAGTTCTTCGGCCACGGCCGGCGAAGTGATAGTAGCGAGCGGGGCCGCTCTGAAACTGTACAGGTTGTTGCCCTGCCGGTCATCTACGGCATCCACAAACGACGGAACCGGCATGACCCCACCATTACCTATGGCCGCAAGCATCATGGCAACATGAAACGGAGATGTCCTGACACTGTGGTCCAAACCGGCTGCCATTCTCATCAGTTCTCCGTTTGTTGAAGGAAGAGATATCTTTCCGCTGTGAATCAGGTCGCTTCCAAACAGGTTGGCTCCCAGGCCAAAACGCTGTGCAGTAGCAAACAGGAGCGGTCCTCCGAGGCGATCTCCGGCAAGTCTGCCAAAGGCGGGATTGACTGAGTGGGCCATGGCATCGTTGAGCTGCATGCGAGCATCCCTCGACCGGCCTGGCTTGCCCCAGGAGCTGGGGCTCTCGGAACAAGATGCCCCGCGAAAACTGAGTGAGGTAGTAGAATTGAATTTTCCTGATTCAAAGGCGGCCGCGGCTGTGACAATCTTGAAAAGGGAAGCCATGGGATAAGGGTTGAAAGAGGCTCGCGAGCCCCAGGAAGACGATGCCGCAGAATAGGAGACATTGGCCAGAATGCGTCCGGTCCTGGGCTCGACCGCCACAAAAATCGCATATGGCACTTTCTTTTTTTCCAGGAAATTATATAGGTGCAGCTGCAGGTCCTGGTCCAGAGACAGCCGTGCAACATTACCATCGCTGAGCAGGTAGTCTAGACTGCGGGAAGCAGGTATCCCGGTATTTGTGGAAACATAACGGAAAAAATCGAGACTGGTAACCGATGCATAGTAGGGTTGGGGCTGATGCGTACCAGAATCGCCAGTTAGCGAGTAAAGATGTCTACAGGCAGCTTTCGGCAGAGAGACGCAGGCAAGCGCAGCACAGATGGCCAGACCGACCGTGACCAAGCCGATGTCACGTCGGCGGCTGCCGCGAAGCTGCAACTTGTCCGTAAAATCAGCCTTACGGATGATCCGGAGAAGCTTTTTCATTGTTCTGTCCGCTCAGTTTTATCACCCGATTCCCGATTTGCTATTCTAAGGCTGCTGTCAGTCGATAAATGTGTAACGGTGGCTTTAATATTGCTGGTCTGAAAAATGGTCGAATTGCTGGTAGTACCGATAATTTTACTACCGATTTCGTTAACGGCAAGCCCTTGCGGTGTATTTACACTGTCACAGCAAGACAATGATGCTGAAGCAGCTAATAGAAATATGCTTCCAAGACCCAGTCCCCACATTGTTCCTCCGCGGTGTTTGTTGTTTTAGATACTATAGGGAGCGTGGGTGGATAAATGATGTGACCGGGGTCACCAAGAGGTTCAAAACCGTGTTGGAGAGGAGGAAAAAGATTAGTCCGTATTATGATGTGTGATTGCTATTTTGCCCTGATAAAAGTATATTCGGCAGATTAAAAAGCACCAAAAAGCCATGATGCGTATGGAATCTCTAGTGCTAATTGGCTGTTGAAGCTTTAAGGCGTGCTGGAATCTCAGGATCATTGATCAGAAGAGCGGCCCTGGCAGGAATGATTGCCTGCGCCGCAAACGATAAAAATGTAATTTCATGATTAGGAGGCTGCGCATGATTAACCTGTTCCGGGCAGGGATCGTTATGTTGGTGTTTTTGTCCGGTTGCGGCTCGGAAACCCCTACCCACCCGAATAATTTCACCCCCCTGACTTCGATCAAGATTGTTGCGGTTACCCCATCCATTGCTGCGCATACTTCGATCAAGCTTACAGCCATCGGTGATTTCTCCGGCCTCTACACCCGCGACATTACCGATCAGGTGGCCTGGGCCAGCAATGCTCCGACCGTGGCTGATTTCGCTAATGCGGGCAGCCCGGGGCGGGTTACCGGTCAGGCCCCGGGAGTTGCCAAACTGACTGCGACCAAAGGGAACGTGACCGCCAGTTACCAGTTGACAGTGTCAAACGCCACGGTGACTGCTCTGGCTATTAGCCCGGTTGCTCCCACTGTTCCCAAGGGACTGACTACTCAATTCACGTTTACCGGAACTTTCTCGGACACCACCACCCAGGACCTGACTTATGATGTTACCTGGGGCTCGGACACATCCAGCGTTGCGACTGTAAGCGACGACGCTGGCAGCAAGGGGCTGGCACAGACACACTTGGTTGGATCTTCCACGATCAGTGCAAAATTCTATGATCAAGCTCCGGTTACCGCAGTTTTGACAGTCACTGCTCCGCAGCTGCAATCGATCACTATCACCCCGGCCAGTTCCACGCTCCTCAGTCTGTCTACCGTACCTTTTCAGGCCACCGGCCATTATTCCGACGGAGCAACTCCTGATGTCACTAGTCAGGTTGTCTGGAGCTCCTCCCGGCCAGACATCGCAACGGTCGCCGGAGGAACAGCCAAGACTCTTATAGAAGGAACCACCTCGATCAGCGCCAGTCTGGACAGTGTCAGTGGCGCGGCCAGCATCAAAGTGACCGGAGGCAACCTGACTGGGATTACTATCAGCCCAGCCAATACCAAGTTGGTCAAAAATACGACCACTCGCATAGCCGCCACCGGAACCTTCAGTAACGGCGCCACACGCGATATCACCGCACTGGTTCAATGGTCGATTGCTAATCCCGCTATCGCAACAACAAGCGCCCCGGGAGTGAACCTGGCCTGGCTGACTGCAGTTACGGAGACCCCTTTATCGACACCGACCAAATTAATCGCTAAAGTCGGCAGTCTCACAGCCGAGACCAATCTGACAGTCATTGCTCCGCTGCTCAGTTCTATTTTAATCACGGCGAATCGAACTGATTTGACTGCCGGAACCGGCGACCGCTTCACTTTGACCGGCTCTTTCAATGACGGCACGAAACAAGATCTGACCTTCAGTAGCAACTGGACATCCGGCAATGTCGCTATTGCTACCGTTACCAATACCGCCGAAGTATCCAAAGGACGGGTCACAGGAGTTGCCCCGAACGTAACCCCGGTCACCATCAGCGCCACCTACGGCGGAATAACCGCCACCATGCCAGTGACAATCAAGGTGCGCACCCTGGAGAGTCTGGAAATCTCCGGTCCCGCAAACATTACCTCCGGCAAACAGGAAATGTTTATCGCCAAGGCTCATTACAACGATGGGACTCAGATTGTGACAGAAGATGCCGTCTGGACAATAGACAAGCCGAATGTTGCAATTTTGGCTGATGCACTGAACCAACCAGGGCAGGTTGTGGCCGTTGATTCCGGCACAGCCACTCTCACTGCCACTTTTGGCGGAAAGACCCAGGCCGTTAATTTTCTAGTGCCTTAATTATTATCTGATTACTCTCCGATACCAGGAAGGGATTACATGAAACGAACCAGCCGGATACTAATCACTCTATGTATGCCGCTGCTGCTCTGCGGTACGGCGCTGGCACAGCACTCTGGCCCTTATGTGGGGGCTTTTGTGGGCGGGAATTCGCTGGCGACTGCCAAGAGCACAGATGATCAGGGTGCCTTTAACCTCGAATTTAAACCGGCTCTGCAGGGAAGCGCTGTTGTTGGCTGGGATATGGAGCATAACAACACTCTGGGAGAGGGGCGCGTCGAGCTTGAATACTCCCGACGCAGCAACAAGATTGATCAAGTGGGGTTACTGGAAGGAAAGTTCAAGGGTAGTGGTAGCTTGACCATGGATAGTCTGCTGATCAACGGCTTCGCCGTTTTCAGTGACAAAACCTTTTGGGCACCCTATTTCGGAATCGGCATTGGGGTTGCCCGGATTGTGGCTGATAACCTGCAGGTGACCGGCCAGCCCCTGAGCAACGACACGGCCCTGGTCTTTGCCTACCAGGTGGGGGCTGGACTGGATTTAATACTGACCGACTATCTTAGTCTTGATCTAGGGTATCGGTTTCTCAGCAGCACCAAGCCAAAGTTCAAGGAAATCAACGGGCGATCATTCGAGACCGAGTATTTCAACCACAGTGCTGTTTTTGGTTTTCGGGTGGGATTTTAAGGCCCGCCGTACTTCCTTATCAACATACGAAAAAATTCTTTCGATTGTGTTGTGGGAGGCGGCGCAGGAGTGTCCGACTACCTTGATCAATTCAAATTCCAGTTCATCATAGTCTGCATAAAAGCTGCAATAAAGCGGCGCATTTTCGAGTATTTTTCCCGAGCGCCGGGCAACAAAAGCACTTTTCTCCAAGCCGGCCCTTCTTCCCAATAGTCCGGCAACACATTGCGAATCGGTATAAATCTGCAGACGCCCTGGCTCAGCGCCCTTGTCTGCCCGATAATCTTCCAGTGCCCACAACACCGTCTGAATCTCCAATTTTGTCGAAGAAGTTTCAGTAAATTCCCTGAGCCGAACTTGAGCCGAGATTTCAGCTCGCTTAATTTCATCCGGGCTGGTTTGCAGCGACAGGCATGGAATAAGCAGATAGCCGCCGAAACCGAACTTTTGCTGCGGGTTTAAACTTACATCAGTAAAAAGGGCAAAGCTGTTCTTGGGAGAATTGTTCAATGGTTACTCCTTCCACCAGCCATCATGACACAATTCAATCGAATCTCATATAAACGGCTTGTATTCACCACGAAGCCACGAAGAACACGAAGAATTACAAGAACATAAAAATATTCACTAAAATAGCGCAATCGATCTAATTATATTTTTTAACTTCGTGACCTCGCTTAAAGCGCCTACTTGTGGTCGTGTCTTCGTGGTGAGTGGTCTCTTTTTAGGTTTAAACCGCGAATCTGCTAAAATATCAACAGCAGCATCTTCTCCCGATGAACAACCTGCCTTGGAAACGGAGGCTTTCATGAACAAAGCTCTGAAGATAACCGGAATAGTGGGCGCTGTGATAGTAGCGCTGCTCATAGGAATCTTTGCACTGGCCAAGATAATAATAACGCCGGAAAGGGTCAAAAAAACCGTGGTGCCCCTGGTGGAGAAAAAACTCCATCGTCAGGTGCAACTGGGTGAGATCAAGGTGAGTATCTTTTCCGGCATCGTCGTCAAGGGACTGACCATTATGGAGAAGGAAGGGGGGCAGGCCTTTGTAAGGGCCGAATTGGTCAAGCTGAGCTACCAGTTCTGGCCGCTGTTGTCGAAACGGATTGTGGTAGATGAAATCCGGCTCGATAGCCCCCGCATCAGAGTTGTAAGGCTTCCGGATGGCAGCTTCAACTATTCCGATATCATGGCCAAGAAAGAACCGACACCTGAAGAGAAGGCCGCCGCAAAAGGCGATATCAACCTGCTGGTGACCAAGGTGGCGCTTTCCAGGGGAGAGCTTGTCTTTGAAGATCAAGCGGCAAAAACAGACAAGCCTTTTATCTATGCTGTCAGCGGCATTGAGGTTATTGCCAACAATATCGCCCTTGATAAGTCTTTTCCATTCAATGTTAAGGCAAAACTGCCCGGTGCCGCACTGGAGCTCGACGGCAAACTGGCAAATATTGCTGCTAAACCTGTCCTGGATGCGGAGCTCCGGATAACTGAAGCGGATGTAAAGAAGATGATGACCGGACTCCCCCCCGCGTTGGTCGCCAAGGCAAAACCCTACGATCCTGCCGGGAAAGTTAACGTGAAGTTAACTTTGGCCGGGGCAGTGGCAACGCTGAAAGATCTGCCTAAAGAGGGGGAAATCCGTTTGGACAACCTTCAGGTAACCGTTTCCGGCGCCCGCCTGGCCTTGGCTGGCAAGCTTGCCTTGAAAGGGGGGGCACTATCGTCTCAAGACCTGGTGCTGAGCTCGGGAGAGAATAAGCTTCAGATAGCGCTTAATATAAGCAATCTCTTCAGTAAACCGATCGTTGTCACCAGCAGCGTTAAGGCTGAGCGCTTTGACCTGGATCCGTTCCTGAAAAAGGGTGCGAAAACAGCCCCCTCCGCAGCCGACAGCGCTGTAAAGCCGGAGCCGGGACCGCTGAAGATCCCTGTCCGGGCGACCGGAACAGTGCAGCTGGGGCAGACCTCTTACAAAGGTTTACCGGTCACCCAGCTCCTTTTGAAATACCGGCTGATCGACAATATCCTCACCATCGACCAACTGACCGGTAGCTTAGCTGGCGGCTCTTTTGCCGACACGGCCCGCATCGATCTTACTCAAACCGGCTTCGCCTATTCGACGCGGCTCAAGGTGCAAGGTGTGCAGGCCAACCAGGTAGTCTCGGCCTTTGCGCCGAAAGCAGCCGGAACCGTTTTCGGCACTATGGCCTTGAATGCCGAGCTGAATGGCCGGGGAACACAGCCGGCTCTGCTCAAGAAAAATCTCACCGGCAAGGGGGATTTTACCATTTCCGAAGGGCGGCTCACCGGATCGGGGCTGGTCCAGGGGCTGGCTAGGTTTGTTAATCTCGATCAGTTGCGGGATTTGCGTTTCAACAGATTTGCAGGCACTTTCCAAATTCAGAACGGCAAGATCATCCTCGACAGCGATGTCTCCGGCAAGGATATCCAAATCACGCCCAAAGGTACGGCCGGACTGGACAAGAGCCTGAATATTTCCCTGGTTACACGTCTTTCTCCGGAGCTTTCCGGTAAAGTCACAAGAGGGGACATTGGCAAATTACTGACCGACGAAAAAGGGTGGGGCGTCTTGCCGGTTAAAGTCGAAGGCACCACCTCTTCGCCCAAATTCCGGCTGGATCCTTCCGCGGTGAAGGAACAGATGAAGACCAAGGCCAGGGAAAAACTTCAGCAAACGATCGAGGAGAAATTTCTGAAGAAAAAGCAGGGCGAGCCGAAGCGCCCCGAGCAGGATCTAATCGAACGCGGATTAAAAGGGATATTTGGTAAATAGCGTGTAAAGAACATTGATGCTATCGCTTTTTTGAATTGCCTTCGGCTTGCTCCATCAGTACACTTGCGGCCAAGGAGGTCGACATGACCCTGCTCTACAGCCTCGATCTGCTAGGCACCGCCGCCTTTGCCGCTTCCGGCGCTTTAGCCGGTATTCGCCGCGACATGGACCTGTTTGGAATACTGGTACTCGGCCTGGTCACCGCCACCGGCGGAGGCACGCTACGCGACCTGCTGCTGGGCGATACGCCCCCCTTTATCTTCCATGACGAGACCTATCTGTACATCTCGATTGTGGTCTCGCTGACGATCTTTATCTTTCATCGCCACCTGGACTTTCTCAGACATCCTCTCCCTTACTTTGATGCGGTCGGGCTGGGTACCTTCGTGGTGATCGGCACCAGCAAGGCCCTTGATTTTGGGATCGGTTTTCTCGGTTCGGTCATGCTGGGTGTCATGACTGCCACCGCGGGTGGCATGATCCGCGATATCCTTTCAACCCGGGTTCCCCTGGTGCTGCAGAAAGAGGTTTATGCCTCGGCTTGCCTGGCTGGGGGTATTCTCCTGTCATTGTTGCATCGCACTGACCTTCCCCGTACCTGGGCACTGCTGGTTTCGGCCTCTACCGTAATTGTCCTGCGCCTGCTCGCCATCCGCTACAACTGGTCGCTGCCGCGCCCCGGTAAGGAGGCGACTGACCAATGATCATTGGAAATGAATAGTTAAATTTGCTGTAAAAATCACAAATGACAAATCACTGCTGACACGTATAGTTATTAATATCTCTCTACCAACCGGTCTTTAAGCTGTAACAGGTAGGCCTATGAATAAATTTTTCCTCATAGTAATTCTTTGCTTATTCCCCTGGCCGGTTTACTCACTGGAAGTCCCGCCACTGCGCAGCCATGTGAACGATTATGCCGGGCTGCTCTCTCCCGCTGCATCCGAGCGGCTGGAAAAGACACTGATCGATTTTGAAAAAACAGATTCCACCCAGGTCGTGGTGCTGACAATCCCTTCCCTGGAAGGTGAAAACCTGGAGCAATACTCGATTAAAGTGGGCGATGCCTGGCGGATCGGTCAAAAAGAGATCGATAATGGCGTGATTCTGCTGATTGCCAAACAGGAACGTAAGATTCGGATCGAGGTGGGTCGCGGTCTGGAAGGGAAATTAACTGATCTCTCGTCCGGGCGCATTATAAGAAATGAGATCACTCCGCGCTTTAAGGCGGCTGATTTTGAAGGTGGAATTGAGGCAGGTGTCTCAGCCATCATAATGGAAGTCAGAGGGGAATATCAGGCCCGGACCCGCGACCTGAGACAGGCCAAGAAAAGTGCCAGCCCGATCTTTTCACTGCTCATATTCCTGCTGGTGGCCTGCGTCTTCCTGGGCGCCTTTTCCAGGATAATGGGGGGGCTGGCAGGGGCGGTCGGGCTGCCGGTCATTGCGCTGCTTACATACCCGGGCCTGGCCTTAATTGTTTTGGCTGTTCTGGTTGCGGCCGGCTTTGTTCTAGGGTTGCTGATCGCATTTTTGTTCGGTGGCGGCGGTCCGGGAAGAGGCGGCGGTTTTGGCGGGCCTTTTATTGGCGGTGGTTTCGGAGGAGGCTCATTCGGCGGCGGTACCTCAGACGGTGGATTTTCAGGCGGTGGAGGCGGTTTTAGCGGCGGAGGGGCCTCGGGAGATTGGTAAATCAGCTCCAGAACAGACTCTAAGGGCAAAAAATGAAAAACAATAAAGCCAGACACTTTTTCAATAAACAAGAAAAAAACAGGATCCGCCTGCTTGTGAAGGAGGCCGAACGCCTTACCTCGGGAGAGATCGCTACCATGGTGGTAGACGAAAGCGACAGTTATCGTGAGGCGGAGATCCTGGGGGCTGTCCTTTTGTCATCCTTACTGGCCCTGATCATTGCAATTGCCATTCATCACATCACCATCTGGACCTATATCCCATTGGTCTGCCTGATCTATTTTCCCTTATTTTGGATTTTCCGGCGCTTTCCCGGCCTCAAGCTCTCCTTTGTCAGCAGGAGGCGGATTGAGGAGGCGGTGCGGGAGAGGGCGGTCAGTGCCTTCTTCAGCAAGGGGCTTTATCGTACCAGGGAGGAGACCGGCATCCTGATCTTTATTTCCCTGCTAGAACACAAGGTTTGGATATTGGGTGATCGCGGGATCAACGCCCTGATCGAGCCTGAATCATGGCGAAGTTTTGCTGACGAGCTGGCAAAAGGGATCAGGGACGGACACGCCTGCGAGGCGCTTGGCAGTGTTGTCCAGAAATGCGGGACGATCCTGGCCGAACATTTCCCTAGACGATCCGACGATACCAATGAACTTCCGGATGAGCTGATTGTCTGAGAGCTTAGGGAAACCCGGACAGCAATTCCAATATTTCATCCCCGTTCAGATGCCCTCGCTCCAGAAGGGCATCGGCAATGGTCCGGACCGCCTCCCAGGCGCCGTTGTCGAAGTAGTGCTTGAGTGCGCCGCCGATATCGATGACGACACTATGAATCTCTCCCTCCGAAAGGCCTTCCGAAACAAGCAGTGCATTAAATCTATCGATGTCATGGGCGGCCTGTGCCCGCAACTGGGGCAGGAGCGGCTCAAGCTCCAAGCCGTTGCGGAAGAGGTTTTCGCATTCGGCAAAAAAACCGCTGTAAGTGATCAATCCGTTCTCGAAAACGGTTGTTTGGATCTTATTAAAGCGGACGCCTCCAGTGAGGCCGTTGACGGTGATGTTCACCTCGTCATACAAATCGTTGACATTGACGGCGGTGTCGCTGATGAAAACTTCCTGAACGATTCCACGGCGGATCATGGTGGCAATCACGGTATGGGCGGCCTCATGTATGGCGCTCTGCTCACGTTTTGTAGGTAGCTCTTCATCCTCTCTGGCGTTTACGGAAAGGAATTGACTCTCGATGTCACGAACATTCTTGTGCAGCCATGGAACAGCGCCCGATTCGAAGATGGAGGAGGAGAATCGAGAGTATTTAGAAAGAGCTGGTGCCATTAAGCCTCCGTTTCCGATTGAAACCGTGAGAGCTACTCATCTTCATCGTGTTTGGGAACAAAATACTGCTTAAAAAAATCTGCCGGATCAGCACCCAATTCCCTTGTATCCGTGTTGCTGCTGGCTAGAAAAAACATCACCGAGACCATCATCTCCATGCCATGTTCCCGGATAATACCCTCCAGAACCGAACGTTTGGCTTCGCTGAAGGCGCTTATCATCGAGGCGATCTGTTCCGGGTTGGCATCCATATGCGAACCCATGTAGACACCACTCCCCTTAACACCAACAAACATGGCAACAGATCCTATCTCGGCATCCTCGGGCACAGCGGCCAACAGTTTTGCCATTGCTATCGAACAGGTAAGATCACCTTTTTTCATGGCGTCTCCTTCTGGGCACGTATCGGTTCAGTCACAATAATTGCGACTTCTTTCCATTATAGATGGTTGAGTGAGAAGTGCAATTAATGGGATTATTTCACCTTTTGGACCTACCAATCGGCAAAATAGTTGATGAAGTCATCATCATCTTTTGGTTGGTTATCAGTATTTTTTTACCTTTTTGGCCCATAATTGCGGCAGTCGGGACAAGCTGTGGGCCGAGCTGTTCGTATTCCGCTTCTTTAAGCAGTGCTATAACCTTTCGCTCACCCTGCCATAACCGCTTAAAATCCGATTCTTCAATGAACCAGGCCGACTGGTCGCCTTGCTTGCTTCCAAACTCCAATTCGCCCCTGCTACCCACGACAATTACCCGTCTCCCTGTGTAAAATGGCAGGGACTGTTCGTAACCGAATGTGACCAGTCTATCGTTATCGGATATGGCTTGCCGCACCAGAAGGGCCAGCTCTTTGGAAGACTTCTTGAACTCGATGCCCCCCATGAACACCTGGGGTCCAATTATTTCCAGATAAAATGAGCTGAGGCAGAGTCCAATAAAAAGAAAATGAACATCATTTTTTCGACCGGCAAACCAGATCAACGCTCCCATCGCCAATGACAGGCAGGCGATAATCGCGCCCCCTTCCGGCGAGAGAATCGGCTGTTTCGTCAGCAGTGAACTCCCGGGCTGCACCAGGCCTGATTCTGCCAGAATAGGCGCAAGATCTCTCACATGGGGGTAGATCGAGGCCAATATCGCCGCAATGAAAAGGAGCATGCACACGATCATACTTTCCGTCCTGAGGGGTTTTTCCTGCTCCTTATCCATGAGATCGGAGAACATCTTTCCGACCAGGATGGCCAGTGGAGGGAAGACGGGGAGGATGTAGGGAATCAGCTTGGAGTGCGACGCGGAAAAAAAGAGAAAAATGAGGGCTGCCCACACAAGCAGATACATCAAGCGCCCACCATCCTGCTGCCGGCGTGCGCACCAGGTCCGCGCAACGGCCCGCACGGCGTAGAATGACCATGGAAGCATGGTAAGCAGCAGAATCGGGATAAAGAACCAGAATGGCTGATAGCGGCCGTGGGTCTTGGTGAGGAAACGCTCCAGATGTTCATGGACAAAGAAAAAATTTGTAAATGTGGGATTACGCTGCGCTACCAACATGAACCAGGGAACCACCACCGCCAGGAAAAGCGCCATCCCGCTTGCCAAACGCATTTCTTTCAGCAAATTCCAACGCCTGGTTGCCAGGAAATAGAAAAAAACGATCCCCGCTGGGAAGACCAATCCGATCAACCCTTTGGTGAGAACAGCCAATGCTGAGAACAGGTAAAAAAAATAGTAGTGTCCCCTATGCCGTTCATGATCCTCGGCAGCAACGATGAAGCAGCAGAGGGCCGCCGATAGAAAAAAGGTCAGCGTCATATCGGTCAGATTAATGCGGGACTGGGCAAGAAAACCGGTTGAGGTGCCGAGAATGAAGGCAGAGAACAGGCCTTCGCGCCTGCCGAACAGCTTGCGGCCCGTATAATAGACCAATAGTACGGTAAGCAGCCCCGCTGATGCTCCTGTAAACCGGGCGGCAAATTCGGTCAAGCCAAAGAGTTTGAACGAAAGGGCATTCAGCCAGTAATGAAGCGGCGGCTTTTCAAAATAATTGACATAGTTAAGCGTAGGGGTGATGAAATCCCCTTTTTCAAGCATTTCTCGGGGGATTTCGGAATAACGACCCTCATCGGGTTCAATAAGCCCGGCCTGACCGAGAAGGAGAAAAAAAGCCCCCCCGAACAACACCAGCAATATCAGTATATCGCGCAGCGCCGGATAGTCGCGGTGACGAAAATAATCCCTGAGGACTTTCATGGATATTACCCCCCTGTTGTGGAACAATGCAGGACCCATTATTTATCTGTTTAATTATATATTATTTAAACAGACCTGCAATCTGGAGGGGCTATTTCATGGTCGGGGCTTAGCCATCAATGGTAAGGGAACTGATGAAAGCTAAGGCGTAAAGCATCTTTGAGGAGAAACGGATGAAGAAAAAGGTTTGTTGTGACTTTTTTCCATTATAGATTCCGAAAGATAAGTGCAATTAATAGGGGAAGGGCAGTTCGTTTGATAGCAATAAAATGATTTTATATTCTTGACATGTTGTTAAGTTATAACTACTTTAAGAAGTATATTTTTTAATAAGTTAGGTGGAATACATGGTTTTGCTCGACAAAAACAGCCCGCCACTAAAGACCGTTTGTACCGCGATTCGCTGGTACCAGCGGTTTTTTTATTAGGAACAAGGTCAGTGTCAGGACAGGGTAGAAACAACAACAGTGGCGGCTTAGGCAAAATGGAGATTAAAACATGAAGACACTCTGCAATACCAACATGAAGATCGGGACGAAGTTTTCTATTATCGTGACTGTAATCATCATTTTGATCAGCCTTTTCTACAGTGTTTTCACGATGGATTCGGTTAGAAAAGCATTCAAAGAGAAAACAGTCGACAGCCTGCAAATGCAAGCCAAGACGGTTCTTGGTTCACTCAAGGCGTTGGACGAGAGCCTGAATTTCCAGTCGGGTCAGCTCCTGAATGTTTTTAAGAATGGATTTAATGGCAAAATTGAGCTTGTTGAAACGAAAACCGTTAAAATTGGCGAAATTGAAACTCCTTTACTCTTGCTTAACGGAAAGCAAATTAATCTTGATTTCAGTAAAGTCGACGAACTTACCGGACTTACCACGGCAGTCGCCACCATATTTGCAAAAAAAGGGGATGATTTTGTACGCGTGACAACCTCTCTCAAGAAGGAAGATGGCAAGACCCGCGCCATCGGCACCTTGCTGGGGAAAAGCCATCCAGCCTATCAGTATGTCAGCCAAGGCAATCCATATTCAGGAAAAGCAGTCCTTTTTGGCAAAGACTATATGACCAGGTATGAGCCCATCAAGCAGGATGGCAAGGTGATCGGCCTTTTCTTTATCGGCTTGGACTTCACAAACCTTCTCAAAAAGCAAAAAGATGAATTCCGTGGATTTAAGGTTGGTAAAACCGGATACATCTATGTCCTGGACCAGAAGGGCAATCTTCTAATTCACCCCTCACTGGAAGGCAAGAATATTCTTGATGCAAAAGACGCAGACGGACGACAGTTTATCAAGGAGATTCTTGACAAAAAACATGGTTTCATATTCTACCCATGGATGAACAAGGATGAAAAAACGGCAAGGGATAAAGTTGTTGCCTTTGATACGTTTGACAGGTGGGGTTGGACGATCGGAGTCGGTACTTATATGGACGAATTCACTGATTCGCTCAAACCGGTACGAAATAAAATCATATATGCATCTTTTATCGTCATATTCATAACATTTGTTTCTCTATATCTTGTTGTGAAGAAAATGATCACAATCCCGATCCAAAATATTACAAATGTCATGAAACAGCTTGCTAGCGGCGATTTCAGAACCAAATTTAACATTACCTCCAGGGATGAGATCGGATGTATGGTTTCCGAGGTTCAGCATATGGTGAATTCCTTTAACGGAATGGTCAATAATGTGATCGAACAGGTCAATTATATTGACGAGTCTACGCTGAGTGTGCGCGGCAACATGAAAATAATGGCGAACAAGCTGGAAAAGCAGGCAGCCCAAGCTCAGATAATTGCAGTTGCCTCGACCGAGATGAATCAAACAATAAACAACATATCGTCCAATTCTACCGAAGCAACTTCAACGGCCAGCATGACACTCGCTATTGCAGGTAAGGGCAAAGGTGTCACAGAAGAAACAATAAAAATCATCAAAACTGTCAACATATCTACCGGGGAGCTTTCGCTTGTTGTGCAGGATCTCAGCCAACATGCCGGTGCTATCGGCGATATAGTAAACACGATTCAGGATATCGCGGATCAAACCAATCTTTTAGCGCTTAATGCGGCTATAGAAGCTGCACGTGCCGGTGAACAGGGACGTGGGTTTGCGGTTGTTGCCGATGAAGTCCGCGCGCTGGCAGAGCGTACTACCATGGCAACCAAAGAAATCACCGGCAAGATTCAGTTGGTACAAAAAGGCGCCTCTTCCACAGTGGAATCTATGAAGAGGACCAACGAGCAGGTAGAAGAGGCCACTCTGTACACCGACAATCTGGGCAGTATGTTTAATGAAATCATGGGTTCAATCACCGGGGTTAATGACCAGATTACCCAGATTGCCACTGCAATCGAAGAACAATCGGCTACCACCAATGAAATTACCAGTAATATTGAAAATACCGCTGAGTCTGCCAAAGAAATGGAACAGATGTCCGAGGATATTATGCTTAAGGTTCAAAAGCTTATCAAGGCTTCCGAGGAGCTGAGAAACTCTACCACCATCTTCAAAACCGAAGGAAACAAGCTTATCATCCTGGATCGCTCCAAAACAGACCACAAGAATTTCGTTCATCGAATTGAAGAATGTATTGCCGGTAAGGAGAAGATTGATCCTGCCACTCTCCCGGATCATCATGGCTGCCGTTTTGGCAAGTGGTACGATGGGGAAGGACGGGAATTCTGTGGTCTTACTCCTTCCTATAAACTTATTGACGGGCCCCATGAGAAAATTCACAGGCTGGCCAGGGATGCTGTCTCTTTCTACAACAATGGTGATCAAGAGCGTGCTAGAAAACTTCTCGCTGAAGTTGAGGCACTCTCCCATGAGATCGTGGAGAAGCTGGAAATTATTAAAGGTGAATGCCGGTAAACTTGATAAATAGGGGAGTTTTTAGTTAGTGCTGGCGAGTAAGGCAAGAGAGTTCGCATCCTGATGCGAACTCTCTTCTTTTTTTACCAAGCCGATTATCAGAGTACGGCCAGGCTCACCGGTCGCTCTTGCTACCATGGCCTGAGGTATACTGTAAAAGGCCTACACGGTGGAGGGAATGATGATCGACGGAAGAAAGGAACAATTGCCGCTGCCGGAAGCGGTGACGCATATTTTTGAAGATTGTCGCATGGTGTTGCCGGAAATTCAGGCGCTGTTTGGCTTTCAAACTGGAGTGTAATCGCACCTCATTGGATCGGAGATATGAGATGCCCACATCAAAAAGAGCGGGAGATGTATCGATAGACAGTCTGCAGGAGCATGTGACCAGAGTTGCTGGGCTCAGGCATGGCCGAGAAAATTATGAAGAGCTGGAAAAGCGTGGCGAGTACATCCAAAACCACCTGATATCCTGTGGCCTCCCGGTGATGAACCAGTACCTGCAGTTCAAAGGAAGAAAATACCGCAATATCATAGCTACCGTCGAAGGGAGCCGTCCCGAGCTTCCGGCGCTCCTGGTGGGGGCGCACTATGACGGTAACCGCCAAACACCGGGAGCGGACGACAACGCATCCGGTGTCGCCGTTCTTCTTGAAACCGCTGCTTATCTCATTGGATTGACACCGTGCTGCCGGATCGATCTGGTGGCCTTTACTCTGGAGGAGCCGCAGACGTTTACCCATATCATCCGCAGGGGGAGCAGATTCTTCGCCAAACAAGCTAGAGAGCGAAAGGTGAAGTACGACGGTGCAGTGATCCTGGAGTGCGTCGGCTTTACCGCCGAGCAACAACAGGGTGCGAGCCTTTCCAGGCTTTTCGGGATGGGGATGCCGGACCGCGGCGAATTCCTGGCAGTGGTGGCGAACCGTAAGTCGAAGACACTGATGAAGTTGTTTCTGGAAACTGCTGCACGGAACGTCCCTTTGCTCAAGACTGCCGGATATGCGACGCCGGCTCAGGGATACCTTCTGCCGCAGCTCAGGTTCAGCGACCATTCCTCGTTCTGGGAGCAAGGTTACCAGGCAATCATGCTCAATGATACCGTGATGTTCAGGAATGGAAATTACCACAAGCCGACCGATACGCCGGATACTCTCGATTATGTATTCATGGCCAAGGTAGCCACCGCAGTCGCCGCTTTTGCGGCGGAGTATGCGCTAACCGACCGCCAATCATTGCATTAGCTGCCTCGCTTGCTACACTTTTACTCATAACTTAATAAATTCAACAAAGCGAGGTACTAGATATGAAAGCTGTTGTATGGCAGGGAGTGGGAGATATACGGCTGGAAGATGTGGTGGAGCCTAAGATTGAGCAACCGACCGATGCCATCGTCAAACTTACCGCCAGCGCCATCTGCGGGACCGATCTTCATATGGTAAGAGGCACGCTGAGCGGCATGAAACCGGGCACTATTCTCGGTCACGAGGGAGTCGGAATTGTCGAGCAGGTCGGATCAGCAGTACGCAACTTGAAACCGGGGGACCGTGTCCTGATCCCTTCCACCATCGCCTGCGGCTACTGCTCGTACTGCCGGGCCGGCTACTACGCCCAGTGCGACAATGCCAATCCGAACGGCATGCAGGCCGGCACCTGTTTCTTCGGCGGACCGGAAAGATCGGGCGCTGTCAACGGTCTTCAGGCGGAAAAGGCCCGGATTCCGTTTGCCGGGGTCGGGCTGGTCAAGCTGACCGATGGCATCACCGATGAACAGGCCATTCTGATATCAGACATTTTTCCAACCGGTTATATGGGCGCGGAGCTGGCCGAGATCAAACCGGGCAACATGGTGGCTATTTTCGGTTGCGGGCCGGTCGGGCAGTTTGCCATCGCCAGTGCCAAGCTATTCCAGGCCGGTCGGATTTTCGCCATCGATTGCATCCCCTCGCGCTTGGAAACTGCGAAGGAACAAGGGGCCGAGGTAATTGATTTCTCCAAGGAAGATCCGGTGCAGGTGATCCGCGAGCTGACGGGCGGAATCGGCTGCGACCGGGCCATTGATGCTGTCGGAGTGGATGCCGAGGCACCCCATGCCGGGCCGGCCATGAAAGAGGCCAAGGAATATGAGGAGGAATTTAAACACGAACTGTCCGTAGTGGCGCCGCAGACCAATGTTCGGGGCGAAAACTGGCGCCCGGGAGACGCGCCTTCCATGACATTGATCTGGGGGGTGGAATGTCTGGCCAAGGCGGGAACTTTCTCGATCATCGGCGTTTATCCCGACACTGTCACCTACTTCCCCATCGGGCTGGCCATGAACAAGAACCTGACCCTTAAGATGGGCAATTGCAACCACCGCAAATACATCCCCTTCCTGATCGACCTGGTACGTAGCGGCACCGTTGATCCGGTAAAGATCCTGACCAAGCGTGAACCGCTTACTTCTGCCGTTGATGCTTACCGGGCATTTGATCTGCGGAAGTCGGGCTGGCTCAAGGTTGAGCTGCAACCCAGGGAGATGGTTCATTAAGTTTTCGGCCCTTCGGTATGGCGGCAGAGAATGAATTCTCTGCTGCCAGGCCCGGCAACTTTTGGATCCAATAGCTCACGCAGAGACGCGGAGAAAGTCTGGATTGAAAAATGCCTGTCTCCACCTAACAGTTTTCTTCTGCGTGTTTCAACCAGCAAAAAATAAAATTTTTATGCGTCAATTTCCGTTCTTATTTCGCTTTTTCTCTGCGTCTCCGCGTGAGGCCGGTTTTTCTATACTCTCTCCAAAGGACCATCCATGCCTAAAAGAAGCGCGGGCTTACTGATGTACCGCCACAGGAATGGAGACATTGAAGTTCTCCTGGTCCATCCGGGAGGGCCGTTCTGGACCCCAAAGGATCTTGGTTCGTGGTCGATTCCCAAGGGTGAATATGAAGATCCCGAGGATGCCTTCGCGGTTGCCAGGCGGGAGTTTTTCGAGGAGACCGGTTTTGAGGTTGAGGGGGAGTTTGTCGAACTGGCCCCGGTAAAGCAGCCGAGCGGCAAGATTGTTTCGGCGTGGGCCGTAAAGGGGGATTGCGACGCCGCCAATGCCAAGAGCAATAGCTTTACCCTGGAATGGCCCCAAAAATCAGGCATCTTCAATGAGTACCCCGAGGTCGATCGGGCGGAATGGTTTAGTGTCGCAGTTGCCCGGGAGAAGCTGTTGAAAGGGCAGGTTCCAATCCTCGATCAACTGTGCAACCTTCTTAAATTCCCAATTGAATGAGTTCCTGCTAAAATAATTTAGCTGTAGTTCAGTAGTGTCCAGTTAGCCCCCCTCCCGCAAGGTGAGGGGGGACTTTTGCTGGCATATTATCTAACCGGACAACGTTGAGCTGTAGTAAAAACTAAATTCAGGAGTTACTGATGCCTAATATAAATGACTTACCAAATGTCCAGATGACCACGCTGGAGAACGGCATCCGGGTGGTGACCCAGAAAGTCGCCACCCAAAGCGCCGCCATCGGCATTCGGACCGACAGCAGCACGCGAAATGAGGCTGCGGATATTGGGGGCGCTTCGCATTTTATCGAGCATCTGCTCTTTAAGGGGACACCCCAACGCAGCGCCGACCAGATCATGGAGGAGTTCGATGCGCTTGGCGCCAGGGCCAATGCCTATACCAGCCAGGAAGAGGTTTTCTACTATGCAACTTCGTTGGCATCTGCCATTCCCTTGACCCTGGAGATCCTGGCCGACATGTTCGTCAATTCCACACTGCCGGCTGAGGAGGTCGAAAAGGAGCGCGGGGTTGTGTTGCAGGAAATCTCGATGAACCATGACAACCCGGGCCGGTTTGTCTATCACCAGTTTCACGGCGGCTTCTGGAAAGGCCACCCGCTCGGCCTGCCGGTGCTGGGTACGGCCGAGTCGATCAACTCCACTCCCCGTGACCGCCTGCTGGCGCACAAGCTTTCCAATTACATCGCCAACGCCACCATGGTGGCGGCGGCCGGCAATGTGGATCACGACCGGATTGTGGAACTGACCAAGCGGCTTTTGAGCGGGCTGGCTATGGGCACGCTCCCCAAAAATGCCCCCATGGAAGGCTGGACTCCGGCGGTCGCCGAGCACGCCCATTACCAGCGCCCGATGGAACAGACCCAGTTCTATATGGGTTACCCGATCCCGCCGGCCGGCAACGAGCACCGCCATACCCTGGCGGTTCTCAATCAGATCTTAGGTTCCGGCATGAGTTCGCGGCTCTTCCGTGAGGTCAGGGAACGCCGCAGCCTGGCCTATTCGGTTTATTCGAGCATGTCATCCTATACCGATTCCGGCGGTCTTTTGATCTTTGCCGGAACCAAGCCCGAGCGGGCCCAGGAGGCGATCGATGTCTGCCATGGCGAACTGTTGCGCTTCTGCAGTGAAACGGTCAGCGAAGAGACGCTCAGCTCAGCCAAGGAGCAGATCCGCAGCAAGCGTTTGATGGCGCTTGATGATTGCGATATCCAGGTCCGCCGGATAGCCAACACCACCTCCATCCTGGGCGCTCCCGAGCCGATTGCCGTCTCGCTGGAGGGGATCGCTGCGGTCAGTGCCGATGAAGTGCTTACATTAGCCCAAAAGTTGTTCAATAATAGCGTGCCGCGGGTGGAATCGGTCGGGCCTGGGGATGGTCCTGATTTGCCGCGTTGAGAAGTACACCTGTGAGAATATTGTTGTTGAGGAGGACCTGACGCAAAGCGGATAGCTTGTTAGGTCATTGGATGATCTTGGTTCAGGTTTTACAATTTGGTTATAAGAAATAATCCTAGCAGGCCAGTGATGGTAGCTATGATGCCACCTAAAGTTTCTTCAGAAGAGAGCATGAATAATCGTTTCAGCAATCGTGGCAAACGTCCGCTTTCAAAAAGGAAGCTCCCTCTACGCAGGCCGCCGGTAATGAGAATGGCACCATAAGCAATCAGGATTATGAAAAAGATTAAAGGAGGCTTTCCATTTGAATTACTGGAGATCATGATAGATCATTTATCCATTTTCTCACCCGATTGGAAATTCGGTTTTTCGCTTTTTTTGTTTTTTCCTCGTAAGAAACGAGAACGGCGGCTGGAAGGCCATTCTCTAAACAGCAGTAACAGTAGTATCTATCCTGACGTGCAGTGTTTTTTTAATGGTGGCAAAAATAGCCGATAGATTTTCCATGGTAGGATTGCCTGAAGTGGAAAGCATGCGGTGTAGACTTTTACTCGGTTTCTGAACTTCTTCAGCCAATCGCTCGAATCCGACAGTTGCGTTTATGAGGTCGCGTAAAATCAGTTTGGCGGTTGCTGAATCGCCATCAAGCATACAAAGTAAGCTCAGGAAGAATAGACGAAGTTTTGTTGGATCAATGCCCTCAATTTTACGAATCCCCCACGGTGTACCACTAGCAGCGGTGTGGAGTGATCCGAGGGATTTATTCTTACCCCAACTACTCCAGACCAGCTTTTGTTTCCGTAGCTCAGTGATGGCCCATGTGTCATATTCTGTGAGGACATCCTCTCCTTCTCTTGTGACTAAATTCTGGTCATACCAACTGCTCCATCGTCTTTTTGGTGTTGCTCCAGACTTCCATTGAAAGAACGGCATTCCTTTTTGTGCAGGGGTAGTGAGCGCCCTAGGTATCAGATGTGCCTTGACGAAGTTGCCGTCCTTGAGGGTGAGTTTGCAGGTGCCAGTTCTGCTATTTTCACTCTTGGTTGGTATCATTAATCCCTACTTCCTCGGCCAACGGAGCAAGCCTGACCAGTGCGGGTTTATCGCATCTGGTCTAGGCGTTTGTTATACCTTTCGCTCTTTGAAAATTAAATAAAAAAAAGACCCTTATTAAGAAGGGCCTTTTAGGATTGAAACTGTAATTTAATGTTTATTTGCCGCAACATTTTTTGTATTTCAGGCCGCTACCACAAGTACACGGATTATTTCGGCCAATTTTATCAGATATGGCTGGTGGTGGGACTGCGGTGGTTCGCTTTACGAAATCAATACACTCTATGGATGGTATTCTGTATGAGCATACAGTTTTACCGTCTTTGTTTGTTATTGCAAAATCACCCACTCCGATAATATCCATTCCTATCAATATGTCGGCGGCACCATTTAATGTTGCTTCGGTAACTCTCAAATTAGGAATACCGACGCCATTAGGTAATCTTATGTTGACCAAATAGACAGAACTGTCCCGAGTCCCTCCGGCTGTTTCAACACGGCACATACTGATTGGTAACAGTCCACACTCTGTGGCTACTTTCTCAGTAATGACCGTACCAGTTGCGCCGGTATCCCATATGGCAATGTATTCTTTGAACGGGGGGTGGGGATGATTATTTGGGTCGAAAGCCTCCGCCACATGCACCTTGGATTGTATAACCGAAGCTCTTCCATTGTGGGCTATGGTGAAGGAATGTACTTTAGGCATTAAATAATTACTCTTGAATGGAATGTCTGTGTATAGCTTTCCTTGCCTGATTTACATGTTTGCACCAAAAAAGTACCTACAGCGTACACTTTTTTTGTCTCGTTTACAGCTTCGATCTCGGAGTCATATACGCCTATTACCTTACAATCACGAATTACGACAACCTTCCCCGAATGCTCTTTTACGAGTTCTTCTTGATGCTCAATAAAATAATTAAATTCTTTTGAGAGTGGATTTATCGCGCCCATATTCACACCTCATTAATTCTATTGCCCAGTATTAATTGCACACTGTATACAATTTTAGAGCCGTAAAATTACCCCGTTCTTGGGGATTTTGTCAACATAATATACAAATTACCCCCTATCGGTGGGGTAGTAGCTGATTAAATTATATCACACTTTTTATTTTTTTGTTTCGGTATAACGGGCCGGGAGTTGACCGGGCGGGTTTTCGGCCCGGTCTTACTTCCTGGTTGGAATCTCGTTTTCGTCTGGTTTTACACCATGTCACGGAGCTACAGCTGAGGCAAACAGCTTATCTCTCATGTCGGACAAGGCGTCATTTCCCATTGCTGCAACGATAGGATGGGGGAAACCTCGATGTTCATCCCCACCATCAAGGATTAGCTTGTATAGACTCTTGATGTAGATCGTGTAGGCCTCTCGATAAACATCCCACCAGTCAGGACCATCAGATTTACCGGAAACTCTTTCAAAGATTTGTATCTGGAGCGTCCTCAGAATATGTAACTTCATCTCAGCCCAAGCGCTTTCATGGACTGCCTTCGCCCGGCACCAATCGTATCCAGAGTATGCTTCTGAAATATTTGCCAACTGGGTTGCTAACCGGAGTTGCTCATTGTCCATGCTAAATGCAAGTCCCCTGTTGATCGACCTGCAGATCACCTCTACATCGGAGTCCGCATATTCACCGTTAGTCAGCTGACAGTTAACAACAGCTACCTGAATTGTATCTACAAGGAGCTCACGAAATGCCTTGTAGATGTCTCTGCTCTCAAGAACCTCCGCCAGATCTTTTTCCATACGTTCTTCCAATTGCATTTTTAGCTCAGGCTTTTTTTGAAAGACTTCAATCTCCCACCTGTCCTTAGCAAAATAATCACTACCGAGGAGCATATCGAATGAGTTTGTAATGTTCTTCTTGATGTTTTCCATCGTTGGTTTTTCATGGAATAATTTGCTTATGAGTTTTCCGAACATAATGACTCCTTACCATTAGATTGAAGTTTCTACGCCAGTAAGGCTACACGCCTATGGCGGGTCTTGTCGAGTGTTGGGCTGTTCCTGCCTCAATGTATTCATTGTTCCAGAGGAATGGCGCCAACTCTGACAACATACTCCTGCTTCTTATCATCAAATGTCATTACCAGCTCAGAAGCCTCATCTGATCCAACATTTTTGAAAATCTCAACAATTTTAACAAGCGTGATGTAGTAGAGTTGTTTCTTTTTTGCTCGGTCAGAAGCTATGTACGCGCCCACAAGTGATTTACCAAAGGGAGTAAAAGGTGCAAATATTGAGCTGTGAATAAATTGGTTACATATGTCGTGGTAGGTCAGCCGATCTGTTTTGCCTGCATATAGGTCATATAATTCAGGAAATTTGTGCTGATTAAGTAAAGTTACTGGCTTCTCACCTGCTGGATATACAGCAAGCTCAACTTCCTTTTCTTTTATCTTATCTGAGATTTTGTTTGACTCCATCAACTTTCTGACGCTGAAAAAACCAACGAAAACCTCCCTTTCCAGGAGGAATAAGGACCGCTCTGACCACCGTTTTTGGTTATACCTACGCTCAAGCCTGTCTGCAATTTTCAGGAGTTCTTCTTTCCACGGTGCCGATTCGAAAATCATATTCGCCCTCTTGATGCGACCAACTTGTTATTGACCGGTTCACGCGCGCGCATGAACTGGTGATCTACCCAAACAGAACATTTATTCTATGAACATGAAAAAAATTTTAACAAATAAATTTTGCTGCATCCTCTTTTGTTCTGGGCAGGTTATCTGGCATTCACTGGTTCTACAAGATAATTTTCTAATAAACTCTTTTTTATTGATGGGGCCTAAGTTTGGAGTTTCACGGGCTTAAGAGATTTCCTGCGGAGAGTGCAGCTCGACCGGGCTGACGTGGAACGGCTGGTGAAAAGCGGCTGTTTCGACAGCCTGGAGGGTGCCGATGTTTATGCCAGATTTTGCCGGAAGCTGTCGCAGCGGTGCCCATATCTGCTCAAGGGTATCGTCGACGTCGAAGAGGAGTTCGGTGTTGCCACGCTGCGGGTGTGCTGAGTGGGGTTTCTGGATGATATATAAAGCATTTTTCCGGTTAGCCGGTTAGGTTTTGCTGATAACTCCCCTCCCGCCAAGGTAGGGGGGACTAACAATCAACTCCAGAATCCCAAGGCCCCCCAGCTCTGCCGGGGATGTCTTACTCTCTGCGCCCTTGGCATATAGGCTACTTCGTACCGCTACCCTTTGCCATCTCCAACTTACCGGTGATGTTGTTCTTGATCCAGGACTGGTCCCACCACTCCACCGGGTTGACCTCCTGCCCCGAGATCGTCACGCCGTAATGCAGATGGTCGCCGGCCGCCATGCCGCTGGCGCCGCTGTTGCCGATGGTTTGCCCTTTTTCTACATTGTCCCCCGCCTTTACCGTCATCCGGCTCAGGTGTCCGTATAGCGTCTGCAAACCCATTCCGTGGTCAATAACCACGCATTGGCCGTAGATGCCGAGATCACCGGCAAAAACAACTCTTCCTTTGTTAGCAGCCGGCACTGCGGCGTGGGCTATTGACGCCAGGTCGAAGCCTAGATGGGTCTGCTGGTCGACCTGCTTGCCCTGATAGATATAAAATCTGGTCTGTGCAAAGCCTCCCAAGGGGGCTGTATTTGGCATCCGCAGAAAGACCCCCTGCCAGAGCGGGGCCGGTGAGGTCTGGTGTCCATACTCATACAGCGATTTGATGTTCTCCCGGCGCAGGTCGCCATTGGCCTTTAGAAATATCTCAAGCGGTGTAGCGGCCTGTGGAAATTTGTTTTTAAATTCGGCAGCGACCTTTTCCAAAAATGAGTCCGAAAGATTGATCTTATCGGTGGAAAAATGTTTGACCAGCAAGTGGAAGTTAATGCCGGCCTGGCGCTCGTTACCAGCTTTATCAACAGCTATCACGCGCGGTACATAACGCTCCGGTTCCATATCGTAGGGGAAGGGAAACAGACAGGCGTAGTACCCGCCAGCCTGGGGAAATCCAGGAAAAAAACGGTCGGCAAACACTACCCCGGTCTTTTCAACCTGTTTGGAAACCGTATAGACAACCAGACCGACACCGCCGCGAATAATATTGTGGGCGGTACTCAACACCGCCACAATCGGGGGGGTATTGTCAAAGGTGAAGGAATGGCTTTGAGCGGCGCTTCTGCCGCTGCCAAAGAAGGTCGAGCCGGTAGCGGTAACCTGCAGGATAAAAGGCCCGTCTTTAAGGCCGCTTTGGGCAAGATTAAAGGTTTCCTGGGCACTGCGAAGTCCGGAAGGATAGGTTTTTACCAGCACCGGAACCGTTTTTTGACCTTGCAGGACCTCGATCTTGAAGTTTTTCAGATCGCCCCGCGGAGCATTAACTTTAACAACCAGCGGTCGTGTGGCGGAGATCGGACCTGAGGCGGGGGTGAAACTTGTGGTTGGTCCGGAAGTTCCCCAAAAATAGCCAAAGACGATGGCAACCACAACGATGATCAGGACCAGGAAGGATACAAATGCCCTCATGCAGAACTCTCCATTCAATTCAGTAATAAAAACGCTCTTTTTCAACACCAATTGTAACAGAACGAACCTTGTTGTCAGCCTGTGAGCCGGCAATTGCAATGCTATCATCCACGAGAAACTTATTCTGACCTGTTCACTTTGTTTCCTAGAGATTACAGAGCCACAAAGAAAGTTGAAAAGCAACTGCAATAGCCGCGGAGATACTGATTTTAACAGATTTTAGGAGATTTTAGCGGAGGCCCGGTGAAAACGAAAGTACTTACTCGAGACTCTGGGTGCCTGTGATGGATAAATTTTGACGGTTTAGATTTAAATAACAAGCAACTTTAAAGATAAACCAAACGCTGTAAACTTTAGGCATGAACCACTTGCACATCTATATCGGTACCAGCGGCTTTGCTTATCGCGAATGGCGGGGGAGTTTTTATCCCGCTGAGATCACTGCCGGCGATATGCTTGCCTTTTATTCCTCGTTGTTTAAAACGGTCGAGATCAACGCGACTTTCTACAAAATGCCCAGCCGGCAGATCATGGAGCAGTGGAGCAGGCAGGTCCCGGAGGATTTCTGCTTTGCCCTAAAGGCTCCGGCCCTGATTACCCACTACAAAAAACTGCTTAATGTTGAAGATGAAATGTTGTCTTTTATGAAAGCGCTCAAGGGGCTGGATGGGCATCTGGGGCCGCTCCTGTTTCAACTTCCACCTTCGCTTGCTGCTGACCAGAACTTGCTGAAGAACTTTTTAGGGCTTTTGACCGGAACCCAGGCGGCTGTGGAATTCCGCCATCCTTCCTGGTTTACCGATGACACCTACAAAGCGCTGGAGAACGCCGGTTGTGCGCTGTGTGTCTCGGATCGCGAGGATCTGCCCGAACCCCCGTTGATTCGCACTGCCCGATTCGGCTATCTGCGCCTGCGGCGGGACAGCTACGATCAGAAGTCTTTGAAGGAGTGGAGGGAGAGGGTGAATGCGCAGGGCTGGGAGGAGGCGTTTGTCTTTTTCAGGCATGAGAAGACCGGACAGGGGACGAAGCTGGCGGAACTCTTTCAGCGACTGGCATAAAAAACTGTCTGCTCTGTTCAGTAAAGAATAAGAGTTACCGTCAGTTGCCAATCTAAAGAAAAAAGGTAAGTTTTTATAGAGTATCTGATTAAAGGAGGCCCGCATGAAAAATATAATCGTAGCCTTTGCAGTACTTGGATTGGCAACCATGGCGGCTTTTATTTTCAATGGTGTTTCACCTGAAAAAGCAGAGTCGGCCAGCGAGGCGCAAATCAAGGATGGCGAGATCGACCCGGTTGTTTGGGGAAAGGCATTTCCGACCCAGTATGATCTGTGGAAACAGACCGAACTGCCTTCTCCGACCGGAAAGAGCAAATACAAGCGGGGCTCACAGACCGACAGAATCACTTATGACAAGTTGTCTGAATTTCCTTATATGGCGCTGCTCTTCAACGGCTGGGGTTTCGGAACCGAGTATAACGAACCGCGCGGCCATGCCTACATGGTGCGCGACCAGCTGGAGATCGATGCATCGCGGCTTAAGGCCGGCGGGGTCTGTCTGACCTGCAAGACACCCTATGCGCCCAAATTGCAGAAGGAGATGGGGCTGGATTATTATAAGCAACCCTTTAACGACGTGCTGGCAAAGATCCCGGAGAAAAACCGGAAACTGGGGGTAGCCTGTATTGATTGCCACAATAATCAGGATATGTCTCTGCAGATTTCACGGGATTTCACACTCAACCCGGCGCTCAAGGAGCTTGGAAAAGATCCTGCAAAATTGACCGAAAACGAGCTGCGCAGCGTTATCTGCGCCCAGTGCCATGTAACCTATAACATTGAAAAGGATAAGGAGATGAAGTCGGTCAGCGCAATTTTACCTTGGCAAGGGAGTCGCTGGGGCAACATCACAATCGAAAACATCATCAAAAAAATCCGCAGCAACCCGGCCTACGGTGAGTGGAAGCAGGGGGTGACCGGCTTCAAGCTGGGCTATATCCGCCATCCCGAGTTTGAGATGTTTTCCAACAACAGCGTTCACTGGAATGCCGGGGTCTCCTGCGCCGACTGTCACATGCCCCCCACCAAGGCGAGTGGCGAGACCGTCTCCGATCACCGGGTCATGAGCCCGCTGAACAACAATATGAAGGCTTGCGCCCAGTGCCACAAGCAGGACCCGGAGTGGCTGCGGGCGCAGGTAATCGCCATGCAGGACCGCACCGTGTCGCTGATGCTCCGTTCCGGCTATGCCACCGCCACCGTTGCCAAGCTGCTGGAACAGACTCACAAGCTGCAGGCCGAAGGAAAACAGATCGACAAAAACCTGTATGACAAGGCCAAGTTTTTCTACGAAGAGGCCTTTTATCGCTGCAATTTCGTTGGTGCCGAGAACTCGGTTGGTTTCCATAACCCGACCGAGACCTTACGGATTTTAGGCGATGCGACCGCCTTTGCCACCAAGGCCGAGGCGCTGCTACGGCAGGCCCTGGCCCAGGCCGGGGTGAACGTGCCGATCAAGGTTGATCTGGAGCTGAACAAGTATCTTGATAGTCGCGGACAGAAGAAGCTGAAGTTCAAACCGGAGCAGGAATTCAAAGACCCGACCGGGGTACAGGTTAATTTTTAAAAACCTGTGGTTAGGTTATCGCGATTAGCTCCCCCTCCCGCAAGTGGAGGGGGGGACTTTTGGCATTAGCAAATATCTAACCGGACAAGCCTGATTGTTTTGAAACTTTGTGAGCTTTGTGTGAGAACAGCCTTTTTCTAGGGGGCATAATGAAAATTGGTATCGTAGGATGCGGGTTTGTCGGGGCCACCTCGGCCTATGCCATGGTCATGCGCGGGGTCGGAAGGCAGATTGTCATGGTCGATGTCAATATGGAACGGGCGCAAGCCGAGGCCGCCGATATCTCCCATGCGATTCCGTTTGCCCACTCGCTGGAGGTTACTGCCGGTGACTACAGCGACCTGAAGGACTGCTCACTCATTGTTATAGCAGCCGGGGTAGGGCAGAAGCCGGGCGAGACCCGCCTGCAGCTTCTCGAGCGTAACGCGGAGATCTTCAAGGCGGTGATTCCGGCTGTGCTACGAACAGCCGGCGATGCTGTTCTGCTTGTGGCAACCAATCCTGTGGATGTGATGACTCATCTGACTGCAAAACTGGCAGCAAGATTTGGGGTGCCATCCACACGGGTGATGGGTTCTGGGACTACCTTGGACACGGCCCGCCTGCGCAGCCTGTTAAGCGTGTCCCTGGGGATCGATCCCCGCCATGTCCATGCCTATGTGCTTGGAGAACATGGTGATTCGGAGGTCATTGCCTGGTCACTGGTGACGGTCGGCGGCATGCCGCTGGATACCTTCTCGTTGCGGCGCGGCACCCCGCTTCCTCCGGGCCTGACTGACTCCATCGAGCACCAGGTCCGGCACGCCGCCTACCAGATCATCTCCGGTAAACAGGCTACCTATTACGGCATCGGCAGCGCCATCGCCTATATAGCCGAAGTTATCGTCCATAACCGGCGCTCGATTCTAACGGTATGCACACCGCTGTTACAATACGAAGGAACAGAGGATGTCACCATTGCACTTCCCCACCTGGTAGGTGGCCGAGGGGTGATGGAAAACTTCCCCCCCGCCCTGGACCAGCTGGAGCGCCAGGCGATGCGCGAAAGCGCTCAGACCGTCAAAAACGCCATCGACAGCATCCACCTCTAGGGGACAGGCTGGTCTTTGCTTTCAGGATTAAATATAGAAGGAGCTCCCATAATGAATGGACAAGGTGAATCCCCCAACCGTGATGATGTGGTAAGGGCTCATCAACTCTGCATGGACCTTCACAACTTCATGATGCTCATTAACTCAATTCATGATGTCGAGGAGATACTTCATAAGATTGTGGAGGAGTCGTGCAAGATATTAGGCTGCGAGTCGGCACAAATTGCCATGCGGGAGGGTGAGAAGTGGGTAATCAGGTATGTCAACAAGTTGCCGGACGATCTCATTGGAAGGGCATTCACCGACGAGGAACTTCCGACTGCGGCGCTTGCTATGATAACAAAAAAGCCTGTTGCCATTGATGACGCTTATCATGATGACAGGGCAAATAACGAGCTGATGAAATCTCTCGGAACAAAGTCTGTCATGATACTTCCCCTGATGGAGAAAGGCGTTGTAACCGGCACGCTGTTGTGCGGTTACCATTCGGCGGCGGTATCATTTACGGACACTGAAATAGATTATGCGGGAAGAGTATCCGCCGGTGTTGCCATCGCACTCCAGAACGCACACCTGTACCAGGATCTGCAGCGGACCGGGGCCGACATGGAAGAGGCTAAAAAGCTCGGTGATGCCCTTAACGAGATAGATGCCATCCTTTATTCTACTGAGGATTATGACGCCATAATGAAGAGAATCCTGCAACTGGCAACCGATGCCATCGGTGCCGAAACCGCGATGATTTTTTCAAAAGAAGGCGATAGATGGGTTACCCGGTATGTATATAAGCTTTCCCAAACGCTCATCGGACGGAGCTTCAGCAACAGCGAGGTGCTGCATGCGGCCATAACTGCCGAAACCAGAAGGTCGATAGTCGTACTGGATGCATTACATAGCCAGGATGTTGGCCCGGAATTTGTCCGAAGGCTGGGCATACTCTCTCTCCTTGACTTCCCATTGATCGTCAAGGGGGAGATAATCGGTAACCTCGCATTTCATTATCATTCCAGCCCTGTCCCCTTTAATGTGAGGCAGGTCGAATTTGTCCGTAAGTTGCAAAATTCAATTTCCCTGGCTCTTGCCCTGGTGGAGCGGGCCGGCAAGCTGGAGGAAGCCAGCCGCGAACTGGAAGCGTTCAATTACACGGTTGCACATGATTTGCGTAAGCCGTTGACGATTATCAACGGCTACTGCCAGGCAATCAAGGAACTGTGCGGAGACAAACTCAATGAGCAGTGCAATGATTATCTCCATGAGACCTACACCGGCACCTTGCGCATGAACCGGCTTATCGATGCCCTGCTTAATTTTTCCCGCCTGGCCCGCGTAGAGCTGCGCCGGGAAACGGTCGATCTCAGCGCCATTGCTAAAGAGGTAGCCGCGGAACTGAAGCAGGCCGAGCCGGAGCGCCAGGTCACATTCCGGATCGCCGAAGCGGTAAGCGCCGAAGGGGATGAGAATCTGCTGCGGGTGGTCCTGGATAACCTCCTCGGTAACGCCTGGAAGTACACCGGTACGCAGGAAGAAACGATCATCGAGTTCGGGGCTATGGAGATCGACGGCAAGCAGGCTTATTTTGTTCGGGACAATGGTACCGGATTCGACATGGCGGACGCTGACAAGCTCTTTACCCCCTTTCAGCGCCTCCCCGGAGCCGATAAGTTCAGGGGCTTCGGCATCGGTCTGGCCACGGTGGAGCGGATTATCCGGCGACATGGCGGACGAATATGGGCCGAAGGGGAGCCGGGCAAGGGAGCGACTTTTTACTTCACTCTGCCCGCGGACAAAGTTTCAACCTGAGTGCCAAAACTGCTCTTCATCAGAGCGGTGCGTCGAAATTACCGAAATGCGGGATATCTTCGTATCCACCGTAGCCTCTGAAAGCCGGCGGCTCTTCGGCCAGCCAATAGGTGTAGCTAAAGCGAAGCCGTGCCGGAGCCGTGCCATCCGGGAGTCGAAGATTCATATGGAAAGGCGCAGCCTTTCCGGATGGGATGAAGGTCGGGAAATCAGAGAGTGTTTCCTTGTTTAAAACACCTCCCTTTTCGTCCAGGAGCCTGGCTGTCAGCTCCAGGTCCCGCATGAATGCGTAGCGGTGGTTGGTCACTGTTCCGGACAGCCGGATCCCCTGGCCTGTCCGTTCCGCTTGCCAGGCTACCTCACCGTCGATATTCCGAAAGTAGTGGTGAGCATAGGGCGGATTGGCGTCAAACTCCCTTCGGTAGGTGCTGCATGCGGCCGTAGCAAGCAGCATCAGGATGGCGATGCTCCATCGTACTCTCATGTTGATGCCTCAAACAGTGAATCTCGCAAAATAAGAGCACCTCCTATCGCCAATATTGTTCGATGTTATCTTCTCATCCTTCTTTCCATCAGGGCTCCTCCTCCGGAGGGAGATGGCATCATCCTGCCGCTAGGGGCCATGCGGCCACGGCCTCCGTTAAAGATCGTCCTTTCACTTCTTGGCACCCCTGTGGGGATAAACCCCTTTCTCGAAGTTGCACCTATGCCGGCAAAGGTCCTGCCGCGGAACCTCGTTACCGGGTCCACCCGGAATACCCTGTGAACTCTCACGTCGTTGAAGTGATTTGAGATAAACACAGCTCTGTTATTCACAAACGCAAACCTATGAAAATCGCGCAAGACGAAGAAACCGGGAAACCAGAAATCCGACCACCAAAACGCGAACGGGACCCAGGCGTACAGGTAATAATAATCGGGCGGCGGTGCGTAATAGGTAACCACCGGCGGACCTTCATTGTTGTAATAGTTGTTGATGACCGTCTGATCGGGGTAGTTGTCTGCCGTGCGAGATTTTGTCTCTTCGGCAGTGACCTTTGTGGCTGGATTGACCGTTACCTTGAGATCGGTCTTTACCGTATCCAGTCTCTTTAATGCTTCATCGACGCCCATTGATATCTTGTTGGAAGCAGCGGCATTGCGCACAGATTTGTGTAATTCGCCAATGATATCTGGCGTAACCGGGTAATCGGCAATCCAACCGTTCCGCGGGGCAATGCCGACATTCCCCAGCATAGTCTCGGCCTCAATCTCATCTTTAGCTGTTCCAACCGCCAGGACACCCACCAGCTTGAGGGCCAAATCGCCCTCACGAACCAGTTGCTGACCAATCGGCGGCGGAGCGGATTTCGGCTGTTCTGATTGGGCAAGCAACAGTGTCGGCAACAGCAAAAGCTGGCAGAGGACAAACAGCCTAACACCACACATCGATAGCTGTTTCATAATGTAGCCTCCTTTATATAATGTATTTTGCCCACCAGGTGGACACTCCCTTCAACCGCCCCTCAGGATTTTACGATGCTGAAGTCGTGGGTATGTGCCACAAGGTTGGCTGTCGTAGTTGACGAACTGGTGACGGTCACGGTCTGTCCAGCGTTGATGGCCGTCAACTGCTGGCTGTTGAGTGATACCGTATGAGTGTGGTTCTTAGTAATAAACTTAACAAGAATTCTTTTGAAATCAAGCTTCCACTATTCGTTTGCCGTTAGTTCCGCTGGTATTGGCAAATAAAATCTTCTTCATATCGTAATTTTCCCATTACTGATAGTGCTATTTGGATTTGAAACAGGTTCTCTACTAATACTTTAGTATATTACTTTATTTTTAAAAAATGACTATAAATTAGGTAATTACTAAATCTTAATGCTCTTTGCATAGTACCAGGTTCTATCGTTATTATTTTTATTTTTACTTACAGTTTTAAATTGTTATTACAACCTTGGTTACATTAAATGAACAGTAGTTCAATTGCCTAATATATAGGACATGACAGAATTACCATGTGTAAATAATCTAGAAGGATGAGCATAAAGGGGGTGATATTCAGGCTTAGCATTGTCATACGTCATACGGATAAACCAATAAATTAAGTAAAGGAGAATAATAATGAGTAAAAAACCTGAAACAAGTAGCAAGGCCATGTCGGCAATGATTATCGCAATAAATCTGCTGCTATGCAGCATAGCAATGAATTCTTTCGCCGAGCAGCCCCCGGCGCCGTGTCACCCCAACCCGCATGCGGCTCAGGATGTACAGACTCTCCAGGGTCGAGGCGATATCGTTAATCTTCCCGGTCCGCTCCAAGACCGGCTATTCCGGCAGGCGGACCGGCCACATACCTACTTGCCGCTACAGATTTTCGCCGAGGCAGATAACCCCAGCCAGTTCTTCCAATATTACCTCCTGGATACAACCGGGTTTGAGCCCAATGTCTTCACAGCCAAAATCCCCGGAGTGAATGACACGGCCATGCTGACCGCCACCGGGCCTGCGTGCGGTCTGCCAACCATCGGCGCGGTTCGATTGGCCTTGGAGCCAAAACCGGGACTACCGACCGATCCCAACGATGTGAAAGCCTTTATCGATATTTTTACCGATATTTCGGGTCTGTTCGTTATCAACAACGAGAGCGGCTGGTACGAGGGTTGGATGATTCATGATGTTGTGGTTCCAGCCGTAGCTTCACCCCGTTCCGATGGTCATGCACAATTTGCAAAAATTACCCAAGCCGATGCAACCGCAATAAAAACAATGGGCAGTGGAAATAATGTCCCCGGCCATATCTTTACCATGGATGGTAAGGCTGAGCATTTCCCAAGCCCAAATGATAAGTTCCCGGATACTCAGACTAATGTTGTGCCGGTTAACCTCAGCATGGGGGCTTACAATTCGTTACAGCAAAGCGATGCTCACAACTATTGGGAATTCAACTATACGACCAACTGGGTTCACCCGCTGTACGAGCTGCCGTTCACCGGTGGCGGCGCGTTTCCGGATGGCACGCCAGTTACCTCCTCCAACCCGTTACAGGATAACGAGATCGGCGCGCTGTCTTCTCTTATCCCCGGTTCGGGGCCTGCAGGTATTAAAAACAAGGCAAGCCACTATGGTGATAATCCGAATTTGCCGCGCGACCCGGATAAATTTGATGCGACTATCGAATCCCAGCGAGAGTTTCGTCAGCGCTTCATTCCCAGTGGCCTGGCAAATGAAATAATGCTCGATACTTTTGCAAGACCGGCATCGTTCCATCCGGAAATCAAAAATTTAAGGGATCGACTCTTTAAGGCTTACGCTGAAGAAGTTGCCCGGGTTGATAAAGATAAAGACGGAGTAGTTTCAGCAAGTGAAGGCGATGTGGATACCGCATCAGACGGATTTAAAGACAATACTCGGCTGTTTCTTCCGCCGAAGGCTTTCAACCGGTTTGCAGTAACTCGTGAGATTAATGATGGTTATCTGGCACCACGTTTTGCACCGAGTCAGCGAGCCTGGGTGCTGTCAGGAACCGCTGTGATATTAAACACACCAGTAGCGGCGTCCGAAGGCCGTGATGCAGATGATCGCTAGCCGGAGGGTTGATTCCTGATTTCAGTGAAAGGCTTATGCAGGGGGCGGCCTTTGAAAATTTTGAAGGGCTGCCCCTTTTCAGTCGTTCCCGACACAGAATGAAAATCAAAAACGCAATACAGGCACCATTGGCTTTATAGTTCCTTCCCCGACTCATATTTTCTGCTCTACAATACAGCTAGTCTCCTTTGTTACCATCCATATCTAGTCAATATCTTCTTCAGCTCAGGCGAGTCCAGTGAAAGCGGCGGAAGAAACTCTCCGATCAGCTCCCGTTCCCACCAGGTTTTCTCCCCAAAGATGTAACGGTAATAAAGAGCCCTGACGAAACGCGGCGCTTTGTCCGGAAAAGGGTTTTTCTTTAGCAGGCCGAGTATCTGGCGGTCGCCCTGGATGAGCTTGACCACCAGGTGGATGAACCAGGGGGAAAAACCGCGTGAAGGCATGGCTTCGAACCACATCAGCCAGTCAAGGCGCAGATGGTAAGGGGCGATGAAAGGGGGCATCCGGTCCGGATCGCCCGGCTTGCCACGAAACTCATATTCTTTCCAAATCGTCGATTCGGTCACATGCGGCTCATCGGTTCCCTCCAGAACGATCTCGAACCGGTCACGGGTTATGCTACCGAAAGCCCCATAGGTATTGACCAGGTGAAAAGGATCAAAAGAGGTATTCATCATCTGCCTCTTTGATAACAGATTTTTGACCGGCTCGACGCTCCTGATGGCGACCAACCCTGATAATATCCACGTCAGAGCCTGAAAGAGCGGCGGGGCGGGATGGAGGGGAGGGGGATGGATCGGGAGCAGCTTTAAAAGCAGGTTTCCGTCCAGCGGACTAAGGCAAAGAATGGCGGTCAGCCAGTTGAGCCAGGCAAAGTTTCCGCTGACAATGATCGAAAGGAGAAACAGCAGGCAGATCAAGGCGGCTGCTCCGGCGATCGGCTGGGGGGCGAAAAACAGCACCGGGAGAATCAGCTCGGCCAGGTGGTTGAAAAGAACGCCCAGTTTGTGAATGGCTGGAGGCAGTCGATGGAAGAGCCGGCTGAGCGGGTTCGGCATCGGCTGGGATTCAAAATGATAGTCCAGGCAGGTCAGATCGTGCCAGCAGGGGTCGCCGCGCATCTTTATCAATCCCGCTCCCAACATCACCCGGAAGGCCAGCCAGCGGAAGAGCCAGATAATAACCCAGTGCGGTTGTGTATCGGAAGGACCCAGAAAAATGGCCAGAAAGCCGGCCTCCAGAAGCAGCGATTCCCAGCCAAAGGCATAGAAGGTCTGGCCGATGTTGACAAACGAGAGGTAGATGCCCCACAGCAGAAACCAGACCAGCATCGAAACCCCAGTCCCCCACGTCTCAGATAGCCCGCTAATTGCCAAAAGCGAGAGAAACAGACCGAGGCCGGCGAAGATCAGATAGGCTCGATCGCCCCGCAAGAGATAGAAAATGCTGGGAGATTGGCGAAAGGGAACTATTTCAATATAATCTCTCGCCGGAAGAAGACCCCGGTCGCCGCAGAGCGGCCGGAACTGGTTCAGGGCCACCAGGAAGCCCATCAGGTAGATAAGCCCCAGCCCCCTCTGGAGCAGCAGTCGGATGATCCAATATCCCGCGTCGGCTTCCATGCTATGGCCTCTTGCCGATATGTTTGAGAGCGGCGCTGGCGGCATGGTAACCGCACATGCCGTGGACACCGCCGCCGGGAGGGGTGGCGGAAGAGCAGAGATAGATGCCCTTTAGCGGCGTCTTGTAGGGGGAGAATAAAGTCGGCCGAGCCAGAAACTGTCTCAGGTCCTGAACGCCGCCATTGATATCGCCGCCAATCAGATTGGGGTTATAACGTTCATACTCGCCGCAGTTGCGCGTGTGCCGGGCCAGGACAAGATCCCGGAACCCTGGCGCAAAGCGCTCTATCTGGGCCTCTATCCGGGCCGTCATATCAACTGTTGAAGAGTTGGGAACATGGCAATAGGCCCAGGCAACCTGCTTTCCGGCCGGGGCCCGGGACGGGTCAAACAGCGTCGGTTGCACAAGCAGTACAAATGGCCGCTCGGGATGCTGCCCTTTCAGGACCTCTTGTTCGCTTTTAGACACCTCTTCCTCGGACCCGCATACGTGGATGGTTGCTGCCTGTCGGCAGCCGGCTGCGGACCAGGGGATCGGGCCATCCAGCGCATAATCGATCTTGAAGACGCCCGGACCATAGCGATAGCGTTCGAGTTTATGGTGGTACCCGGGCGGTAGGCTGTGACCGGCAATTGCCAGAAGCTGGCGCGGGGTTATGTCCAGTATGGCTATCCGTGCCGCGGGTAGTTCTCCCAGCGTGCGAAGCTCACGGGACAGTATGATCTCTCCACCCAAGGAACGGAAATAAGAGGCCATGGCTTCAGCGATCATGGCTGAGCCACCTTTGGCCAACGGCCAGCCGGCAACATGGCCAAGGGTTCCCAGGATCAATCCAAAGGCGGCTGAAAGAGGTTGAGTGAGGGCAAGGAAAGAATGAGCGGCCAAACCTGCAAAGAGCGCCTGGGCCGGTTGCTGCTTGAAGATCAGCCGGCCGAGCAGATGAGCCGGGAGCAAGCCCATAATCCCGAAGCCGGCCATTTGTAGTGGATGGCGCGGGAAATGAAGCGGGGCCAGCAGATCACTGGCCAGGTCAGGCCACCTGTGAACAAGCGGGGCAAATAAGCGTTTATACCCGGCCGCGTCGGCCCCGAGAGCATAGGCGGTTTGCTCCACGCTACGGTAAAGCAGCGCTGCCGACCCATTCGGCAACGGATGAGCCAGTTGAATTCCGGGAAAGATCCACTCCAGTCCGTGCTCGTGAAGCGGTAGCGATTGGAAAAAGGGGGAGGCCACACCAAGCGGATGTATTGCTGAGCAGACATCATGCTTAAACCCGGGCAGAGTTAACTCTTCGGTCCGGGTTCCGCCGCCGATGGTGGCGGCTTGCTCGAAAAGGGTCACGGCCAGACCGGACCGCGCCAGGGTTATGGCAGCTGCCAGCCCGTTGGGTCCGGATCCGACCACGACTGCATCTGGTCGATGCGATGCCATGTCTTTCACCTCCCATCTGTATAAAGTCTATCAGACTCACATGAGACAAGCTACTTTTGTAACCCCTTTTTTGTCACAGAGGACACTGAGGAAATTTTTGATAATCATAGGTTGAAAAGCTATAGGAGATTAAAAAGCAAAAAACATTCTCTCACTCGCTCACTACCGTTCGCTAAAGCTCACAGCCGAAAGTAGGCGCTTCTAAGCGAGGCACAGAGAAAAAATCAGAAGAAAAGCCTGGATGTTAAGGATTCGATCGGCTCCGGTCGAACAGGCCGCGGGCGGCATCGTAGGAATAGATGGCCAGACCGGTCCAGATGCAGACAAAGGCCGCCAGGTGGGTGGGATCGAACGGTTCTTTATAGGCCAAAACCGCCAGCAGGAAGTGCATGGTGGGTGTGATGTACTGCATGAACCCGACCGTAGCCAGCCGCAGCCTTCTGGTCGAGGCGGCGAACCACAACAATGGAATAGCCGTAATTACCCCGGCCGAAAACAGGAGCAGCGACGTTTGCAGTGAGTCGTGAAGGAACATTCCGCCGCCGACAGCAGCGCGGAAGAGAAGATAGCCAAGGGCCAGCGGAAAGAGCAGCAGGGTCTCGGTAAACAGGCCGGGCAAGGCATCGACCGCAACAATCTTTCGTAATAATCCATACAACCCAAAGGTAATCGCCAGGACGAGCGCTATCCAGGGCAGGGTCCCGTGGTGGACAGTAATGATAATGACGCCGCTGCAGGCCAGAACAAGACTGATGACCTGGTTGCGACGCAAACGCTCCTTGAGGAACAGGAAGCCGAGCAATACCGATACGAGTGGGTTGATGAAATAGCCCAAGCTGGATTGCAGTATCTGTCCCTGATCAACCGCCGTGATGAAGATGAACCAGTTGGTGGCTATCAACAGGGTCGTGACGCTTAGAATCAATAATGTGCGCCGATCCGTCAAAGCGGTGGCGACCCTGCTCCAGCCACTGGACGCCGAAACAAAGATGATCAAGGTCAGCATCGACCAGACAATGCGGTGCGACAGCACCTCAAGCGGCGCCACATGCGCTAGTTGTTTGAAAAAGAGCGGAAACAGCCCCCATAACAGGTAAGCGGCGACGCCGTAGCCAACGCCGCGACGGGTCTCGCCGGCATCAGTTTGTGGCCGTTCATTTGGAGAGCAGGGTTGCCTATTCATCCGACTATTGTATCAGAGAGTGACTGAATATTTAAAGGGGGACAGCCGTAAGCACAGCCACCCCCCCCCTTGCCCTGATGCAGGACATCAAGAAACCCTAAGTCCGACAGGCTTCTAGAACACAAATCCGACCGTAAGCTGGAATTTATCGTTGTCGAGAGGAATTTCGCCTGCTGCGCGGTGGTCGCCGAAGAATTGGTAATCGGCCTTGATTGCAACCGCTGGGATCGGCATGAAGGAGAGGCCGACCGTGGTGTAGTTCCGATCAAATCGGCCGCTTGTTTTGGTCGAATCGATTGCTCCCCCGTCCTGCGTGGTCAGCTCTGAATAACGCGCGAAAAGGATGGAGTCGGCATTGGCCAGCTTGCCATTTTTCAGCATCTTGGGCATGCAGTGCCATGCCCCTTCAACCCAGTATCCTGACATGTTTCTGCCTATTTCGGGATTGAGGAGCTCTGGTTTGTCCTGGTAGACGTGGACGTATTCCCCAGCGATTTCAAAGTCGCTGTAACGGTACTTTCCATCAAAGGCCATTACTGTGGTATAAGCAGTCGCAGTGCCGCTGGGTGCCGAGTTGCCCGAGTAAAACGATACGGCGGTGGAGAGGTTGGTAATGGGATGGTAGTCCAGGCGGCCGGTCACCGCAAAGTTGCGGTTGCTGTCCTTGCCGAATGCCTGGCGGCCTTCGCGGATGCCGTTTTCGGCATCAAATTTTGTTCCGTCAAGTCCCGCCACCGCCATGAGCTGATAGTCGACTTTCCTGCCCAGGGTGCCATGGGCTCCGATTCCCATCTCCTGCCAGGTACTCGGGATGAGGAAGGTATCCAAGGCCGGTCGAGCCGTGGAGTAGAAGTTGGTCGGTTCGTGGGCTTGATTGTATGCACCCATTGGCATCAGCATGACCCCGGCTTTTATGTTGAACATTTCGTTTAGTTTGAAATCGAGATAAGCCTGTTCTACGGCTACGCCGCCATTTTGGCCGTCGCTTCCGCCATTTTCCCACTCAAGCTCGGTGTTCAGGCTGACCCAATCGGCCAGCTCCGAGCCTACGTAAAGGACAACCCGGTGGGGGTTGAGGGTGTTGCCGCCATTGTCGTTGCCGTTGTCGCGCTTGAATATATAGTCCAATTCACCATAGCCGCCGATCGTGGTCTTGTCCCAGACCTTTTTCATGTAGCCACTGTTTTCGCGCGTGGTTTCGCCCACTTTCTGCGTTTGGAGCTCCTGTATCTTGCCGTTCAGATTGTCCAGTTGTTTCTGTAGATCCTCAATAGTCGCCGCGTGGCCCGATGCCCCGATGGCGAACACACTGGCCGCCAATACCGTGATGATACAACTCTTCTTCATATACAACCTCCGTGTGATTTGTGCAGCCAGTGCCTGACTGTGGCCGCATCTCTGTAAAGATAATGAAAATCAATATCATGACTATGGCATACGAATACCTTAAAGAAAGCGCGCTGGCGCTTTCAGAGTTGTAAGACAAGACGGCTAAAACGGATGGTTTTGAATTTGATTTTCTATTTCAATAATACAGGTTGAGGACTGCTGTCAATATAAAAAATGCAGATGAATTCCGGTTCTCCAAATACGGGAACGGGGGGCTGAGAGTTGAAAAGCCAGGACCCTCAAAAGCTATCTTCCCGCGGATTGATATTCATCCAATCCCTGCCATACTTTATTGATCATAATTCAAGGAGTTTGCCATGGAAGAAAAAGCTATGTTTTGCAGGCAGTGTGAACAGGCAGGTCGCGGGGTAGGCTGCGATGTAATGGGTAACTGCGGCAAGGATCCAAATGTGTCGGCGCTTCTTGACCTGATGATCCACGGGCTGAAGGGGGTGGCAGTCTATGCTCATCAGGCGCGGGAACTTGGCGCCAGGGACAGTGAGGTGGACCACTTTATGCTGGATGGTCTTTTCACCCGGGTCACCAACGTCAACTTTGATCCCGATGATATTGCCCGCCGACTTCAAGAATGCTATCGAATCAAGGAAAAAGCCCGTTCACTTTTTGAACAGGCGCACAAGGAGCGCAAGGGAGAGCCGGCGCCGGAATTCGATGCCGGACCCGAGGCCTGGAAACCAGCAGCGGATACTGCCGGACTGATCGAACAGGGACGCCACTATGGGGTCTATACATGGCACCAGAACCCGGACGTGCTGTCCGCCATAGAAATTTTGATCTATGGGCTGATGGGTATGGGTGCTTTTGCCTGGCACGCTACGGAAATGGGTAAGGAGGATGATGAGATCTATGCCTTTATTCACCGTTCTCTGGCTAAAACCACCGACAAAGGCGCCACCCTGGAGGATTTTGTGGGGCTCTCCATGGAATGTGGCAAGATGAACCTGCGGACTATGGAGCTTCTTTACCAGGGGCATGCCGAGCGTTTTTCCGATCCGGAGCCGATGAAAGTCAATCTCGGTACCCGCGCTGGAAAAGGGATTGTTGTGTCGGGCCATGACCTGCCGATGCTGGAGGAGATTCTCAAGCAGAGCGAGGGCAAGGGAATTTGGGTCTATACCCACGGTGAAATGTTGCCGGCTAACGGTTATCCCGGTTTACGCAAATATGCTAATTTTGCAGGTAATTTCGGCGGGGCGTGGCAGAACCAGACCATGGAACTACCTGATTTTTCCGGTGCGATCATCTTCAACACCAACTGCATTCAAAGACCGCTCGCTTCCTATACCGACCGGCTTTTCACCTGGGGTGAAGTTGCCTGGCCCGGTGTTACGCATCTCGAGGGTTACGATTTTACCCCTGTAATAGAAAAGGCCCTGGCGCTTCCCGACCTGCCGGAGAACCAGGGCAAGGAAATTCTGGTTGGTTTCGGACATGAGGCGGTTTTCAAGGTGGCCGGCCAGGTTGTGGATGCCGTCAAAAAAGGGGCTATTCGTCGCTTCTTTTTGATAGGCGGGTGCGATGGAGCCAAGCCGGGACGTAACTATTTTACTGAACTGGCCCAGAAAGTCCCTGATGATTGCGTGATACTCACCCTGGCTTGCGGGAAAAACCGCTTCAATCGCTTGGAATTCGGCGACATTGGCGGAATACCGCGCTTGTTGGATGTCGGACAGTGCAATGATGCCTATTCAGCCATTCGGATAGCCCTTGCTCTGGCAGAGGCCTTTAATTGCGAGGTCAACCAACTGCCGCTCTCAATGATCCTCTCCTGGTACGAGCAGAAGGCCCATGTAATCCTGTTGACCCTGCTGCATCTGGGAATCAGGGGCATAAAGCTTGGCCCGACCCTTCCAGCCTATGTATCTCCGGGTGTGCTGGAGTTCCTGGTGAAGAATTATGAACTGGGGGCGATTACAACACCGGAACAGGATCTTCAGCAGGCTTTGGGAGCTTGAATTTAATTCAGGGGCAAGGACCATAAAACGGGTTATCGTAATAGGCATAGGCTTTGCCGGTTTACGTGCCGCCAAGGCCCTATCGGATCATGGTCTGGAAGTGCTGGTAGTGGACCGTGAAAATTTTCACCTGTTTCAGCCGCTGCTCTATCAGGTGGCCACCGCCGGGCTGGAACAGGAATCGATCGCCTACCCGGTCCGGGCTTTGATCAGAGGCTGGAAGGATGTCTCCTTCATGTTGCGAGAGGTTTGCAGCATTGACCTGAAGGGGCGCCTGATCAAAACCCCCAGCGGATCGGAACCTTATGACTATCTGGTGGTAGCAGCCGGAAGTGTCACCAACTTTTTCGGCGAGGAAAGCATCCGCGAGCATGCCTATGACCTTAAAAGGCTTGATCATGCTACCGATCTGCGCAGCCAGATTCTGGCCTGCTTTGAAAAGGGAGGGCGTGAAAGCGACCGTCAGAAACGCAGCCTGCTGCTGAGTTTCGTGATTGTCGGTGGTGGGCCGACCGGGGTCGAGTTTGCCGGGGCTTTGGCCGAACTGATCCATTTCGTGCTGGCCAGGGATTATCCGGAGATAGACACTGCCGAATGCAGAATAACACTGGTCGAGGCTGGCCAGTCCCTGATGCAGGCTCTGCCGGACAAGCTCGGAGCCTATGCGGTGCAGAAGCTTTCCAGCATGAGAGTCCAGGTTGTCATGGGGCGCCGGGTGGTGAGTGCCACTGCCGAGGGGATCCTGCTCGACGACGGCAGCACCATACCTGCCGCTACTGTGTTCTGGTCAAGTGGTGTTCGTGCGGCTCCTCTGGCCGATTCCATTGATGCAAGAAAAGGGGCCCAGGGTAGGATAGCAGTTCTCCCTGATTTGACTTTGCCGGGTTATCCGGAGGTTTATGTTGTCGGCGACATGGCCTATCTGGAACAAGATGATGAGGCCCTGCCAATGGTGGCTCCGGTGGCGATGCAACAGGGGAAATATGCCGGAGAGGCGATACTGGCCCGCGAACAAGGTGCCGATGTGGTTCCTTTTCGATACCGGGACAAGGGAACCATGGCGACCATTGGCCGCAGTGCCGCTGTAGCCAGCATCGGCCGGGCCAGTTTCTCGGGGTTTATTGCCTGGCTGTTATGGCTGGGATTGCACCTTTTTTATTTGATCGGGTTTCGGAACCGGGTGCTGGTTTTCTTGAACTGGGCCTACTACTACCTGTTTTATGAACGGCAGGTGCGGCTGATTACGCGGGAAGGGGAAGGGGGCAAGTGTACCTGAGTTAAAAAAAAAGGCAGGCCCGGCCAGTAGTGGGGCCTGCCTTTTTTATGCTCCTGAAAATTGCCAGGGATTACTTGGGCTGTGTTTTAGGGCATTCTACAGGTGCTTTTGCGCAGCAAGGTTTTTCGCATGGCGCGTTAACCTTTTCGCAATTGGCGGATCTACCGCAGTTGCAGTCACCACCATGGGGGCGATGGTGGCAGCAGCCAGCCAGAGCTATTGTCAGCAGGCAGGCAAAGAACAGCGAACCGATACTTTTTTCCATCTTCAGGCCTCCATTGAGAAAATTAAAAACAATTTTTTATACCACTTTTGGGGTGCCGATATCCACCATATGTTAGTTGTAACCTCAATTTGTAAGAGCTGCTCAAACCGACCAAGGGAGGAATCATGTACGGTAAAGAGTATATAGAGGTTGAAAAAAACGTTTTTCTTCACATAAGGGATTGGGGCCAGGGCAAACCGGTTGTTTTTATTCCAGGCTGGCCTTTGGGGCATGAGATGTTTGAATATCAGTTTACGCAGTTGCCCCAGCAGGGCTATCGCTGCGTGGGTATAAGTATGCGCGGCTTTGGCAAATCATCAAAACAATGGTCCGAGTACAACTATGATGTGTTTGCTGATGATCTGAAAAATGTGCTGGATGCACTTGACCTGCGGGAGATCACTTTGACAGGTTTTTCAATGGGGGGCGCGATTGCGCTTCATTATATGGCCCGTCATAGAGGCAAGAGGGTCGCCAAGCTGGCTCTGTGCGGGGCAGCCGCTCCCAGCTTTACCAAACGACCTGATTTTCCTTTCGGCACCGAACCAGGCGCAGTTGATAGGCTGATTGAGCTGTGTCATACCGACCGGGGAAGATTGAATGGAGAATTCGGTAAATTGTTTTTTCGCAGTGAAAATGCGGTTAGTCCACAGCTCGGCGAGTGGCTTCACAATCTAGGTATGGAAGCATCACCTCATGCTACCGCTGCCTGTCTTGCCATTCTCAGGGATTCGGATTTACGCGAGGATTTGACAAAAGTCGAGGTGCCGACGGTCATCTTCCATGGCACCCATGACAAAATATGTCCCTTTAATCTGGCAGAAGCCATGGCGGCCGGGGGGGATGTCGTAAATGGGGCTGTAGCTATTGCTGCCGGAGCAAAGGCGCTGGCTGCAGGTTCCAAGACGGTAGTGGCAGGTACCAAAGGGGTCATTCCAGCGGCAAAATCTGTGACCGTCGGAATAAAGGGAGCCAAGCTGATTAGATTTGAAAACAGCGGGCATGCCCTGTTTTACGAAGAAAAGGATAAATTCAATCTAGAACTGGTCAAGTTCATCGAAAAGAAAAAAAGAAACAATGAGTTTTTCTTCTCGGAAACATCCTGAAAATCTTGATCAGGATTAGATAATATCCGCGGTTATCCGGACGGGGATAAACTGCTTTTATGCAGCTTTATTTCCCAATATTCTGCTATCAAGAAGTCAGATTCAGTCCCTCTGCATTTGACATAACTGTCAAATATGAAGCTGTCTCAGACAGTTGACCTCAACTGTTAGACATGATCTCCCAAAAAAGCTTTAAAATCGGGTGTCTGTATGCCTTGCACCTGTTGATGTGGTTGGTATGCTAATTGTAATGTTCCTAGTATCGGTTCCTCCTATGAGCACTAGACAAGGACATTTCAGCCATGATCGATACCGCTATCAAAATGAAGGTGCCTCTGGAAAAACGAAAAGAGGTTCTTCAGACAGTTAAGGTTATTCTTGTTCCGATCCGGCGCGAACGTGGATGCATCAGCTGCGATTGTTATGCTGATGTTGAAGATGAAAATACACTCTATTTCAAAGAGGAGTGGAAAAGTTGGCAGGACCTGGAGAGTCATCTGAAGTCACAACGCTTTGCTGTCTTAATAGGAGCAATGAGTCTGCTGGCTGTTGAACCTGATATTGTTTTTTCAATAAAAATACCAACCGCCGGGATAGAGGCAATTAACGCAGCCAAAAATGCGCTTTTAAAAATCTAATGGTTTGCTAGGGAGATTCTGGCATGAGAATTTTAATAGCTGACGATGATCCTGCCTTTCGCCATCTTATAGGAGAGATCCTGGTGAAATGGGGATATCAGGTGGTGGTTTGCGCTAATGGAAACGAGGCCTGGGGGATCCTGCAATGGGAAAATCCGCCCCGGATAGCAATCCTGGACTGGTTGATGCCGGGGCTGGAAGGTATCGAGCTTTGCGGGAAAATTCGCCAGGAAATTGAGACTCCTTATATCTATGTCATTTTGCTTACCGCGCATCAGCAGCACGAATTTCTTGTTCAAGGCATGGAGGCGGGAGCTGATGATTACATCACCAAACCGCTTAACATCAATGAGCTAAAGGTGCGGCTAAAAGCCGGCCAGCGCATAATAGAGCTGCAAAAAGAGCTGATCGCTGCTCGCGAAAAGCTTGCAGTTCATGCTTCCGATCTGGAAGCTGCCAACAGAGATCTGGAGGCATTCAGCTATGCCGTTTCAAACGACCTGCTCAACTCACTGCTGGCAATCGGCAGCAATGCTCACGCAATTCAAGAATTGATCTGTAGCAAGCAGGACGAAAGGTGTAAATCCTATACCAAGAAAATTTACGATAAAACTAAACGGCTAGGGGAACTGATCTCTTTAATGCACGATTATTTCCGTCCCACTCGCGCAGAGTTCCACGAGGAGACAGTCGACTTGAGCGAAATGGCCGGCAACACGGCTGAAAGTATGCGGAAAGCCCACCCTGAACGCGAGGTGAATTTTCGAATTGAGGATGGGGTGCTGGTAAAAGGGGACCCGAGTCAGCTGCAGTTGGTTCTGGAACATCTTTTTAGTAATGCATGGAAACATACAGCCAAACGTGAAGATGTGCTTATTGAATTCGGATTGACGGCTGTCGAGGGGAAACCGGTCTATTATGTACGGGACAACGGCATTGGTTTTGATATGGCCCATGCTGAAAAGCTGTTCATGCCTTTTCAACGCCTGCCAGGTACAGAGGGGTTTGCAGGGCAGGGCATTGGCCTGGCCACTGTGGAACGAATCATACGCAGGCACGGGGGAAAGGTATGGGCTGAGGGTGAGCCTGGCAAAGGGGCCACTTTTTATTTCACCTTGTCATCGAATGGAATAATTACCGTGGCAAAGAATCAAAAGAATGATTAACTGCTGTACGGGATTTGGAATCAGGACTTTATTGCCATCGACTTCTTCTTTCGCTGCCAAGATAGGGTTTCGGAACCGATTGGCCCCGCATTGGTCCTATCTTGGGATCAACCCAATCGCCGCTGGAGCGTTTGAAGGCAATAATGCGGTTGGAGCAGAGTAAATCATTGAAGACGGTTGTGGAAACATATTCAACCTGGTTGTTTTCATATTTTACAAGCAATGGCACAGATCACTCCAAAATTAGAATATTATACTTTTATACAAAACAGTTGCCTTAAAATCAAACATAATCTGGCATAAAAAAACGATTCCTCCGGATGCTCGGTTTTCGAAGAAATCGTGGCAGTACGATAAAGTTAGGTTCAAACCGCTCCTCGATAATATTATCTAAGCCTTCCTATCCTTGACACCCGGCCTCTTTTACATTATGGTTGGCGTATGACAACTATAACATGAGGCAGGTATTGCATGAACGATATAACTCCCCGGCAGCAGCAGGTTCTTGACATCATCAGTGATTTCGCGGCCCGTTTCGGTTATCCCCCTTCCTTGCGGGAGATCGCCCAGCGCCTGGGGGTCAACGGCACGCTCGGCATCAGCAAGCACCTGATCGCCCTGGAGCGGAAAGGCCGCCTTCGGCGCAGTGAGAACTTATCGCGCGCCATCACCATGCCCGGCGCCACGGCGGCTGTCTCGCTGCCGATAGTAGGTAAAATCCGCGCCGGGCATCTGCACCCTGCCATTGAGGATATCACCGGTTATCGGTCGGTAGACAAGAGCATGGTCAAGGGCGAGGGGTGCTTTTTTCTGGCGGTCGAGGGCGATTCCATGATCAACAAGGGTATCCTGGATGGGGATATAGCTTTGATAAGACCTCAGGCAGTGGCCGAAAACGGTGAAATCGTTGCGGTCATGGTGGATAGCGATGCTACCCTGAAGCAGTTCTTCCGTGAGCGCGGCCGCATCCGTCTGCAGCCGGCCAATCCCAACTACAAACCGATCATCATCCGCCCCGATCAAGGCGAGGTGGTAATTGTCGGCAAGATGATCGGGCTGTTCCGATCCCTGGAGTAGCCATGGAACCGATCAGGGAACCTGTACGGGTGGCGGCTGTATTCGCGCCAGGGCGCCAGATCAGGCCGGTCTGGTTTGACTGGCAGAACAGAAAGTACACCATCCACGAAACCACCTACTGCTGGAAAGGCCGCTCCGGGGAGGCCATGTTGCTGCATTTCTCGGTCAGTGACGGTAGTTCGCTGTTTGAGCTGATCTACAATACCATTGAGCAGAGCTGGATGCTGGGTGGGGTTGAGGCCTGACAGGATTAAAACTTTAAGTAAGCAAAGCTAATTATGAACCGCACCATCCTCCACATTGACATGAATGCTTTTTTCGCCTCCGTGGAGCAGGCGGCAAACCCCGCCCTGCAGGGCAAGCCGATCGCCGTGGTCGGCTCCGGCGGCCGTACTATCGTCACTACCAGCTCTTACGAAGCTCGGGCCTTTGGCGTCAAGACCGGCATGGCCGTATGGGAGGCTAAACGCTGTTGCCCTTCATTGATCCTCGTGATAGGCGATAACCGCAAGTATCAGCACACATCCACCCAGATCATGGAGATCTTCCGCGACTATACCCCCGAGGTCGAAGTATTCAGCATTGACGAGGCCTGGATGGATGTTACCGGTTCCATAAACCTCTTCGGATCGGCCGAAAACATCGCTTACCAGATCAAGGCTCGCATCAGACATCAATTCAATATAACCTGCTCCATAGGCATAGCGCCCAATAAACTCCTCTCAAAACTGGCTAGCGACATGCAAAAGCCGGATGGTTTGACGGTGATTAGCCCGGAAGATGTCGGCCGGATCATGGAGCGCATGCCGGTCGGGGCACTGTGCGGCATCGGCAAGAATACGGTCCGCCAGCTGAAGATCATGGGGATAAACACCTGTGGTGAACTGGGACGCTGCGACGAAGGGCGCCTGACGCGCAGGTTCGGTATCATCGGCCGGCGATTGATGCAAATGGGTCGAGGGAAAGATGGTTCCGCGGTGATCCCTTTCGGCGAAGAGGATGAAGTCAAGTCGGTCGGCCATAGCAGCACATTGGAACAGGATATTGATAATCCGCAGGAGATCAGGCGCTTTCTTCTGCAGTTGAGCGAGATGGTTGGTAGCCGGGCAAGGCGTTATAACGTTTCGGGTAAGACAGTGACCCTCTATGTTCGGTATGCTGATTTCTTTACAAGCTTCGGCAAACAGACAACGCTCAAGAACTACATCAACCTCAGCGACGAGATCTACAAGACCGCCCTGTCGATCCTGGACAGCGTCGAACTGGAACAGCCGGTTCGGCTCATGGGGGTGCGGCTGTCGAACCTGAAGCAACAGGCGGCGCAGCTTCCTCTGTTTGAGGATGAGAGGAAGAAGTTGTTCGCGACCCAGGCCATGGACAAGGTGAACTCTAAGTTTGGGAGTATGTCGGTGACCTTTGGGAGCTTACTGCCGGGGAAAGAAAAGGGGGGGAGTCATGTGATTGCGCCTGCCTGGCGGCCGAGCGGCATCAGGAACGTGGATGTGAAATAAAAAAAATCGAAAAAAGTTTCTTGACAAAAGCAATGAATTACAATATCTATAGTTTTAATAGGAATCAATTTATCTTCTAAAGCTTGACTGTTGTTTTTGGCATAGGCTGACCAACTTGTTTGGGTCTAGAAAAAGCGCCATTTTTTTTCATATTTTAATCTACAAAGTCTATAGAACAAAGGGCAGTTCATCTAAAGGAGATAAATCATGAGTACGATTTACGCAGACAACTCGCAGTCCATCGGCAACACACCGCTTATCCGGCTGAATCATGTCACTGACGGTGCCAAGGGCATTGTCCTGGCCAAGATCGAAGGCCGCAACCCGGCTTATTCGGTCAAGTGCCGGATCGGCGCC
>DASXUK010000007.1:0-87632 GCA_036504875.1 Desulfuromonadaceae bacterium
ACGGGACCTACCATGCCTTCGACTTTGAGAAATACGCTCACCGGTATCTTGGCGAGTATCAATATCGTTTCAACCGACGCTTCGATTTGGCCCGGATGCTCACCCGGTTGGTCACTGCAACTGCCCAGACAGGCAAACGTCCAGAGGCTTGGTTGCGATTAGCCGGAGATCAGTACTAATCAGGATTAAATATGACTTGGTTATAAGGACAAGGCTTAAATACCACCTCCTTGCTTCTAGATTTGGGCATAATGTGATCAGTCCTTTGTGCAGCCGATAAACCGATAAATGGCCGCGCCTAAGAGAGCGCCCGCAATCGGAGCAACCCAGAAGAGCCACAGCTGAGCTATCGCCCAATCGCCGACAAAAAGAGCAACGCCTGTGCTTCGTGCCGGGTTTACCGATGTGTTCGTGACAGGAATGCTGATCAGGTGAATCAATGTAAGCCCCAGGCCTATGGCTAGTGGCGCGAAGCCTTGTGGTACCCGCTTGTCGGTTGCACCGAGAATAATGAGCAAGAACATCATGGTCATGACAACTTCACAGACCAAAGCGGCCAGCAAGGAATACCCACCTGGTGAATGTGCACCATAGCCGTTTGAAGCAAATCCGGCGGCCACATCGAAACCGGTTTTCCCGTTCGCAACCATATACAGCACAGCTGCCCCGGCAATCCCGCCTAATACCTGAGATATGATATAGGGACCAAGTTCTTCTGCCGGGAACCGACCGCCAGCACAGAGTCCAATTGAGACTGCCGGGTTAAGGTGGCAACCGGAAACATGCCCAATTGCATATGCCATGGTAAGTACAGTTAAGCCGAAAGCCAGAGCAACACCAACAAATCCGATTCCCATATTCGGGAAACCTGCCGCCAAGACTGCACTTCCACAACCACCAAGAACCAACCAGAAGGTTCCAATAAACTCTGCTCCCAATCGCTTTGCCATTTAAATCTCCTCTAATGTTGACTTGATTCCAGATTGCCGAACTGTCACCAACTCAGGAAAGTTTACTGCAAGTTATTTTAGATAACAAGCCTCTGGCCCGTTATTGGGAGGCTAGAGGGTCAGGTCTTGAAATATCAGTTTTTACTCTCGGCAACGCCAGAGCCACTACCGCTACACCTCATACACCGTAGCGCGTCTTCACCTTGCCATCCTTGACACATTATAAGATATCATATACGATACCACCATGAAGACAGCTCGCGTTGTAATTGATACAAATATACTGTACGCCGCCCTTTATTCATCAAGAGGTGCTTCAAACGCGCTTATAATTATGGTGCGCGACGGCTTGATAATTCCATGCATATCGGTCACGCTGGTACTGGAATACGAAGATGTGCTGACAAGACACCGGAATATACTTCAATTAACCCAAGCAGAGATCAAGGCTTTTCTGGGCTTTATTGTAAATCAAGCTGAGCGCCTGAAAATTCATTACCTTTGGCGCCCATGCCTCAAAGATCCGAATGATGACATGGTGCTGGAAGTTGCGGTTACTGCCGGTGTAGATTTTATCGTTACGCATAACACTAAGGACTTTGAGGGGAGTGAGCGCCTTGGAATTCGGGCTGTCACTCCGGGCTGGTTCATAAAGAATTATGGAGGTATAAAATGAGTACCATGAGTTTGAGGCTTCCCGATTATTTGCATAAATCGGCCAGACAGTTAGCCAAGAGCGAGCACATTTCCGTCAATCAGCTTGTCGCTACTGCACTTGCAGAAAAGATTTCTGCGCTTGCTACCGAGGATTATCTGGACGCATTGTCAGCTAAAGGCAGCCGCGAGGCATTCGACCGGGTCATGTCCAAGGTTAAGGAACGCCCCCCTCTTCCTGGAGATGAACTCTGATATGCCCAACCAGAGGGGATTTGCCGGTGTCAGGTGAGACTTTCGGACATTTGTTATCGAGGTACTTTTCAGAAATGTGGCCGGTGTGAACCGGCCATTTTCAGTTTTCAAGATTAAGGTTGCACAACGCGGAGGTTTTCGATGAGGTTGTTCCTGATCTCGAAATGATAGTCGAGATTGACCGGGCTTCCGTCGAATGTGCCGGAAACCTCGGTGGTCATGATTATCTCTTCCGGGTTTTCCTTGATGCTGATCGGCCTCAATATAGGGCTGTATTTCTTTCTGGTTTTCTCCATCCACTGGCGAATGGCCTTCTTACCTTTGAGCGTTTCACCTTCATCAAGAACGGTGGCGTTTTCCGAAAAGCATGCAAGTGCGGTATCTGCGTCGTAGGCGTTTTGCGCCTTGATATAGGTATCGATGAGTTTTGGTAGTTTGACATCCATATTGCGCTCCTTTGATCCATTCGTGATTGCTGCACCCTGACTTCAGGAGTCACTTGATGAAATCGATGATTGCCGGTATCACCGTTTGGGGCGCCTCTTCCATCAGCCAATGGCCGGAGCCGGGGACAACCTGGCCGCGGACATCGGAGGCCACAAGCTTGGCTTGCTCGATGAGGAAGTTGCCGCTGGCCTTCTCGCCGGTCAATACCAGCACCGGCATCGGAAGGCGGGTAGCGCTCATTTGGGCAAAGTCTTGCGCATCTCGCTCGAAATTACGGAAATATTCAAAACCGGCACGCATCCCTCCGGGCTGAGCGTAGGCCTTGGCATAGAGACGGCGATCGCCCTCGGGTACCGAGTGCTTCGGGTCGGCGGCAAAGTCATTCCAGAAGTGCTCGAAGTAGATTCGCTCGCGGCCCTTGACCAGCGCCAGCGGCACCTCACCATAGAAGTGGAAATGCCACAGGTCGCGCATCAGCCAGACATCCTTCCAGTTGCCGATGCCGGGCAGGAAGGCATCCATCAGCACCACCCGCTCGGTATTCTGCGGGAACTGCGCGGCATAGGCGTAGGCCACCATCAAGCCGATGTCGTGGCCGACGATGCTCACCCGATCGAATCCCAACAATTTGGTCAATTCGTGGATGTCTACCGCCATGTTCTTCTTGTCGTAGCCTGACTCCGGCTTGCCTGATCCGCCGGCACCCCGCAGGTCGGGAACAATGACGGTGTGACGCCTGGCGAACTGCGACATAATGGGGCGCCACATTTGGCCGGTCTGGGTATAGCCGTGCAACAGGACTACGGGACTCCCCTTGCCGCCGATGAGGTAATGCAGCCGCACCCCGTTGACATCCGCAAAGTGTTCGGTAAAACCGGCAGGTGCCGTGCCGGCCGCCAGGAGGGGGGAAGCTGCCAGCAGCAGTGTAGTGCCAAGCATTGCCATACCGGCGCTGAAGATACGTCTGGATGGTATTGACTTGATGAACATATGGTTCTCCTCTTCATCCGGTATCCACTATCAGTGGTCGCCGGTAAGGTATTCAAGCAACTCTATTAGATGAGCCCGCCTCAATCACGACCTCTCAGAAAGCAAAGCAGTCACAGCCGATTCCCCAGAGCCGGGACTCCTTCGGCGACCAGATTTTTCGATGGTGATGACAGGCGCACTCCCTATGCGTTACCAAGGAAGCCGCGCCAGCTTGGTGATAGCCGCCATAGCGGCCCACCGGTGACCAGTCGGGACTGACCGGCAAGGGAGGGGGCGCCAGGCTGCCGAAGTCATCCGCTCCATAAACGATCTTGCCACCGACAACAGTGAGCACAGATTCGATCCCCCTGATTTCCTCTTCCGGAACCGTCAGGTAATCGGCCGACAGTACCGCCAGATCGGCCAGCTGCCCTGGAACAAGCGCCCCTTTTTTTTCTTCCTCGCCCGAAAACCAGCTACTCCCCACGGTGTACAAGCGGAGCGCGGCCAGCCGGTCGAGCCGGTTACTCTCGGGGTAGAGCTGCAATCTGCCGACAGTCCGCCCGGTCACGAGCCAGTACAGAGCGACCCACGGGTTGTAGCTCGCCACCCTCGTTGCGTCGGTGCCGGCGCCGACCGGAATCCCCATCTCGATCATTCTTTTGAATGGCGGGGATTGCTCGGTGGCATCCTTCCCGTACCGCTCCCGGAAGTATTCACCCTGGAAGGCCATGCGGTCCTGAATGGCGATTCCCCCGCCAAGCGCTTTAACCCGCTCCAGATTTCCCGAGGTGATCGTCTCGGCGTGATCGAAAAACCAGCGCAGCCCATTGAACGGAACCTCGCGGTTCACCCCCTCAAAGACATTCAGGAATCGGGAGATGGATTCGTCGTACGTGGCATGCAGACGGAAGGGCCAGCGGTTCTCAACCAGCAGGCGAATTACCTGGGAGAGTTCCTGCTCCATTACCGGCAACAGGTCCGGCCGTGGTTCGAGAAAATCCTCGAAATCGGCCGCTGAGAAGACCAACATCTCTCCGGCGCCGTTCATGCGATAGAAGTCATCCCCTTTGCCCGGCGAAGTCATCTTGACCCACTTGGCGAAATCCTCAAGTTCCCCCTTGGGATGCTGCGTGAATAGGTTGTAGGCCATGCGCAGGGTCAGTTCCCCCTTCGCCGCCAGTTCCTCGATCACCTTGTAATCATCAGGGTAGTTCTGGAAGCCGCCTCCGGCGTCGATGGCGCTGGTTAGCCCGAGCCGGTTCAATTCGCGCATGAAATGGCGGGTGGAGTTGATCTGGTCCTCGAAGGGTAGCTTCGGTCCCTTGGCCAGGCTGGCATAGAGGAGCATGGCGTTCGGCTTCGCTATGAGTAGGCCGGTAGGGTTCCCGTTCTTGTCCCGTTGTATCTCACTTCCCGGCGGGTTCGGCGTCTGGTGGTCATACCCCAGGACCCTCAGCGCTGCACGGTTTACGATTGCCCGATCGTAGAGATGCAGGACGAATACCGGAGTTTCGGGTGCGGCCTGGTTAATCTCTTCAAGGGTTGGCATCCGGCGTTCGGCAAACTGAAACTCGGTCCACCCGCCAATGACCCGTACCCACTGGGGGGGCGGCGTGCGCCTCGCCTGCTCCCGCAACATGGCGAGCGCGTCGGCCAGTGAGGGTACGCCATCCCAGCGCAGCTCCATGTTGTAGTTGAGCCCGCCCCGGATGACATGGATATGCGAGTCATTGAGACCGGGAATGACCCTGCGACCTTTGAGATCGATCTTTTTGGTCTTTTCATTGCCGCTGTTTATAAGTTCCTCGCCACCAACCGCCGTGATGCGTCCGTTGGTTATGGCGACGGCAGTTACTTCAGGATTGGTATGGTCAAGCGTCGTGATATTTCCGTTATGTATGATCAAATCAGGTGCATTCATATATTTTTCCTCCCTTCGCTAGTGCAGCCAGGGCCTCAGGACTTTCACCAGCAACGGCATGACTGCCCACGTCAATACGATTACTATCCCCACAGCTATAAAGAATGCCTGCATCCACGGGTGGAGGTCTCCGACCAATGGCTTCAGCAGCCAGGGCACAAAAATACTCACCGGCCAAACCCCCAGTGCAGTGACGATAGCCATTTTCCAACGGGGCGGGTGAGACATCCCCCTTTGCCCTGGAAGAGTAAACCAGGCTTCAAGTCCGGACAACTCCTGGCGAACAGGCGCTCCTTCCGTCAATTGTGCGACTTTTTGTTCCCATTGCTTAAATAATGCTGACTGGTAAAAACAGTCGCGAGCCTCGGAACTGCTGAATCTGCGCACAATCCCATATTCTCGCGACGGACTTCCCGGAGCGGGACGGACGACATGTACCCCCAATTGACCCTCGGTCTCAAAGGACGCCGAGATGAAATCATGCAACGCCGTTTCAAATTTCTCCTCAAGGCCTGGTTTGGCAGTACGGAGAGTCAGTACCGCCACAGGCTCGGCGGCTTGTGTTTTTGAAATGTCGCTCATAGAGCACCAGAATTGAAAAAGGGGGCGTACCTCTCCCGCCCCCTTCCTGGTCAGATACTGGAAGTGGAGCTATTTTACCAGTTCCTTCTGGCCTTCGCTGGCATGTTCTCCGAGCATCGTCTTGGCGTAGTTGATGCCCAGGCCATAGCCGCCTGCGTGCTCTTTGGCAATGTTCATCACGGCATTGTAAGTTTCCTGACGCGCCCAGTCGCGCTGCCATTCGAGCAGCACCTGTAGCCACGTCACCGGAACCGCTCCTGCCTGGATCATTCTCTGAATCGCCATTTCGTGCGCCTCCAAGCTAACGCCTGCAGATGCGTCGGTCACGATATTGACTTCAAAACCGTCATCGAGAGCCGATATGGCGGCAGTCGCCAGACATACCTCGGTCCACAGAGCAGCTATGATGAGTTTTTTTCTATCTGTTTGCTTCACCGCTTCGACCACCTTCGGGTCTTCCCATGCATTCATGGTGGTGCGATCGATGGGATCCCGGTCCGGATAAACTTCCTGAACGGTCGCGAAAAGCGGTCCGCTGAAGCTCTTGGCGGCGACTGTGGTAAGGACAACCGGCACATTGAAAATCTTGGCCGATTTTGCCAGCCCGGTTACGTTGTTAACGAGGAGTTGGACGTCGATGGAATGTGACGCAAATGCCATTTGCGGCTGATGGTCGATAAGAAGCAACATTGAGTTCTGAGGGGTCAATAGGCGTGGACTTGCTCCGCCTTTTCCTATAAAAGCAGCCATGATTATCTCCTTTCAATTACAGTCAGCTGTCGGCAAGTTAGTTACAACCCTGTGTCGACAGCTTTTATCTAATTATATCCCTTTACTTAGGTTATGGAATAAAGCCTTTTCCGATTGTTCATATGCAAAAATGTAACACCATGAAGAAATGGAACTTCGTCATCTGAGATATTTCGTCGCTGCCGCTGAAGAGCTGACATTAGCCATTCCTTGAGTAGCCCTGCTACGCCTACGTCGCCGCGTCTTGGCAGCAATCAAAAGATCTCAAATTATTTCCCACCGTACGGAAAGCGTATCGGACGGGTCTATGGCCTGCAGTCATTCCAGGTGGAAGAGATCGGGCAACCGAGACCTATCGATCCTCCTGCGGTGATTTATTCATTTTGGCACATTAAATGCTTCTTGGAATTAACTGAATGAATACTAGAAAGCTACTTTAATAAATGATTTTTGTACTGACTTAGTCAGTTGATGTTTGCCTTAAACAAAACGAGTTGTGTATATAAATATCGTCATTTTACTGGGCAGGCTACTTCAATCTCGTTAAAACACGTATTAAGTTAGAGATAAATTAAATAATAATATTTTATTAAGTAATTGGAGATTTTAAAATGAGATGTATATTTTTAATAAAAATTATAACTAATTTCCATCACATCGCGTCAACAGTATCAGTCTCGCCTATAGTATGCATTCCGACACTGTTTTTCTACACGATATTGATTCTTCCCATTCTTTCATTTGTATCCTTTCCCCATATCCTTTTGCCCTTGAATCGCGCTTCTCCCTCCTTGCCCCCCAACTCAGTTCGAGTCTGGAATAATAATTTCTTGAGCCGAGGATCTAGCCTTCTCAGGTTAAGTTTGTTGTTGGCACCGCTGTCTAGCTGATTTTGACCGTAGCGCAATGTTCTGTGTCGTGTGTAGGTTTAGGAGGGTAAATTGAGTGCATTCAAAATCAATGGTAAGTCGCAGTGGGTTATGCAGTGCCTGATGACTGTGGCGGCCATGCTTGTCCTGCAAGGTGAGGCCTTGGCATCCCTTCAGTGTTACGATTGTCACGGCACCCGAACCAGTCAGGACATCCGGCCTGAAGATACAACTTACAGGAATCCATCAAGCGGCGGTTTCCAGGGAAACCACCGCACACACATGAGCCCTGCCGCGACTGTCAATGCTTGTGCCGAATGCCATCCCGGAAGCGTCGGTTTTCTGCCTTCCCACCGTAACGGCCTGATCAAGGTTTCGTCAAAGATCAACGCATCCCCATCAACATCGCCGACAACCTATCGCAACTCAACATCAGCATTTCCCCAGACAACGAACCCCAATCTTAGCTCCGCAGCCTGTTCAAACGTAAACTGCCATTTTGAAAAACTTACCCCCAACTGGTCAAGCAATCCATCAACCACCGTATGCACAACCTGTCACGGTGCGCCACCCACGGATGGCCACCATCCCGGCAAACTGGTCAACAGTCTGGATAAACATGGCGCCTATCTTGGCATGACAACAACCTCCTGCAACCAATGCCACACCGACCACACCGGCAGCTTTACTCATGCCACAAGCGCCGGCAACCGTGCGCTCGTTGTCCGGTTCCTGCCATATTCCACAGCCGTCCGCAAATACGGCGCCGGAATATACGGAGGCCACAGCAGCAGCACAGGCTACCCCGCGTATCTACCCAGCCAGAATCCGGCACGAAACGGCACCTGCACCAACCTCTACTGTCACAGTGATGGCCGTGGCGGACCTGCAAGCATGATCCCCAGATGGTCCGACACGAGAACCACGCAATGTTTTTCCTGCCACAAGGGAAAAACCTCCGACGAGACCTCAGCCAACTGCATCACCATCGGCGGGACATGGACAACGGTCCAGAGCCCGATTCCTGGTGGAGGCACGATCGGTGTGTGCAGGCCGTACCTGACCATGTCGTCAAACGGCCACCACCGCCTGGTGGGGCCGCAATGGGTCAGAAAATACCCCTGCTACTACTGCCACAACGCCACAGCCGCCACTGACGGCACCATCTCGTCCATGTCAATGCATGTAAACGGAAAACCTGATGTGGTCATGGCTCCCCTGTGGAACATGGCCAACCGGTCATCGGCAAGATACAACGCGGCAACCAAGACCTGCGACAACGTATACTGCCACAGCGACGGCACCAGCGACCCAGATGCGGTGCGCCCTTTTGCCTGGAACGCGGGAAAGACCGAGTGCAACACCTGTCATGGTCACCCGACAGGCTCGTGCGCAGGGTGCCACGACGGCAAAAAGAGATTTCTGATCAACAATGTATCCACCATCCTTACGGTACTGTCCGGCTGGCAGGCAGGACAGGAATGGAAGGCAGCCATGCCGATGATTGCCAATCAGGGCCCCGGCACGGCAAGGGCCAACTCTCATCCGCGCCATGCCCAGACCAACTTTTCCTGCGACGAATGCCACGCCACAACCGTATTAAGCAGCACCTGTACCACCTGTCATGTCGCCGGCATCCCCCCCGGAGGGATGGGGGAGGTCTCCCATATCAACGCCACCTATCACGTCAACAAGACCAAGGACGTCGCCTTCAAACGTGGCGGCACGTATAACCCGATCAATAAAACCTGTTCAGGAACGGGCGGAGGCACGACCTGCCATGTCGGTACCGTGCCCCAATGGGGCGGCTCCAACACCGATGCCGTAGTCTGCCTCAACTGCCACGGTGCAGCAACGGATGTGGACAGCTTCAGCTTTAAAAACTTCAGCGCCCCGGCAAAAATAAGTCAAGCGGAATGGGCCTTCAGCGGACATGGCAGAATGTCGTCCGCCGGCCGTTATCCGGTATCCAATAACCCGGCCGCCAATTTCGGCGGCAACCCCTGCTGGTATTGCCATGACCCGAAAGTCCTGCACAACTATAGCGGCAACCCCTTCCGTCTGCGCCAGCATTCCCAGTTCACCAACCGTTTTGCCAAGGAATGCGTATACTGCCATATGACAGGAACGATCACGGAGTGCCTCTCCTGTCATAACACCGTTGAATCGCTGGCCCCGCAGCTTGCCAACATCAGTACCGCGAGGCTTGTCACCTGGCCGAACAGAACGACAACCGTTTGGCGGCAGGACCACAGAAGCTATGGCGCCAGCAGTTGCCTGACGGACCTGGGCTCAACCAACAAATGTCATAACAGCGACGCCTGGATCCACAATACCGGCCCCAACACGATTGGGGCATGGACCGCCGACCAGAAAGTCGACATCCAGAGGCAATACATGATGATGGGGGTCTGCCTGCAATGCCATGACGACGACAGCGGCGGGCAGTGCACCAGCTGTCATACCCCCCCGGCCGGCAATCCTCTGAAATATTCCATCGGATACAACCCCGGCCTGGCGGGTACCCGCTTCATCAAACCAAAACAGGCCCGTGCCTCCGGCGGTCATTTCGGCTACAAGCACTACCTGGATTACAAACAGACCGGCGTATGGAAAGGCGGCAAATTCTGTTGGGACTGCCACGATCCCCATGGCGACGCTGACGGCGTCACTACCAAAAACATCTACATGATCCAGAGCCAGGTGGGCACCTCTACCGACGGCAGGTTCGGCAAACCGGTCACCAGGGCCGCTGTGGTCTTCACCAGAAAGGCCAGCGGCAAGGACTACGCCAATTCCGATAGCACCAAACCGTACAACGGCATCTGCAACGTTTGCCACTCACCGGCGAGCAAGCACTTCACGAGCACCAGCGGTGACAAGCACAACGAAAGCCGGGTCTGCACCACCTGCCATGAACACCGCTTCAGCTCAAGCCATGGCGACAAGCAACCATGCAACACCTGTCACAAAAACAGGCCGATACCGAAACATTCCGCTTTCGGTCTCCCCCGCGACTGCACCAAATGCCACGCCGGCATCATAGGGAGTCGAATGGACATCATGACCCAGTTGAACTCCAACTCTCATCATATCCAGGGGGTACCGACAACCAACACGCACTGTTACCAGTGTCACTGGGAATCGACCAATGAGGGGCTGATCAACATACAGTACCACGAAGGTTACAACTACAAGCTCTACACCTCGATCAAGAACGCCAAGAGTGACCTGGTCATCTGGGGTCCCGGTCAAAAACCGACGGTCGGCCAGCGCCCGACGGTTTATAGGACAACCTCCTCTGCCAGCGGCCGTGCAACCGCGGTGCAGTTCATAGCCAATAACATCGGCACGGTCAACGAGCGTGCAGAAGCCGCCAAGGTGACCAACCACTGCCTCGGCTGCCACAGCGACCAGAACAACGACAGCCAGCCCTTCAACGACTGCAAGACCCCAGGCCAGTATGCCTGGGACTTCAAGAGCATCGCGGCCCGCTACAACCAGACCGGAACCACCACCTGGGGCAAATACGGCACCAACGGGAAGAGCACCGTGACCAAGGCGTTCTCGGCCCACGGTAACGCGGCTCCAAACCAGGGTGGCTGGAACACGGCCACCGGCATCGACAGCGCCATTTCCAACCGCCGCGGCAACACCGGCATCAAAAACGTTCAATGCTATGACTGCCATAGTTCCCACGGTTCGTCCCTGGTCGGTACGACCTCCAGCTACACGACCTTCAACGGCACGCATAACGGCGCCAACCTGAAGGAGACCCAGGCCGGCAAGGGGGGCTACAGCATGTCCTACAGGGCCCAGGCCAACACAAGCGGGGTCAATCCCTATAACGCCGGGGCCGCGCAGTGTTTCGACTGCCATAGCAGCCGGACTTCCGGTACAACACCTTGGGGATACAACTCCACCTTCGGGGTGCTCTCCTCAATCATGGGCTATAAGGATACCGCCAAATTCGGCCAGGGAATGAAAGCCTCCACAGGGCGTTTTACAGAAAGGGCCAGCAGGGCGAACATCCTTGGCGGGCATATGAAGGCATCAAGCTTCCTTAACCGCTCAACATCGGCGCTAAACAGGATCAACGGTCTCTGCACGCCTTGCCACGACCCCCATGGCGTCACCCCGACACTGGGCGGCAATCAGGCCTATGCCGTTCCGCTCCTGAAGGGCACCTGGATGACTTCTCCATATAAAGAAGATGCGCCGCCGCTGGATCCTACCGGTAGTACCGCCAGAAAAGCGCCTTACGGGGTCTCTACGCCGGTTACAGGCGATTACTTATCCTGGGGAGACGGGATTTGGCACCAGAATCATCCGGTCAACCAGCCGGCCACCAGGCACAATATCGATCATAATACCCTTGGCGGATCGAGCCGGATACAGGAAGATGACACAAAATTCGCCGGGCTCTGCCTCAGGTGTCACAACAAGGAAAGGATATTGGGCAGCTACGCCTTCGGGACCGCCACCAGCGCCAACAAGGCGCCCTGGAAGAGCGTGAAACGAATCCATGCCGCAACCAAGGGGTGGGGCGCCAACAAGGAACATTCCTTTACCTGCTCCAAGTGCCACCAGCCGCATAATTCCGGCCTGCCGAGGCTGATGCAGACAAACTGCCTCGATTACAAGCATCGTGGAGGAAGAGCATCCAACGGCCTGCCGTGGGCTGCGGACAAGCAGGTTCCCTATTCTGCGCATGATCCCGGCAGTGAGCACCGCGGCTATCCGATCGGGAGCCTGTACGGGGTAAGATATACCTCACCCGAAGCCACAACCGCCTGTCATGTCGGCAGGAGCGACCTGAGTCCACCTCTTCCGGCATATAGTCCGGGAACAATTCCGAGTGCGTGGCCGGACGGCAATCTTTGGAACCTTAAGACGCCATGGTAATGATAAAGAGTTTCATCCCCGGAGGCAGTCCCATGAGCCGAAAACAGTTCAGATACAATACCGCCGGAAATGGCGCCCTCCGGCGGCTCGGCGCCGGAGCGTCAATACCGCTCATGCTCCTCATGATGGCGCTATCCCTTCTCGCGCCGGTCGCCGGCCATGCCGCCGGCGGGGACATCATGGCCCCTTTCCCGGTATTCACCAATATGACAACCGGCACACGGGAGGCGGCCTCCTCGGCTGTCGACAAGTCCGGCAACGTGATCGTGACCGGCTATCAAAACCTGAATAACGACGCCAACGACACCTTTTACACGTCCAAGTTCAAGGCTGACGGCACAGGCACTGCCTGGTCCACTACGTACTTCAAGAGCCCCGGCCTCAACCGGGCGGTAGCGGCAGCAATAGACTCGAACAACGACGTCATCGTCACCGGGTTCGCCTGGAACGCCACCCTGTTCAAACAAGAAGTGCACACCATCAAGTACAGCGGCATCGACGGTTCGATCCTCTGGAACGCCACCTTCTCCGGCAGCTCGATTTCCAGCGACTATGCCACCTGCATTACGGTGGACAGCCAGAACAACGTCTATGTGGGCGGCTATACCAACGCCGGCAGCGCACAGGAAGACTATTTCGTCATCAAGTACACCTCCAACGGCGCCAACACCGACGGATCGCCGTTCTGGAAGGCGATTTACAACAACGGGCCGGTCGTCAACAAAACCGACAAACTCATGGCCATAGTAGCCGGCGCCGGCGGCATAGCTGTCACCGGCTACTCCAGCAACGGTACGAGCTTCGATATTCTGACCCTCAAATACGACTACAACGGCGTCAAACTCTGGGAAAGCCGCAAACCGGCAGGCGGGGTAAACGATGCCTGGGGCGAATACGTCAAGCTGGACTCGGCCGGCAACGTCGTCATGACCGGCTTCGTATACAACGGTGTCAACAAGGACATCTATACCGCAAAATACAACGGCACAACCGGCGCTCTCATCTGGGAGCAGACCTACAACGGCGTTGCCAACCAGAACGACGAGCCGGGCGGTCTCTACATCGACTCCGCAAACGACAGCTATGTCACCGGCTATACCCAGACCCTGATCCAGGGAACCGACATCTACACGGTCAAGTACCATGACCCACCAAGCGGCACAGTACCGCAAAAGGTATGGGAACAGACCTACAACTCCACCTGGAACAAAGACGACAGAGGGGTTGCCATAACCGGCGACTCGGCCAGGAACACCTACGTGACAGGCACTATCTCCGACGGGATCCACTTCAGCACCGTCACCCTCAAGTACGGCAGCACCGGTACGCTCTACTGGCAAAAGGTCTACAACGACATCAACGTAAAAGACGAAATACCCGTGGGGATAGGGATAGTGAACATAAGCGGCGCGGAATACCCGTTCATAGCCGGATTAGCGCAATTTTCAACCAATTACAAGCACGACCATTTTGCCATCAAGTTCGACCCCGGGGCAATCAATCCGCCCAGCGGACTCACCGTCGGCACAATCACCAAGGACGGCGTCACCGGATTGTACTCCGTGCCGCTCACCTGGACCGACAATACGGCCGGCGTTAACGATGGCTTCTATGTCGAACGAAAGCTCGCAAGCGACGGCGACGACAAATGGGCGGCGGTCAACGTAACTACCCCAACGGTGGGGAGCACAATAACCACCTTTACCGACACCGGCCTGCCTGAAAACAAATTCTACAATTACCGGGTCAAGACATCCAAGGGAGGCGTGTTCTCGCTCTACACCGATCCCGTCGTCCAGGTCTTGACGTTTATAGTGACCCCCATTCCGCCGGTCTGGACATACCTCTATAACAGTCGGAACGACAATGACGACTACGTCAACAGCATCGCCGCGGGCCCGGACAACCAACCGGTCGTTACCGGCGTAAGCAGGGATTATGCCCCCGGCTATTCGAGTGGCACGGTCTCGAACGACTTCTATACGGCAAAACTGAACAAGGACACCGGCGCGGAGATCTGGAGCAATCAGTTTGAAGGCGGCTTCAACCAGGAGGACGATGGCCTGGGTGTGTCTGTAGACATCAACAACGATGTGGTTGTGACCGGCAATTCCATGCAGTACTCCGGTGTTCCCGCCATAGGAAATATAAACTCCATCTATACCCTCAAATACAACGCCACCGCGCCTGCAACCATCCAATGGCACGGGCAGTACAACGGCGCCACCCTGATCGATGACCGCGCCCGCGCCGTGGCGACAACGAGCGACGCAACAAAAAATATCGTTGTCGTTGGCTATGGCCAGAAAACAGTCAACAATGCCGATATCTACGTCGTCAAATACGCGCCGAGTCCGGCGCTCGTCAGCGGCAATGCCCAGCCGCTCTGGAGCGCCACCTACGACGGCGGCGGCAACGATTATCCATCCGCAGTGGCCTTCGACAGGGACGGCAACGTCTTTGTGGCCGGTTACAGCGAGACCGCCCTGGGAAGCCTCGTCTACAAGACCTTCATCGCCAAGTACTGCGGCACGACCGGCGCGCCATCCTGCGGCGGATTCACCCAGGGGCAGATCATCTGGAAAGATACGTACAGCGGCTTCGCCACCGACAACCGGGCATACTCTCTGGCCGTGGATAACGACGGCAACCCGTACGTAACCGGCTATGCCGTAAACGGCGCCAATGGCAAGGATTTCCTGACCATCAAGTATGACGGCAAGCAGACACCCGCAACCACACGCATCCTCTGGGCCAAAACCTCCGATGGCGACGCCCATGGCAACGACGTGGCGGTTTCAATCATGGTCGATCCCATCGACAACAACGCCGTGGTGGGCGGAACCGTGCTCACGGGGACCGGCAACAACGATTTCCGAGTCATCCGCTACTCCTCGGCCGATGGCAGCGAGATATGGAACAAAACCTACCCGAGCCCGTCCACTGACGAAAGCCTGAACAGCATGGCCCTCGACATCTCCGGCAACATTTTTGCCGTGGGAAATTCAGGCAACAAGAGCATGGCCGTCGAGTACGGCTATGACGGGACCCTGCGCGGCGCCACCATCTACAGCAGGCCGGCGGTGAACATCCTCGACCAGGCGACCGCCGTGACGGTCAACTCCCTGGGCGATGCCTTTGTGGCCGGATCTTCACGGAACAATCACGCGATTCCCAATGACGACTATCTGGTCTACAAGATGGCCGGCCTGCCGCTCCAGGCCCCGTACCCTTTCACGGTGACCCCCAACTACACAAGCGCCGTTCTTGCCTGGACGGACAACTCGCCAGCCATCCTCGCCGCGGACAAGGGGTTCAACGTGGAGCGCAAGAATGGCGCCTGTGGTCCCGCCAACATCAATCCGTGGGCCCTGGTCACCGGTTCACCGTTCGCCGCCACCACCTTCACGGATACCGGCCTGACCATTGGAAATTCGTACTGTTATCATGTCCGCGCCTTCAGGACCAGCACCAGCGAGGCGACGCGCTGGATCGAACGCTCAGTCACATTGCTGGCCCCGCCTGCGCCGACCGCTTTCAGCGCCTCGGCCACGGATACAACCACCGCAAACCTAACCTGGACGAAGAACACCACCAATGAATCCGGCTTCCAGATCGAGCGCTGCACAGGCGCGTCCTGTGTCTTCCCCGCCCCGGCCGAGCCGGGTTTCACAAGTTTTATCGCGCCGGCCAACGCAGTCTCCTTCACCGACAGCAGCGCCTGTCCCGGAGTTGTCTACAAGTACCGGATTTTCGCCTACCGTACATATGCGGCGGACGGTATCAGCACCAGCGGCAACGCATGGGAATCCGCCTACACCTATCTGACCACGCCGGTTTCAGGGTCGATCACCACCCCTGGGACAAATGTGCCCGGCACACCCGGCATAACAGCCCTGAACGAGTCCCAGATCAAGCTGACCTGGACCGACACCAGCACGGATGAAACCGGCTACCGGGTCTACGAATGCATTGCCGGGAACTGCTCTTCACTCAGCCTGGCAGGCACGACCGCCGCCAATGCCACCAGTTATATTGTTTACGGTCTTGTCGCGAGCAGCGCCCACACATACGTGGTCAAGGCGTTCAAGACGGCGGCCCTGTCATGCAGTGGCGGCTGGGAGAGCAACCCCACCGCCCCGCTTTTCGCTACCACCGTCAACAATCCGCCGGTGCTTACGGCAACCAAGATGAGCAGCACCCGGATAGACCTGTCGTGGACCGATACCACCGCATCGGAAACCGGCTTCAATCTGCAGAGGTGCAAAACCGGCTTTACCTGCACAGGCGCCGAACCTGACAATACCAATTATGATCTGTTACCCTTGATCCCGGCGGATGTAACTTCATATTCCGATACGACGGCATGTCAGAACATCACCTACAAATACCGTGTTCGGGCCATAAGCGAAGGTCAAATCAAACGGAGGGCGTTGCTCAGCATCTCCGGTTTCCAGCCCAACTTCCAGACCAAGATCACCATCACCAGGGCCAACTTTCCGGGGATGCAAGGCAACTACGCCGGCATCGGGTTCTACGATGACACGGCACAAACCCAACTCCCCTTCTGGATCGATCAGAGTCTGACAACCGCCACTTCAGCGACGATCTGGTTCAAGACCGGGGCCAACAATAACATCTACTTGTACTACGACAATTCTACCTTCACCAGCTCCAGCAACGGATCAGCCACCTTCGAGTTCTTCGATGACTTCGACGGCGCGGCCCTTGACGGCAAGTGGGCCAAGAGCACGACCGGCGCGGCCACCATTACCGTGGGCGGAGGGCTTGTAACTTTTGACGCACCCAGCTTGGCAAACACCACCGTGACCGCCGCAACCCCCGCACCCCCCTATCGGCTCGAGGCCCGCACCAAGGTCTATTCGACCTACCTGGGCACAGGCCTCATCCGTGTGCGTGGCATGGGCGGAGTCGGCGATACCGGAATATACGATGTGGGCGGCAGTAAACTTGTGGCCTATTTTAACAGCTTCAATACAAACATCCAGGTTCTGGCAGATACTTATGTGCGCTGGCGTGCCGCCCATACAGGGGGGGCTACCAATACCTGGAGTATTTTTAATGAAGATGAAACACAGATTTACTCCACCACCTATACCGGCAGCCCTTCGGGAATATACCTGGCAGCGGGTGATGGCGGCGGCGGGAGCGGCAAGTTCAGCCTAGACTGGATATTTGCGCGCAAATACTTGGCTACAGAGCCGGTGGTGACATCCGTGGGTGCGCCGCTGGACTGGGGCTCCACTTACATTAACGCCTGGAACGGCGCATGGAGCGCACTTGCCTCGGGCGCCACGGATGCCGCAGCTATACCGACCGGGGCCGTGGCCAGCAGGGTTTCCGAGTCGGAGATCAAAATCACCCTGAATTACAGTTTTGCCGATATAACCGGCATCAAGGTGGACCGCTGCACGGACAGCACATGCGTGTCTGTTGCAAAAAGTATCTATGACGGCCCGCTTACCGCGACCGTGAGCGACAATGCAGGTCTGCTCCCGAACACCACTTACTACTACCTGGTACACTCTTACAAAACCGCAACCTGCAGCTGGGACACCAAGGATCCTCCTATCGCGTCCCCGGTCAAGATAAGCGCCGCAACGGCGCTGATAGCCCCGGTCATCAACGCCACCGCCACCCCGGCAGTCACCACCACCTGCAATGACATCCGCTTTACCGACAGCGACGGCAGCACGATCCTGAACCACTGGCTGGAATCAGGATGCAATTCAGCCTCTACCTCGGCATGGCTGAAGTTCACTTCCCTGCCGGCAGGCATCAAGACCATCTATCTGTATTATGGCAGCCCGGCAGCAGCTGCGCCGGCACAGCTGGACCCCAATACATTATTTAATTTTTACGATGATTTTGCCGGCACCACCTTGAACACCACCTCAAAATGGACAAAACTGGAATATTGTGGCGGCGCTACCCGTATCACCCAAAACAATGGGCTGCTCGTCAATAGCGGATGCGGTTATTGGGGATATACCGGCATGTACACGCAAGCCAATTTCACCCGGCCGTTTGTCGTTGAATTCAGCCATAACCACACAGGCGCCAATTATGCGATGTTCGGGGCAAAAAACACCGTTGCCACCACAGCCTACACTAGCATGCCCTATGCGATATACCCAATTTATGACGTAAACGGTAACCGGCTTGCGGTCAACGAAGATGGGGTCGACAGAGGAGACAACAAGAAACTCATAGCATCCAATATCTGGCAGTATTACAAGCTCGAGGTGCTGCCGACAGGCGCGAACTATTATCACGGTGATTCACCGACGGCCTACACCCAATTTTATACCAGCAGCTATAGCAGCGCCTCGCCCCTCAAGTTTGGCCTGGATGTCCATAACCAGGTCTTCACGCTGGGCGCGGTAAAGGTCCGGAAATACGCCAACCCGCAACCTGGCTTTACCCTGCTGGTTGAACAGGCAGGCACGTTCCTGACCGGCGGCGCCTGGGGCGTCAAACGGCAGATAGACATCAGCAATACCACCGGTTCGGCCCTGACCGATTACCAGATGCCGATAACCATTGACACCCGCTCTCTGGCATCGGACCAGATCGGCATCTCCTGGACTCTCAACACCGCCACCGAAGAGCGGCATGTCATCGAGCGCTGCACCGGAGCGGCCTGCACAACGACATTTACGGTCATGAATACCTTCTATGGGCCCGCCGCCGTTGGCGCCTATACCGACAAAGCGGTAGTCGCCGGCGCCAATTACTGCTACCGCGTGAGCGCCGAACGGAACATCACAGCCCCACTCTGGAATACCGGTGTGTCGGGTGTGGTCTGCGCCGTCACGTCCGCGCTGCCGGTTGCGCCGGCTCTCTCGGTGACGGAACACGAGACCAGCATGGACCTCTCCTGGAACGATGTAGCCACCGGTGAAAATGCCTATATTGTTCAGCGTTGCAAAGGAGTGGCATGTAATGTCAACACACCCGATCCAGGCTGGCCTAAAACCCTTGCGCCCAACACAACAGCATATCAGGACACCACGGTATGCAACGACTCGTATACCTATGCCGTCAAGGCGGTAAAATACGGAGCCAATGCCTGGGACACCGGCTTCAGTACACCGTTATCAAAGGCGACCATCGTACCGGAAAAACCGGTTTTCACTTCTGCCGCCCGTATCTCGGAAAACCAGATCAACCTCGTGTGGCAGGATAAGACCGGCGATGAAACCGGTTTCGAGATTGATCGCTGTGAAGGAAGCTTATGTGATTTCACCACAAAGACCACCCTTCTGGCGCCGTTGAGCACCGGCGTAGGCGGCATCGTAAACTACAGCGATACAGGGCTCAAACCCAGCACCATCTACCGCTACCGGGTACGCGCCTACAAGACCGGCAATCCTTGTGGCTGGCCGAGCGCATACAGCGTGGATGTCCGCGAGGCAACCACGTCAGTGGCGGCCCCCACCGCCATCTCGGGGAGCGCGTCCAGCACGACCAGCGTGAATCTGTTCTGGACCGACACTACCCTATCAGATAGCGTGTTTAAGGTGGAAAGGTGCGTTGTCGGCGGGACTTGTTCCCCCCTGATGGATTATACAGCGAATACACGGCCGGCAACAAACAGGGTATTTTACAGCTTCAACAACACCTTGGACGACTCTTCCGGAAACGGCCTGCGCCTGACCGGATCAACGCCCACCTACGAGGACGGCGGCCTGGCCCTGAGTACCGCCACCACATTCCAGAGCGCCGTGACTTCCATCCTCGACACGGATACCCATGCCATCGAGTTCGACATCAAGATTCGGGCCACCAACGCCGGTTGGACTAAAATATTCGGCTATAACCCGGTCGGCAGCGACAGGAGCCCGGGTATCTGGTTGAGAGCCTTAAACAGTTCAAGCCTTCACTGGCGCTATGATCCCGGTAATACCGGGGTCAATTCCCTGGGTGTGGACGGAGATGACAACACCCCGTTTACAGTGGGCCTATGGTACCATGTACGCGGTGTCAAGTCTGGGGGCAGTTTCAAGGCCTATGTGAATGGGGCGCTGGTTTCCGACACCAGCGTTGCATCTATCAAGTATTCCGGCACGGCCACGCTCTGGTTCGGCGGCGCGGACGTGACCATAAAGAACTTCAGTATAGACTGGAATGAAGGGGCGACATCGATTGTCGACAATACCGCATGCAGCGATACCGCCTATACCTACCGGGTCAAGGCGAAAAATGACATCCCAGCCCTTTCCAGCCCTGGAGCCGGCTGCTGGTTGAGCCGTGCACCGCTGACCATCACCAATTTCCAGCCCAACTTCCTGACAACGGTCATCATCCCCTATGATACGGCTATGCTGCCAGACTACCGAGACCTTCGTTTTGTCGATACAACAGCCAACATTGAACTTCCTTACTGGATTCAAAAAAGTACGGCCACTTCGGCAACAATATGGTTCAAAACCGGAGCGAACAATAATATTTCCATCTATTACGGCAATTCCACTGCAATCGCTGTCAGCAGTAAGGATGCGGTTTTCGGCACAGGCCTGGTCGGGTACTGGCCATTCAGCGAGGCTCCAGGCACCACTGGCGGAACAACAGTAGACTGGAGCGGCAGTGGAAACGACCTCACCCTGACCGGCTTTTCCGCGCCCAATGGCATAGTCGGCAGTGGTCCCTATGGCAATGCAGACAATGCACTTAAATTAGTTGGAAACAGCTATGCCTACAGGAACGTCGCGACCGGTCTGCCGACCGGGAGCGTGTTGTCCGCCGAGGCCTGGATAAAACCAACCGGACCAAGCCTGACATATGACTATAACGGCATCGTTGCCTGGGGCCTCAGGGATTGTCTTTTTCACTCGGTAGCCCTGAGTCTGGGTATTACGGGAAATCCGCAGGTGCCGACCTGGTGTAACGACTACATCTCGCCCGGACCAAAGGTAAATTTTGACCAATGGAACCATTATGCCTTCACCATGAACGGAAGGGCTATAACGGTCTACGTGAATGGTGTGGCGACATCCGGCTCTTTGGATCCAGCCAAGGCGGTCCCCGACATACGATCACAGGACATTGCCATCGGCGCGTTGGAACTTGTTAGCGGAAACCGGAACTTTATAGGAATGATTGGCGAGGTAAGATTGTACAACCGCGTCCTGACCCAAAGTGACATCAACGCCCGCTTCGCGGCAACTCTCCCCTCCGTATCGGTGGGGACAAAGCAGCAAACAGGCAGTGGCTGTCTCCAGTACCAGTATGACGGACCCTTCAGCGCTCCCTACACTATCGTCACACCGGCTGTGGGCGGCAACATCATACCCGGTAACGCCGATTTCAGCAATGGCCTGACCAGCTGGACTCCCTGGGGGACCGGGGTTACAGCCGATTCCATGACTTTCAGCGGCACGAAGAGCCTCAAAATCTCCGCGCTCATGCCGGCAGGGTCCCAATCCGCGTATGTTTATCAGGCATTGAAAAGCTCGGATGTCGTGCCGGGACGCAGCTACAAATTGATGGCAAAAATCAAAGCCAACCTGGATAAGACCACTACCAGCACAGCCTTGGCGTACTGCCGCCTCGATAGCGTCGGCGGCAACCCCGACACGCTGGGACGGGAAATGCATACACTGGCCACTGACGCATGGAACGACAATGCCTGGCACAACATGACGCCGCTGGATATTACCCTTAAGGCGGGTATAACATCAGCAACGGTCATATGCGGTATCTGGACGGCTGATGGGCAGAACAAGACGCACACCGCTTATTTCACCGGTCTGCAATTGGTGCCGAATCCCACCATCAACCTGACGGCCACGCCGGTTTCAGAGGACCAGGTCAACCTGGCCTGGAGCGATTCCATCACCGACAAGACCGGCTATACTGTTGAACGGTGCAACCTGGCAACCTGCCTGGATACCGACTTCCAGCAGGTCGTCACAGGGCTGCCGGCCAGCACCAACAGCTTCAACGACGTGGTCCCGGCGCCCGGTGTCCTCTACACCTATCGGCTGAAGGCGTTTAAGACCGTAAGCGGGGGATGCGGCTGGACCGTGAACAGCAACACGCCCAGCGTCACCCCAAGCATCGCAGCGCCTGCCGGTCTCGTCGCCACCCCGGTCAACACCACCCGGATTGACCTGGCGTGGAGCTACGCCTCCGCTTCGGAGACCGGTTTTATTGTCGAGAGATGCACCGGCCTGACTTGTGGCGGCGCCGACTTCCAGCCGCTCACTTCCAGGGCTGGCCCCGGTGCAACCAGCTTTTCCGATACCACTGCCTGCAACAACACCACCTATCGTTACCAGGTCAAGGCTTATAAGGACGGCCTCTCCATGGGTGGCACGCAATGCTGGACGCGCAGGAAAGACCTGACCGTCAGCAACTTCCTCCCCGCCTTCCAGATGCGCTACACGGTCACCTGGGACAGCGACATGAAGGCCGACTTCAGCGACATCAGGTTCCATGACGCCACCGCCAACATCGAGCTCCCCTACTGGATCGAAAGCATGACCAACAGCAGCACGGCCACGGTCTGGATAAAAACGGGAATGTCCAGCACCATCCAGATGTATTTCGGCAATTCGACCGCTGTCAGCGTCAGCAATCCTTATAGGGTCTTCGATTTCTTCGACGATTTCAGCGGAACTGTCATCGACCCGGCAAAATGGACCAAGGTTGATCCCAACAACCTCATCACCCAGAATAACGAACTGATCATCGCCTCGGGCGGCCCTGCATGGGGTACCGGATTTTACAGCACGTCAAGTTTTGCGCGGCCATTCGTCTTTGAGATAAACTCATTTAACCCAACCGGCACGACTTCCTACTCTATTCTTGGACTGAAGAAGGCGGGCAGCGTCATCAATTACCCCGATTTCGTGCATAGTTTTTACCTGAGCTATTACAACACCCCAACGATTTTGATTTTCGAAAACGGCACCACCAGTCTTGATACCGGGCTTTATCTGCCTAATGATGTCTACAAGTATTTCCGAATCGAAACCCTGCCGCTCGGCGCCAAATTCTATTACGGGGATTCCATCAGCTCCAATACAAAGTACTATGATAGTACCTACAGTTCGGAATCACCCCTCAAGATCGGCTTCAGCAATAATAGCCGCAACATTAGATTCGACAACGCCAGGGTACGCCGCTACGCTGCTGTTGAACCGGCTGTCTCCGTAACCGGTTCTAAGGTGGTCCTTGGTTCCTGCCCGACTTTCACCGGCCAGTGGACCAGCAACCCCAGCCCCCCGTCAACCCCGGTTACCACGCCGGCCTGGTCGACGCCGAGCGGCTTGACCGCAACGGCCATCAACGATAATCAGATCAATCTGGCCTGGACCAGAAACACCACCGATGAAACCGGTTTTAACATCCAGCGCTGCACGAACAGCGGTTGCAGCATTTACGCCCCATTGGGAACAACGGGCGCCGGCATAACCGCTTATTCGGACAGTCCGCTTTCTGCCTCGACCACCTATTGTTACCAGGTGCAGGCGGTAAAATCCGTCCCCGGCGGATGCGGAGGCGGCTGGAGCAGCGGTTATTCAACCGCTGGCTGCGACCTGGTTTTCCCGGCACACGCCACAAATCTTACGGCAAATGCGATCAACTCAGGATCGGTCCAACTTGCCTGGACCGACAATGCAACGGACGAATCCGGCTATGAAGTCGAGGTGCTGGCATGGGAGGGCATGTGGGTAAACATAGCCACACTGGCGGCCAATGTAACCACCTATGTTCATGCCAGTGGGCTCCAGTCGGCCAAACAGTACAGTTACAGGGTGCGCCCCTACCGGGGTACGGGGAAGTCGCCCTACAGCAATGTGGCGACAGTTACCATGCCCGCATTTACCAAGCAACTAACCTGTCCGTAATCATGCGGGACAAGGGTTAAATGAAAAGAACTCTATTATGCTTGCCATCAGGTAAGAGCCGCTTGTCGAGGTCACCGTCAAAACCGCTGAGACGGACCGGGGGGTGATCAATAAAGTGGATGACAAAAAGCGGCTTGGAATCGAAGGTGAAATAACAGGAAGGGATGAGGAAAACCCCGAATAACGAGGGTAAAGGAGGTGAAAAACCATGAAAAAAACAAAATATATCCGTCCCCTCATTGTGGGGAGCGCGGTGGTGCATCCCTGCTGAGTGCCAAGCGAGAGGCCCTGACTTTAGGCCCTTTGGGTCCGTGTTATTGAACTGCTTTTTTCAGGATTATCGATAATGGCATTACTATGCTGAATACACTGAAATTGTTGCTCATACTGAGTCTTTTTCTTTCATCTCCGTCAAATGCCGCTGAAACAGCGGTTACAGGGCGAATCCTGACGGAAAACGGCCCGCTCGCCGGGGGAGGGGTATTTGCCTACCGGAACTACGCCGATATCCAAACCGGAATCCCCGTTACCGCCTCAGAACGCGTCGACAATTCAGGCCGCTACACTATGCGGCTACCACAAGGGGAATACTACCTTGTCGCCCGGGGTAAAAAGGACGGCAAGGTTTTTTTCGCCTACCACGGCAATAATCCTATCCGTGTGGAGGGTGATGATGTCTGGGTGACGCTTTTGGCCTCCGAGGTCCGGCCTCCGCTGCAAGGCAAAGGGACTGCGGCGCTGAAAGGGGTGGTCACCTATAAGGGGAAGCCCGTAAATGGTTCTTATGTGGTCCTTTACAAGCCGGAGGCTAAGCGGTTCAAGGGGCTTGGACTCAGGACCGAATCAACGGGCGAAGATGGCACGTTCGATATTCCCGTATCCTCTGGCTCGTTCGTGGTAATAGCCAAAAAAATTGAGAGCGGCAAAGGCAACCGGCCCCTGAAAAAGGGCGACCTGTACTGCTACTATCCCGGCAATCCGGTTGAGGTTGGGCCCGACAGCACGACCAGCATCGAGGTGCCCTGCTATCCCAAGAACGACAGGGCTTCGTATAATGATGCGCCGCCGATCAAATCCGATGAATTCAAGACCTTGAGCATGCTGGCCGCCGGCGCCGTTGCCGGCATCAGGGGCAGGATCACGGATGCGGAAGGCAAACCGGTGGCAGGAATGCTGGTGCTTGCCTACCGTGCCGTCAAACCGGTTTTCCTCACCTACCACTTGAGCCACGGAACCGAATATTCGGCTGAAACCAACGCCGACGGGACCTATTTCATCCCGATCGACGCCTCGGGCGACTATTACCTGGTGGCGCGGGACACCTTGGGCGACGGCCCCCATACCGGTGAGCTGTACGGCCTGTACAACGGCAACAGTCGGCACGCCGTTTCCTATCAAAACGGTAAACCTCTCGACAATGTCAACATCACCGTCGGCAGGATCATGGCTGAACCAAAGATGGGGCTTCAGCCAGCCCATGTGGAAAACGAAATATCCGCCGCTAGGCAGATAGCTCGTCCCGAAAAGGAGGCAACAGTTGTCAGCGATGGCGTCATCATTACCGACACGGAATGGAAAGGGCGCATAGTCATAAAAGGGGTGGTTGTTGTCAAAAAAGGGGTTACTCTCACTATCAGGCCGGGTACGACAGTCGGTTTCGCCCGTATCGACCGGGACAACAATGGTGTCGGCGATGGTGAACTGAGGATCGAAGGACGCATCGTCGCCAGAGGAACACAAGAACAGCGGATCGTCTTTACTTCTGCGGAACAAAAACCTGAAACCAGAGACTGGTCATATATTCATCTGCTGGCGTCTCAGGAGAATAGCCTGTTCGAATACTGCCGCTTCGAGTACGGTTTTTCCGGCATCCAGGTGCATTATTCGTCCGTACGAATCACCGACTGTCTCTTCACCAATAACTTTGAAGGGCTTCATTTCAACACCGCCAATGTGGTAGCGGATCACAACACATTCAGCAACAACGGAACTGCCATCAGGTTCAAGCGGCTTGAAGGCAAGGTTACGATCAGTAATAACGACATCCACGGCAATGAAATCGGCGTGCTGTTCGGCCGTCAACAGATCAACGCGGTCGATTTCAAGAACCTGAACAAGCCGGTCGAATTTCCTCTGTTTGAGAACAACAACTTCCATGACAACGAAAAATACAATTTTTCCATGGGCGAGGGACAGAATCTGGATATCAGCGTAATAGACAACTGGTGGGGGGCAAAAACAGCCTCAAAAATTGAAGAATCCATCTTTGATAAAAGTAGTGATGCTAGCCTGGGCAGGATTATCTTCACACCCTATCTTTCAAGCCCGGCGCAGGAGTCAGGTCTGCGAGAAAAAGGTGCGCCAGACATCAAAACCGTCATGGTGGGCAAATGAGGCGAAACATAAAAATCATATCATTGACGCTGTTTGGTCTACTCATGGTTTGCGCAGGCCTGGCCGGCGCAGCTCATAAAGGGGAGGGTGCAAACTTCTACTCTCTGAACCCTACCGATAGCCTTATCCAGGTCTACGAAGACCCCGCCAGGGCAGAATGGCAGAAACCGGAAAGAGTGGTCGAGCAATTCTCACTCAAGCCAGGTCAAATCGTTGCGGATATCGGAGCTGGTACGGGCTATTTCTCGGTGATCTTTGCGAAAAAGGTCGGGGAGAGCGGCAAAGTCCATGCCGTGGACATTGACGGAAACATGGTGGAATATCTTGAGAAAAGGGCGCGGAAGGATGGCCTTAAAAACATCAAGCCCATACTTGCGAAGAGGAATGATCCCCTTCTGCCGGAGGCCTCGACGGATCTGATTTTTCTGTGCAACACCTATATGTTTATCGAACAACGCGAGCAATATCTAGCGCGGTTAAAGGATATTCTGAAGAAAGACGGCCTCTTGGCGATCGTATCCTACAACAAGGTAGAAACCCCTGAAGGGTCTCCGATCCATACACGCGTATCTAGAGAGAAAACAATCCAGGAAGCCGAAAAAGCGGGATTCGCACTTGAGGTGGAATATTTTTTTCTACAGTACCAGCATTTTCTGGTTTTCAGGAAACGCTTATGAAAGATGAGGGCCGCATGGTTCGGCGTTTTAGACGAGTTATTCTGGTTTGCTTGTTTGTAATGCTTTCCTCAATTTCCTTTGCCTCGGAAATTCCCGGACAGGGTAATGACAGTCAGGCAAAGGTTGGAATTATTACCGGCCAGGTCGTGATCAAGGGTAAAAAACCACTGGCCGAAGGAAAGGTCTTTATTTTCGACGACTCTCTGGGGCCTCCTCCTTCACGGGAGAAATACTGGCGGGTTCCGGATATTATTGGGGAGCTGGATCAGGATGGTAAATTCTTTTTTGGGATACCAGAGGGCAAGTATTATTTGATCGCCATTGATAAAAATTCTATCAAAGGCTTCAATCCCCCCGAGGCAGATGGTTGGTTTTATTACGAAGCGGACTCAAAAGGTGAACCCAAGAAGATTACTGTTAACGGGGGAACCACGACCAACCTTGATGTTATTTCCACTGCGTTCCCATTTTCTCGCTCAATGGTTAGATCTGATAAGGGGATCACAGCGGCCGAAGGAGTGGTTGTCGACATGGATGGAAAACCTGTTGAAGGAGCCCTGGTCCTGGCTTTTGCAATTGCGGGTATGCAGCCAAGGCCGCTTTTTGTTTCCGAAAGAACGGGTAAAGACGGTAAATTCATAATAAGGACCCATGATGGAGGCAATTACAGCCTGAGAGTGAGGAGCATATATGGTGGCGGTCCGCCTGAAACCGGTGAGATTGTCGGCAGCGATGGGCCGACCGATTCGCTCCCAATTACACTGAAAAAGGGCGAGAAACTTAAAGGTTTCATCCTGAAAGTGAAAAGATTTCCGAAACGTGGCGCCAGGTACGAAGAGCCATGATTAATGCGGTTACCAGAAGGAGGAACATGAAAAAAGTCTTGGTGCTGATAATGGTGGTCCTTTCTATCTTGGCATGCCAGGACTATGCCAATGCCTGCATTGGCAGGATACTCACCATCGGCATCCTCAATGCGCCCCAGGAACAGTTGTTGGCCGAAATGGTGGCGTTGCTGCTGAACGAGCGAACTGGCACTAACGTCAAGATGGTGTCCTTTAAAGATTCAAAGGAGCTGTACAGTGCGGTTAAAAAAGGCGAGGTCGGCTTGGTAATCGAAAATATCGAGCGCGGCATGACGATGATAGGCATTTCCGGAGAAAACGATTCAAAACTCTGCTATGATTTAATGAAAAAAGGGTATCGAAAGAATTTAAATCTCGTGTGGCTCGAACAGTTTGGTGTGGGTCGACACTATGCCCCTGTCATTTCTGTAGATATTCTGGAAACTATGCCCGCCTTGCCAAAACTTGTTGGAAAATTGACCGGAATCATTAATGATGAAACTGCTCTTAAGCTGATTAAATCGGCCGGGCCTGAGGGAAAGATGCATAAGGTGGCGCGAGACTTTCTAAAGGCCAAGAGGCTGATATGAGAGATCTAAGACCGGCATAAAATCAAAAGCAACATGTAGGTTGTTTTTTAAGCGCATTAATAATAACTTGCCCAAGCAGTTGTTCTATCAGATGAAGCTCTCCTACATTCAGAAAGACCGTTTTCCATAGGGAAGGCGGTTTTTTTGTATATAAAGTCTGTTTGAAACTGCCAGTAAATAAAATGGTTTACGGTAGTTTGTGGTTAGTTCGTCATCCTTCCAAGACGAGTTCTTCAGATAAAACCTTTTCTCGGAACACTGCCGAGATTGTATGTGTTCCCGGTTTCCGTCATGTGAAATTACTCATCCTGGCTGGACGCTCAGACTACGCACTGGTCCTCTTCAACCTTATACTCCCGCTATCTTCATGGCAGCCTGGTAGCTGCCGTCAAATCTTCTGTTATTCTTTTACAAACGAAGTACAAGCAGGTTTCCAGCATGAGCTGTAAGAATTAAGGAGGTGGATAATGAAGATCCTGATGGTACTGACCTCACACGACCAACTTGGCGACACCGGTGAGAAAACCGGTTTCTGGCTGGAGGAGTTTGTTGCTCCCTACTATACCTTCCTTGATGCAGGTGCCGTGGTGACCATCGCTTCCCCCAGGGGAGGCCGGCCTCCGCTCGATCCGAAGAGCGACCTGCTCGAAAACCAGACCGAGTTAACCAAGCGCTTCCGAACTGACAGCGCTGCGCAGGATGAACTTGCCAACACGAAGAAGCTGGCTGAGGTGTCCGCTGCCGATTTCGACGCTGTCTTCTACCCCGGTGGACATGGCCCGATGTGGGACATGCCCGATAATCCGACATCGATTGCGCTGATCGAAGCCTTTGTAAAGGCCGGCAAGCCGGTCGGTGCGGTATGCCATGCCCCGGTCGCGCTTGTAAATGTGCGTGGAAAGCAGGGCGGTTATCTGGTTAAAGGCAAACGCCTGACCGGGTTTACTAATGCAGAGGAAGAAGCGGTAGGTCTGACCGCCGTTGTTCCGTTCCTGCTGGAAGACCGGCTCAAGGAACGGGGTGCCCTTTTCAGCAAGGCCGCCAGCTGGTTCCCTTATGTTGAAGTTGACGGCAAGCTGGTGACCGGCCAGAATCCAGCTTCTTCGGGACCCGCAGCCAAGGAACTGCTGAATCTGCTTCGCTCGGTCGAGCCGATGTGAACAGAGTAGCAAGAGGTTAAGCATGACCGATTTTAAGGATGTCATAAGTTATCAGCCATATCCATGCTTCAAATTGACCCGTGTTCCTGAAGTTTTGAGACACAAATTGAAAAAAGGCATGCTCTGCCTCTACAACATCGACCAGCGTATTTTTGAATTTCCGACTGTTGGCCAGTTCGGACTTATGGAAAGGTTTTTTTCTTATCTGGATTTCGTGGGGTACTACTCGATTCAGGATTTCAGAGACTCTGTATTTGCCGGTCAGCTACCAGTCAGCTGTCCTTCCTGTAAAGGACCGGTCGAGGATGCCGGTATGATCTCCTTTGAACTGGAAGAACCCGGCACAGCACAAATTGATTTTATTAGTGGCGATGCGGAAATGTTTTTTTGTGAATTCTGCAAAAGACCATTCGCGTTGATGCCGGTAATCTGATTTTTATCTGCTCCGGTGAGGTGACGATGTTGCCGCAACTAACACAGTTTACCGATCTCAGCCTGCTCCTTTTGCGGTTCATGGTTGCAGCAGTCTTTGTCAACAGCGGCTGGAATGACTTCAAAGACCCACAGGGCAGGGCGCAGAGCATCGGGCTGAACAAGGGATTGACCGTTTTTCTTGGCGCTGCGGAGCTTGCCGGAGGCTTGGGAGTCGCCACCGGCGTGTTGACACAACCTGCCGCCATCGGTCTGATTCTGATCATGTTGGGAGCAATCCAGAAAAAGATCTTTGTCTGGCACAGCGGCTTCTGGGGAGAGAAGGGATACGGCTGGCACTATGATCTGATGCTCGCCATCATCAACCTGGTCATCGCCTGCACGGGCGGCGGCAGGTATGTGCTTTGGAAATGATTCAACGTCGCTCAAATCATAGACAACGACCCCTGCGGCTTGCATCTATGGTAGCAAATGCCGTCTTGTTTTCTCAACGGGATAGGTTATCGTTTTTATATAGCTGTAAAAAGCGCTCACGCAGGTGTGAGAGGGGAAAGGAGGCAGGCAATGATTGGAAAGTGTTCGCATCTTGAGCAAGTAAAGGCAATCCAGCCGAAAACGAGCGGCTGCGAAGAGTGTCTGAAGAGCGGCGATTCCTGGGTACACCTGCGCCTTTGCGAAACCTGCGGGCATGTGGGGTGCTGCGATAGTTCAAAAAACAGGCATGCCTCCCGGCATTTTCATGCCACTAACCATCCGGTGATAAAGTCGTTCCAGCCGGGGGAAAACTGGCGGTATTGCTATGTAGATGAACAGACTGTGGAATCTTAGCAGGTGATCCCGGAGGTGAAATTATGGCTAATCATGCGTGGCCGGCATTGCCGTTGGCAGAATGGGAGAAGACTTATGCAACCTTGCACATGTGGAGCCAGATCGTCGGCAAGGTCCGTCTGTCGCTGACGCCGCTGGTCAACCATTGGTGGAACGTGCCTTTTTATGTAACCCCGCGAGGCCTCACCACTTCAACGATGTATTACCAGGACAGAAGCTTCGCAATCGAATTCGACTTCATTAAACATCAACTGGCCATCAACTGCGATAACGGCGTGACAGGAACAATGGCGCTTGTTCCTGGTCCGGTCGCACATTTCTACAGCAAGTTCATGACAACACTGAGGGAGCTGGGGATCGAGGTGAAAATCCGGCCGATACCCAATGAGGTAGAGAATCCGATCCGCTTTGACCAGGATTTCCAGAACAACTCCTATGATGGGGAATACAGCAACAGATTATGGCGGATTCTGTTGCAGGCTGATAAGGTTTTCAATCAATTTCGCGCCCGCTTCATCGGTAAATGCAGCCCGGTGCATTTCTTCTGGGGAAGCTTTGATCTGGCGGTGTCGCGGTTTTCCGGAAGACGGGCTCCGGAAAGGGAAGGTGCTGATCCTATCACCCGCGAAGCATATTCCCACGAAGTGATCAGCCATGGTTTCTGGCCCGGTCGACGAGCTTCCGGCGCAACTGAACAGGAACGGACAGAGGAGGGCCGCATCAGCGCCCCTGCTTTCTACTCCTATACCGTCCCGGAACCATTGGGATTAAGCGAGTCGCGTCTTGTCTCGCCACCGGCGTTCTACAGCCCTGAGCTGAAAGAGTGGATCCTGCTGTATGATGATGTGCGCAACGCCGAATCGCCTGAACAAATGCTGCTTGATTTTCTTCAGAGCACTTATGACGCAGGAGCCAATCTGGCAGGATGGGACCGCGCAGCATTGGAGCGGGGTTAGAAGCGCCTGTGTCAATCATGCCATTTTTATGCGGTTTTACCCTGGTTGTGCTGGTTTTATGGGAAGGATTCGAAACTATTGTCCTGCCACGCCGGGTGACCCGCCGGTTCCGCCTTACCCGCCTCTTCTACCGGAGTACCTGGATTCCCTGGGTAAAGATGGTCAGGACAATTATCCCGGCGCGGCGGAAAGAAAGTTGGCTTAGTTATTACGGGCCGCTGTCGCTGCTGCTCCTGCTGAGCATCTGGGCCGGCGGGCTAATCACCGGCTTTGCTCTCCTGCATTGGGCAATGAACTCGGCCGTTCTTACCCAGGACGGAAGCAGCGGTCTACTCATTGACCTCTACATTAGCGGCACCACCTTTTTTACCCTCGGCTTGGGGGACGTCGTCCCCCGCAGCAGCATAGGGCGTTTTCTAGTGATAATCGAATCAGGGCTGGGTTTTGCCTTTCTCGCGCTGGTGATCGGTTACCTCCCGGCCCTTAACCAGTCTTTTTCACGTCGCGAGGTGAGCATCTCACTGCTCGACGCCCGCGCAGGCTCGCCTCCCACCGCCACAGAAATGCTTCGCCGACATGGCCATGAGCGAGGGATGGAGGCGCTCCGACAGCTTCTCTACGAGTGGGAGCAATGGTCGGCGGAGTTCCTCGAAGGGCATCTATCCTATCCTGTCCTGGCCTACTTCCGTTCCCAGCATGACAATCAATCATGGTTGGCGGCCCTTACGGCCATCCTCGACACCTGCGCACTGGTCATGGCGGGAGTGGAGGGGGCCTGTGAGCGCCAGGCGCAACTGACCTTTGCCATGGCCCGCCACGCCGTGGTCGACCTCTCCCTGGTCTTCAATACCAGCCCGCATGGGATGAAAGAAAGCCGGTTGCCGTCTGAGAAGCTGGTGGAGTTGCGGGCCATCTTGGCGGCCGCGGGTATCAAGCTCCACGCACCGGAAACCGCCGACCTGAAGTTGATTGAACTGCGCAGGCTGTATGAGCCGTATGTCCATGCCCTGGCCGGCTACTTCCGCGTTAGCGTTCCACCGTGGGTCGCCGAGATAAACGGGGTGGATAACTGGCAGGCGAGCACCTGGGAAGTGAGCGGCAGCAGCAGAATCATGGCTGAAAAAAGCAGTCGTGAGCATTTCTAAGCATTACTTGCTGGCAGTTAAGCCCAGGGACACTTGCACGATTTCCTGTTTTCAATGTCTGTCAATATATGAGCTCCTGTTGCTGTTCCTATCCCTGCTACTGGGGAAGCAGCTACGGCCGGGGAAGTGTTTTTACTATCCGGATTCCGGCGAGGATCGAGTGAAAAAGTAATCGTCATCTGCGATGAAGACGTTTATTGTCCGAGATCAAGCTATTCAAAATCTTCTGCCGCCCAGACATTTATCAGGAATTCCGCGCCCTGGTCTGCGTTACGCACGTTCAAGGTGCCGTTCATGTTTTTCTCTATGATGGTCTTGCACATGAACAGCCCTATGCCTGTTCCCTGTTCCGGTCCCTTGGTGGTGAAATACGGCTCGAATATCCTGTCCATGATCTCTTCCGGAATCCCGCCGGCGTTGTCGGCAATGCTCACGACGGCCCTGTTTCCTTCCGCGAACAGTTTGATGCTGATCAAGGGATCGGCAATTTTACGTGTTATGAGCGCATCCCTGGCATTGATCATGATGTTCAAAAAGACCTGGCTGAATTCCCCGGGATAACCATTGATAACAGGATCGCATAGTGTTGTCAGTTCAGTACGGATCTTGTGAACTTCAAAGCTTCCCTTGAGAAGAGCGAGGGTCTTTTCAATTGTCTCAAATACCCTGAAATCCACTTTTACGTTGTCCGGCTTAAAAAAATACCTGAAATCATCGATTGTTTTAGACATGTACTGAATTATCTCCATTGTCTTGTTTACATTTGCATCGATGGCCTCCCCACTGACTTCTCCCATTTCCTTTGTAAGTTGCAGGTCCTGGGCAAGGAGTCCCAGCATGTTGAGCGGCTGGCGCCATTGGTGGGCTATGTTGCTGATCATCTCCCCCATGACCGCCTGCCGCCCCTGAATTATCAGCAGCTTGTCCTTCTGACGTAATTCGTCCACAGTCTCCTTGACACGGACTTCGAGGGCCTCGCTTAGCTGCCGGTAATTCTGCTCGCTCTCCCGAAGGGCCTTTTGGGCAGATCTTTCATGTTCGAGGGCCTGCTTGAGTTTGTTGTAGAAGATGCAGTTCCCCATGGAGGAGGTGATGGCCCCTGTGAAGTTGCCGATGCTGAGGAGTGCGCCATGGTGGTCGCTCACCCTTCGGTAGAAATCTGCTTTCCCGGCTGTGTTTCCGAACGCCAGAAGGGCGGTTGGTTGCAAATGTGCGCCAAGCGGGTAGATAAAATACTCATCCATTAACAATTTCACTCGATATTGACTGAGTTCCTTTTCCTCCGAGTCAGGTTTGCAGATCAGATATTCTCTAACTGCGAGCAGAGGTGCCAGGACAGGCGCGTCCTGTTTTATGGTGAGCCTGGCAACCTGGCCCTTGTCCTGTTTATCGTAATATCCATCAATGGCGCAGACATGAAATTCATCCGATTTTTCCAGTCGATGGAAAAGAATACCCCTTTCATATCCGAGGTTCTGGATCACGTAGTCTATCGCGTACTCGAAGATATCGCAGAGACTGAAGGTAGCGTTGAGCCTTTTATTCAAATCATAGAGGTCCTTATACTCCTTCAGCTGTGCATCAAGCTCCTCCTGGTATTGGTATAGCTTGCTCTCCGCCTTGATCAGCCGCTTAACCTGCTGAGAAAGGGTTTCATTCTCCCGCCGGAGCGCTGCTGTTCCGTCCTTTTCCGGAGAAATTTTATCTGAAATCGGGTCTTTTTTCATATTGACCACACCTTCAGTAGACAGCAGCCACCACGGCCGTGAAGTTGTGAATGCAGTTATAGTTGGAGACCGGTCCGATCTCGCCGTAGGTATAAAAACCGATCCAAGGAATGTCAGCACCTAATTCCGCCTGGAGAGACCTGATCAGATCGATCTTCTCCTGCTCGCGAAAAACAACCTTTCCCCGTCCCATGCATTCGAATTGCATGATGAAGCTTGGCTTGCGTGTACCCATCTTATCCTTTATCTGGCGCGATATCGCCTGCAGGCCGTCGCGAATCAATTCCTTGTCCCGGCGGACGATCCAGAGTTCGTCGCCGTCCCGCACATCGGACTGGATGGTCACGCACCCTTCCCGGTCATCCTTTCCCATCATGTAACGGACGATGTATTCACCGTAAAACTTCGCGATGTTTTCCGGCGTTTTAAAGCCGAGGCAGAGATTTAACGACAGTTTATTCCACTGGCTCGTCAAATCCTCTTCCACATAATCCTTCAGGAGCTCAAGAACCGGGATGTTGTCGATCTCGTAGATGATGTTCCCCTTACTGCGAGTGATCGTATGCTTGGTCCCAATGGGAACGCAGCCGTGACTGATTCCCGCTGCAACCTCTCCGCGCCCCGACATGAGTACACAGGAAATCCCCTGCGAAAAAACCTCGTCGTTGTGGTACTGGTAGGTTTTTCTGGAAATCAGATTATCGGAGGCCAGACCGCCGAAGAAAGGGAGTCGGCTCTCACGGTTGAGCGATTTTTCGAAAGCTGCCAGGAACGGGTCGAAATCAAAGACCAGCCCGTCAGCAAAAAGAAAGCAGGCGATATTGTCGGCACTTATCAGAGGCTTTATATCCTCCGCCAGGCGCTCGCCACCGAGATCGGCCCCGTGGATTATCTCCTTGACTCTAAGGTTGTCGAACCTAAGCTCATCGGAGCTTATAGCCATAACGCAGACGCAAAAATTGGTTTCAGCAGCCATGTCCTGGGTAATGATCCCTTCTCCGGAGCAGCCGCTTAGCGGAACATCCGGCACGGTACTTCGTATGGCGCGGATCAGGATCTGCTGGTCGTATCCGACGGTTGCAAAGGCAAAGATGAAGTCCGGTTTGGCTAGCCCGCACTGTTCAAGAGCTTTCAGGACCGCCTCTTGACCCGCTTCTTCCGGGTTTTTCTTAAGACTGCATCCCACCCCCACTGATGTGCCCATAGATTCTCCTTACCCGAACCTTTTCAAAGTCTTCCATCATTATATCGTAAAGTCCGCGCTTATCAGTTCAAGTACGACAGCGATTATGCTAAAGGGTGGCAAGGGAGCAGTCTTAAAGATAAGGTGAGGTCAAATCTCGGGTTATCAACTCCCGTATCAAAAATGTTTTCAAGAACTTGACCCCAGTGTAAGGGGTCCAGTCTCAGGCTATTTCATCCTTGCTTTTTGCGGATCATCCTCGGGATTGATATAAAAAATATCAAAGGGACCTTCCCCATGTATTTGAACAACCGTTGGGGAATTGGTGAACGCAAAGTGATGAGTCTTTGCCGGCAGGTAGTGGAAACCACCAACCTCCAGAGCATGGGCGTGGGAGGGGGCGAATTTATCCCCATCCGCCAAATACAGGATCCCGGAAATGATAGTCAAATTTTCCGCTTTGGGTGCCAGTGGGGCGGGATTTTGTATTCGCCAGGCGTTGACAGTCTCATGACAAAAGGTCCGGGCTTGGCCGGGTCACCACTTAAAATCGCCAGCTTTGCTCCTTTCGGCAAGGAAGGTGGTGCGCTCTCCCATTTCAAATCGACCGTATTGAGGAATAATTCAACATCCATGGGACTGGCGGGCAACACTAACAGCGAAGCGGCTGCTGTTATCGATGCGGACAGTACAAGACACATGGCAACATGAAAAAGTGATTTCATGACTGGAATCCTTTCTTAATGCAGTATTGTTTGTTGTACTTACCTCACACTATAACAAATTTCCCACCTTTTGCAGGTGAGGGGATGCTTCTTAAGCTTACTAGCTGCCTAAAAAAGGGGGGCCTTGGCTCCCCAGCCTAACGCCCCCCTATCTGTATTTTTTTAATTGGGATATACTTCTTTTAAGCGATGGCTACGAGGAGGTTTTTTATGAAATTTTACAGGTCAAAAGTTTGGTCTCCAGTTGAGATAGTCTGTCTGAAATTGAGTGCGATCTTGTTTGGGATGATTGCGGGGGCTTATTTCCCTGAGATTACGAAGCAGTATGTGCTGTTTTTCATATTGGCTGCCGTAATGCTTGCAATCAAGCCTGCTCACTCATATTTCCGGGACTGATACTGCCAGTTTATTTTTTCCAGCCGACCTCTTTCTCTTTAATGGCTGTATCGGATGTGACCTGTACAGCTCTCCGCATACCTTTTATCAAGAGTATATTCTGAATCGATAAATCTTCCACAATATGAATCATTTCTTCACGCCAGGTCAAGGTCGGCAGCTAAACCGAGAGGATAGCCCAAGATCGGATCGTCTTCAGCCAGGTTGCAGTTATAACCGACCGGCAGACTGCGGCTCGCGAATTTATGGTTCAGATAATGCTATAATTTGCCAGGTCTACTGAAAGGGGTTGAACGTGAACAGGACGCTCTCCAGTGCTATCACGCTCTTCCTGTGCGGAGATGTCATGACCGGTCGGGGCATCGACCAGATTATGCCTAATCCCTGCACCCCGCGCATCCACGAGCCGTACATTTGCGATGCGCGAGCCTACGTGGAATTGGCCGAGGATGCCAACGGACCGATTCCGCGATCAGCCGACTTTGGCTATATCTGGGGAGATGCACTAGACATCCTCAAGCAGGTCGGTCCCGATGTCCGGATCGTCAATTTGGAGACCAGCGTCACCACCAGCGAGGATTACTGGTTGGGCAAGGGAATCAATTATCGCATGCATCCCGGAAATATAGCCTGCCTTAGAGCGGCCGGGATCGATGTGTGTTCGCTGGCCAATAACCATATTCTCGACTGGGGTTATCCCGGGCTGGCCGAAACTATCAGCACCCTGAAAAAGGCCGGACTGAAAGTTGCCGGGGCGGGGTGTAGCCTGGCTGAAGCAGCTGCACCGGCGATTGTGGAGATAGCCGGAAAAGGGCGCGTGCTTGTTTTCAGTTTCGGTTACCAGACCAGCGGCATTCCCTCCGAATGGGCCGCCGAGCCCGACAAGCCCGGCGTGAACCTGCTGCCCGATCTGTCGGACAATATTGTGCGAGAAATCGGTAACAGCATTTGGAGGGTGAAACACCCCGGAGACGTGGCGCTGGCCTCGATCCACTGGGGTGGCAACTGGGGCTACGAGATCCAGCCCGAGCAGAGTGCCTTCGCCCATCGGCTGATCGACCAGGCCGGGGTGGATGTGATCCATGGGCACTCCTCGCATCACCCGCAGGGGATCGAGGTTTATCACGGCCGGCCGATCATCTATGGCTGCGGTGATTTCATCAATGATTACGAGGGCATCAGTGGAAACAAACAGTTCAGGGGTGAGCTAAGCATGATGTATTTTGTGCAGGTCGAACCGGCCACCGGCCAGCTGATAGCCTTGAAGATCAAGCCAACCCGGATGAAGAACTTGCGTGTCCAGCGGGCGAACCGGACCGAGTCGCTGTGGCTCAAGGAGATGCTAAACAGGGAAGGGGAACGGTTGGGGACGTGGGTGGACATGGAGGAGAACGCGACTCTGGACCTGCGGTGGGAGTAAAAGCTGCTGCTACTTTTACGGAAAATCTGGAAGCGAATCAGTAGCATTTTGACCTGGGCAGTCTGCAACGGTCACAGGGGAGGAGCCATGCTTGAGATCGACGGCAATTATGGCGAGGGAGGCGGGCAAATACTGCGCACCGCCCTGTCCCTATCCTGCCTGACCGGCCGGGCATTCAGCATCGCCAATATCCGCAAACAGCGGCGCAAGCCCGGCTTGATGCCCCAGCACCTGGCTGCCGTACGGGCGACCCAGGCCATCTCCGGCGCGACCGTGGAAGGGGCCCGGCCCGGCTCCTCTTTTCTCAGCTTCAGCCCCCTTGCGGTGCAAGGAGGGGTCTTCTTCTTCGACATCGGCACGGCCGGCTCGGTGTCGCTCGTGCTGCAGGCCCTGATTCCTCCCTTGCTGCATGCGGGTCGCCCCAGTCGGGTGACGCTCATCGGCGGTACCCATGTCCCGACCAGCCCCTCGATCACCTATCTGGAACAGGTGTTTGCACCGATGCTGCAGTGCTTGAACGTTAAGCTGCGCGTGACGGTAAATGCCTATGGTTTTTATCCCCGGGGCGGCGGGCGCGTCTTAACCGAGATCGTGCCGATGCACGGTGAACTGCAGCCGTTAATCGCAGAAGCACCACCTGAGTCGCTGTGGATCACGGGTGTTTCGGCGGTCTGCAACCTGCCGCTCTCGATTGCCGAACGTCAGCGGGCAGCGGCCCGGAAAATGCTGGCGGAAACTCTGGGGGAAAACATTGATGTGGCGGAGATTAAATTGCTGGAGGTCCCAGGACCCGGTCAGGGCACTTTCCTTTTCCTGCGTGCCGACCGGGGCACTTTGCGGGCCGGGTTTACAGCACTCGGCGCCCGCGGCAAGCCGGCCGAAACAGTCGGCAGCGAGGCGGTGGCTGACCTCGGGCAGCACCTGTCAACCGGCGCCGTGATTGATCCGCATCTGGCCGACCAGCTCGTCATCTACCTGGCGCTAAGCCGCAGTGAATCCTGTTTCACCACCTCCTGCATCACCAGCCACCTCTTGACCAACCTGTGGGTGGTTGGCCTGTTCCTGCCGCTGCACTACAAGGTGAGGGGAGAGGTGGGACAGGCGGGCCGGGTAGAGATTGCTTCCGCCTGATCTCCACTCGGCTTGATCCGCTTTCAGCTATTTTATTTTTTCAGGAATTCTGTTCTTATCGAGTGGCAGATTTTCCGTTCCGCACCGCTCGCAACAGTCACGGCAGCCGTCGGTTGCCGGAACCCCATCATCCTCAGGCTTGACATCTTTTGTAGCGGCCCTGCAAGCCATGCAGCAAGCGCAGGCTTCGTCCAGGTCAGTCCCGCGGGTGTCTTTCCTGATGTCAGTGCTGTAACCGGCGAAGCTGTTACTGTTTTTATCAGCAGCATCAACTCCAGCAATCAGCAGCGTTACGGTAGCCAGCCCAGCGACCAGAAACACAGACACTCTGTTCATCTCTCCTCCAGATACAGGTTAGATTTCAGCCACAATCCGCGAGAACTCGGCTTCATTGAAAGCCCGAACCACCTCGGTCCTGACGTTGCCGAGGGAGGCTATCGCCAGTGCAACCCTCGCCACGCTCTCCTCTGAGGGAGCCTCCACCACAAACATGGTATCGTAGGCGCCGGTCAGCGCAAAAAACTGCTTGACCGCGACCCCCATGCTGTTGGCCTTTTCTTTTGCCATTGCCACCCGGGCCGGCGATTCCCTGATCCCGGCAATGCCTTTATCTGTGAAACGGAAGAAAATGATGTAACTATTCATAATCAACCTCCTTGTTTTATGCTTTCCGTATAGAGTACCACCGTTCCTGAAAAGATCACCGCTCCCGATCGGGTGGTATAATTCTTCCATCTTCCCTGGAGAGACGTTATGCCATCACGGGTTCTGATGATCAGCACCAATCAGGAGCTTGCGCCACAGCCGGTCCTGCCGGTTGGAGCTGCCTGGGTTGCTCAAGCCCTGCATCAGGCCGGCTTTGAAGTAAAATTCCTGGACCTGTGCTTTGAAAAAGATCCTGCCAACCTGATCCAAAAAGCCATTCAGACCTTCAGGCCGGATGGTATTGGCATATCCATCAGAAACCTCGATAATTGCGACTTCCTTTACCCAAAATCATACCTGGCTGAAATCAGGCATCTGACCGATTTTTTGAAATTCCGCACGAGCGCACCTATTTTGCTCGGTGGATCAGGGGTCAGCATAATGCCGCTGCAGGTCCTGGAATTCCTGGACCTCGATTACGCGGTGGTCGGCGAGGGTGAGGTGGCGGCGGTACAGTTCTTTCAGTCGGTTAAGGCGGGTGAGGGGCGCATACCGGGCCTGGTCTGCCGCGGAACGACCATGGTCGACACCGTTCCGTTGCGGACCAACCCAAACCCGGTAATGCCTCAGTTACACCGCTGGGTCGACACCAGTTCTTACCTCGGGTTTGAACCGGTTATTCCGATTCAAGGCAAACGCGGCTGCGCGAACCGCTGTCTGTACTGCACTTACCACACGATCGAAGGCAAAGAGTGGCGGCCCAGAGAGCCGGCCCAGGTGGTTGACGAAATAGCCATAGCCATGACAATTACCGGTGCCAAAGAGTTCGAGTTTGTCGACAGCGTGTTCAATCAGCCCGAAGGCTATCTGGAGACCCTGCTTGAGCAAATTATCAGGAGCCGCGTGCAGGTGCGCTTGCACGTGTCTTCCCTCTCGCCCAAGGGACTGACAAAGGAGCAGGTCCAGCTGATGGAGCGGGCCGGGATCATTTCAGTGGTTATTACGCCGGAGGCTGCGGCCGATGAGACTTTGACTGCCCTTTGCAAAGATTTCAGCGCGGCGGATGTTGAGCGTGCCTCACAGTTGCTAGGCCGTTCCAGTATCAAAGCGCTGTGGTGCTTTTTGCTGGGTGGGCCGCAAGAGGATGAAAAAACACTGGCCAAGACCATCAGATTCATAAACCAGAGGATCACAAGCAAAGACAGCGCCTTTCTGACTACCGGCATCAGAATCTATCCGGCTACCGGACTGCACGAGTTAGCCATTAAAGAAGGTTTTGTGGCGCCAATGGAGAACCTGCTCATGCCGGCCTTTTACTTCTCGCCGCGACTGACCCTGCCGCAAGCCAGGAGCATTCTTCAGCATGGCCTGGACCATCCCGAGCGCTGCATTTTTCTTTCCGATACCCGGCTCGGCTCAATCGGATTTTTTCGTCGCTTGAGTGTAATGCTGGGGCTGCCGACCCCCTTTTGGCAATACTCCGGTTACATGAACCGGCTGATGGCCGGGCGCCGGATCATAAGCCGCACCTGGCTCAGATCTGGTGCCCGGAAGAAAAAGTGATACGCTTAAATCTCGATGACACTCCCTTCTGAGGAAGTTCTACTCATGTCTTTTATCCCTCAGCGGAGGACCGAGCTCGAGTTTTTGGACCTGCCGCTGGAAAGCTATGGTTTTAAGGAACTGGAGGGGAGTCTGGCTGATCTCACGATCGTCAACCGCTATCTGGGGAACAATCGGGCGGTGCTGAAGCATCTTTCCAAATTGATGAGCGACAGCGAACGTGATCTGTTTACGGTGCTGGATATTGGCACCGGCTCGGCGGATATACCGCTAGCCCTAGCCGGATGGGCCCGAAAAGCTGGGAAAAGAGTGGAGATAACCGGCATCGATAACAATCCGTGCACGATTGAGATTGCCAGAAACAGGATCGGGGCCTGTCCGGATATAAAGCTGGCCGTGGCGGACTGCTTTGACTTGCCGTACCCGGGAAAAAGCTTTGATTTCGTGATCTGCAGTAAAACGCTCCACCATTTCACAAACCAACAGGCGGTGCGGCTGATCAAGGAGGCGGTGCGGGTGGCCCGGCACGGTTACCTGATCCTGGATCTGCGTCGGAGCTGGGTAGCCTACATCCTGATTTACATCCTGACCCGATTTTTTACCAGAAACCGGCTGACCCGTAATGACGGGCCGCTTTCGGTGCTGAAAGCCTTCACCCGAGACGAACTTGCAGCTCTGGCTGCGGAGGCCGGTGCCTCGGGGTTTACAATAGCGCGGGAGCCGTTCTGGTTGATGGTTCTCAAGGGAGGTTCCAGGTGAAGTTTTCAGTGGCGACCAATTTCCGGCCTGACCTGGTGGAGGCCTTGGCCGAATATCCGGTGACGGAACTGTTCGGCAAGCTTCCCTCCGACACTGTCGGCGGGGGCCGGGCTTCCTTTATGCTGGCCGGCCTGACCAGCAGACAGTTCAAGGAGCATGTCCAACAAGCGGCTCTAAAAGGGATCGGATTCAACTATTTGCTAAATCCGGCCTGTATGGATAACAGGGAGTACACCGGCAAAGGTCAGGCGGAACTGGAGCGATTGCTAGGCTTTGTTGAAGGTTGCGGGGTGACCTCGGTTACGGTTTCGCTTCCTTTCCTGCTTCTCATAATAAAAAAACGCCATCCGCGGCTAAAGGTCAGGATAGGTGTTTATGCTCGGGTTGACAGTGTCGCAAAGGCGCGCTACTGGGAGGAGTTAGGCGCCGACTGCATCACGCTGGAGTCGATTGCCGTAAACCGTGATTTTCCGCTGCTCAAGGCCATACGGGAGGCGGTTAGACTGGATCTCCAGTTGATCGCCAACTCCAATTGCCAGATGTTTTGTCCCTTGTCGGGACAGCATATGGTCAACCTTTCGCACGCCTCCCAGAAAGGGCACGCCAGCCGCGGTTTCATGATCGACTACTGTGCGCTCAAATGTTCCTGCGACAAGTTGAGCGACCCTTCCAACTATCTGCGGTCGGAGTTCATTCGGCCGGAGGACCTGGATCTGTACCTAAAGATAGGTTTTTCTTCTTTTAAAATACTGGAGCGGGGTGCGCCGACTCCGCTGATGGCGAAACGGGTACAGGCATATGCCGAGGGGAACTATGAGGGGAATCTGCTGGATCTAATCCAGCCGTACGGTTACAAGAAACAGCCGGATAGCGGGCTGAGCCGGGCGCTAAACCTGGGCAGGTTTCTAAAATACTTCTTCCGGCCGGGAGTAGTGAGGAGCAGGGGGCTGTTGAAGCTGAAGCGCCTGGCTGAAAAAAGGGGGCTACTGGCCGCCCTGGATTTTGATCCGGTCTACATCGACAACCGGGCCCTGGATGGCTTCCTGAGCGGAATGCAGGAGATTGATTGTCGTAAAACCGATTGCGACACCTGCGGCTATTGCTCCATCTGGACCGCCAAGGCGGTGAAGTTGGATGAACAATACCGCGCTGAGCTGTTGAAACTGTACGCGGACGCATTCGATGACATGTACACGGGAGAGTTGTGGGGGCTTGGGCATGCCGCTGGAAAATAATATAGCCTACCTGGCCTCGATCGCTTCGGCTGTGCCACCCTACAGCGTTGATCAGGCGTTTGCTGCCGAACTCATGCGAAAACATTTCGGGCACAAACTTACCCCTCGAAGTCTCAAGTTGATCCGTACCATTTTTTCCCAACCAGGCATCCGGAAAAGACATTTTGCAATCGATGACGCTGCCTGCGTAATGGACGAAACGCCCGATCAGCGCATTGCCCGTTTCACTGAAAAATCAATCGAGCTTTCGGCAGAGGCTGTCACCAAGGCTTTGAGCCAGGCTGGTATCTCTGCTCAGGAGGTGCAGGGGCTGGTGGTCAATACCTGCACCGGTTATATCTGTCCCGGCATTTCGACCTATCTGATTGAGCGGCTGGGTCTTTCCCGCACTATCCGGGCCTATGATATGGTCGGCAGCGGCTGCGGAGGAGCCCTCCCTAATCTGCAGGTCGCCGAGTCGATGCTTAAAACAAATGGCGGCGAAGTTGTGCTGAGCGTGTCTGTAGAGATTTGTAGCGCGGTTTTTCAAATGGATAATGATTTGAGTCTGATTTTATCCAATGCCCTTTTTGGTGACGGCGCCGCCGCTGCGGTCCTTTGCTGCCGACCAAATGGATTCGAGCTGGTTGCATCAGCCGGACGATATGTACCGGAACAGCGGGAGGAAATCCGCTTCGTTCACAAGCAGGGGCAGCTCTATAATCAGCTTTCCCTGAAATTGCCGGAGCTGGTCGATGGGGCTGCGGCGGAGGTCGTCGCGGATGTGTTGTCCTCGCAGGATCTGAAAGCGGCTGATGTCCGTTACTGGGCACTGCACACCGGCGGGGAGAAGATTATCAATGCCGTGCGGGACAGGATCGGGATCCCCGAAGAACAGCTCCGGGCAACCCGCAAGGTGCTGGCGGAATATGGTAATATGTCGTCACCCACGGTCTGGTTTGTCCTGAACGAGATCATTCAAGCGGGGGTTGCTCCGGGAGAATGGTGCGTGATGGTCGCTTATGGGGCCGGACTGTCGGCCCATGCTTACCTGCTGAGGAAGGTTTGAGTTAAGGCTAAAGCATTGCTCACACAAAGTCACAAAGTTCACCAAGAAATCAAACCCCTTATAAAAATTCGATTTGATCCTGAAACTAAAACCCTCCTGAAAACGATGGAGCTTGCATTGTCTGACCTTTCACCAGTTATCGTGTAACTGCTGCCGAATTCCTTTGTGACCTTTGTGTGCTTTGTGTGAGACCGCTTCCAAGGTTTAAAACGTATGCCTCGACCGGAACTGATCCCCGGTAAACCAGCCCCTGATATACTCAAAGCTGTTCAGTAATACCTTCAGCGCACCTTTCTGCTTATTCCTGACAAAGTAATTTTCTGAAAACATGGCCGGGCTGAAAAAAATCTTAATGTTTTCCCAATTCATGATCCGATTGAGCTGCTGTACAGTCAGATGACGGGTTCTTACGTTGCAGATAAAACCGGTATATCTGCTCAGGTTGTCCGGGTTAGTTACCAGTCCGGCCTTGAGCAGCTCTTGACGGATACGGGTCCCGGGGTAGGGGGTGACACACTGAACATAGGGCAGGTCGACCTTGAGCTTTTTGGCAGCGCGAAAAACATCCCGGATATCCTGGCCGGTGTCATCGGGGTTACCGATGATGAATCCGCCCATGACCGCTATTTGATGCTTCCGCAACAATTTGACGGCTAGCTCCGCTTTCTCCCGGATGTCTCCCTTTTGAAAATCCAGGAGGGTTTTCGTCTGTACCGATTCGATCCCCAGGAAAACCATCTTGAAGTTGGCCCGCGCCAGCAGTGGGATCAGTTCCAAGTCGCTGACAATGCCCGCCACGGATGCTTGCACCAGATATTCCATGCCGTCCAGGCGGTTTTCGATAATGGCTTGGGCTAGATGCTTGAAACGGTTCGCATCCAGGGTGATATTGTCGTCGACCAGCAATACGGCTTCCGTCCCGAGGCGCCGCAACTCCTTCAGATCGGCTACTACCCGGTCGATGCCATAGTAGCGAAAACTCGTGCCGTACATCCCTGATATCGAGCAAAAGGTGCAGGGCATGGTGCAGCCGCGAGAGGTTTCTACGCAGTCCATTTTTTTGTTGAAATAGGTGAACTGATTCAAAAGGCGGGCCCGCCTGTCTGGCAGCGGTAGGAGGTTCAGGTCGAGGAGCTTGCCGGGCGGGTTGTGAATGAATACCCCGGCCCGCGTCCATGACAAGCCCGGCACCGATTCAAACCCCCGCTTACCTTCCAGGGCCTCCGCCAACAATGGAAAGGCCTGTTCCCCTTCGCCGCGGATAAGAAAATCAAAGGGCGGCTTTGTTTCTTCTGTAAGATTTTCACAAGCCAAAGTGGCATGGTAGCCCCCCAGAACGATTTTGGCCCCCGGGGCACAGTTCCGGCATAGAGCCATCACCTTCAGCGCACTATCGTATTGGAAGCTCATGCTGCTTATGCCGATCAGTTGCGGATCGAATTGTTGTAATAAGCCCTGCAGCCATAGATTGATCTTTTTATGGACCAGCACCAGATCGGCAATCTGCACCGCATGTTGGCTGAGATTGGCGGCGATTGAACACAGCCCCAGATTAGGCACCTTGATTATCCGGTGAAAATTATTGGCAGCATCCGGCATCGCCAAAAGGAGGATCCTCATGTCGCATCCTTTTTCAAGAAAAGGTACACATTGTTGACTGGTCGAACCATCCAATTATAATTCCAAACAGCAGTTAATAAAGCAGACGCCATAAAAGTTTTACCGGTACAGGCTGTCAGAGAAAGTCTTGTTGAGTAAGTTACAGGGGGTGTGCTTGGGGTGGGCTGTTCACCGACTACACATCGATTAATCTTAGATATTCCTGCTCTGTCACCAGCTCTCGCGTGCTCTCGACCCGGTCGATAAAAACCAGCCCCTGGACATGATCAAACTCATGCTGGAATACCCGCGCCAGGAAGTCCACGTACTCCTCTTCCCGGGTTTCACCCGTCCGGGTCAGATAGCGAACGCCGATCCGCCGGTGCCGGGGGACCAGGCCGCGCAGCCCGGGGATGCTCAGGCAACCCTCCCAACCCTTTTCTTTCTCGTCAGACACCCACAGGATCTCCGGATTGATCATGGTTGTCGGCGCCATCAGCGGTGCGTGGGGGTAGCGCGGGTTCGGCCGCGACGCAACGATGAAAAGGGAGAGCGGCTCAAACACCTGTGGCGCGGCGATCCCCACGCCGTTGGCATCCGCTACGGTCACCAACAGGTCTTCGATCAGGACCTGGATGACAGGGGCGGCCGGATCGGCGATTTTGCCCGCCACACCCCGCAGAACCGGCTGCCCTAGCTGGGCAATCTCTCTGATAACAGGCATAGTTACCTCTGGTTTTGCATCACCTGCTTCCCATATTATAATTCTCATGACTGTGGAAGCAAAGCGCTGAATCAATGGTATTTTGAAAAGGCTGTTTGCAAGCGCTATACCCGCCAAAATTGGTTCCAATACTATCCATTAGCAAATATCTTGCTAAACTTTAACTTTAGATCAACAGCAGATAAATATGCAGGAGGTAACTTGTATGGAAGAAAAGATTAGTCTTCGAGGGCGTAATATTGCTGTTCTGGCTGCGGACGGCTTTGAAAAGATCGAACTCTCGGTTCCTCTAAAAGCGCTACGTCTGGCAGGTGCCAGTGTTGATATAATCTCGCTCAGATCAGGCCGGATCAGAGGAGTCAACCTGCATGAGCCGGCCGGCAGGATTGCCGTCACCAAGGTGGTGCAGGATGCTGATCCTGCTGATTACTATGGCCTATATATCCCGGGCGGGTACATAAGCCCGGATCTGATGCGGCAATCAGCCGAGGTGCGCGAGTTCGTACGCAGTTTTGATATAGCCAACAAATCAATCGCCTCAATCTGCCATGGCCCGTGGGTGCTGGTTTCCGCCGGGCTCCTGGAAGGCCGAACCATTACCTCCTGGCCCGGAATCCGCGATGACATCGTCAATGCAGGTGCAGTCTGGCTGGATCAGGATCTGGTTCGGGACGGCAACTTTTTGACCAGTCGTGGACCACAGGACCTGGCGGTATTTGTGCCGGCGATGGTCGAGCTGTTTCATGACATAGCCCCGGCTCAGAGGATAACCAGGACCGGCGCGAGTTCCGCGCCGCAACGAATTGAGCCGCCTCAGGCTGTGCTGAATGCCATGAAATGGATGCCGAGTCCGTCGCTGAGAACTGCTGTCGGACTGGGTATGGTTGCTCTGGGGGCGGCTGCCATGCGACGGCGGCGTTTTGAACCAGCCACTGCAGAAGAGTCTAAAAAGGCTGCTGCCTGAATACCGTTTATTTAAGCCAGAAAAAGGAGACCTCCCATGCTGAAAACATCTGCTTATGCAGCCTTGGGCCCAGCAGCTTTGTTGGTGCCGCGTAACATCGAGCGTCGCGAGCCTGGCCCGCATGACGTGCTGATCGATATTCTCTACTGCGGGGTCTGTCACTCGGATATCCATCAGGTCCGTGACGAGTGGGGTGGCTCGATCTTCCCCATGGTGCCCGGGCATGAAATTGCCGGCAAGGTCGTGAAGGTCGGTGGTGAAGTGGGGAGATGGAATAGCGGCGATATCGTCGGCGTCGGTTGTTTCGTTGACTCCTGTCGCGAATGCGAACCCTGCCGGAGCGGCGAAGAGCAGTTTTGCGTGCAGGGAATGGTTGCCACCTATAACTCTTACGAACGTGACGGCAAAACTCCCACCTACGGCGGCTATTCAACCCGCATTACAGTAAACGAGGATTATGTTCTGCGTATTCCGGAGGGGATGCCGCTTGAGCGCACTGCGCCGCTGATGTGCGCCGGGATTACAACCTACTCGCCCCTAAAGCACTTTGGCGTTAAGCCTGGGGATCATGTTGCAATTGTCGGCTTGGGGGGGCTGGGCCATATGGGGGTCAAGATCGCCAAGGCCATGGGGGCCAAGGTCACGGTACTCAGCCACTCCCCTGGCAAGCGCCAGGAGGCCATGAACCTGGGTGCGGATGACTTCATTGCCACCAGTGACAGGAAGGTTTTTAAAAAGCATACTTTGGCCTTTGAATTCATTCTGGATACGGTTTCCGCCCAGCATGATTACAACGCTTATCTTAACCTCTTGAAACATGACGGGACCATGGTTTTGATCGGCATACCCGAGCCGACCCTGCTTTCGGCTGCGCCGCTGGTACTGCAGCGCAGGCGGCTGGCTGGTTCGCTGATCGGCGGGATCAAAGAGACACAGGAGATGCTGGATTTTTGTGCCGCACACGATGTAGTCGCCGATGTGGAGGTTATCCCGATCCAGCGCATCAACGAAGCCTATGAACGGGTGATCAGGAGTGATGTGCGCTACCGCTTCGTCATTGATATCAGTAGTCTGAAGGGTACCGAGTATTGAAATACCAAGGCATTATCTAAGTTGTTGCTTGGGCCGCACCTGTGCATGCGGCCCGCAGCTCCACATCTCTGTTGATATTACAGCCGCCTTGTCCCCCTACTGTTACTGCATCCTTTGCAACCCCCGCCTAAAAATTTATTGACTGATGGGTCGTAAAAGTAGTAAAAAGAATGAACGTTCATTCCGTGGGGAGAAAAGATGGAGAAATGTGATAAGCGGGAAATAATAATGAAAGCTGCGCTGGAGATGGTTGCCGAGCATGGCTTTCATGGCTCGCCCATGGCGATGATTGCCGAGCGGGCCGGGGTAGGGGCCGGGACCATTTACCGGTATTTTGAGAATAAAGAGGTGCTGATCCAGGAGTTGTACCGGGATCTGGAAGATAGGATTTTTCCGGTCCTGCTGGAAGGCTACGTACCGGAGAGGCCGATCAGGGAGCGCTTCCTCCATCTTGGCACCGCCTGGCTTCGTTATGTCATCAACAACCCGCTTGATTTCCTATACCTGGAGCAGTTTCACAACTCCCCCTATGGGGTTGAGTTCCGGCGGGACAAGATACTTGGCAAAAAGGAAGGCTGCGGCCCGTTCCATGATCTATTCAACGACGGGATTTCACAGCAGGTTATCAAGGGACTCCCCCTGGTAATCCTGTTTTCGCTTTTTTTCGGTCCACTGGTGGCGGTGGCGCGGGACCACATCCTGAGTTTCGTGACTTTGGACGACGCCCTGATTGCCCTTACCGTAGAAGCCTGCTGGGACGGGGTTAAACGTTGATTATCTGGCGCATATAGGACGTTTCAGACAGGTCTGACAAGTTCAGACGTGTCGGATTAAAAAGCTAAGAATGAACATTCATTCTATAAATAAAATGACAGAGGGTTTCATGCAAACAACATTCAGAACCATCTTATTACGGCGGCAATTAAACATGTCAATGGTAGGGGCGGCGCTTGCTCCGCCCAATCGGGGCGCGGCAAGCAGCGCCCCTACATCGGGGTTGCGATGTTTAGCTGCCGGAGTGATAAAAACAATTGGAGTATTAGCCATTGGCCTGACCATGGCCGGCTGCGGCAATAAAAAAGCGGCCGGTCCCCCTCAGGCACCACCGCCGGCCGAAGTGGGGGTGGTGACCGTACAGCCGCAACGGGTGGCTCTGACCACCGAGCTACCGGGGCGGACTTCCGCTTTTCTGATCGCCGAGGTGCGGCCACAGATCGGTGGTATCGTGCAGAAGCGTCTCTTTACGGAAGGCTCGGATGTAAAAGAAGGGGCGGTACTATACCAGATCGATCCCGCCACCTATCAGGCCGCCTTTGCCAGCGCCAAGGCAACGCTTAGCCGGGCCGAGGCCAACGTGGTCCCGATCAGGCTGAAGGCGGAGCGCTACAAGGAACTGGTAAAGATCAACGCCGTGAGCAAACAGGATTACGATGAAGTGTCGGCCCTGCAAAAACAGGCTGAGGCAGAGATTGAGGGGGCCAAGGCTGCTCTGGAAACAGCTCAGATTAATCTGGCCTACACCAAGGTGAGGGCGCCAATCTCGGGACGCATCGGCAGATCAGCTGTTACCAACGGTGCTTTGGTTACCGCCAGTCAGGCTGCCCCTCTGGCAACAATCCAGAGGCTTGACCAGGTCTATGTGGACGTTACCCAGTCGGCATCGGAGCTGCTGCGGCTAAAGCAGAATCTGGCCGCCGGGCGGGTCAAGAAGGATGGCAATCAGGCAATGGCGAAGCTTATTCTGGAAGATGGGACCGCTTACCCGCTTTCGGGGATCCTCAAATTCTCCGACGTCACCGTAGACCAGAGCACCGGCTCGGTCACCCTGAGAACGGTCTTTCCTAACCCGAAGCAGATGCTTCTCCCAGGGATGTATGTCCGGGCCGTGGTGCAGGAAGGCGTGAACGACCGGGCGATCCTGGTGCCCCAGCGGGGCGTCACCCGCAACCCTGCCGGCAGTGCGATGGTGATGGTGATCGGTGCCGAGGAAAAGGTAGAGCCGCGCATTATCAAGACTGAGAGAACCGTCGGGGACAGCTGGCTTGTCAGCGACGGACTGAAAACAGGAGACCGTGTCATCCTGGAAGGGATCCAGAAGGCACGTCCAGGTACCAAGGTGAAAGCGGTGCCGTTCGTGCCTAACCAGACAGCCCAAGCTGGCGCCCCCCAGGGTGGACCGCAACCAGGGGCACAGCCGGCAGCGTCTGCCTCCGCTCCTGCGCAAACGGCAAAACCAGGCCCTTCTCCGGCTGCACCTGCAGCGCCGGCGACAACGGCTAAGAAATAGTAGATAAGCTGTCTCACGCAGAGACACAGAGGCGCAGAGAAAAGGCTGAATCAAAAGCCTTTCTCACAAAGCTCACAAAGCTCACGGAGAAAAACGGGGCGGTTTTAGATTTACTCTGTGCCCTCTGAGAGCTTTAGCGAACGGAAGTGAGCGAGTGAGAGAAATGGTTTTTGTTTTTATCGAAAAATCTGAATGCCTCGCTGAGAACAGATGCTTTTTTAAATTTTGAGTTTTTATCCATATCCGCGTAGATCCGCTGAATCCGCGACATCCGCGTTCTATTAAGGAGTTTTTTCTATGCCTCGCTTTTTCATAAATCGCCCGATCTTCGCCTGGGTCATCGCCATCATGGTTATGCTGGTTGGTCTGCTGTCGATCAAAAAGCTGCCGGTCTCCCAGTATCCGCCGATCGCACCGCCGCAGATCGCCATCAACGCCATGTACCCGGGCGCCTCGGCCCAGACCGTACAGGATACGGTCACCCAGGTCATCGAGCAGAAACTGAACGGCATCGACAACCTGATTTACATGTCCTCCACCAGCGACTCGGCCGGGGCCGTGACCATTACCCTGACCTTCAAGGCCGGCACCGATCCAAACATCGCCCAGGTGCAGGTGCAGAATAAGCTGCAGCTGGCCGTGCCGCTGCTCCCGCAGATTGTCCAGCGCTCAGGGATCTCCGTGGTCAAGTCCACCAGAAACTTCTTGCTGATAGTTGGTCTGGTGTCGGAAGACGGTTCCATGGACCGCAACGCCCTGACCGACTATATGGTCTCCAACCTCCAGGACATCGTCAGCCGCCTGGAGGGGGTCGGCGAACTGATGCTGTTCGGCACCCAGAACGCCATGCGGATTTGGGTAAACCCGGTCAAGCTGAATAACTACCACATGACCACCATTGATGTTACTACGGCGCTGCAGGCCCAGAACGTCCAGGTGTCAGCCGGACAGTTCGGCGCCGTCCCCGCCAACCAGGGTCAGCAGCTCAATGCCACCATCAACGCCCGAACCCTGTTGCAGTCGCCCGAGCAGTTTGACGCCATCGTGCTGCGTACGAATCCTGACGGCTCTACGGTCAAGCTGAAGGATGTGGCTGAAAGTAAAATTGGTACCGAGAACTACGAGATCCAATCATACTACAACGGCAAACCGTTGGGCGGAATGGCCATTCGGCTGGCAGCAGGGGCCAATGCCCTGGAGACTGGCAACCGGGTCAAGGCCAAGATGACGGAACTGTCCAGATACCTCCCCGCCGGAGTGAAGGTGGTCTATCCCTACGACACCACCCCCTTCGTCAAGATTTCCATCGAAGAGGTGGTGCATACTCTGATTGAGGCGGTCTTCCTGGTCTTCATCATCATGTTCCTCTTCCTGCAGAACATTCGCGCCACCCTGATCCCGACCATCGCGGTGCCGGTGGTTCTTTTGGGCACCATGGGGGTACTGTCTGCCACCGGTTTCTCCATCAACACTCTGACCATGTTCGCCCTGGTGATTGTCATCGGACTTTTGGTGGACGACGCCATCGTCGTTGTCGAGAACGTGGAACGCATCATGACCGAGGAAGGGCTTCCACCCAAGGAAGCGACCATCAAGTCCATGGGGCAGATTACCAGCGCTCTGTGGGGCATCGCCACCGTCCTGACGGCGGTTTTCCTCCCCATGGCCTTCTTTCCCGGTTCCACCGGCGTTATCTATCGCCAGTTTTCCATAACCATCATCTCCGCCATGATCCTGTCGGTGCTGGTGGCGATGATCCTGACCCCGGCTCTCTGCGCCACCCTGCTCAAGCCGGTCGCCAAGGGGCACCATGCCGGGGAATCGGGCTGGTTCAGCTGGTTCTTCCGCTACTTCAACCGGGCCTTTGAATTCTGCCGCCACAACTACGAAGGGATCGTCGGCCGCTCCTTCGGAAAACCGGTCCGTTACCTGGTGGTGTACGGCGCCATTGTAGGGGCCATGGCTTATTTCTTCCTGCAGCTTCCCACCTCATTCCTGCCGGATGAAGACCAGGGCTTCATTATCTGCCAAGTCCAGTTGCCGGCCGGAGCCACTCAAGAGCGGACTATCGAGGTCATACGGCAACTGGAACAGCATTTCATGAAGAATGAATCGAAAGCCGTGGAAGGGGTCATTACCGTGGCCGGGTTCAGCTTTGCCGGTCGGGGCCAGAACATGGGACTGGCTTTTGTCAGGCTCAAGCATTGGGACGTTCGTCAGAGCAAGGATCTGAAGGCGGCGGCCATTGCCGGCCGGGCCATGAAGGCCTTTTCCCAAATCCGCGATGGACTGGCCTTTGCCTTTTCACCACCGGCGGTACTTGAACTAGGGGTGGCGAACGGATTCGACCTCCAGTTGCAGGATCGTGGCGGACTGGGGCATGAAAAGCTGATGGAGGCGCGCAACCAGCTGCTGGGGATGGCCATGAAGAACAAGAAGCTGATGGCGGTGCGTCCCAACGGCCAGGATGATTCGCCCCAGTTCAAGCTGGACATCGATGATGTGCGAGCCGGTGCCCTGGGGATTTCTCTGGCTGATGTGAACAACGTGCTGGCTACTGCCTGGGGGAGCTCTTACGTCAACGACTTCATCCAGAACGGCCGGGTCAAGAAGGTCTATCTTCAGGCCGACGCCAAGTACCGGATGGTGCCGGAGGATATCAACAGCTGGTATGTAAACAATAAAAAGGGTGAAATGGTGCCGTTCTCCGCCTTTGCCACTGCCCGCTGGCAGTACGGTTCGCCTCGCCTGGAGCGTTACAATGGCATTCCGGCCGTGGAGATCCTGGGGCAGGCCGCGCCGGGGATCAGTACCGGAGAAGCCATGGACGAGGTGGAGAAGATGGTGGCCCAGCTGCCGCCGGGCATCGGCTACGAGTGGACCGGCCTCTCCTACGAGGAAAAGAATGCCGGCGCCCAGGCTCCGGCGCTGTATGCCATCTCACTCCTGGTGGTGTTCCTCTCCGTGGCGGCACTGTATGAAAGTGTTACAATCCCGTTGGTCAACCTGCTGATGCTGCCGCTGGGGCTAGTGGGAGCAGTGACAGCAGTAAAACTGCGGGTGTTTCCCAACGATGTCTATCTCCAGATCGGTCTGCTGACGACTGTCGGGCTTTCCACCAAGAACGCCATCCTGATCATCCAGTTCATCAAGGAACAGATGCATCAAGGACATGAACTGATGGAGGCCACCCTGACGGCGGTCAGGATCAGGCTGCGCCCGGTTATCATGACCTCACTAGCCTTCTTCTTCGGCACCCTGCCGCTGGCGCTTACCAAGGGGGCCGGAGCCGCAGCCCAGAACGCCATCGGCACCGCCGTTACCGGCGGTCTGCTCTCGGCGACCTTCATCGACCTGATCTTCATCCCGTTCTTCTTCGTGCTGGTCTCCCGGCTGTTTGCCAGGAAAAAGCAGCCTTCTGCACAACCAGTCGCTGCAGCAACACCGGAGGTGCATTAAAATGCAAAAAATGACAACAAAACTTTGCCTCATCAGTGGGGTTCTACTTTTTATGGCCGGTTGTGCATCAACCATGGCCCCTAAATATAACCGTCCGGCTGCACCGGTGCCGGCGGTCTGGCCCGAAGGCCCGGCCTACCGGACCGAGGCAGGCAAAGCAGACAGGCCGCTGGCCGACATCCCCTGGAAGGAGTTCTTCACCGACCCGCAGCTATCCAAGCTGGTTGCACTTGCGCTGGAGAACAACCGCGACCTGCGCATGGCAGCTCTCAATATTGAGCGTACCCAAGCCCTGTATCAGATCCAGCGCGCCGACCTGCTCCCCAGAATTGACGCCACGGCCGGCGCCACTTTTCAACGGGTGCCGGAGGACTTCTCTGCCAGCGGAAAAGCGGCAACCGTACATCAGTATAATGTCGGACTGGGAGTCAGTTCCTATGAGGTGGATTTTTTCGGCCGGGTGAGAAGCCTTAAGGATCAGGCCCTGGAACAGTACCTGGCCACGGAGCAGGCCCGGCGTAGCGTGCAGATCAGCCTGGTGGCCGAAGTTGCATCTGCCTGGCTGAACCTGGCAGCGGATCGCGAGCGACTGCAACTGGCAAAGGATACCCTCGAGAGCCAGCAGACCTCATTCAATCTTACTACAAGCCGCTTCAACGCCGGCATATCATCCGCGCTGGATCTCAACCAGGCCCGTACCAGCGTGGAAACGGCCCGGACTGATATCGCCCGCTACACTACACTGGTGGCACAGGACGAGAATGCCCTTAATTTGATCGCAGGCTCTCCGGTTCCGACCGAATTGTACCCCCGGTCTTTGTCCGAAACCCTCACCGCACTGAAAAACGTCGCGCCAGGCCTACCCTCCGACGTACTGCTCAGTCGCCCCGACATCCTCCAGGCCGAGAACCTGCTCAAGGGTGCCAACGCCAATATTGGCGCTGCACGGGCAGCCTTTTTCCCGCGCATTACCCTTGTCTCCAGCGTGGGTTTCGGTAGCCAGGAACTGGCAGGACTTTTCACGGGAGGGGGCTTTGCCTGGAGCTTTGCACCGCGCATTTCTCTGCCGATTTTTGAGGGAGGGGCAAACCGTGCCGCCCTGAAGGTATCTGAAGTAGATCATGACATAGCCGTGGCCCGTTACGAGAAGGCAATTCAGACGGCTTTTTGGGAAGTTGCCGACGCACTGGCTCGGCGCGGCACCATTGACGAGCAGTTGGCCGCCCAGCAAGCGCTTACGGATGCCACAGCCGAAACTCATCGCCTTTCACTGGCCCGCTATGACAAGGGGGTGGACAGTTACCTGACCGTACTGGATTCACAGCGCTCCCTGTACGGCGCCCAGCAGAATCTGATCGCCGCTCGCCTTGCACGACTGGCTAACCAGATCACCCTCTACAAGGTATTGGGGGGCGGGGCCTGACATCATTTTAATATGACTATAACCATGGCTGGTTTCTTGCGGAACCAGCCATTTTTTTATTCACTTTAGCTGCATTTTCACGGCACTGCATCTTTTGGTTAATCCCACTTATTAATGATCCCACAGTCCAGAGCGGCTTGAGAAGATTGTATTGAAATTTTTTAATTTTTACTTTATTTTACTAGCCCCTCTTGCGAAAATTCTTGAGTCTCCAGGTTATATGGAAAAAGTGTTGCTTCAAAACAATATTAAAGGACTACCCACCAAGCTGGCCTGGTTTCCAATACCGGTCATTTTGGTTGCTGCGCTGGTTTTATGGAGCCTTCATACACGCACATTCTATGACTCCCTCTATCTGTTAGTAAGTCTGAACTTCATGTTTTCAACGTTGATATCTCTCTTTGTCACTTTTTTGGTAAGTCGAAGTTTTCTGTTGCAGGGCAGACCGGGGCTGCTTTTTCTGGGCTGTGGTGTCCTGTTCTGGGGGTGGGGCGGTTTTATCGGTTCTGCTGCAGCAATCAAGGTTTTCCCGCTTGCCAATCAGCTTAATATCAACATAGCGGTTACCATCCATAATCTGTGTATGTTCCTTTCAGCATTGTGCCACTTGAGCGGTTCGCTTTTGTCCCTGCGCTCCCGGTCTCATCAACGTATAAGCGCTGCCTGGTTGATAACTGCCTATCTGGTGGTGATCTGTGCCGTGGGGTCAATAACTTTTTTAAGCACCTCAGGCATGACCCCGATATTTTTTGTCCAGGGGCAGGGGGGCACTCCGTTACGTCAATTTGTGCTAAGCTGTTCGATCAGCATGTTCATTGGAACCGCAATATTGATGTTCCAGTTGTATAGACGCATGGCATCGCGGTTTATTTACTGGTATAGCCTGTCGCTGGTGCTGGTTGCCGAAGGGCTGTTATGTATTCTGATACAGACCGTACATGCCGGCCCCCTCGGTTGGCTGGGGCGCTCCGTGCAATATCTGGGCAGTATTTACATGTTGATTGCGGCAATCGCTTCGGTTCTTGAATCAGGTGCCTGGAGAATATCGCTGGAGACGGCGCTGAATGACGCCAGACAGCAATTCGAAGGTTTGTTCGATCTGGCAGAGGATGGAATCCTGGTGCATGAGCTTTATGATGAAGGTGTTTATGGCAAGTTTATCCAGGCTAACCCGGCCATCTGCCGCATGCTGGGTTACCGAGAGCAGGAGCTGCTGCAACTGGGAATGCTTCAGATAGTTTCTCCTGAAGATCGTCAATTTCCTGAACAGGAAGCAGAAAATCTTCGCCGGAGTGGAAAGCTGCGCCACGAGAAGACCTTGCTTTCAAAATACGGCCGCTCCTTCCCGACAGAAATCAACACCCGGCTTTTCCAGCAGAAGGGCCGTAATATGGTGATGTCTGTCATTCGTGATTTATCGGAAAGAAAATCAGCTGAGACCGCCCTGCAGAATAGCTTTCAACGGCTTGATCTTCTGGCCTTTACGGCAAACCGACTCCTGGCCAGCGATTCACTGCAGGAGGTAGTCGACGGCCTTTGTCACAAGGTAATGGCCTTCCTGGATTGCCAGGTTTTTTTCAATTTCCTGGTTTACGAACCGCAGGAACGGCTTCAACTGAATTTGTTCGCTGGCATTACCGAGGATGAAGCCAAAAAAATAGAGCGGTTCGATTTCGGCATGGTGGTTTGCGATTGCGCGGGTCAGGATGTTTGCCGGATTGTGGCCAACAACATACCGGCCACACCTGATCCGCGCACAGAAGTTCTTAAAGCCCTGGGGATCATAGCCTATGCATGTCACCCGCTGATATCCAAGGGGAAAATGCTCGGCACACTCTCCTTCGGCACCCGTACCAGAACCTGTTTCAGCGAAGAAGATCTATTCCTCATGAAAGGGATGGCTGACCAGGTTGCTATCGCTATGGAGCGTAATAAAAACGAGGAGGAGCTACGAAAGAGCGAAGAGGTATTGCGCAGGGCCCATGAGGAGCTGGAACAACGTGTTAAGGAACGGACCAGGGGGTTGGTCGAAGCCTTGCGGGAGCTTCAACAGAAGGAACATTTACTCCTGCAGCAGAGCCGTTTTGCAGCCATGGGGGAGATGATCAACAATATTGCCCATCAGTGGCGCCAACCGCTGAATTCTTTGGGTCTTAATATCCAGAGGTTATCCCTTTTTTACGAAAAGGGTGTTTTTGATCAAGAGTTGCTCAATCAATCGGTAACCGATGCGATGTTGCTGATCAACCACATGTCAGGAACCATTGATGATTACAGAAACTTTTTTAAGCAGGACAAGGAGAAGATGGCATTCAAGGTTAGCGAGGTGATTACCGGAGCCATGAAGCTTGTTGAGGCCAGTCTGGGGGATAATAAAATAAACACAAAGGTCGATATACAAGATGATCCTCTTGTTATAGGCTACCCCAATGAGTACTCACAGGTTGTATTAAATATACTGATCAACGCCCGTGATGCTTTTGAAAAACAGAGAACAGCTGAACCGGTGTTAGTCATTAAAACCTCATCAAAAGATGAACGTTCAATAGTAACCATAACTGACAATGCGGGAGGCATCCCCCCGGACGTCATCTTCAAGGTCTTTGATCCGCATTTTACTACCAAAGGACCAAATGGAACCGGAATAGGTCTTTTTATGGCGAAAAATATTATCGAGAGAAACATGAATGGCAAATTGAGTGTTCAAAATACCCGCGATGGCGCTGAATTCATAATTGAGGTATGAGATGATTTTTCCCGAAAAGCTGACCGTATTGATTGCCGAGGATGATGATAAATCGCTTGAACTTCTCAGCAGCATCCTGGCCCTGAATTTTCCTAACCTGGTATTCCACTCAGCCAGAAACGGTCGTGCCGGTGTTGAAATATTCAAGAAACATCTTCCGGATATCATTATCACCGACTTTAACATGCCTGAAATGGATGGCATCCAGATGATAGGTGAAATACAATCCATAAAACCGGATGTGATGACAATTCTGGTAACCGCATATGGTGATAAAACTATTCAGGAAGCTACTGCAAGCGCAGGCCTGGAGATAGAGCATCATCTTTTGAAACCGATAAATTTTAAAGAGCTTTTTGCAATCGTAAATCAGTGTGTCACCAGCATCAATGATCTTCGAGAGCTCCATCCCTTGCCAATATAAGGTAACCAGTTACTACAAAATAAAACCGCCTCTTCCTTCTTCTTCACCCTCTCCGAATCCCTGTCAGATTTAGCGTTCATTCGTTTGACATCCGGCCAATCACTGTTAAAAAATACTAGTACCAATCAGCCTTTTTCCAGTACTGGAAGGAGTGTCAATGGCTAACCGAACCCTGCTGCACTGGCCGGCGTAATTGATAGTAAGAAAGGAGAATCTATGAGGACACAGGGAACCGTTCGGGCACGGGCGAAAAAGTCAGTTGATGGATTCTACGATGTTAGCGCCTGTATTACCGTTTGCATCGAATGCGCAGATGCCTGTACTACCTGCGCTGATGCCTGCCTTAATGAGGCAAAGGTCCAAAAGTTGGCCAGATGCATCTGGAGTGATATAGATTGCGCCGACATCTGCCATACAACAGCCCGTATTCTTGCCCGTCAAACCGAAATCAGTCCCGAGCTTTTAAGGGCTCAACTGGAAACGACGATCACGGCAACCGGCATCTGCGCCCAGGAATGCGAGAAGCTTTTTGAGATGCATCCATGCTGCCGCACCTGTGCCCGAATATGCCGGAATTGCGAGCAGATCTGCCGTCAGATGCTGGCCAATTTGCCTTACGAAGACGGCTTTACCTCGTTTAAGCAGGAAGCTTACCAGAACTAGAGAAGTGAATTGTGCATCTATATGTTTGGCCATCAGCTCGTGAGGGTTGGCGGTTTTTTATGGAGTGGCTGCAAATTGTGCTAGTCAACATTTTTATCTTCAGCTTGATTCATAAGATCATCTGAATCGATCGCGTCCTTGACTTTAAGCAGTAGTTCAGCAGGCCATTCATCAATATCAACCCGGGTCAATATCTTACATTCTTCAAAAGTCAGATCGACATCATCCGGTAATTTATTGGCCAGTTCGTCAGCCCAGCGGGCCTCATGCGGGGTAAGTGATGCTGATAGAATATCTTCAATAGGTTTCATTATTCCTCCAAGAGTCTAATTCCATAAATAATAGCATCTCTGCCACCAAAAACAAAAGTACAGGCTGATTTGAAAGTGCTCCCCCCGCGGTTCTTGACACAGCATCGATGCGTCTTACACTACAGTAAGAATCATTGCCGCTCAAGAGGGTAGACCTGTAATGACTAAACCGGATGCCAAACCCAGTCTAAAACAGAAGATACTGCGTGCTCTACTGGGGGATCCGAAGAATCTCGAGGATACCAACCTTTTTCACAAGATGGCGCTGATCCCGATCATGGCCTGGATCGGGCTGGGCGCAGACGGGCTTTCGTCTTCATCCTACGGACCTGAAGAGGCATACCGGGCTCTTGGGCAGCACACCTATCTGGCCATCCTGCTGGGTATCGCCACTGCGCTAACCGTCTTTATCATCTCATATGCTTACTCCCGCATCATCGAGCATTTTCCTCATGGTGGCGGAGGGTACATCGTCGCCACCCACATGCTGGGGGAGAGGGCCGGGGTAATTTCCGGCAGCGCCTTGCTAGTGGATTACGTCATGACCATCACCATTTCGATCGCCTCCTGTTGTGACGCCATCTTCAGCTATCTGCCGGTACAGTTCCACAACCACAAGGTCCTCGTTGCCTGTATCCTGATCATCCTCCTGATTATCCTCAACGTCAGAGGAGTGAAGGAATCGGTCACGATCCTGGCGCCGATCTTCATTGTTTTTGTCGTAACCCACATCGTCATGCTCCTTTATGGGGTGTTTACTCATGCGCAGCGCTTTGCGCCGGTGGTAAACGAATTCAGCAGCGGCATCCGGCAGGACGTCTCAACGATCGGCGTAATCGGTATCCTGCTCCTCTTCCTCAGGGCATACTCCCTTGGCGGTGGCACCTATACCGGCATTGAGGCGGTCTCAAACGGTCTTCAGATCATGCGCGAACCCAAGGTGCAGACCGGCAAGCGGACGATGGTCTATATGGCTACGTCGCTCGCTTTCACCGCCGGTCTTCTTCTTCTCTGTTACCTGCTCATGGCCGTAAAGCCGGTGGAGGGAAAGACCCTGAACGCGGTGGTGGCCGATGCCTTGTTCAGCAAATGGCCGATGGGGCAGGCTATCGCCTTCGTCACCATATTTTCCGAGGGAGCGCTCCTGCTTGTCGCAGCCCAGACCGGATTTGTCGACGGTCCCAGGGTGATGTCCAACATGGCCATCGACTCCTGGTTTCCCCACCGTTTTGCCGCCCTGTCGGAACGTCTCACCATGCGTAACGGGATTGTCTTGATGGGGATTGCCGCCATAGCCCTTCTCTTTTATACCAAGGGTTCAGTGTCGGCCCTGGTAGTCATGTACTCCATCAATGTTTTTATCACATTTTCCCTCTCCCAACTAGGTATGTCGCGCTTCTTTATCAAGCGCAGAAAACAAGACCTGCAGTGGCTGCGGCACCTCTTGGTCCACCTGGTCGGACTTGGCCTCTGTGTCACCATTCTGGTTATCACAACTCTTGAAAAATTTACCGAAGGAGGTTGGATTACGCTGCTGATCACCTCCCTGGTAGTGGTGCTGTGTTATCTGATTCGCAGCCATTACCAGCGGGTCCGCAGAGGGGTGTCCCAGCTAGATGAGTCTTTGCTGGATTTTCCAACCGCCAGCCCCATCAATGTTGCGCCACTGGGAAAAAACGACACTACTGCAATACAACTTGTTACCGGATACAACGGTCTGGGCGTGCATACGCTGCTGTCCATCCTTACCACCTTTCCAAAGACTTATAAGAATGTCGTTTTTGTCTCGGTAGCGGTGGTTGATTCCGGTTCCTTCAAGGGGGCAGATGAAGTAGAGGCGCTTGAGGAAGCAGTCAGAGGCGATCTTGAAAAGTATGTTAACCTGGCCCGACGTCTCGGTTTTGCTGCCGATTACCGCATGGTGGTGGCCACCGATGTTGTCGAGAGCGCGGTCACGCTATGCCGGGAAGTATCGGAAGAATATCCCTATTCAGCAGTCTTCACCGGTCAGCTTACCTTTCGCCTGGAAAAGTTTTACCATCGTCTGCTCCACAACGAAACCTCATTTGCGATTCAGCGGCGCCTGCAATGGGAAGGCATTACCACCATCATCCTGCCGATCCGCGTCAATACCTGAAACAAATCCCGTCAAACAGGTTGTTTTCTTTGCCGTCCCGGTCACCTTGATTTTAAAACTAGCATACCCAATCTACCGATCTATAGAGCTGGCTTTTTGGGCTGCTATGTTAGCTGAATTTAAAACTTTTTTTACTGACAAAAGCAGCTGGTTACAGTTATATTCATTAAAATGTATCCCCCCTGTTGCGCCTTGCTTTTCAGAGGTAACTTATGGCTATGAACGAAATCCGAATCCCGCGGTTGAAGCTCCAGGTGCGAATTATCGTGGGATTTTGCCTGTTAGCGATTATAGGGATTTCGGTCTGGCATGCGGTAGCTGAACGGCAATCCATAATCGCTACGGCCGAACGACAGGCCGAGGGTTACGCCCGAGCACTTGCCGAGCATAGCGAAAGCGCGTTTGCCGAATCTGACCGGGTGTTGCGGGATGTGCTCTATGACATCGAGCGTGCCGGAGGCATTGAAAAGATTAACCGGCAGGAGCTGTTCCGGTGTTTGCAGCGCCAGGCCGGCGATTCCCCGCAAATCGGTTCCCTGTTCATTGTGGATAGCCAAGGCAAGATGTTCATCAATTCTCTTGAATACCCTTCCAAGCAAATTCCAGTTAACGATCGAGATTATTTCAAGTATTATGCAAATACCCCCGGCGCCGCTCTATCACTGAGTCGGCCTGTCATGAGCCGACTTGTCAACCGCTGGCGCTTCAACCTGATGCGGCCGCTTAATCGCCCCCAAGATCCCTTTAGCGGGCTGATCGCGGTGGCTTTTGAGGTCGATTATTTCGAGAATTTCTTCAGTCCGGCCAGTATGGGACCTCGTGGTCGCGTGATTCTGCTTCGCACCGACGGGGTTCCGCTGGTTTTTGAGCCTTATGTAAATGATGTCTATCAAGCTGACTTTAGCAATTCAGTATTAATACGGGAAAAACTACCGGCCGCGCCATTCGGCACCTATCATGACAACCACAGTATTGTCGATAACTCCCCGCGCATCATATCTTACCGCCGGCTGGGCCGTTTCCCGGTGGTGGCGGTTGTTTCTCTGCACCGGGATGATGTTCTGGCGCCATGGAGGCAAAAGGCAACCCTGCATGCAGCTACCATTGCAGGTCTCTGCCTGGTGGTTTTTTTATTGATGCAGTTGCTGATGCGTCATCTCGACCGTTTGTTGATGGCGCAAATTTCTCTGCGTCAGCAAAAGGAGCAGCTACGGGTCAAGGCCGCCCAGATAGATGCGGCCAATGATGCCATTTTACTGCTTGATGTCGAAGGGGCGCTGGTGCAGATCAACGATGCCTTTTACAGGATGTGCGGTTACGAAGCTGGGCAATTGCAGGGTAAAAGATTGCACGATATAGAACCGCCGGAATATCTGGAAAGTATCGACCTTTTTCTCCAGTTGCTGGTGCAAGATGGCGAGCTGACCTATGAGGCGGCTTTTCTGGCCAAAGACGGCAGCAAGCTGCCGGTTGAGATAAACGCACAGTTAATGGAGGCCGACCATAAAACCCTGATCCTCTGTATCGCCAGAGATATCAGTGACCGCAAGCGGAGCGAACGCCGGGAACAGGCCAAGTCCCAGATACTGGAAGAGCTGGCCACCGGGGTAGCGCTGCCGGAATTACTTCTGCATATTGTTAAGTATGTCGAGCAGGAGCGAACAGGCACCCTCTGCTCCGTACTGGTTCTGGATGAATCCGGGACGCAGCTTACTTTGGGGGCTGCTCCCAGTCTGCCTGATTTTTATAATCTCGCTGTTAACGGTCTGAAGATTGCCGAGGGGATGGGCTCCTGCGGAACAGCTGCCTTTCGCCGGAAGCGCGTCGTTGTAGAGGATATCGAGGGACACCCGTACTGGAAAGGCTTTAATCCGGCCATCGAGGCCGGCCTGCGTTCATGCTGGTCTGAGCCGATCATCTCCTCAGAAGGAGATCTGCTGGGTACCTTTGCCATTTACCATAAAGAGCCACGCTCGCCCGACAAGCTCGAGATCAAGCTGATTGAATCAGCCGCCCGTCTGGCCAGCATTGCCATTGACCGTTTTCTGGTCGATGAACAGAAAAAACACCTTGAGGCCCAGTTAAATCACGTTCAAAGGATTGAGGCGGTTGGGCAGCTGGCGGGCGGTATCGCACATGATTTCAATAATCTCCTGACCCCGATAATAGTTTATGCCGACATGATCAAGCGCAAGCTTCCAACCGGCGACCCACTTAGTAGCAAGACCGATGGAATAATAAGTGCAGCCCATAAAGCGCGCGATCTGACCCAACAACTGCTCAGCTTCGGACGTAAACAGCTGCTGGACATGAAAGCGGTTGATCTGAATGATACCATCAGCACCTTTCAGGAAATCATACGCCGCACCATTCGTGAGAATATCACGATCAATGTCCGGTTGACGCCGGGCAGGGCGGCTATTTGGGCCGATCGCGGGCAGATCGAACAAATCCTTCTTAATATGGCAGTTAATGCCCAGGATGCAATCGCAGGCAACGGCACGATTACAATAGAAACCGGTCATGTGCTGCTGGATAACGAGTATGCCCGCCTGCATCCCGGCCTGCAGCCCGGTCCCTATGTCCTGCTTGGCTTCAGGGATGATGGTCGCGGGATGAATGATGAAACCCTGGCACATATCTTCGAACCTTTCTTTACGACAAAACAGGTCGGCCACGGCACCGGACTTGGCCTGGCTACTGTTTACGGAATAGTCAAGCAGCACGAAAGTTATATCACCGTTATCAGTAGGGAAGGGCACGGAACAGCCTTTGATATCTATTTTCCCTACAAACACGAGGCATCTTTCAGGGTCGGCGAAGCTGTCAAGGCGGGCATTACCGGAAATGTCAGTACAGCCGGAAAAACAATTCTGGTTGTCGAAGACAATGATATGGTCAGAACTATGATGGTTGAATTGCTGGAGTCAGCCGAATGCCGGGTGTTGGCGGCGGATCGTCCCTCTAAAGCCATGCAAATCGTTAGCGAGCGGGGTGATGACATTGATCTGATGGTGACCGATGTGATCATGCCGGAGATGAATGGTAATGAGCTTTACGAGAACCTGATTAAATCATTGCCGGGCCTCAAGGTCCTATATATATCCGGCTATACTAACGAGCTTTTCGTGCACAACGGCACCATGGAAGAGGGCATCAATTTTTTACAGAAACCATTCACCGCCGAGCGGCTTCTTGAGCGTGTCCAACAAACTCTGGAATAAGCCCTCGACCGACTCCTTTCCGGTGCTCGGCCTTTTTTAAACTTCCCGCTTTGTACAAAATGAAGGTAAATGTGAATTAAATATCATGAATTGCGCCGGTGGCTTATCCGGCGCAATGTGGGGTGGGTTGTACGATCCATGAGATGCTGATGCAGTTTTGTTTGGCTTATTTCGTCCCTTCCGACTTTTTCAACTCCTCACAATCCCCGCGCTTGTCACAATTTTCCTTAAAGGCCTTGCTGGCGTTGGTCTTATCAATGGGGTCGACATCTGAATACAATTTTCCACTGAAGAAACATAGCCACTTGGAGTTGTCGGCCCCATTCAGGACGATCTTCCTATTCAGGCACAGATCAAGGGAGTAGCTGCGAGCTTTCACCAATTCTTCCATCGGCAGCTTGTACGAGCGGATCAACTTGTAGCGCTTGTCATCGGTGGACAGTTTGTAGGCATTGCCGGCGAACTCCAGGCAGGAAAGGTCGTCGCCGTTATCACAACCCCTTTTCAAGTACCTTAAACCTCCCACCGGGTCCGACCTCAAAATATCCTTCCCAAAAAAACCGCAATTGGCAGCCGGTGGATGCTTGTCCCACCATTTGTTGTTCTCGCAGTTATTCAAGAAAAGGGCTTCGTGCTCCTGAAGGATTATTTCCTGTCCCTGAGAGGTGATATACTTGGTTGAACAACCCGACATCAAGATCACTAAAAACAGACCCATCAATAGATTAATTTTCCTGCGGCCGTGTGCGATCATTTATACCTTCCCTGAAAAGAAGTATGTTTAGTTCGAATTAATATTGGAACCATAATTGAAAATCGGGGGCTGTGTCAAGTAAACGAGATTAACTGGCCGGTTAATGCGGGTCACGACCCTGCTGCAGATCGAAAACCGGCATGATCCTGTTGAACAGAAAAAAAAGTACATAAGGCATCGAGACAACAAAAAGTGCTCCAAACAGACCTTCCCTGAAATTTTCCAGGGTATCCGGAATTATCGGCAACCTGTATTCCATGAAACCGGCAAATGACCCTGAAAATGCCTGGCCTCCGATGACAACATTCCAGCGCATCATGAAGACGCCCACCAGCACCAACAGCGTGCTGACAACTATCCTACGGGTGGTAATTCCTGGCAAAAGCAGCAGTATCAGCGGAACCGCATTCCCAAGTCCGTACTGAAGAATAAAGATGCTGAAGAAATCCTTGTCGTAGATGACGCTGCGCAGGATGTCCCAGGACTTGACCGCCGTATAGCCGCGGAAGACCAGGTCGAGGAGTTCCAGCGAGATGGCCAGCACCAGGAAGATCAAAAGATAACGGGAGGTCTGGCTGGCGATATCCAGCTTGACGCTTTTCAAATCCGCCTTGCTCGGCACCCCTACGTCATACTTTAATTTCCAGTTGTTGATCATGATCCTCATTTTCGTGACGCAGATATAGGAGAGAATGCAGAGCGCGATGCCGGAGACCACCGCCGAACAGATAAAGATAACCGGCATAAGCGGCGTCATCCAGAGCGCATTGGCCTTGACCGAACCAAAGATGAAACCGGCGTAGCCGTGCAGGAAACAGGCGACCGGGATGCCGCAAGCAGCCAGGACCTTGACCGCTTTTTCATCCATTTGCAGGGCTTTTTCGCTGATGTCCCAAGCGCCGAGAGTCAATAAACGGAAGAGCAGGTAACGCAGGTTGCCGATAACGCCACGATGCTCCTGGTCGCGCAGCTTCAGGGCGGTTTCGACAAAATGCCTCCGATATACGAACCACAACTCAGAGGCCACGATCATGCCATAGGTCATGAACACAATTCCGAAAGCGGCAATGGCCGAGGTGAAGTGCGGGGTCATCAGGACATGGTGGTTGCGCAGCGGTTGCTGAAGATGTAGCAAAAGCGGCAAGGGTGCGCAAGGCAGCAGAGCAAAAGAGAAGACCAGTGAAAAGCGGGCGATCTCCTTCAACTGTTTGACCCCGAACACGTGATAGAGCGAGGAGAGCACAAAGGCGCCGGCCACCAGGCCGGTCATGAAGGGATACATTACGATCTGGATTGACCAGTAGATGTATTCGTTGGGATAGACGAAGAACTCCTTCAGGGTCCAGGCTTCACCATGTACCATGGTTTTCTCCTCTTATGGCCGGGAAGCGCATTATTTGACCTCCATTGAGAGTCCCAGATAGAACACCTGCGGCTTGGTGCCGTATTCCTCCTTGAGTACGCTGACCCGCTCGGTGGTGATGGTTTTTGTGACCGGGTCGTCAGGGTCCCTCAGATTGCCGATCCGGCGAGCGCCGAACGGACAGGCATCCACGCAGGCGCTCTTCATCCCTTTGGTTATGCGGTGATAGCAGAAGTTGCATTTCTCGGCCACATGATGTTCAGGATGGAAGAAGCGCACCCCGTACGGGCAGCCCATGATGCAATAGCCACAGCCGATGCACCATTTGCGATCCACCAGAACTACTCCATCCTCGGTCTGATAGGTGGCTCCGACCGGGCAAACCTGGACACAGGGGGGATTATCACACTGGTTGCATAGTTTGGGGACGAAGAAGGCTTTGGCTATGTCCAGGTCCGTGATTTCTTTCATTCCGGCCAGGTTCTGGTCGGATTCAGTGGAGGTAAAGCCGTCGCGGGCCGCCTTGGGAGAATCGATCCAGGTTTTTCCGGATTTGGTCATGATATAGCGCTCGACCCACGTCCTGGAGACATTGGCTTCATAGGGGGTATCATTTTCAATCTTGCAGGCCTTGACGCAAAAACCGCAGCCGACACATTTTTGGGTGTCGACCAAGAACACCCAGCGTACCTTGCTATTGTCTTTTTTCTCAGCCCGCAGCTTTTTCGGATTAAAAACCTCGAAAGCGGCAATCGGCACTGCCATGCCGCCCACCATAATGGTCATCTTTTTGCAGAAATCGCGACGATTAATCATCACTGCACCTTTTGCTTCTGCTTAAGCGGCTTGGGATTATGTGGAATATGGCACATTACACACTCAGCCTGCGAGTAGTGCTGCACAGGGTTGATTCCGGTGATCTTGACCCGGTCGCTGTTGGGATACAAAAGCCGTGCATGGCAGCGCAGGCATAGCTTTCGAGTGCGGTCGATGTTATATCCGGCAGGATCTTTGGGATGTTCGTAGTTGGGGCCGTGGCAGTTTTCGCAGCTTATGATTCTGTGAGGAGAATTTTTGAGATCGTTGTACTGCTGGGGGTGGCATTCAGGGCAATGGGCGGCGGTCTTGTATCTGACCGGCACCATCTTCCAAACCTCTTCGTTTGACTTGCGGTGCCATCCGTACATGTAGCCCCGCTCGTGGATGCCAAAATCTTCCGGGACAACGGCGTACCTTACCAGCAGTATTACAGCCAGCAGAAAAAGGGCCAGATATAAAGGACGCCAGACATGGCTTCTCATGCCTTCAACCTCCGTGATCCCGAAAAGATTCTACATACTCCTGTGGATGCCTGGATTTGTCAAGTAAACCAATTATAATCCTCAAGTTGCACGCCACAACCCGGATTACCCTAGTAAGAAATGCAAAGGGACCATTTCCGATCCCGAAAATGGTCCCTTTGTTGACCGCAGCAGACGCTACTGTTTCTGTTTATATTCGGCCAGGTGTTGCAGAAGTTCCTCCGGGGGAAGCGGCTGGCTGAAATAGAATCCCTGGACCATATTGCATTGCTTCGAGCTGAGGTGGAGCAATTGCTCGGCCGTCTCCACTCCTTCGGCCACCACTCGCAAATTCATGTTGTTGGCCATGCTGATGATGGTATTGACGATCAGGGCGTTATTCGTGTCGTGGGTGATGGTTGAGATAAAGGAACGGTCGATCTTTAACTCGGTGATCGGCATGGAGCTGAGGTAGTTGAGCGAGGAATACCCGGTACCGAAATCGTCGATCGACAGGGCCAGGCCAAGCTGGCGCAGGGTATTCAAGGTGGCGATGGTCTCGTCAATATCCTCCATGACAATGCTTTCTGTGAGCTCGATGCAGAGACATGTGGGATCCATGCCGGTTTCTGCCAGTATTCTGGTAATGGTGGCCGGCAGCCCGCCGGATTTGAATTGCGGAGCCGAGATATTCACCGAGATCGAGATTGGAGCCATCCCCTGCCGGCGCCAAGCCATATATTGCAAGCAGGCCTTCTCCAGGATCCATTCGCCGACCGGGATAATCAGCCCCGAATCTTCAAGGACCGGGATGAATTCCGCAGGAGAAATCAGTCTGCCGTCACTGTGCTGCCAGCGGACCAATGTCTCCAAGCCTGCCACCATACCGCTGGATATTTCGATCTGGGGTTGGTAGTGGAGAATGAATTCGTTTCTTTCCAGGGCCCGCCGCAGATTGGATTCCAACTCGATGCGACTCTTGACATGGGCGCCGAATTCCGGGTTGTAGAATTGGACATTGTTGCGGCCACGCTCCCGGGCTTGCAGGGTTGACATGTCGGCGTGCTTTAGAAGGTCATCCATGGTGGCGCCGTCGTCAGGCCAGATCACGATCCCCATGCTGGCAGATACAAACAGTTCACCGGTGGAAACGACAAAGGGGTCATGAAAAATAGACTGCAGTACCCTGATCAAGGATTCAACTTCATGCGCCGGTGTTGAGGATAATACCACGAACTCATCACTGCCGATGCGTGCCAGCATATCCTCTCCGGCCAGTATATTCCGCAGGCGCTGGGCCAGCTCCTGCAAAATCTTGTCAGTAGCGAGCATACCCAGCGAGGCATTCATCATCTTGAAGTTGTCCAGGTCCAGGTGGATAACACAGAACTGCTGCTTGCAAGCCTTGATGTTCTCAAAATGTTCGATCAGAAAAGTTCGGTTGGGCAGCCCGGTCAGGGCATCATAATGCAGATAGACATCCCGGCTTTGTTCAAAACAGAACATTGCAGCCTGATGCTCGCGCTGTTCAGCTGCCTTCTTCAAAAGTTTTCGCGCAAGTATCTCCAATACGGATAATTCCCGCACCGGCTTGTCAATATAATCCCAGGCTCCCAGTTTCATGGCCTTGACTGCGTCGGTCAGCTTGCCTGTTCCTGAGATGACCACAACCGGAGTGTGCGGGCTCTCCTCCCGCAAGATGGGCAGAAGTTCCAGACCGGCCAGGTTTGGCATGCACAGATCGGTGAAAACAACATCCGGCTGGTGTTGCCTGAACATTTCCAAGCCTTCCTGACCATTGGAAGCCTCATAAACCTTGAAGCCACTATCCTCAAGGTAGGAGGCAATGCTGCGGCGCAGGCCCTCGTCATCCTCGATGGTCAGTATAGTTATTTCGTCCGGCATTGGTGAGGTCCCTCTGCAACTTTTATCTGAATCAATTCAGTAAGCTCTTTCAAACTCTGTATGGGTTTATAGATGATATCATCATCCTGCATTCCCAATTGCTGCAGCTCAGAGGATAGACCGTACGAGCGCGAGCCGGTATGAATTACGAACCGTGAAAGCGGCCGAATTCGGAGAGCTTTGGTTATAAAGGTTTCGCCGCTCATATCGGGAAGTTTCAGGTCAACCAGAACAACGTCGATCGGCTGGGTTGTCAGGACTTGTAATGCCTCTTCAGCGCTGGTGGCGGTGTAGACTGCAAAACCGTCATCTTCCAGCCAGGCCTCGACACTATCGAGCACAAGCTGGTTATCATCCGCCAGTAGTACGCTGATGGCCACGGTCATTCGGAAACCTGCGGAGTAAGTGGCAAGCTGATAGTGAATCTGGCTCCCCGGCCAGTTTGAGAGTCAACCTTGATGATCCCGCGGTGATTATTCACTACCAGGGCATAGGCAACCGAAAGCCCCAGGCCGGTGCCAACCCCGATCTCCTTGGTGGTGAAGAAAGGGTCAAAAATACGATCGGCAACATTTTCCGGGATTCCAGGACCGTTATCCTCAACCTCAATCAATGCATACTGATCAGTATACCTGGTACGCAGGGTGATCCTGGGGAAGAGGGTTAGTGTTTTGTCTGACATGGCCTGGGCGGCATTTTTGACAATATTCAGGATCACCTGCTCGATCTCCAGGCTGTTCATGACTATCGGAGGCAGGTCCTGGTACTCCCTTACTATCTGAATATTACGGAAGTCATACTGTTTTTTGAGATCATAGTCACAATTGGCCAGCTCCAGGGCCCGGTCAATAATTTGAGGAAGCAAGGTGGGTTCCAGGTTGGTAGTCCATTTGCGGCTGAACACCAGCATGTTGGCGATGATATCGGCTGCCCTGGTTCCGGCGGCGGTGATGTGCTTAAGCAGTTCATTGATGCCGCGCCGCTGCAGGTACTGTTGTACCAGGTTGAAGTCGACTCCGATCTCTTCGGCCACTTTATTATTGGTTGGGAGCCCGGAGGTTATCCGGCGTTGGATATTTTGAGTATTCTGGAGAATGCCTCCCAGCGGGTTGTTCAGCTCGTGGGCCATGCCTGCAGCCAGTCCCCCGACCATGATCATTTTCTCGGTCTGGATCATGATGTCCTGAATACGCTTGTTTTCTGTTATGTCGGTTATGATGGCAACCACTGCTTTTAGCTCGCCATCCGACCCTTCCAGGCGTTTACCGGAGAAAAAGCCCCAGAAATCGCTCCCATCCCGGCGGAGGTAGTGCCGTTCCGTATAGATATGGTCAATGGCGCCGCTGACCAGCTGACTCAGCAGGCCGATGCCCTGTTTGCGTTCTGATGGATGGACATGTTCGGGATAGTTGGTGCCGATCAGCTTGTCAAGCGGACAGGCGAACATCTCGGCCATGCGTTGATTGGAAAAAAGGAGTGTTCCCTGCGCATCCATCTGAACAATGCCGGATTGGGAGGTATCGAAAATGATCTGCAGGCGCTTTTCATTTTCCAGGTGGGCCTTTTCAGTCAGTTTTCGGATGGTTATATCATGAATCGACTCGATTGAGCCTATGACAGTCCCGGCATCGTTATACAACCGACGGGCGGTACACAGAAGATAGATCCCCCCCGGGCGAAAATCAGGGATAAAGGCCTCAGCCATAACCGTATCCCCATTTTGCTCAAAAATGGCATACTGAAGTATACTTTCAGGGTCATTTTCAAGAACGGCATCGATCAGAATCGGTCGTCGCCGACCATAGAAGGGCAGGGCGTACTCGAAATCGCCCCGGCCAAGCATCTCCTTGGCCGGTATGCCGGTAATCTCCTCGCAGGCCCTGTTCCAGGCGATTACTTCGCCTGCCACGTTGATGACAAAAGTCGGATCGGGAAGGAAGTCAATTATATCTGCCAGATGTTTCTCGCTCTTTTGCAGCGCTTCCTGGATCCGTTTGCGCTCGCCGATCTCTTTCTTCAACGCGGCGGTCCTTGATGTTGCAGCGCGTTCAAAAGCCAGGATAATGCAAAGCAGGAAGATGGTTACTACGGCTAAAGACATCTTTGTCCCCGCTGGCTTAAGCTGCTATCTTAAAGTGTTGCATGAGCGACCGCAGTTCATCGGAAAGTCGTGCCAGCTGGGCGGCGGCGGTTGCCGATTCCTGCGAGCCGTTGGCAGTTAGCTGAACCGCTGATGTTATCTGCTGAATATTATCGCTGATTTCGCCGGTGGTGGCATTCTGCTCCTCGGCCGCGGTGGCGATCTGATTAACCTGCATGGTCAGTGCGCCGATCTGCTCCAGGATGCTTTGCAGGGCTACGCCAGATTTGGATGCGTCCTCGGTGCCCCTTTCAACCTCGCGAACACCTTCTTCCATGGCTACTACCGCATTGCGAGTCTCAATCTGGATGTTTTTAATAGTGGCGGCAATCTGTTTGGTGGCTTTGGTGGTTCGTTCGGCCAGGGCGCGCACCTCATCAGCCACCACGGCAAATCCGCGGCCCTGCTCGCCGGCCCGGGCGGCCTCTATGGCGGCATTCAGAGCCAGCAGATTGGTCTGATCTGCAATATCCTCTATAGTTCCGACAATCTCGCCAATCTCTTCAGAACGATTTCCCAGTGTCTCGACCATGCTGGCTGATTCCTTGACCCGCAGCGCGATCTGGCCCATGACTGCAATAGTTTCGTCAACTATACGGGCGCTTGTTTCAGCAGCCTCATTGACTTTGCCGGCGTTGTTGGCGGCCATATGGCAGTTGCTGGCGATGTCGTTGGTGGTGGCTGCCATTTCCTCGCTGGCCGTGGCAATGGTCTGGGTCTGGGCAGCGGCTTGTTCGGCACCGGTGGCCATCTGTTCGGCGGTGGAATGCATCTGATTGGCAGCCGAGGCCACCTCCAGGCCGTTGTTGGTTACTTTGGTGATAGTGTCATGCAAGGTCTCGACCATGATATTGAGTTCTTCGGACAGCATGCCCATCTCATCCCGTGACGATATCTCGCAGCGGACCGAGAGGTCGCCGCTAGCCAGCTTTTTCATGATCTCGAACACGTTTCGCAGCGGAAGCACTATTGAGCGGGCAATAAACAGACCCAGCGCAACAGTCAAGGCCAGTACCGCGACAATGATAGCGATCATGGTCACAAACGAGCGTTTGAAAACGGCAGTGTCGGCCTTGAACATCGCCTGGGCATCTTTGACGTTTTCAGCAACCAGATTAGCCACGATCTCGGCCGGTTTGGCGTAAAGCGGGCCGACCTGTTCGGTACCATAAGTGATGGCGCCAGCCACGGCTTCGCTGTCGTTGGCGGCATGGGCGGTCAAAAGCATCTCGCCCAGCTTGGTGCCGTTAACAATATATTTTTCAAAGCCCTCCTTAAAGACCGAAATCGCTTGGATTTCCTGTTCGTCCAAGCCATCCGACGACTCAAGATTTTTCAGTGATTCGCGCACTGCTGTAATTTTCTTGGAGAAATCAGCCCATTTCTCTTTCAGTTTGGCATCATCCTTTAAGGCCATCATGTAGACCAGGTCAAGCCGCATGGCCAGAAAATCACTCTTCATGGCGCCAAGAAAAGCGGTGTGCTGCAGCCCCTGGTTGGATACTTCCAGGCTCTGGTTGCTGCCGCGCATACCGCTCAATCCAAGAGCTCCCACCACCGCCAAAGCCAGGCAGGAGGTGCTGATAAGCACTGTCAGCTTGGTCTGTACCTTCAGATCGTTCCAGGTTTTCATGTTTGCATCCTCCATTTTTTAAAAATAGCATGGGCAAATTCGATGGTAATATCTGTTAGCATGGAGAATGCCAATTTAATTAAAAAAATAAATGATTAAAAAACAGAGGATTAACTCTAGGAAGGGATGTGCACCCCTTGTCAACAAAGTTGCAGGGTGAGCTTGCAGGCAGGACAGAAGCAATTAAATAGCGGTTTTAATGAATAGCAACAGTTTTGCTTAGCAACAATGTTGACAGAGGCTCATTGAAAGCTAAAGGCTCTGGAAAATCTGGTTTATTTCGTTGGCGAGAGATTCTTTTTGCGGTTGATTATCTTGTTAAGTCCCTGGCGGGTGATCCCCAAGTAGCGGGCGGCGGCCCCCTGGTTGCCGTGAGCAAGCTCCAACGCCTTTTGAATCAGGGCCTCTTCGGCCTCTTTCAGGGTCGGCAAACGATCCTCCCAATGACCAAAAAAATCAGTGACTGCGGAGGCGGATCTTGTAGGCAAGGATGATGCGGGGCACTGGTTGCCCATTGCTTCGAGAAAGGATTCCTTGGAAAGTACGCCGCGGCTATGGCGGGCAACCGAATCAAAGACCATCGCCTTGAGTTCTCTGATATTCCCTGGAAAAGCATAGGCCGGCAGATAATTATAAAGTTCCGGCGAGGGAACAGGCGCTATTTTACCCAAGGCAGCGGCTGCCTCGTCAATAAAGTGCTTCAGCAGCAGCGGGATGTCAGCTTTACGTTGTGCCAAAGAGGGAAGTTGAATCTGATGGGTACACAGCCGATAAAAAAGATCCTGCCGAAATGTTCCCTCGGTCACCATTGATCGCAGATCGCGGTTTGTGGCCGCTATTATCCGGGCAGTTGTTTTAAGGGGTCGGTCAGATCCCAGCTGGAAATATTCCTGCTCCTGCAGGAGGCGCAAGAGCTTTATCTGAGAAGCATCGCTCATGTCACCGATTTCATCAAGAAATAGGGTGCCGCCGGCTGCCTGGGCAATCATCCCATCCCTTGCCCGGTCTGCACCGGTAAAGGCCCCCTTGACATGTCCGAAAAGCGTATCTGAAAATACCATGTCGTCCACACCACCGACATTGACGGCAATAAAACTGCCTTTGCGCCCGCTTACATCATGCAGGGCCCGCGCGATCAGCTCCTTGCCGGTGCCGGTCTGTCCTGTAACCAGAACAGGTTGATTGGTGGGCGCAATAGCCTCGCTATACTGGAAGATTCGCCGCATCCCCTCATCTTGGGTGATAATGCTGCTAAAGGCGCCTTGGTGGTTTAATTGTCCGCTAAGGATATTATTGCTTAATGCCGAAACCTCCCGGCGCAGTTCAACTGCCTCCAGAGCTCGTCTGGCAATTATTTCCAGCTCGGACAGGGAGTAAACCGGTTTGGTGATGTAGTCCCAGGCCCCCATTTTTACAGCCTTGATGGCGTCCCCGACCACCCCGATCCCTGAAATTACAACAACCGGGATCTCCGGGCAAAGCTCCTTCATTGAGGCAATCAGCTCGAGTCCACCCATCTCCGGCATGAGCAGGTCGGTAAAGACGAGATCGGGCCTTTTACTCTTGATGACAGCCAACCCTTCACGCCCGTTTTGAGCTTGAAGTACGTTATATCCGCAGTCTTCAAAAAAGCAGACAAAGCTGGTCAGGACCGCTTCATCGTCGTCTATGAGCAAAATGGTAGCGGGAGAATTGCTTTTGGTCATTTGTCTTTTGCCCTGTTTTGCTTTGGATTACTTGGCTTCCGGGGGAGTATAGTCATCTGGTCGGCAAAAGGCAATCCTGTAGACAATACCGGATTTTTTCAATAAAAACATGGCTGGATTATTTTTTCCCTTGCAGCTTAAGAATATAACCGCGGATCCTGGCTGCATTGGTGCCGGCATCGCTGATCCCGACCCGGGATAGAGAGCGGACATCGACAAGCGAGCGGGTGCCGGCTGATGCCAGCCTAATAACAATATCATCTTTGAAGCCGAACCAGCGGGTTGTATCGGTTGCCTCAATCCTGCCTTCACCGGGAACGCTGGCAGTGATCTGCCAACCCATCTTGCGGGCAGTATCCAGCGCCAAGGCATAGGCTTGATCCAATGGCAGCTCCAGTATCACTGTCTTGAGGTCGGGATAAGCCTGGAGCTGTTTTGCAGCTATCTCAGCCCCTCCATACTCGACCGGATTAGCTGCGTCTTTTCTTAATGGGATGGCAGCTACAAACCTGAGTGGGTTGTTGATATCGGTGCTGATGTCATGAATGCGCGGCAATCTCGCTGCTGCACGTTTCCAGGAATATGGAACGGCAAAGGCTGTCAGGCCGATAACCAGGGCTGCAATGGAGATGATTGCTCCCAGCGGTCGCTTTTGTCTGCTGGCCGTGACAATGCCTGTCAGAGCGCCAACGGCCGCAATCAGACCAAAGTAGCCGCCATACCTGAGAATGTCGAAGCCGGTACGGAAGTGCCATAGCCCGATGCGGCTGCCCCAGCCGGCCATGACCAGCATTGCAAGGCTGATGATCGCAGCCGCTAATACCGCTTTGTAGTACGTCAAACGAGGACTTTTTTCCGGGATCGCTTGTCTTTCATTGTCCATGAAGCCCTTCACTCCTATAGTTCCAAAGGTCTTAGACATCGAGAATTATATTTGCCTTCCAGACGTTTTCATCGTGGAAGACCTTGAATTTATACAGAGTAACCGCCTTGACATCCACCAGCATACTATGGCGCAGCGGGGTAATCTCCTCCCCGCGGACTATTGCTTCCAGGGAAAAGGCCCCTTCTTCTCCGCTGATCATAACCTGATCCGCATGCAGCAGCAGTCGGCGGGCATCCTTATAAAAGACCAGTTCCTCCAAAAAGCTGTAGAGCAACAGGTCCAAAGCTTCATGTTTTACACTGATGGTGAGCTCGTCTAGCCGCTGGACCTCCTCAGGCTCTTCGACCATAGTCCGCAACAAGGCAGCAGCGCAGACAATAAAAAGCTCCTCCCGCGTTTCTCCCCATGCTTCAAAGGCTACGTCGGCAGTTGCTATATCTTTAAGAAAACGATAAGGCATGAACTCACACCTCGAAAAACAGCAAGTATGGAAATAGTATAGCATGCATAAATCTCCCTACTATCGTCAGGGCACCCCCTAAAAATGATATAATTGTCTTTAAACAACTCAGCTGGCGGAGGTTCCAAGATGGGCTTGCCTTCACAAATACTAAAAATAAACGATACCCTGTGGGAGTTGCCGGTGACGTTCAAGCCAGGTATGCTGGTTCCGGCACGGATATTCGGCACCGAGAAGCTCTTAAAGGAAATGGATAACGGCGTCTTTGAACAGGCTGCCAATGTGGCCTGTCTGCCCGGGATTGTGGAGTATTCCTTTTGTATGCCGGATGGCCATTGGGGATACGGCTTTCCGATTGGGGGCATGGCTGCCATGGATCCGCATAAAGGCGTGATTTCGCCGGGAGGCATCGGTTTTGACATCAATTGCGGGGTGCGGCTGATCCTGACTAATCTGACCTATCAGGAGGTCAAGCCGCGCATTCATAAACTGGTGGACTCTTTGTTCTACCGGATCCCTACCGGTGTCGGCTGCACCGGATTTGTCAAGCTGTCCCAGAAGGAGTTCAGGCATGTAATTGAACAGGGCTCCCGGTGGTGCTTGAAACAAGGCTTTGCATGGACGGAAGATCTGGAGTTGACTGAAGAAAATGGTTGTTTTGAGGGAGCCGACTCAAGCCACGTAAGCGAAAAGGCCATTGAGCGAGGCTACAATCAGGTGGGTACCATCGGTTCCGGCAATCATTACTGCGAGATACTGGTAGTTAAACAGCATAATATCTACGATCAAGAACTGGCCGGCGCTTTCGGATTTAATATACCCGATCAGATCGCCATTCTTTTTCACTGCGGCAGCCGAGGATTCGGCCATCAGGTGGCAACCGACTACCTTCAATCGTTTTTGCGGGTAATGTACAGCAAGTATGGAATCAAGGTCGATGACCGTGAGCTGGCCTGCGCCCCGTTTACTTCCAGCGATGGCCAAAATTATTTTGCCGCCATGAAATGTGCTGTCAATATGGCGTTTGCCAACCGGCAGGTTATTCTGCACCGGATCCGGGAGGTGTTCTCGGAATGTTTTAGAAAATCGCCGGAAGAGCTGGGCATGCACATGCTGTATGATGTTTGTCACAACGTGGCCAAATTGGAAAAACACACCGTTCGTGGCAAAAAAATGGAGTTGCTGGTCCACAGAAAAGGAGCCACCCGGGCCTTTGGTCCGGGAATGAAAGGTATTCCGGAGGTCTATCGCAATACTGGCCAACCGGTATTCATCGGCGGCAGCATGGAAACCGGCTCCTATCTCCTGGCAGGTGTGGAGACCGGGGATATAGCCTTTTATACAACCGCTCATGGCAGCGGACGAACCATGAGCCGCCATCAGGCCAAGAAGCTTGTCAAGGGGCAAAAGCTCCAGCAGGATATGGAAGAACGCGGCATCTATGTAAGAACCGATTCCTGGGGGGGATTAGCCGAAGAGGCTGGCGCGGCCTATAAAAATATCGACGAGGTTGCCGAGGCTACTGAATTGGCGGGACTGAGCAAACGAGTCCTCAAATTTATCCCGATTGGAAACATCAAGGGCTAGTTTGTTCCGCTTCTGCCGGATAAGTGATCCGGCTGCCCTCGATTTTCGCCATGTCTGTCATTAAATGGTCTTTTATGGCTGTGCGACTGTAGATGTCTCTAACCTCGAAGCCGCGGATCAGGAGCGCGTCGGCGATCAGTGAGCGATGGCAGCGCCAGGGGACTGCTTCGGCGCACATAATGGCAGTCGGTTTTTTTTGAGCATACGAGCAAAGTATTTCCAGCGCCTCACTGAATTCCGGAGACTGCATGTAATCGGCAAAGCCACGAAAAGAAGCGTTACGCCACCCGGTATTGGGGGAGTCTGTAACCGGACGTCGCAGCCCACCCAGATCCTTCATATGTCGGTAGCTTATCCTGCGATTGCGAAGAAACGGCCCCAGGGTGTCACGATTGAACTGGGGGTTGTGGTGCGAGCGGGGAATGGTCCTGACATCCACCAACTGCAAAATTCCGTGATGCCTTAGAGTTTTGACAAACTCATCCAGTTCCAGGGTCGAGTGCCCAATTGTATAGATAATCATATGCTGGGTTTCTGGTTGTCTGTCCACAGAACCTTCTAATAAGCAAAGAGCAGAAGAGCTCGCAAGCTGCCTCTGCTCTTATGGAGTTATTTCACCTTTCAAAGGCATCCTAAAGATACATTGCCTTTCTTGCCTCTTCCCCGAGGCCTTCAACCGGAAGGCCCGCCTCACAATAGGCGAATAATCCTCCTACCAGATGATAAACATCATTGCGGCCATGCTGCCTCAGTAGCTGCGCAACCTCCAGCTCCAACTCTTTGCCGGGGCCGGTAGCATATAATATTATTTTCCTGTCGCTGGGTATCTCGTCCAGATGCTGCTCCACCTTGTCATGATGTAACTGCAGAGCTCCTCGTGGCTTCACCACAGACCAATCATGATGATCCTGATGGTGAAGCACGTTCAGAAAAAACAAAGGCTCATTATTTTCAAGTCGGTTTTTGACCTCTTCAACTGTGATTTCAAATTTATCCATGTGAAACCTCCGGCTAAGCTATTAAAGGTTCACAGATCTTCTCCCTCGTCCCCAGCCTTCTGGTCTACGTGCCGGACCTGCTTTCTTTTGTTTTTGAAATGAAAGTAAATATAAACACCCACGCTTAACAAGACTATGAGAAGAACAAACATATCAAAGCTGGATAAAGAAATTTTAGATACTGGCATGGCCTTTACCTCCTTTGTGACCTACCTGAACCGCACTACCTGTTCTTAGTTAATTATACCACCTCACAGTGCTACGCAACCCGGCAGCCAGCCCAATCATGGTACCAGGACGATCTTCCCCAATGAACTGGATTCCATGATCGCATGGTGGCCAGTGACAGCCTCCTGCAAGGGTAGTTCCCGGCTTATGACCGGCCTTAAGGTCTTATTTGTAAGTCCGGCTGCAAAAGCGGCATGCATGCTTTCAAGTTCTTTTTCACTGGCATTAAACAAGGTCATTCCCAAGATGCTTGCTTCTTTCCCCATCGCAACGCGCGGATCTATCTCGACCCGGCCACGAGACCCGATCACCACTATCCTGCCGCTGGGAGCAACTATCTGCAGATCCTTATCAAGATTCACATTCGCCAGCATCTCCAGTACGATATCTATGCCCTTGCCGCAGGTCAGATCAGATAGATTGTCAAGATAACCGGGCGAATGATGATTCAGAACATGCTGTGCTCCTTGTGCCCGGACCAGTTCAAGGCCCTCTTTGTTACCTGCTGTTCCGATGACATTGATCCCCGCAGAACATGCCAGTTGTACCGCCGCAAGACCGACACCGCCACTGGCGCCATGCACCAGCACGGTCTCCCCGGCTAAGGCATGCGCCCTTTGAAACAGGGCACGATAGGCAGCACCATACGGCACCCCTATGGCCGCTCCCTGGCCAAAGCTGCTTTCTTCAGGCAGCAGATATGTCTGAAACTCTTTGCAGAGCACCTGCTCGGCATAGGTGCCGGAAAGAGAACGGCTGACATAGACACGCTCCCCTTCTTTTCTGTGTTTCACCTCCGGACCTGCCGCGATAATGACCCCGGCCGCGTCCAATCCGGGGGTATAAGGAAGCTTCAGGTCTGGACGATACATTCCGGAACGAATATAGGTGTCGACAGGGTTTACACCCACAGCAGCAATCTTCACAACCACCTGGCCAACGCCCGGTGTTAGGTCGGGAACCTCTTCCAGTCGCATTACCTCAGGCGGGCCAAACTCTCTAACTCGGATAGCTTTCATATGTAACTCCTCTTTTCTGTAAATTTACCTGATAATTATATCACTATCACCAGTGCTGATAAAATTTAGGGCCAGATTGAATCAAGAGATTGGTCATAAAAAAAGCCTGCTTTTGGCAGGCCGGTGGATAATCTGGTCGGTTTAAAGATCATGCCCCATGTTCACCCAGGGTAAAATAAAAAATAGCACCTTTACCCGCTTCTCCTTCGGCATATATGGTACCCCCGTGGCGCTGGATGATGCGCTGAACAGTGGCCAGGCCAATGCCGTAGCCATCAAAATCGTTGTCATTGTGCAGCCGTTGGAAAACACCGAAGACCTTGTGCGCCAAGCTGCTTTCGAAGCCAATACCATTGTCGCAGACATAATAGGTAACCAGTCCGAGTTTATCCGTCACCCCGAATTCAATATTGGCGATCTCCCTGTTGACTGTGTACTTCCAAGCATTTCCGATCAGATTTTCCATGACGGCCCGCAGCAATATCGGATCACCAATCCCAAAAATTTCCTCACCTATCTTTGTGCTGATCTGACGTTCCGGATGTCTTAGCTTTAGTTCCATGATAATTGTAGCTGCAATACTACTTAGATTGACTTGCTCCTGATCAAGCGGCTGGTTGGCCAATCGCGAGAACTTCAACAGTGATTTGATCATTTCGTCCATGCGCCTTGTTTCCTGGTGAATCACCTGGACGCAACTTTTTGATTGCTCATCTAATGGTCCGGCACTTCTCTCCAGCAGTACCTGACTAAAACCGAGGATGGCCGTGATCGGGCTGCGAAGATCGTGAGATATAGTGTAGTTAAAAGCCTCCAATTCCTGGTTGGCTGCTTGAAGTTCCTCTGCCCGCTTGGCCAGTCTCGCGTTTAATGATTCAATTTCGTGCTCCGCCACCTTTACCTGGCGTTCCATTTCAATTGTGGCGATGTTCTTATCGATAATGGAAAAAAGCTTTTTATAGTCAAGCGGTTTCAAGACATAATGATTAATCCCTATTTCTATGGCGTCCAGCAGGTATCTTGTGTCGCTGAAGGCTGTAACAGCGATGATAACTGTTTCGGCGCTGCACGCCTTTATGTCGGCGGCCATGCTGATTCCATTCATCATCGGCATGCTGATATCGGTAATGACAATGTTCGGACGACAACGCATGAAAAGATCTAGACCTTCCGCGCCATTTTTTGCGACCTGCAATGGTGAATAGGGATATTTTTTTGAAATAACCGAGCCTAATATATCCCTTGTATCAGCCTCATCTTCTACCAACAGGATCGAGATCATGGATAGTTTACTGTTGTGGTCATCCATTCTCAGACCTCTATTCTGAATTCCGCGCCAGTTCCGGTATTATAAGCCAATAGTCTCCCGGCCATGCTTTCTTCAATTATTTTTTTTGCCATGAAAAGTCCCACCCCGGTTCCTTTATCAGGGCTCTTGGTCGTGAAGTAAGGATCAAAGATCTTGTCAATTACATCACTGGAGATGCCGCCGGCATTATCGGTTACTGTTACAACAACTTTTTCATCTTCCACAAAGGAATTTATATCCACCTGAGCCTTTTCCAGGCCGCGTTCCAGAATGACATCCCGGGCATTGTGCAGTATGCAAAGAATCACCTGGGAATATTCGTTGGGATAACCGTAAATATGCAGGTTCTCCTCACAGTTGACCGAGATGGTGATCTGCTCGTCCTTTACGCTTCCTTCGATTAGCGATACGGTTTGCTGAATTACCTTGTTCAACTCAAAGGTAATCCTTTCCTTATCGGTTTTGAAAAAGCCTCTGAAATCATCTATGGTTTTGGACATGTGCTGAATCAGATTCATGGCCTCGCTTGTGCTGCCATCCAGGAATTCCTTGTTAAAACCGCCGGCTTCATAGAAAAAAGGCAATCTTTGAACAATAAGGCCCAGTGTATTGAGCGGTTGTCTCCACTGGTGAGCAATATTACCGACCATTTCTCCCATGGCCGCCAATCGGCTTTGCTGCATCATGATGCGATCTTTCTGGCGGAGTTCCTCCATAGTGCGCAGGCGTTCATTGATCTCGGCCTGCAGGGCTTTTTCAGCTTTTTTACGCCGTTCATCGCGTTCGAAATTTTCCAGTGCAAAAGATATGTCAGCAGCCATTTGCTGAATAAGATCGATCAACTGAGAGTCAAAAAAGCCTGTTTCAGAGGCGTATAGATTGAGTGTGCCGATAACCTTGTTTTTCATCTTTAGAGCTATTGAGGCCGACGCCTTCAGATGATGTAAACGGGCGTTTTCATGCCTGGGCGTAGTGGCGGGATCATGCAGGAAATCATTGCAGATATAAAGGTCTTCGGTGCGAAGTGCAAACGCCGATGAACCTTTGCCTTTCTTCGCATCGTTTGGCGGAATGATGAGCAGCTCTTCCAGGTAACTGGTTTCGCCGTGGGAGGCGACTATCTGCTGCTTTTCGTCGGCCTTCCTGATCAAACCGATCCAGGCTAACCGGAACTCGCCATTTTCAATGGTGATCCGGCACACCTCTTGGAACAGTTCCTCATGCGAGTTGCTATGCACTATGGCCTTGTCAATTGCGCTCAAAACAGCATACAGGTGATTCAGGCGCAATAACTTTTTTTCAGCCTCTTTTCTTTCGCTGATATTGAAGGCAATTGAGCGGCTCATAACATATTCGCCTTCTTTGCTATATATTGCTGTTGCGCTCAGACTTACCGGGATAATGCTTCCATCCTTGCGTACCAGTTCCTGATTGAGATCGTTTAAATATCCTTCCTGCATGAATTTAGGGTAACTGGCCTCAAATGTCTGCTTGCCCTTGTTAGGCATAAAATCGGTCAGCTTCTTGCCAACGACCTCGTCGTAGGTGTACCCGAGCCATTTAAGCTCGGTGGCATTGATGCGCAGAATATTGCCATCTTTGTCAAGCGAGTGGTAGCCGCAAGGAGCGTTGTTGTAAAGGTCCTCAATTACCTCGGCTGACTTTTTAAGTGCGGCTTCCATTCTTTTTCGCTCGACAATCTCTTTTTGCAAAGCGTTTACAGCGCCAGCCAGCTTGGTGGTTCTCTCCATTACGCGCAGCTCCAACTCGGCGTATGCCTGTTGAAGCGCTTTTTGGGCCTGTTTGCGGGCGGTTATGTCGGTAGCATAGATGCGGATGACCTGTAGGTGGGGAACCAAGTGGATATACTCTCCAAAATGTTGCTCGCGGACAGTGATTTCCTGATAAAAGACGAACTGCTTTTCTCCTTTCATTGCAAAAAGAATATTTTTAAAGTTTGGAGGGATAAATATATTCAGATTGTTGCTGCGGATTTTTTTCTTAAATCTGGCTGCGGCGCTATTGCAATAGATGATCTTGCCGGACATATCCAGTTCGATGATCGGATTTGGATCGAGTTGCGGAAAAGAGGCCAGCCGTTCGATTTCTGCTTTATTCTGTTTTGCTTCAGTTATGTCGAGGATGGTTCCTATAAAACGAATTGCCCTACCTTCTTCATCGAAAAATGCCTTCCCGCGCGCAGTCAGCCACTTTTCCTTGTGATCCTGGATGCCTATCGTACGAAATTCGGCCTCAAACTCGCCACTACACTCAGACTTGAAAATATCATTCACCAACTGCTTGATGCGCAGCCGATCCTCTGAGTGTATGCCGGCCAGAAAAACGTTGAAATTAATTGGAGTTTCCGGAGGAAGCCCGAAATGCTGTTTGGTTAAATCGGACCAGATAAACTCGCCGGTTTTAGGATAATAGTCAAAGGTTCCCAGGCCAGCCGACTCGGTTGCTAGACGCAGACGGTCTTCGCTGTCTTTGAGGCGTTGCCGGCTTTCCTGCAGTAGCACTTCGGCACTTTTCTGCTCGGTTATGTTACGGGCAATGCCGAATTGGCCGATTATGCAGCCGTTTTCATCGAACAACGGGCCTTTGGTTGTGTTGAAAGTAATCCACTCGCCGGTGGTGGCGCCCGGGACGGTTTCCTCAAAAGTCATGGATTTGCCGGCCAGAATAATGGCCCGGTCTCTTTCTGCAACCTTTTCGGCTTCTTTCGGTGAGTACAGGTAGTAATCGTCCTTGCCGATCACATCCTCAGGGTTTTTTCCTGCTGCACTGGCTGCTGCCGAATTGAACAGAAGATAGCGCCCCTTAACATCCTTTGCATAAATAGCATCGGATGTGCCTTCGATGATGGCCTGCAACAGCTTCTGATTTTTCTGTCTGGATTCTTCGGCTGTTTTCATTTTTGAGATATCGCTGATTGTCGTACGGTAGAAGATCTGCTGTTTGGTAAAGTCCATGTACTGCATGCTGCAGACATGAGCAATGAACTCATTACAGTCTTGCGATTTAAGATGCATTTCGCTGGTGGCAAGCCCGGTTTGCCTGCATTGATTGATGTGAAGATTGTACTTTTCCAGATAGCTTTCGCCTATGATATCCCTGAAAGCCGATCCGATGAGCAGGTGACGTTCTTTTCCAAACATCAAGGCTCCGGTCTGATTGATCTCGCTGATTATTCCGGAATGGTTCAGGGTGATATAGCCAAAAGGAGCTGAATCATAGGGGTCCGGGACAAGGTCTTGTCCTCTTGTTGGTGGGGGAGTAGCTTGTCGCTCTCCAGCATATTTCTCAATAGCGTCGAAAACAATGTCTGTTTCTCTGGTGCTGACCCTGTCTTCACTCAACAGCTGTTTGAGCTCGCTAATAAGTTCAGCTTTGGTCATTTTCGCAAAGTTCTTCATGGACTCTCGCAACCACTAGAGAATTATGTAAAATAAAAGCTTAAGTTATTAGTATTGAGATCCTCTCCTGTGGGGCCATTGAATAAATTAAAATTTTATCACACTAAACTATTAATGCAATGCCGTTTTTAAAATTATGTTGACGTATCTCACTCGGTGGAATATCCTATTAAAACTATAGATGATGATCTCGAAAAAGACAAAATACGCGCTAAAAGCGTTGGAACATCTGGCCCGCAATTCTGAGGTTGGTCCTATCCTTATTTCCGAATTGGCGGAAGCCGAAAATATTCCCAAGAAATTTTTAGAGGCTATTCTGCTTTCGCTTCGCAAAGGCGGCATACTGCAGAGTCGAATCGGAAAAGGCGGGGGGTATTCCCTGGCAGTTGATCCAAGGCGAGTAACCATTGCCAATGTCGTAAAGATACTTGAAGGTGACTTTGCGCCGGTTCAATGCCTGAGTGATACCAGTTACACCCGTTGCGAAGAATGTTCGGACGAATCCAGCTGTGGTACCCGTCTGGTCATGGCTGATGTAAAAAAAGCGGTAGCATCGGTACTGGACAATGTATCACTGGCAGATATGCTGGAAAGAAGTGAAAACGAGCGCCGCAAGCATGCCAAAGTGATCGACTTCGCCATCTAAGTTTTTTTTAGCTGTAAATCTATAAATTCTATAGGCAAAAGGAAGGGGAGATTATGTCTCAAATTTACGCAGACAACTCGCAGTCCATCGGCAACACACCGCTTATCCGGCTGAATCATGTCACTGACGGTGCCAAGGGCATTGTCCTGGCCAAGATCGAAGGCCGCAACCCGGCTTATTCGGTCAAGTGCCGGATCGGCGCC
>DASXUK010000008.1:0-29069 GCA_036504875.1 Desulfuromonadaceae bacterium
TTTTCACCAATAAGATCTTCGGGCTTCTTGTAGTCTTTCATCAAAATATCGAGCAGTTCGTCGGTCGTGGCCATCGGTCCCTCCAGTGATTTGGGATTTCAACCGATTTTGGCCATTTACACAATCTATTTTATAGGCTCACATAAAAGAATTAAAGATCATGTCTAATACTAACATCCTTAAACATCCTGTTTTCTATGCAATACCTGTCGTAACCATTTTTGCATTATACATGTTTTTTGCGAAATCATCATTTGCAACCGGTGATTTGTTTGGTTCCAATAAAATTATGAATCGCCCTCATAGTGTTGTCAGTGGCGCTGTTAATAACTTGAACAATGGTCAACCCATATCAGTTAAACCTTTACCTATACAATCCGTTTCATCACCTGTGCCTATTCAGCAAATAGTTTCTTCTGGGCGTACTCCCATGTCCGTTGTTACATCTGCTCCTGTGCTCGTCTATTCACGCTACAAGATAGATTCTTACATTGATCTTGGTCATGGTCAGGTTCTGGCTTATGTAAACGGCCTACGGGCAAATTTCCCCAATCCGGACGTTAAATCCTATGACCTGCGTTCTATGGTTTGTGTTGCTCGGTCTGATGTTTATGGATCATCAAACAAATAGGTGTACACGGGCCTTAGACGCCTTTGGCGTCTGGCTCGTGTACATCTATTTGTCATCCTTGGAGGATATTATATGAGTCTCTTGTTCTGGCTGGGTTTTCTCGCAACTGTAGTTCTGAGCGGCGCTGTATTTTGCTGTCTGTTTGCATACGGTGTGTGGGATGTGAACGATTTTCGTTGGTGGTAGAGGCGGGTAGCTAGTCACACCCGCCTTTTGGCCCACTTTTGGGCCTCCCCTACTCTCACCTTATACTAAATTGCATATGTTTACGGAGACTTATGAAGAGTTTGACCGGAAAGCTCGAAAATTGGATTTTAGTGGAGGATCAGGGTTTAACGATAGTCTTTGGCTACATCTATGGTGACCAAAAGCGAAGGTTCGTAAATGGCGTACATATGTACACATCTCCCGTACATACTCCCGTATCACAAATCAAAGAAGGTAACGTAATTAAAACACTTAACTCTCAATATTTGCTTGGGAAAAAGGCAACTGAAAATTAACTGATATGAAAAAATGTCCTTTCACAAATAGACGCTGTTATCGCAAGCGATCCGGCCAGCTTCGGATCATCTGTATAGGTTGTGATCGGTGGGCTAATTGATTCTGGAGATTGTCCGGACATGGATGGTTGATGATCGGGTGCACTTCGAGCTTTCAGCAACGCCTGATGTCTTCCGCCCTCTTTCAGCAGCTCTTGTCCATTTAGGTGATTTGGCGCATGCCATGGATTACAAAAGACGTATCGCCACTGCTGGCATTAAACAAACGCCTGAACAGCTTAAAATCGTCCAGCAGCATCAGAACAAATTTCGCAAGCTATGCCTAAAACATTATGACGCCTGCATTGCCTGTGGCTTGACGCCAAATAAGGCTGTTAGTGAAACAAATAAAGCCATTAAAGAAATGGCTCAATTCAACACGTCATACGACATAGTACGCACTGTCTGCCGTCAAGCGCGTCGCATGCGGCCCTGACAAGCTATATTATGTAAAGTTGACTGTGCAACTTGAACATAATATGATGATGTCGATTTTTAGGCGATTTTTGATGGTCAATAAATTGCGCTTTATGGCGATCGTTTATCGATCACCCGGGTAGCCTTGCCCTCGTGACGTGGAATGCTATTCGGCTCCACCAGCTTAACAGTCACACCAACCCCCAAGACAGAATCAATCTTTTTTTCAACCATTTCCAGGAAAGATCGCTGGCGTTTCATCTCATCAAAGAAAATATTTTCGGTCACCTCGATACAAACTTCAAGAACATCCACGGCGCCCTTTCGTTCGACAACCAGCTGGTAATGCGGTCTGCAGCCCTCGATCGCTACGAGCACCTCTTCGATTTGTGAAGGAAAAACATTAACGCCTTTGATGATCAGCATATCGTCGGTGCGTCCCATGGTCTTTTTCATTCTGACTAAGGTGCGACCACATTCGCAGGTGCTGTAATCAAGGCTGGTGATATCCCGTGTCCGATAACGAATCATCGGAAAAGCCTCTTTGCCCAAGGTGGTTAAAACCAATTCCCCAACACTTCCCTGAGGCAACACCTCACAGGTTTCCGGGTCGATTATCTCCGGCAAAAAGAAGTCTTCAGAAATGTGCATCCCGCATTTGTGCTGGCATTCACCGGCAACACCTGGACCGATGATCTCGGAAAGGCCATAGTTGTCCGTGGCACTGATCATCAGCCGCGTTTCGATCTCATTACGCATGGCTTCTGAGCAGGGTTCTCCACCAAACAACCCTACCTTGAGGGAAAGCGAGCGTGGATCGATATTTAACGAATGGAGCCGATCGGCAACAGTAATGGCATAGCTAGGTGTACAGACAAGTGCAGTGGTCTTATAATCCTGCATGATCATGATCTGTTTTTCAGTATTGCCGCCACTCATGGGAATTACAGCGGCCCCAATAGTTTCAGTACCGTAATGAAGGCCAAATGCACCGGTGAACATGCCATAGCCAAAAGCAATCTGTACCACGTCATCATGAGTCACACCGGCAGCAGTCATAAATCTGGCGACCAGATTGGACCAGGTTTTCAAGTCATATTTAGTGTATCCTACCACGGTTGGTTTGCCGGTCGTGCCGGAGGAGGAGTGAATACGTACCACTTCTCGCAAAGGCACAGCAAACATTCCATAGGGGTAATTAAGGCGCAGATCTTCTTTGGTAGTGAAAGGCAGCTTGGCTAGATCGGTCAGTGAAGTGACGTCTTCAGGAACTATACCTGCATCATTAAATTTAGCACTGTAGCAGGGCACATTCTTATAAACACGATTTAGCGTAGCCTGAAGCCGTTCGATCTGAAGTTGTTCCAATTCCTCGCGTGGCATGCATTCATGCTGGGGATCCCAAATAGAACCTTGCATTAAAACCCCTTAAAAAAATTATTCTTGGTTAAGTGCGGTTTCCACAAGCACTTTAACCTTGGCAATGGCATCCTCTACAGGCAATAACTCCATTGCCCCGGTTTTACGACATTTAAGTTCCACTTTACCTTCAGCCAGTCCTTTGCTGCCCACCACAACTCGTATCGGGATACCGATCAGGTCATTGTCTTTAAACTTCACGCCAGGGCGCTCATCACGATCATCAAAGAGCACCTCGATTCCCAGTTTTTCCAGCTTGAGATAGATTTCTTCGGCTTGGGCCATAACCCCTGAATCCTTGGTGTTCAAGGCCACCACCGCGCAATGGAAAGGTGCTATTGGAATGGGAAAAATAATGCCATTTTCATCATGATTCTGTTCTATGGCAGCCGCTACAGTTCGCCCGATGCCGATACCATAGCAACCCATGAAAATGATCTGTTCTTTGCCATCCTTGTCCAGATACGTTGCATTCAATGCCTTTGAGTATTTCGTTCCCAGTTTAAAAACATGCCCGACTTCAATGCCGCGCCACATCTCTAGCTTACCCTGCTCGCAGCGCGGACAGGCATCACCCGCCTCTACATTGCGCAGATCAGCAAAGCGATCTATTGTAAAATCACGCTCAAAATTAGCATTAACAAGGTGTGTATCTTTCTCATTGGCACCGATTACCGCATTGACCATGCCTTTAAGATACAGATCGGCGATGATTGCGGTTTTTACCTTTAATCCCTGTGGACCAATAAAACCGGCCGGAGAACCAGTGATTCGTAGAATATCATCCTCGCTTGCCATCTGAATCTCATCCCAGCCCAGGCTGTTTTTAAGTTTGATCTCGTTCAACTCATGGTCACCCCGCAGTATGGCCAAAACAAATTCGCCTGTACCGGATGTAAACACCAGCGACTTAATCGTCCTGTCGGTCGGCACTCCCAGAAAAGCGGCAACCTCGGCGATTGTCTTCATGTTCGGTGTGCTGGTTTTCTCCAAGGCCAACGTCTCAGCAGCTGCCAAAGTCTGCACCGGCCGGGACTCAGCCTTTTCGACGTTGGCCGCATACCGACACGAGTCGCAGGACACAATAGCGTCCTCACCTGACTCTGCCAGCACCATAAATTCATGGGAGGATGATCCGCCAATACTGCCTGTATCCGCCTCAACCGCTCTGAAATTCAAACCGCAGCGCTCAAAAATGCGCATGTAAGCATTATACATGCGTTCATAAGAGCTATCAGCGGCATTGCTATCCACATCAAAAGAATAGGCATCCTTCATGATGAATTCACGGCCGCGCATCAGCCCGAACCTGGGACGAATCTCATCCCTGAATTTGGTCTGGATCTGGTAAAAATTGACCGGCATCTGCCGATAACTTTTTATTTCGCGACGCACCATGTCTGTAATGACCTCTTCATGCGTGGGTCCCATGCAGAACTCGCCATCTTTGCGGTCCTTGAATCGCAAAAGCTCTTTTCCATAGAAAGACCAGCGTCCGGATTCCTGCCAGAGCTCGGCCGGTTGAACGCTCGGCATAAGTAGCTCAATGGCATCGGCCTTATTCATCTCCTCCCGGACGATGTTTTCAAATTTTCTGATGGAGCGTAATCCCAAAGGAAGATAATTATAGATACCAGCGGCCAGTTTGCGGATCATGCCGGCTCTGAGCATCAATTGATGAGAGATGACCTCGGCATCGGAAGGAATTTCTTTTACGGTGGGGATAAAGTAACGGGAATAAAGCATTCTCACCTCAAGGGATAAATTAGCGCAAATTTAAAGTTTTTCAATCTCTTCCATCAGGGCCTCAGCCAGTTTATCTTCAGCTACCTTACGGATAACGTGGCCATGACGAAACAAGAGGCCCTCCCCTTTTCCACCAGCAATACCGACATCAGCTTCGCGCGCCTCACCGGGTCCGTTGACAGCACAGCCCATGACTGCCACTGTGATACGTTTATCAATGCCCTGCAACCGGTGTTCAACCTCCTCGGCCACCTTGATCAGATTAATCTGGCAGCGGCCGCAGGTGGGACAGGAGACAAAATTAACCCCTCTTTGGCGCAGACCCAGGCTTTTAAGGATCTCATAACCTACCCTGACCTCATCCACAGGATCGCCGGTCAGGGAAACGCGTAATGTATCGCCGATGCCGCCTGACAACAGGATGCCCAGCCCCACCGAAGATTTAATAGTACCGGAAAAAGTGGTGCCGGCCTCGGTAATGCCGATATGCAGTGGATAATCGACCTTCTCAGACAGCAGCCGGTAGGCGGAGATAGTCTTTGGGACATCGGAGGCTTTGAGAGAAATCTTGATCTCCTGGTACCCCAGGTCCTCAAGGATGCGGATGTGTCCAAGAGCAGATTCAACCATGGCTTCGGCGGTCGGATGCCCAAATCGTTCCAAAAGTTCCTTTTCCAGTGAACCAGCATTAACCCCGATGCGAATCGGTACCATGCGCTCCGCCGCTATTCTGACGACCTCTTCAACCTTCCACTTCTCGCCGATATTGCCAGGGTTCAAGCGCAGGCCGTCAATCCCGCCCTCCAGCACCTGGACAGCCAGCTTGTAATCGAAATGAATGTCGGCAATCACCGGTATCGGGCTTTGCTTCTTGATTTGGCCTAGCGCTAAGGCCGCATCCATATCCGGCACAGCACAGCGGATTATCTCGCAACCAACCTCGGCCAGTCGGTTGATCTGGGCCATAGTGGCGGATACATCACGGGTATCTGTGGAACACATCGACTGTACCGAACAGGGGGCATCACCACCTATCAGGACAGGGCCAATTTTGATTTGCCTGGTTACCTTTTTCATAACTTGGCATAGTAGCTAAAGGAGGGGAGAAAAGTCAAGGAAGAGAAGACAAAAAAACCCGCCGGTAATAACCAGCGGGTCTTATAAAGACTATCGGTTCACACAACCTAGGCCAAACGCTGGGTGTAAAGCGGGAACCTCTTCATCAAAATATTTACCTGGGATTTGATGATATTTAATTGGTCATCATTCCCAATATTGGCTATTGCATCAGCGATGAAACCGGCCACTTGATCCATCTCGGTCTCCTTAAGGCCATGCGAGGTTGCTGCTGGGGTGCCGATGCGGATACCAGAGGTAACAAAAGGTGAGCGTGTTTCAAAAGGTACGGTGTTTTTGTTTACGGTGATACCGGCTTTATCAAGGGCTTCCTCAGCCGCTTTACCGGTGATCTCGGTGCCGGAAAAATCCAGCAGCATCAGATGATTATCAGTACCACCACTGGTAAGTTTGAAACCACGTTTAGTCAAGGATTCCGCAAGTTTTTTCGCATTTTTAACGATCTGCTGCTGGTAAACCTTGAACTCAGGCTGCAATGCCTCTTTGAAAGCCACCGCCTTGGCGGCAATAACATGCATTAGTGGGCCACCCTGGATGCCGGGGAATATTTGTGAGTTGATGGCCTTGGCAAACTCTTCACGGCAGAGAATCATCCCGCCACGCGGTCCACGCAGGGTCTTATGGGTAGTGGTGGTGACATATTCGGCATAAGGAATCGGGCTGGGGTGAACACCGGCAGCCACCAATCCGGCAATATGGGCCATATCCACCATCACCACGGCGCCGACCTTGTCTGCAATAGCACGAAAGGCTGCAAAATCAAGGATACGAGGATAGGCGCTGGCACCCACAACAATCATCTTGGGCTTATGCTCTATGGCCAAACGCTCGACCTCGGCATAATCAATGGTCTGGGTTTCCGGAGAAACGCCATAGGGTACGATATTAAAAAAGCGCCCAGAGAAGTTGACCGGGCTGCCGTGGGTCAGGTGGCCACCATGGGAGAGATTCATCCCCAGAATAGTGTCACCCGGTTTGCAGGCGGCAAAGTAAACTGCCATATTGGCTTGGGATCCAGAGTGAGGCTGGACATTGACATGTTCGGAACCGAATAACTGCTTGGCCCGCTCGATTGCCAGGGTCTCAATCACATCAACGTGATGGCAACCGCCGTAGTAACGTTTGCCTGGGTAACCTTCGGCATACTTGTTGGTCAAAATGCTTCCCTGGGCTTCCATTACCGCTTCTGAAACAAAATTCTCAGAGGCAATCAGCTCAAGGTTGTATTCCTGGCGTTCGGTTTCATGTTGAATAGCGCTAGCAACCTCAGGATCCAATTTTGAGAGAACTGACATAATCGTGCTCCTTGATATTTTATCTTTCATAATGTTTACATTATCTACAAAAACGAAACGGGACTTTATTAAAGTCCCGCTTTAGACAAGATAAAGAAACTATCCTATTTGCAATAACTTTTTTCTATCTCTGTAATCATATCTAAACGATTTTGATGGCGCCCACCCTCAAATGTGGCATCCAGCCAAGCGCCAACCAAATCACAGGCCTTCTGCTCATCCAAAACTCTGCCACCTAAAACAAGAATATTAGCATTGTTATGTTCTCTGGCCATGCGGGCCATGAAAACTTCTGTTACCAACGCAGCCCGTATTCCTGGAACCTTGTTGGCAGCGATCGACATACCGATTCCGGTACCGCAAATCAATATGCCGCTCTCAACAGCGCCGCTAGCTACCACCTCAGCTACTTTAAGTCCGAACATGGGGTAATCTACCGAGGCATCATTATCAGTTCCAGCATCGGAAGTTTCGATTCCTCTTCGCGTAAGATAGCTTTTAATGGCAGTCTTAAGGTTAAGCCCTCCATGATCGCTTCCAATGACAATCATATCACGCTCCGCTATATTTTTTTAAAGAGCAGGGTAGCATTGGTACCGCCAAAACCGAGTGAGTTGCTCATCGCATATTCCACGGTTGCCTGCCGAGCAGTGTTGGGCACATAGTCGAGATCGCATTCCGGGTCAGGTTCAACATAGTTGATGGTTGGCGGAACAACCCCTTTTTCCATTGCCAGGCAACAGAAAGCAGCTTCCAGTCCGCCGGCAGCACCTAATAGATGGCCAGTCATGGATTTTGTCGAGGAGACCATTAATTTTTTCGAATGTTCACCAAATACCGATTTTATAGCAAGGGTTTCATTCAAATCATTGAACGGGGTTGAAGTGCCGTGGGCATTGATATAAGTAACTTGTTCGGGATTAACGCCGGCGTTTTTGAGAGCCATCTTCATACAGCGGGCAGCCCCCTCACCGCCTGCAGCCGGGGCAGTCATATGATAGGCATCACCAGTGAGACCATAACCCACTACTTCGGCATAGATTTTAGCACCACGTTTTTTTGCTGCTTCATACTCTTCCATGACCACGATTCCGGCACCTTCTGCCAGAACAAACCCGTCCCGACTCTTGTCGAAAGGTCGGGAGGCCTTTTCAGGGGCATCGTTGCGGCTGTCACTAAGAGCTTTCATTACAGCGAAACCTCCGATCCCCAAAGGGGTCACGGTAGACTCGGTACCACCAGCGATCATGGCATCGGCATCACCACGCTTGATAATATGGTAGGCATCACCGATGGAGTGGGTCCCGGTAGCACAGGCCGATACTGATGAGATATTGGGACCTTTAGCACCATAACGGATTGAGATGTGACCAGGGGCAAGATTGATGATCAACATGGGGATAAAGAAAGGGGAAATTTTCTTGTATCCGCCTTCCTGAAGCGCCAGATGATATCTTTCAATGGCCGGAAGACCACCAAGCCCGGATCCGACCAGAACACCCACCCGCTCAGCGTTCTCCTCATTTATGATCAGGCCGGAATCTTCCATGGCAAAGTGTGCGGCACCCATAGCATACTGGATAAAGAGATCCATTTTTTTGATCTCTTTTTTATCGATGAAATCTTCAGGGTTGAATCCTGAAACTTCGCCCGCAATTTTGACAGGCAAATCTGAAGCATCAAATCGAGTGATGGTTCTTATTCCTGATTTACCGTTGATGAGCGCGTCCCAGTTGGTATCGTTACCGGTCCCAAGTGGAGAAACTGCACCCACCCCTGTAATTACAACTCTTCTCATAATGAGTAGCTCCCGCGTTACTGATGTTTTTACAATTTAAAAAAAGAAAGGAGGGGAAAGTTCTTCCCCTCCCGCGTTCTTGTAACCGAATCTATTAGCCGTGCTCGGTGATGTACTCGATAGCGTCATTTACGGTCTGGATCTTTTCAGCATCCTCGTCAGGGATCTCGATATCGAACTCTTCTTCAAGAGCCATAACCAGCTCTACTGTATCCAAGGAGTCTGCACCGAGATCATCCATGAAGGATGCTTCCGGCACAACCTGAACTTCTTCTACACCCAGCTGTTCAGCAACAATTTCTTTAACTCTTTTTGCGATATCAGACATCTTTCACCTCCGTGTGTTGTAAACCTGAATCAGGTTTCTTATTAATATTGTGAAACGGCACAGATTACTTAACAATGAATTTGTTAAAAGTCAAAAGATAATTTGCGGCTTACATGTACATTCCGCCGTTGACAGCCAGCACTTGTCCGGTGATATAAGCAGAATTGTCGGAAGCAAGAAACAAAACAGCGTTGGCTATATCATCGGCACTTCCCAGACGCTCCATAGGGATCTGGGCAGTCAATTCCTGACGGGATTTTTCAGGAAGCGCATCGGTCATGTCAGTGGCAATAAAACCTGGGGCCACAGCATTGGCTGTCACATTTCGGCGGGCAAGTTCACGAGCAACCGATTTTGTCAATCCGATTAAACCTGCCTTGCTGGCACAATAATTGGCCTGGCCAGCATTACCCATTTGTCCAACAATGGACGCAATATTTATAATGCGGCCGTAACGCTGCTTGGACATAACTTTAGATGCAGCACGCGTACAGAGAAAAGCCCCTTTCAGGTTAACATTCAGGACAGCATCCCACTCCTCGTCCTTCATACGCATAAGCAGCCCGTCACGGGTGATGCCGGCATTGTTAATCAAGATATCGACCCGGCCGAACTTCTTAAAAGCCGCATCAATAAGGCGGTCAGCATCTTCGGCCTGTGCAACATTACATTGGACAGCCAAACCCTCTGTTCCTGCCTGAGCAAGCTCATCAACCAGCTTTTGACATCCTTCCAGACTAATATCAGCAGCCACGATTTTTGCTCCGCCAGCTGCAAGGGCAAGTGCGATACTGCGCCCTATTCCGCGCGATGCTCCGGTTACAACCGCGATCCTGTCTTTTACCATGATCATCCCTCCCCTTCTCGACATATATTACAGTTTTTTAGACCAGCTGAATCTTCTATATTGGTAACAGTAACATCCTTGGTGATCCGTTTTACGAGACCGGACAAAACTTTGCCGGGTCCAATCTCGATAAAATCCTTCACCCCAAAGGAGACCATTTCCTGGATCGATTGTTCCCACAGAACCGGCGAACATACTTGCTCTACAAGAAGCTCTTGTACCCTGGAACTGTCCAGGTTGGCCTTTGCCTCTACATTTGTTACCACTGCGGTAGTCATAGCACCGAAAGTAATGGCGGTTACCACGTCAGCCAGTCGCTCGGCAGCCGGTTTCATCAAAGCACAATGGAAAGGTGCACTAACCGGAAGCAACATGGCCTTTCTAAAACCCTTTCCTTTGGCAACCTCAATCGCCCGGTTAACTGCTGTAGCATGACCGGCAATAACGATCTGGCCCGGCGAATTGAAATTGGCTGGAGAAACAACCTCTCCCTGAGCCGCCTCGGCGCAGATCTCTATAAGCGCATCTTTATCAATACTCAAGATGGCAGCCATGGCCCCAACTCCGACCGGCACAGCTTCCTGCATGAATGTGCCCCGAGCCCGGACTGTTCTCACGGCATCTTGGAATTTTAATACACCTGAGCATACCAAGGCTGAATATTCACCCAAGGAATGTCCGGCCAGGTAATGTGCTCTTTGTCCGGTTTCCTGTTCCAAAACCCTTAATACAGCGATGCTGGTTGTCAGAATGGCAGGTTGAGTGTTGGCAGTAAGTTTAAGCTCATCTTCGCTGCCTGAAAAACAGATTGCGGAGAGCTTGATTCCAAGGGCGTCATCAGCCTCTTCAAAGACTTGGCGAGCTACTGGAAAAATATCGTATAATTCTTTTCCCATGCCTGAATATTGGGAGCCTTGGCCGGGAAAAATAAATGCTGTTGTACTCATCATACGCCCCTTTTCTAATTAATTACCAGCGCATCAATGCAGAGCCATAGGTAAAACCACCACCAAAGGCATCCAGAAGAATTAAATCGCCTGTGTTCAAAAGACCGGCTCGGTTAGCTTCGTCCAGTGCAATGGGAATTGAGGCTGCCGAGGTGTTTCCGTAATTATGGAGGTTAACAAAAACCTTTTCATCAGATAAGCCGAGCCGCTTGCAAGTAGCATCAATAATACGGCGATTAGCCTGATGAGGAATAAAAAGAGAAATGTCCGAGGCTGACATGCCATTGGCATCCAGAGCAGCCGAGGCAGCTTCTTCCATGGCCCGCACAGCATGTTTGAAAACATCATTGCCTTCCATCTTGAGGAAAAAAAGACGCTCGTCAGTGGTGCGCACACTGGTGGCAGGGTTTCTGCTTCCACTTCCAGCCTGGTAAAGGGTTTTCCAGAAAGTCCCATTGCTGTACATATGCGTCGAAAGAATGCTACTGTCAGTCTCACAGGCTTCGACAACAGCCGCGCCGGCACCGTCTCCGAAAAGGATACAGGTATTTCTGTCGGTCCAATCAACAATACGCGACAACACCTCTGCGCCAACAACTAGAGTTTTTTTAGCCATACCGGTGCGGATGTATTTTTCAGCAATGGAAAGTCCGTAGATGAAACCTGAGCAGGCGGCTGAAATGTCAAAGACCGCAGCTTTGCTGGCTCCAATTTCATGTTGGATAATGCATGAAGTAGCTGGAAAGGGAAAATCCGGAGTTACTGTGCCTAGAATGATCAGATCTATCTCTTCAGCGCTCATGTTGGCCATGGCCAAGGCGCGTCGACAAGCCTCAACGGCAAAGGTTGAGGTGTATTCACCCTCAACAGCAATACGACGCTGCTTGATGCCGGTTCTGGTGGTGATCCATTCGTCGTTGGTATCGACCATTTTTTCCAGATCCGCATTGGTGAGAACTTTATCCGGAAGAGCAGAGCCGGTTCCGGTGATCCGGGCTCTCAACATCATATCTCCATTAGGCAGCATCCTGGGATTTGCTATCTCGCTGCATATATACGGCATAATTTTCGGATAATTTTTCTGAAACATGCTCGGTTACGCCGCTTTTGGCATATTCGTGGGCAAAACGAATGGCGTTTTTGATAGCTTTGACGTTTGAACCGCCATGGCAAATCATTCCAACTCCATTTATACCCAACAAAGGAGCACCACCATATTCAGCATAATCGACTATTTTTTTGAACCGGCTGAAAGCTCCCCGCACAAACAGCCCTCCCAGTTTTGACACCCAACTCTTCAGGATCTCCCTTTTCAACATTTGACCGGCGGCATCAGCCAAACCTTCTGAAAGCTTAAGAACAACATTTCCAACAAAACCATCACAGACAACTACCTCAACGGTTCCCTTGAAAATATCGCGTCCTTCCACATAACCGGAATAATTTAAAGAGGTTTTTTTAAGCAGGGCGTTGGTTTCCCGGGTTAGTTCATTGCCCTTGGAATCCTCCTCGCCATTGGAAAGCAGTCCAACAGCCGGATTTTCAATTCCCATGGCATAACGTGCGTAGACTTCACCCATGATAGCAAACTGGACCAAGTGCACGGGCTTGCAATCCACATTGCCACCAACATCAAGAACAAGAGTCTGGCCTTTTAAAGTTGGGAATATCTGGGCTATGGCAGGTCGTTCAATACCGCTGATACGCTTTAGCACAAACATGCCGGCAGCCATGGTGGCGCCAGAATTGCCAGCGCTAACCGCAGCACAGGCTTTGCCGTCCTTGACCAGATCAAAGGCAAGCCGAACGGATGAATTGCGCTTTTTGCGCACTGCATCCGAGGCGGAATCATGCATTCCTATCACTTCGCTGGCATGGAAGATATCAATGTCGAGTCCGGTGCAGTCATACATTGTCAACTCAGCCTCGAGTCGCACACGATCACCCACTAGCGTGACAGGAATGCCAAATTCGCGACTGGCGGCAACAGCTCCTTCAACCTCAACAGCGGGTGCATTATCGCCACCCATTGCATCAACAGCTACTCTCATCGATCCTGGTAATGACACAAAAAATTATTGCTTATTGAGCATTTTTAGAAAGGTCGATGACTTCTTTACCTTTATAAGTACCGCAACTAGGGCAAACGCGGTGAGGCAGTTTAGGGGATTTACATTGCGGACAAACAGAGGTGGATGGTGAAGTAAGGAAATCATGTGCCCTTCTCATGTTTTTGCGAGATTTGGAGGTCTTTTTCTTAGGTACTGCCATTTTAATTCTCCTTTTTTGGGTGAATCGGCGCTCGCCGGCACCATCTGTTATCTATTTACCTTAAAATTTTTAAGGGCACTAAATTTGAAACTGGTATGTTCTTTTGTGCAATCACAAGTGCTTTTGTTTAGATCACTGCCGCAAGACAGGCAAAGCCCCTTGCAATTATAATTACAAAGAGGTTTGAGCGGGATCTCCATGGCTATTTGTTCTTCAATATCATGAGTAAGATCAATCTCGTTACCACTATAGACTGATGAAACAAGATCCTGCTCGCTCAATTCCACTTCATCTTCCTGATCAGTGCCTTCCTGGGAAGTCACTTTGCGGAAAATGATTGTGAAGCCGGAATCGATATCGGTGTTATAGGTTTCAACACAACGTGAACATTGCAAAGAAACAGTAGCCTTTACACGACCCGAAACACGTAAGTGATCGAATTCTCGCAAAACATCAACATCACCCACAATAGGCCCTATAAAAACACATTCATCTGCAGACTGCATCTGTAAGAGCACAGGAAAAGACTCCGCCGGTTCTTCAATATGAAGATGGAAAGGCTTTTCCTGAATATGGTCAACAAGGATTTTCATATCAATGTCCATTAAGTAAAATCCAAAGCAAGCAAGTATATTGAATACAACTGATTTGTCAAGCTATTTAGGACAACCCTATTGACGCCTGCCATACAACTCAACTTTTTCAGCCATGTTAATATTGAAATTGCGTGAAATCATGCTCCAGGAAAAACGCCACCCCCAATTACCGGTGGCAGTTCCAGGTGTATTCATGCGGGCTTCCGATGGCAAGCGAAGCAGATCCTGCAATGGAAGAATTACCGTATTGGCTACCGACATCAGTGCAACCCTGATAAGATCCCCAACAATATCCTGTCCATCAGAAGCCAGATAATCCAGTACCTGTTTACGGGCCGCAGGATTTAGACTGTGATACCAACCCAGTGTGGTGTCGTTGTCATGGGTCCCGGTGTATACTACATAGTTCTTCTCGAAATTATGAGGGAGATACGGATTTGAAGGACCTGAATCAAAAGCAAACTGCAGGATTTTCATGCCTGGATAGCCACAATGATCTCTTAAGGCCTCGACCTCTGGCGTTATAACGCCTAAATCCTCAGCAATGATCGGTAGTGTCCCGAGAGCCGCACTGACAGCATCAAAAAACAGTTCTCCAGGTCCCTTAACCCAAGTCCCCTTGACGGCTGTCCGTTCACCGGCCGGGACTTGCCAAGCCGCCTCGAAACCGCGAAAATGATCGACACGCACACAATCAAAAAGTTCAAACATCTGTTTAAAACGTTTTATCCACCACGCATATCCGCTTATTTCCATATTTTTCCAGTCATAAAGGGGATTTCCCCACAGTTGACCGGTCTCACTGAAATAATCAGGCGGCACACCCGCCATAACAGTTGGATTTCCCTTGGTATCTAGCAGGAAAAGTTCGCGATTACGCCAAACATCAGCTGAATCATAGGCCACAAAGATAGGAAGATCCCCAATAATGGTAATGCCATGTCCTGCGGCATGTTTCTTGAGATTTTGCCATTGGCGATGAAACTGCCATTGCATATATTTCTGAGCACCAATCTCCGGTCCTAGTTCAAGAGAAGCTTTTTCATACATCTCTGGTGTGATCAGGGCGATATCAGCAGGCCAGTGCTGCCAGATTTTCCCTTTATAGCGTCTCTTCAATGCCATGAAAAGGGCATAATCGTGCAACCATTCGGTGGTGTCACAAAAATGCCAAAATTCCTGCATACGTACTGTTTTAGGAGCTTCAAGAAAAGTTGTGGCAGCTTTATGAAGTATCTTCAATTTAGAATCAAGCAGCCTGCCAAAATCTATATTTTCCTCATCAATGGCCGTTTCCGGAGTAAAACCCACCGGTAGGTCACCCTCGCGCACAAGATGTTCCAAATCAATGAGCAAAGGATTACCGGCAAAGGCAGAAAAAGCTGAATAGGGTGAGTTGCCGGCGGCAGGCGGGGTAAGTGGCAGGACTTGCCAAATAGAAATGCCAGAACCACCCAGGAAGTTTACAAAACGCCAGGCATCATCTCCTAATGTGCCGATACCTTCGGCTCCAGGAAGCGATGTTGGATGCAAAAGTATGCCACAATGGCGTTTATTCAGCATTCTTATCCCCCATAATAAAATTAATAAGCTTTTCGCCTATGCCGCTATTACAGCAGTTATTTTTTGGTATCTGTTACAAAATAGTATCAGCTTTGAATCGCTCTGCAAAATACATTATTCAAACTCATTACTTCATGTAGAGCAGCGATCCTTCTGGTATCGTTTCAGTGGAATTACAACTGGTCAGAAAAGTGATTAATGGGAAGCCAGCTATCTCAGTAGATAATTGGATCGGGGTTGCTTACCATCGGATTCAGGCGGATCGCCAGGGAGAATAGATAAGGATAGTCCTGCTTAAGGTGAAACATGTAGAACACCCACTGGCGGGAAAGGTAGCCGAAGACTCTTTTGATATCGCCGTTGATATGCTCAACATCGGTTTGTGGCAATCCCTCAAGCAACTTACGGGCATCCAACTCCTCTAACAGATGAAACACCGCCCACAGCAAATCGGTAAAATCCTCATGCTCGAGCAGGTTTTGGTTTTCCAGAAGCCCAATCAGAAAGGTCCGCTTAGAAAGAAGAAAATCCTTTATTTGCTGTTTATTACAGCCTGCACTAACTATCTCGGGTTCATGTGACTGGAGGAATTGTAACGCCTTATTAAAATCTTTCTCCTGCCACTGACCTGTCACATGAAGCTCCTGCTGCAACTCATCTTCCATAACAACAAATTGCGTAAGACCCTTTAAAAGCTGATTTCCCACCTCACTGAAAAAGACCCCAATCACCATGTTCAATTTGCGCATGATTGTTTGTCGTTCACGTTCTTTCATTATCTGCTCGACCATCAGTGTTACAAATATTACATATATTGGTAAAAAACCAAGATTTCCTAACAAGCTAGAAACTACATCCTTTGAATTCCCGATAATCAGGTAATCAATCGAATAGATAATTGTAGAAGCAATGGCCAAAACAATCCAGAGATGATGTTTTTTTAGGAAAAGGTTAATCATTATGGCTCCAAAGATAAGAGATTAAGTCTCTCGCAATGCGTCTACTATTTTAAGCCGACTGGCCCGGATGGCTGGTATCACACCACCAATGAAACCCATTAACAAGGAAAATAACAATGATTTAATTACGATTTCGACGGTAAGGGTAAACGAGAAGGCCAGCTCGGAAAAAGTTTGCCAGTTCATTGTAGAAATCGTAATCAGCTGCATAAAGGAAGCAAAAACAAGCCCGCTGATTCCGCCCACCAGGCCCAGCAGCAATGCCTCCACTAGAAAAGCAACCAGGATATTTGCTCGTTGAAAACCAAGCGCCCTTAAAGTCCCAATCTCCCTTACCCGATTAGCAACAGCTGCATACATGGTGATCGTGGCTCCGATAACAGCCCCCAGAGAAAAAATCACCGTCAAGGAAATGCCAAGTATACGCAGGAATTTAGCCATGCCCTCGGATTGGTCCCGGTAGTACTGGGTTTCCCGGCGTACGTCCAGTGTTAAACGCGGATCATTATCAAGTTTTTCCTTAACAATAGGGTATTCTGAAGCATTTCTTAATCGGAAGGTAACTGATGAATAGACCGGTCTTCTGAAGGCTTGCATCAACTGGATAACATCACCCCATAATTCTGAGTTAAAGCCGGTAGCACCTGCATCAAAAATCCCCACCACCTGCCAATCCCGCATGCCAAAATGGATTGTTTCACCAATCCCACCTCCTCTGAAGCGCCGGGCAATGCTTTGTCCAGCCATAATTTCGGCCGAACCGGAACGAGGCATGCGCCCTTCAATCAGCTTAACCTGTGGGCGCAGGCTAAGCGATTCAGGCCCGATACCACGTATGATCACATTGGCAGGTTTTTCACTTTCACGCTTGGTGAGGCTGATCAGGACCACCAACTCTTTTGCCAATAAAGGTTGTCCCTCAGCAGTAGATGCAATGTATGGCAAACTTTCTACTATGCCTGCCTGTTGTCGCTCAACCCCGCTCTGTACCTCTGAATTTGCAGCTTTGCGGGTAACAATGACATTATCATCAGAACCCGTTTCCACAAGAGTTTTCTCCAATCCTGCCGAAAGCATCAGAATTGCTGCAAAAACAAAAACCACTAAAGCCATACCTGATGCAGTCAAAAAGGTTGTCATGCGCCTGGTTAAAAGATTTCGGAAGCTGTAGGCAATAGGTATGCGCATACGGGTTACACAGGAAGCATGATTCTGAAGCAACAGCCTGCCCCAGGAGGGCATTCGACGGAAATAGTTCCACCGTGAGCTTCAATAATGCGATAAATAACAGCCAACCCTAAACCGGTGCCCTCCGGCTTTGTGGTCCAGAAAGGTTCAAATAAATGGGCTTCAGTACCAGGCATAATGCCGGGCCCACTATCGGTAACCGTGATTACAGCAACCGGATCATTGGAAAATCCCCCGCCACCTGACTGATGACTGGCTTTAATTTCAATATTGCCGCCGTCCATAGCTTCAGCAGCATTACTCAATAAATTCAGCAGTACCTGGCGAAACTGATTAGCGTCAGCCCTGATCGTGATAAGACTTGAGACAAGATTGCGGATTGAGACATTTCTGAAACGATTGTCTGAGGCCAAGAATGAACAGGTTTCATCAACAAAAGAATGTAGATCAATCCGTACTTTACGAGGCAAGGCCGGGCGAGCATAGGCTAAAAACTCCGTTATTAGAATATTCAACCGATCGGCTTCTCGAACCACGATAGATAGCAAGCGGCGATCGCTATCAGTGATAGAACCCTGCTCTGCAAGGAGTTGAACGGATCCACTCATAGCAGCCAATGGATTACGTATTTCATGAGCCATTCTAGCGGAAAGCTCCCCCAGCACAGCTAGACGATCAGCCTTCTTGAGGGCTGACTCCATCTGCTTTATATTAGTTAAATCCTTAAAATTAATAATAACACCAGCCAGATCTCCATGCAGATCTGTAAAGGGGACAGAATTGTAACCTAGAATCACTTTTTCATTTTTTGGAGATTCATATACAAATTCTCCGGAAAAGAAGCTGTCTTTTTTCCATAAAACATCCGCAAAGGCTGGGAAAACGCTTTTTAGAGGGTTATCATATACTTCTGTTTGAGTTTTTCCGGTCAATTCTTCACCATAATGATTAAAAACACGAATGTTACCGCTTGGTGTTATTGTCAAAAGGCCACTTTCCAGGTTTTTTACTATGGTGGTATTCAGCCGATGCAGCTCTTCATAATCAACTGTCTTGGTCCTTAAGGCATCCTCGCTCTCACGTGCTCTTTCATAAAGATACCCTGTGATGAAGGCTGTTAGAAAAAAGCCGATCAGGTTAACGAAAATGGTGTAAAAAACTCGAAAAGCACCCATCTGCAGCGCATCAGACTGATTGAGCCCAATACCGGTCAAGATCCCGAAATATTGGAAATCAAGTATGGCGCCATAAAGGATACCACATAGAGATGCGGCGTAGAGCGCATCCTTGCGCCCCAACAACACGCCGGCATTCATTATGGAAAGCAAGTACAGAAAAGAGTAGGGACTAAGAATACCGCCGGTAATAAGCAGAAGAACTGTTACGAAAAGAAGATCCCAGATTGTCTGGAGGTAGGTGATGAATAAATGATATTTTTTAAATTTAAGTGCAAAATTAGATATGGCTGAAAAAATAAAGGAGAAAGCCATCAACCGGATCAAGCCAACTTGAAGCAGATTATCTATAGCTGATGGTTCTTGAAAACTCAGCAGAATTGTGGAAGCCAGAAAAAGAAAGGAAACAAGAATTCTAGCGTAAATAAAGATCCTGAGCCTTCGTTCAGGACCCATAATTATCCACCAACTGCCCCGGCCAACTTAAAGATTGGCAGGTACATGGCAACAACAAGGCCACCGACAGTTGTCCCTAAAAAAACCATCAGTAACGGCTCCATCATTGAGGTCATCGCAGCCACAGCATCATCGACTTCATCATCATAAAAATCAGCAATTTTATTCAGCATGGCGTCCATGGCACCAGTTGCCTCTCCAACAGCAATCATCTGGACCACCATAGGTGGAAAAACACCACAGGCAGCCAACGGTTCGGCCATGGTCTTGCCCTCGGAAATGGCTTGTCGCACACCGTAGATTGCTTCTTCAACAATCTTGTTACCGGCTGTTTTAGCAACAATTTCGAGACCATCCATGATTGGTACGCCTGAACTTACCATGGTTCCCAACGTACGGGTGAATTTAGCCACAGCAACCTTTCGTATCAACGGGCCGGCAATAGGCGCCTTAAGAGCCCAGCGGTCGATCTTTTTCTGACCACCAGCAGTGGCATAATATTTCTTTATAGCCGCGCTAATGGCAAAGAAAAGGCCAATAATAACCACAAAATATTTCAGAAGAAAGTTACTTATTGCAATTACAATTTTGGTGGGCGCCGGCAGTTCGCCGCCGAAATCAGCAAACATTTTAGCAAAGGTCGGGATAACAAATATGAGGATGACGCCCACCACAACAACCGCAATGGACATGATCGTAACAGGGTAAACCATGGCACCCTTGATCTGTTTTTTCAGTTTTTGAGCTTTTTCAATATAGGCTGCCAATCGTTGCAGAATAGTATCCAGAATACCGCCGATCTCGCCGGCGGCTACAAGATTCACGTATAGTTGATCGAATGCCTTGGGGTGCTTGCCCAGAGCATCGGCAAAAGTCGACCCACTCTCAACACTCTCCTTAACCTTAAAAAGAATTGTTTGAAATGTCTTGTTCTCCTGCTGACTGGCCAGAATCTCCAGGCATTGGACAAGGGGCAAGCCGGAATCAATCATGGTTGCAAATTGTCGGGTAAAAATAACCAGGTCTTTGGATTCTATCTTGCCGCCGCCTCCGAATTTTGGCAGTTTCAGCTCGAATCCCTTAGTTTGCTCGGTAATACTGATATTAGTAAAGCCAAACTTTTTCAGCTGCGCTTCAACCACATCAACGCTGGCTGCTTCTATGACACCCTTTTGAGCGCCACCGGTTTTTGTCCTAGCTTCCCAATTATATTTTGGCATTATTGCTATTCTCCTTGTTCAAAACTCAACGCCCAGGGGGTCTGCGATTCATGTTGGCAGGATTGTTAATCATCTGTTTAAGCTCTTCCGGGTCCTGTGATCTTCCCAACGCATCTTCCAAAGAAATTTGGCGTTTATGGAACAAGGACAAAAGAGATTGATTCATCGTCTGCATACCATATTTTTCTTGTCCTACCTGCATCTGTGAATAGATTTGGTGAACCTTGTCTTCCCGAATCAGGTTTCGGATGGCGGCATTGGGTACCATAATTTCTAAGGAAAGCGCCCTTCCCTTTGAACTCATCTTCGGTATCAGGTTCTGTGACATGACTCCTTCCAGAACAAAGGAGAGTTGCGCTCTGATTTGAGTCTGTTGATAAGGAGGAAAAACGTCAACAATACGGTTAATAGTTTGTACACAGGAGTTGGTGTGCAGTGTAGCAAGACAGAGGTGACCGGTCTCGGAAAGGGTCAGGGCAGCTTCAATCGTTTCCAGGTCACGAAGTTCACCAACCAGAACTACATCCGGGTCCTGTCGCAGTACGTATTTTAGAGCATTTTTAAATCCCTTGGTATCTGCGCCTACTTCACGCTGGTTAACCAGACATCCCTTGTGGGGATGCAAATATTCTATCGGATCTTCAATAGTTACAATATGCTCACGGCGGTTGATATTAATATAATCTATCATTGATGCCAGAGTGGTAGATTTGCCACTACCAGTTGGACCGGTAACCAAGATCAACCCACGAGCTTTAGCGCAAAGCTCTACAACAACCGGTGGCAAACCCAGATCTTCGAAAGAAAGAATTTTATAGGGAATTACCCTGAACACCCCTGCTACAGCACCACGCTGTATGAACACGTTTCCCCTGAAACGAGATAGTCCTTTAACACCAAACGAAAGATCTAGCTCATTTTCCTCTTCGAATTTGTGCTTTTGCTGCTCGGTAAGCACACTGTAACAGAGCTGTTTTGTTTCCACCTGATTGAGCGATGGAAAATCCATCGGCATCAGTTTGCCGTCAACACGAATCTGAGGCGGTGAATTGGTGGTGATGTGGAGGTCGGAACCGTTTGCTTCCACAAGGATCTTAAGCAGCTGATGGAGATTTACCATTAGAGTTACTTCTCCTTAGTCGTCTGAGACAGTTACGCGCAATACTTCTTCAAAGGAGGTGACACCTTCTTTGAGCTTTGTCATTCCCGATTGGCGCATGCTTTTTATTCCCAACCTCATGGACTCACGTTTAATTTCAGCTGTGTTGGCACCATTCAAAATCAATTCACGAATTTCCTCTAACATCGGCATAACCTGATAAAACCCGACCCTGCCTTTATAGCCGGTGTTGTTACAGACCGGACAACCTTTTCCGCGCATACAAACAAACGAGGGGGCCTCATCTGGCGGCACTCCGGCTTCGATCAGAGCCTGTACCGGGATATCCTCGGGTTCTTTGCACTCACTACAAACCCGGCGAGCAAGACGTTGCGCTGTAATCAGATTTACCGCAGAAGCGACCAAAAACGGCTCGATGCCCATGTTAAGCAGGCGATTAATCGTGGCGGGAGCATCATTAGTATGCAGGGTAGAGAGGACCATGTGACCAGTGAGAGCCGCCTTCACAGCAATTTCCGCGGTCTCGAAATCACGTATCTCACCAATCATGATAATATCCGGGTCCTGACGCAGAAATGATCGCAAGGCAGCCGCAAAATTCAGGCCGATATCTTCGTGCATTTGCACCTGATTAATACCGGCAAAGTTGAATTCGACCGGATCCTCAGCTGTTGAAATATTCTCCGAAACCTTATTAAGTTCGGCAAGCGCTGAATAAAGAGAAACTGTCTTACCGCTTCCCGTTGGGCCAGTAACCAAAACCATTCCAAACGGTTTATGTATCTCTCGCTGGAAATGTGCCAGGGCTTCTGTTTCATAACCCAGCTTGGTAAGATCGGTTTGAAGATTGCTTTTATCCAGAAGGCGTAGACAAATCTTTTCGCCAAACAGGGTGGGCAGCACCGATACACGGAAGTCCATATCCTTGCCGCCACCCAGTTTGATCTTGATACGACCATCCTGAGGAAGACGACGTTCAGCGATGTCAAGTTCAGACATAATTTTGATACGAGAAGTTATGGCGTTCTTGAGCTTGAGAGGCGGCTTCATAACCTCATACAGCACGCCGTCTATTCGATAGCGGACCCGGAATACCTTTTCATAGGGCTCGATATGTATATCACTGGCCTTCTTTCTGATGGCATCCTGCAGGATTGCATTAACCATCTTGACAACCGGAGCATCTTCAGTAGCCCGCTCCAAAGAACTGACATCAACATCATCTTCATCGCCTACTATTTCAAGATCCTCAACATCCAGGTCGCTCATGACATCGGCCAGTGAGGCCGACTGATCATAATGCTTGTCAATGGCAGCCTTAATATCACTTTCAGAGGCGACCACCATCTCCACATTGTAGTTTGTCATGAACTTGATATCTTCTATGGCAAACAGATTGGAGGGATCACTTACCGCCACAATCAAGGTTGCACCGGCTCGATTGACTGGAATTAACTGATACTTCTGAACGACCTCCGGCGGAATTATTTTGATGATTGCCGGGTCAATATCATAATCTGCGAGGCTGATGGTAGGAACGCCGTATTGCTTGGAAAGAAATGAGGTGAGATCCTGCTCTTTGATAAGGTTCTGTTTTATTAAAATAGTGCCGAGTCGAACTTGACCGCTGGAAAGTTTTTGCTCTTCAAGTGCCTTGGAAAGTTGTTCCGGGCTTATCAGATTATTTTTAACCAGGATATCTCCCAGTCGGCTTGACTGCATACAACCCCCTATAATCGATCGGAGCTGATATTAGGCGGATTGAAATGTGATGTCAAGCTGTTGTTATGAGGATATAACCGCCTCAAGCACACTCTTCATGATACCTGGTGGTGGTTCAACACCGGTCCAGAGACGGAAAGAAAGTTCCCCTTGGGCGGCCAGCATTCCCAAGCCGTTAGCACATCTAAGCGCACGTTGTTCTGCATCACGTAAAAAAGGTGTGACAGGAGGCGAATAAACCATATCGTAGACCATCGTATTATCTGGAACATCAGAAAGCTTAAAATAAGGAATTTCTTCGTTGTTCATGCCAAGCGATGTGGTATTAATGATAAGTGATGTGCTGCCAAAACATGTTCTCAACTCTGACGGGTCCGAAACTGAGAAAAGTTTTGTGTTACAGTATCGCTCGCCCATGGATCTAGCAAGCGCCTGTGCTTTTTCTTGACTGCGATTAACAATAATAATGGTACCGGTCCCTTTTCGGCAAAAAGCTGCCACTGCCCCGCGGGCGGCCCCACCAGCACCTACCACTACGATGGTTGTACCCTCACCAGGAATAAACCCCAGATCTTCTCTTAATGATTTAACCACACCGTCACCATCGGTATTGTAACCTATCAGGTGCCCGTCTCTATTTATAACGGTGTTAACTGCCCCAGCCGCTTCAGCGCTTTCGTCAAAACCATCCAGATGTGCCATAATAGCCACTTTATGCGGAATGGTAACATTAAATCCAACAACCCCCAGTGAACGCAATCCAGATACAGCTTGAGCAAGGTGTTCTGGCTCAACTTTAAACGGAACATAGATATAATCTAGCCCACAAGCCAATAGAGCGGCATTTTGCATGGCAGGGGAACATGAATGTTCCACAGGATGTCCGATGATGGCTAAAACCTTTGTTGTTCCCTTTATATAATTCATATTTTAGCGTCCATAGCGCGACAGTATCTGTTTTACAGCTGGTTTCATTTCGGGTGATATCCGCTCAGCTTTTTGCAGGATTGGCAGCCCTTCCTGAAAGCGCCCGACACTCAACAAAAACTCGCCCGCTTCGATATAGCTATTGGCATAAATCATTATCGCCTTACCTGTATCCAGATCGAGAAAAGAGATCTTATCTATAATCCCGCGGTTGTTATAATTTTCCCAGACTGAAGAATCAGGAAGCCCACCCGGCTCGTTAATGCGCCGTATCCGGTAAACAATCCCCTTCTGAACCGGGGCATAGTCGTTAAACATAACGGAATAACGGGTCGAGAAGTCTATAAACACCGGGCGCTGCGCTATTACATCAGTGATTGCCATGCGCAAGCTAGCCTCTGGTCCTGAGGACTGCATGTCAAACTTCTTCAGATTGCTCTCCTTGAAGAGTCGCGGCAACGAGTCGAGATACCAGTCAAAAACAATATGAGGGGTATGGGGTAGATCAAGATCCTCACGCATCCGTTCAATTCCTTGCAGATACCACAGTGGAAAAGCCCCGCTGTCTCCCCAGGTGAACATCACAGCATTTTGGGGCAGTGAACGTAAAGTGTTGGTAGCATAATCATAAGCAATATAGTTGTTATGCTGATCATTTTCATAATAGTTCATTGCACAAAGAGATATAGGCAACGCTAGATACATTACAGCAACCAGGGCATAAACCTTGGCATTATAAATCATAGGCAGATGAGCTCTTTTTACTGCAAAAGCCAAGAGCTGGAACAATCCAACCCCCATCAGCACAGCTGTCAGCAAATAGAGCGGTGTAAAAAATTCCTCAGTCAGGAAGATCATGTCAGCCTGAGCATTAAAATAACCGGCGATCACCAGCAGGAAGGTCATAATTCCAATCAAGTAAGAGAATACAATATACCGTTGCTGTTGTCGCCACAGGCACACTAGTGCCAGCACGACCAATACAGCCCCCAACCAAGTAAATTCATGAGGTATGTTAAAGGCCTTAATCTGAGAAAAAAAGAGAGAAATATTCCGCGCGTGAGGCTCGCTTGGGTATCCTTTGCGAAGGAAGTGCCACATGAACTGCTCATAAGTCTGGGGATCCCCCCAATTCAGAAGCGGGTTGCGGGTGGCCCTGAGCGGCAGATAGAGGTGCACGAAAAAACCTAACATGGCAAAAGCAGTTGCCAGAACAAGTTCTTTTACCCTCGTAACCATGCGCCAGTCTGCAAGCACTATCAGTAAAAACCAGGCGGGCAACAGCAGGACTACAGTTTGATGAACCGCCATGGATAATCCTGCTAGAAAAGTAGCAGCATAAATGTAAGCCGGCCTTTCCTCGCCATTCTTATAGTGCTCGCGCCACTTGAGCAGCAGATAAAAAATAACGGCGGTTATAAAAGCCAAAATCGGATAAGGCTTATCATGATTGGATTGCAACCATAGACGTGGAGTAACGCTAAAGGCGAGCGCCGCAGCCAAGCCCGCGCCTTTAACGGCAAAACTAGAGAAACGGTCGTTGTTTTCCACCAGCCGTTCATTCTTGAGCAGGTAAACTGCTAGAAGATATACTCCCAGACAAGCCAGCGATGATGACACGGCCGTGGCCATATTGATGCGGAAAGCGATGTTTCCCAGCGGCAACCAAGTAAAAGGTTTAGCGTACATAAGAAACAGGGGATAACCAGGGGAATGTGCCGAACCGAGCGAAGCGGTTGCTGTTAGAAATTCACCGCTATCAAAGAATGTAACTGACGGAGCCAAGGTCAGCATATACACACAGAACGGCAATACAAATGATAGGATCGCAAAAACCTCAAAATCCTTGAATCTCTTCGATAGCACCTGGCTCATAATTTCTGCTCCTTTTTTCGAGCTGCAGCAAAATAACCCATACCAAGATCTGTGTGGTAAAACAGTTTTTGCAGAATATAAAACGGATACAGGGTGATATCGTTAAATAGGCACCGAAAAATCCGTCCACCCCACTGCACAAGCCACATACCACCGCTGTTGGCAGTCTTCTCCACCTGCTCGGGCTGGGCATTTTTTGAGCCGATCATCCAGTCATACAGCGGTTTCATGAGATTATAGACTGGAACACCGTAAGAAAAAATTTTTATCTCCTCAAAGCCTGCTGTTTGAAGTTTTTCGATCAGTTCCTGACGTTCATAACGGCGAATATGACCACAGAAATCATCGTTGGCTCCCCATTGTTTCTGATGGGCAGGCACAGTCAACAACAACATCCCGCGATCCTGCAAACGCTCATGCAATTGCCTAAGAAACTGGATATCATCATGATGGTGTTCAAGTACTTCAGAGGCTATTACCACATCGAATTTTTCAACCAATTGGTCGGGGGTGCTGCAGGCTAATCTAAAACCACTACTGCTACCCAATCCCGCCACAGCTAAAACCAGGGCCTCCTTGGAGATATCGATTCCTATGCCGGTAAAACCTCGTCGCTCCAAAACATGCAAAAGGTCACCGCAACCGCACCCGACTTCAAGTATATTTTTTTCATCCACATCCTTGAGATATTCCAGAATTACTCGGCGCTTCATAAGATAACTAGGCGTAGGATACCAATCCATCAGATTTTATCCTCTCTTGCTGCTCGCAAATTGCTCAAGCTCATCTTCTCACTCCATAGATGATAAAATCCGGCTAAAATTACAGGAAAAAAAGCAGTGCCATGAATGATAAGGGCTATACTGATTGCAACCGAGTCGGAGATTCCAAATGCCGATAGTCCTTTAAAACAGGCATAATGATAAGTACCGATGAAGCCGGGTGAAGCCGGCACCATGACGGCAAATACAAGTAACACCATGATAAACATTGATGCGCTAATAGGAAGATTAATCCCAAAACCTTTTAAAATCATATCAATCGGCAATAGAGCGAAGATCCAGATCAGGACAGAAGTTATAAGTACCATGCCTACGTGTCGGCCATGCCGGGACATCCTGATGCCTCCGATAAAGGCGCCCAAAAGAGGGATCAGGCTCTCGGACAGGCGTGGCGAAAACGCTTTTAGCAGAAAACGGACGAACGACAGTGTTTTCATCGTCTGGCGCTTCAGAAGTACCAGAAAGATAATAACTACACTGTACAGCACAAAGGTGATTATTCCACCGGTTCTGAGCACAGTCTCGGCCTCGGCCATACCCTGCGGAAGGTGCAGGGTGAACAGTGTCAACAACAGCATGAGCATTACGGTACCGCCGTCAAACAGACGATCAATTACAAGCGATGCAAATACCGACGGCGCCTGGAGTCCTTCCCGCTGCGCAAGTACATAAGCCCGGATAAACTCCCCCAGACGGGCAGGAAGTAGATTGTTGGCCATGTAACCGATAATGGTGGCTGGGTAAAGGGACCTGATGGGAATATCCTTTTCCTGAATCAACAGATACTTCCAACGTACGGCACGTAAAAAATAGCTGATAAAAGTAAAAAGCACTGCCGGAACAAGATAGCGATAATCCACTGTCTTAAGTGCAGCAGCCAATTGATCAAAGTCTATTTTTCGGAGGAGCAGCAGCATAAAGAATATGCTGATACCAATGCCAAACCAGGTTTTTTTGTCTTTAATCATGATGGCTATGCTCAAAGCTTGATAGTGGCTTTATCATTAATTTATCGGCAGAGGCAAGAACAACCCTGGTTGTAACTATATCTTGTTCAACAGTTCGAATAAGCTCCTCCACATCATAAAATTTCCTGAGTAGTACTAATTTCCCGCTTTCCTGCGGGTATGACATATTGTGACTGATGCCTGCAGTATCTTTACGATATCCCAATCACTGGAGGTACACCGTGAAGATGAGTCGAATTCAATTGCAGTCAGGTATGAGCCTGAATCAATTTCTCGCCAAGTATGGTGATGAGCAACAGTGCGAAGCAGTTCTTGAGGATTCCCGTTGGCCGGATGGGTTCCAGTGTCCAAAGTGCAGCAGTAAACATCACTACAGATACCGGCGCAACGATCAGAGGGTTTTTCAGTGCTGCAACTGCCGGACACAGACATCGTTGACCGAGGGAACCATCTTTCACTCAACGAAACTTCCTCTAACTATTTGGTTTCAGGCCATGTACTTTCTGACGCAGAACAAGAACAACGTATCTACCCTTGAACTGAGGCGCTTGCTGGGCATCAGCTATCCTGCTGCATGGAGGATGAAACACAAACTCATGCAGGTTATGTTTGAGCGAGAGAGTACTACCAGACTTTCAAACCGGGTCGAGATCGATGATGCCTATCTCGGAGGAGAAAACCCCGGGGGAAAGACCGGGCGCGGCTCTGAAAACAAAGTACCATTCATTGCCGCCGTACAGACCAACAACCAGAACAACCCATTGTATGCAGTCTTTTCTCAGGTCAAGGCATTCACCCGTGAAGAGGTGGTTGCCTGGGCCAATAAATCTCTCGTTCCATCAGCTACCGTTGTTTCTGATGGTCTATGGTGTTTCAAGGCCGTAACTGAGGTTGGCTGCTCTCAGCAACGTGAAGTTGTTGGTAAAGGACGTAAAAGCACTGGCATGGAATGTTTCACTTGGGTCAATACTATCCTCGGCAACTTGAAGACCGCCATCAACGGGACCTACCATGCCTTCGACTTTGAGAAATACGCTCACCGGTATCTTGGCGAGTATCAATATCGTTTCAACCGACGCTTCGATTTGGCCCGGATGCTCACCCGGTTGGTCACTGCAACTGCCCAGACAGGCAAACGTC